>NZ_CAFK01000014.1 GCF_000239815.1 Bradyrhizobium sp. STM 3843 | reverse complement strand
AGGCGGCAGGTACCACAGGTTAGCCGAACATCCGGCATTCCCTGCGCGACGGTCTTAACGCTTATACGCAGTCTCCCTGGTGCGCCGGGCTTGTTGGCCACCTCCGCGCGAGGCGAAGCCTCGTCGCTTAGCGACAACGCGCTTGCGCGCGTTGCGCGGTGATACCAGCGTCGGGGTATCGGGACGCTGCGACTTCACGTCCGCAGCAAAGCCGTTCGTCGGCGCGCCCAAAGACACGCCGCGGCTCCATCGCGGCCATCGCTCCCCGCCTCGCGTGTCGTGACGATCGCGCGCAACGCCCCTCCGCAGTGAGGCGGGATGCGCGTTTACAATCATGATTTCTGGAAAATAGCAATAGATTTATTTTTTTCCGAAATCGGAGCGCTCGTCGGAACTGGCTTGTGTGAAACGCAGGAGCTTATGCTCGCGCCCCGCGTTCCACTCAGCTGCGACCGACTCTTCCTGCCGGGCGATCTTCACTTGCCCGGCGGATCAAGGAATACATAAAGGACGGCGATCCTATTATCCTGGGCGATGACGACATCCCATCCGGTATAATCGGACGCTTCGCCGCGCGGCCCAGATCCCCAGGCCAGCCGTCCAGCGTTGTGAAGCGCTTGTGGCTCGCCGATCGGCGTGTAAATGAAATCGGGATGAGTTGCGCGCAGTTCGCCTGCGAACTTGTCGATCGCGTCGCGGCCGACAAAGACGCCAGTCGGGACGTACAAGACTCCGTTCTCCGTCCAGAGCTCGGCGATTGCAGCGCGGCGGCGCTTTGCGTCGGCCTCGCCGAAAACGTCCTGAAGGTTGCGGTGAAGCAGTTCGTGGATGCGATCTGCTGTTTCGCGAGTTTCGTTCATCGTCTTGCTCCGATTCCATCAGTTGTAAGGCGTGCTGCGCGGCCCGCTTCAGATCTGGGTCTGCCCGCCGTCGACGAAGAGCTCGACGCCGTTGACAAAGCTCGCGTCGTCTGAGGCCAGGAACAGCACGGCTTTTGCGATCTCATCGGGCTGGCCGACGCGCCCGGTCGGGATCAGTCCCGCGAGATAAGTCTTCGTGCTCTCTGCCTGCTCGCCGCTACCGAACAGATGGTCCAGCCCGGGCGTTTCGGTGACGCCGGGGCTGACCGCGTTGACACGGATATGCCGGTCCTTCAGGTCCAGGATCCAGTTGCGGGCGAAGTTGCGCACGGCGGCCTTGGTCGCCGAATAGACGCTGAAGGCCGGCGTTCCCGAGACGCTCGTCGTCGATGCGTTCAGGACGATGGAAGCGCCGTCACGCAACAATGGGAGTGCCTTCTGGACGGTGAAGAGGACACCCTTCACGTTGGTGTCGAAGGTGCGCTGATAGTGCTCCTCCGTGATCGCGCCAAGCGGCGCAAACTCGCCGCCACCAGCATTGGCAAAGATCACATCGATCTGGTGATGCTTCTGCTGAACGGCATCGTAGAGCCGGTCGATGTCGGCGAGATTCGCCATATCGCCGCGCACTCCCGTCACGCGACCGCCGATCGACTTCACCGCGGCGTCAAGCCCGTCCTGACGGCGGCCGGTCACGAACACCGAGGCGCCCTCGGCCACAAAAGCCCTCGCGGTCGCAAGGCCGATGCCGCTCGTGCCACCGGTCACCACCACGACCTTGTCGTTGAACCTCTTGGTCATCGTCCGTCTCCTTTGAAGCCTGCGGCAGAAGCGCCGTTACCGTTGAAGATGTGAGCAGAACGATGATGCGAGTAGTTGGGAGATATGGTACGCAGCGTTCTATGAGAGGAACGATGATCAAGGCCGATCTGAACGACTTCGCCTATTTTGCCCAGGTGGTTGGGCATGGCGGATTTGCTGCCGCCGGGAGGGCCTTGCGCGAGCCCAAATCAAAACTGAGCCGGCGGATCGCCGGGCTCGAGGAGCGTCTGGGCCTGCGCCTGATCGAGCGATCGAGCAGACGCTTTCGCGTCACCGAGCTGGGGCAGGCTTTCTACGAGCGCTGCCGTGCAATCCTGGCGGAGGCCGAACAGGCCGAGGCGCTCGTGACGCAAGCGCAGGCAGAGCCCCATGGCCGCATTCGTTTCAGCTGCCCGACCGGCATGGTGGCGGAAATATCCGGGCTCGTGTCGAGCTTCCTGGCTCGCTATCCCAAGGTGCGCTTGCAACTCATCGCCATCGACCGGCCCGTGAACCTGATCGAAGAACGGATCGATGTGGCCCTGCGTGTTCGTTCTGTGCTCGTCGGCGACGCAGCTCTTACGATGCGGTCGCTCGGGACATCCACGCGCATCCTTGTGGCGAGCCCGCAGCTTGCAAGCCGGCTGCGGACCCTGGACGATCTCGCTACGCTTCCGACGCTCGCGACGTCCGATGACGATGTTTTGGTCGAATGGCATCTGGAGACGGATGACGGGCGCGCTCGTGTTCACAGGCATGAACCACGCATGGGATGCGGCGACTTTGGCGCGGTACGCGATGCGGCGGTCGCGGGACTCGGCGTCGCGCTCCTGCCGGATCAGCTCTGCCGGGAGGCGCTTGGCCAAGGCAAGCTCGTCCATGTCCTTTCAGACTGGCGCGGTCACCAGGGTATCGTGCATCTCGTCTTCACCACGCGCCGTGGTCTGCCTCGCGCTGTCCGAGCGCTCATTGACCATCTCGCAGCGGGGTTTCCCAAGTCATTGATCTAGCATCGTCGGTCCCCGTGCGACGAGGCGACGAGCCCGATGCCCGCCACATGATCGAAGCATGACAATCCAGAAGCTCACCCCCAGGACAGAGCGGCGTGGTGATGCAGTAAAGCGCCGCAACGCCTCCATTATCTTTTGCCGCATGGCTTTTGGGCAATGCTGCGGCCTTGCATGCATGATAGCTCAAGAAATGAGCGCAAAGCGTTTATCTCACCGGCTGCATAATGAAGAAGCAACGCCAGAAATGGCCGTAAGCTCTTGAGTTGAAAACAGCATTCGAATCGCTGGCGCACCTCGCCGCATTGTACACAATGGCATAGCGCTTGCTTGACCGTGCCTTGGGAGATCTCTTGCGCGGGGGAAGCGTCGGCCATGACGAGCTCACTCTTAGCCACCACAGGCACGGTGATGGCCGAGCCCGAGCCGATCAGTCTCGATTGGTCGAAGACCGCGCTTCTCATCATCGACATGCAGCGCGACTTCATGGAGCCCGGCGGCTTCGGCGAGACGCTCGGCAACGACGTATCGCAGCTTGCGCGCGCGGTGCAGCCGATCGCCAATCTGCTGACCGCGGCGCGCAACGCGGGCATGCTGGTCATCCATACCCGCGAAGGCCACAAGCCCGATCTTTCCGATGCGCCGCCCGCCAAGGTCGAGCGCGGCGCGCCGTCCTTGCGTATCGGTGATCCCGGGCCGATGGGGCGCATTCTGATCCGCGGCGAACCAGGCCACGACATCATTCCTGAGCTTTATCCCGTCGCGGGCGAGGTCGTGATCGACAAGCCGGGCAAGGGCGCGTTCTACGCCACCGAGCTCGGGGACGTGCTGAAGCAGCACGCGATCGCCAATCTGCTGGTGTGCGGCGTGACCACGGAAGTCTGCGTCAACACCACGGTGCGCGAGGCCAATGACCGCGGCTATCGCTGCGTCGTCATCTCGGACGGCTGCGCGTCCTACTTCCCGGAATTTCACGAGATGGGCCTGCGGATGATCAAGGCCCAGGGCGGCATCTTCGGCTGGGTCGCCGATTCCACCGCCGTTCTGGCAGCGATGAGTTTGGAGACGTTGAACGCCTAAACAGCACGGGGAGCAATGCGATGAGCGCAAGTGGGACGGCAGGCGCGGTGCGCGCGGATTTCAAGCCGGTCTTGTGGACTTCAGGCGACTGGAATGCGTTTTTCGGCTTCGGCACCAACATCCTCGTCAACATGCTGGTGCTGACCGGCCTGTTGCGCTTCGTGCTGAAGATGCCTGACAGCCTGGTGTTCGGCCGCATCCTGCCGGCGCTGGGGCTGATGATGTGCCTCTCGACGTTCTACTACGCGTTCCTGGCCTATCGCCTGGCGCTGAAGACCGGCCGTAGCGACGTCTGCGCGCTGCCCTCGGGCGTCAGCGTGCCCCACATGTTCATTGTCACCTTCGTGATCATGCTGCCGATCACGCTGAAGACCGGCGATCCCATGAAGGGCTGGTCTGCGGGCCTGGTCTGGGTGTTCTTCCAGAGCTTCATCCTGATGATCGGCGGCTTCGTCGCGCCCTATATCCGGCAGATCACGCCGCGCGCGGCGCTGCTCGGCACTCTGGCCGGCGTTTCCATCACCTTCATCTCGATGCGCCCGGCGCTCGAGATGTACATGACGCCGCAGATCGGCCTGGTCTGCTTCGCCATCATCCTGGTGAGTTGGTTCGGTGGGGTGAAATATCCGAAGGGGCTGCCCGCGGGCCTGGTCGCGATCGCGGCCGGCATGGTGATCGGCTGGGGCTCCAACTTGTTCGGCCTTGGGCTCGGCGGCCTCAGCCTCAAGGGCGTTGGCGATGCCTTCGCCAATTTCGGCTTCTCGGTGCCGGTGCCGGCCTTCAACACCGTGTTCTCCGGCTTCGAATATCTCGGCGTCATCCTGGTCACCGCGATCCCGTTCGGCATCTATGATCTCGTCGAGGCCATGGACAATGTCGAAAGCGCCGAAGCCGCCGGAGATGAGTATCCGACCACCCGCGTGCTGACGGCCGACGGCGTGGTCAGCCTGATCGGCTGCCTGATGGGCAACCCCTTCATCAACGCGGTTTATATCGGCCATCCCGGTTGGAAGGCGATGGGCGGACGGATCGGCTATTCCGCCGCGACCGGCCTCATGGTGATCCTGTTGTCCTGGCTCGGCATCATCTCGGTGCTGCTGGCGCTGGTGCCCGTCGTGGCGATCTCGCCGATCCTGCTCTATATCGGCATGCTGATCGGGGCACAGGCGTTCCAGACCACGCCAGTCAAGCATGCGCCGGCGATCGTGCTCGCGTTTACGCCGCATCTGGCGGCCTGGGCCAAGCTGCAGATCGACACCATGCTGGCGTCGACGTTGACGGCGGCGCAGGCGGTCGGCGGCATGGCGCCGGACAAGGCTGTCGCGGTCAAGACCGCGGCGATCGCCGCTTTGCCGCAGCAGGGCGTGCTCTATCACGGGCTCGAAGTGATGGGCGGGGGCTCGATCCTCGCTGGCCTCGTGTTAGGTGCCATTGGCGTGTTCGTGATCGAGCGCGATTTCGCCAAGGCCTCGGCCTTCGCGCTGGCCGGCGCCGTGATGACCTATTTCGGCTTCATGCATGGTGAGGCGGTCGGCGTTGGCGGCGGCCTCGGCGTCACGCCTGCGGTCGCGTTGGCCTATGCCGTCGTCGCGGCCGGGCTGTTTTGGTTGAGCAAGGTCGGCGCCAGCGAGCACTACGTCTCGCATCCGGAGATGCCGGTGGCCGCGCCTGCGGAGTAGCGTCCAAAGACCATTCGTGTTCGAGCCGGCCGCAGCGCGGCCGGCTTCGCCGCCAACGCTCAATCCTGCCGGTCCAGATAGTAGCGGAGCAGGGCGTCGCCGGCGGGCGAGAGCCATTCGGGCGCGCCGGTGATGTAGCCCTCGATCAGGCCGCTGGTCCCGATCAGATAGGAGATCGGCATCGCAGGCAATGCAAACCTCGAAGCGTCCCTATCGGCCGCGTTGGTCGCCGATGAATGCGGATCGGCAAAGGATTGGCGGGGCATCGCGACGTCCTGGGCATAGCGGCGGATGTCCTTTGGGGCGCGCGCGTCGGTGCAGATGGTCCAGATGTCGAGGCCGGGAATCCGCTGCCGCTCCAGGCCGGCCAAGGCCGGCAGGTCGATCCTGCAGGCGGCGCACCAGGTGGCCCAGAGATTGACCAACGTGACGTGGCCCGGCTTGGTCGCCTGCACGACCTCCTTGCCGGTCAGGTCCTGAAGCCGGAGCGGCGCCAACGGCGTGCGGGGCCGGACGATAATGAACTGGCTGCGCGCCGTGCCGAACACCGGCGGGTTCGGCTCCTCAGCGCGCGCACGCGCGGCGAGCAGCAACGTGAAGCTGAGCCCGGCTCCGTTCAGCAGCAGCTGCCGTCGGGCTCGGAGCGGCCCGAGCGAAGCGACCTGATCAGCCATGGATGTAAGCCCACCCCTTCATCTGCAATTCGGCGACGCGGCCGATTCCGAATGGTACCAGCTGCGCGCCATCGATCAGCTGGATCGTGATGTTCTCCTTGGCTTCGGCGATCGCTTTCGAGGACGCGCACATGCTGAAGGCGATGTTGGGATACATCTGGCGCACCGCCGCCAGCGGCTCCTTCAGCTGTGATCTATCGGCGCGAAAGATGTCGATCCCTTGGCCATTGGCGACCACTTCGATCGGCAGTGTTTGTCGCTTGCTGGCAAAGTGCTTGGAGAGATTGGCGGAGTAGCTGATGGCGTGTCCCATGACATGCGGATCGTTGCGATCGATCAAGATGACGATCCCATGGCTTGCGTGAGGGGAAGCGGGAATCGGGACGGCTGGCGCCGCCGTCCCGATCGCCGCCGGTGCTCCGGCGAGGAATCCGCGCCTTGAAAGATCGTTGATCGGGTCGCTCATCGAAAGGAGCCTCGTCGTTACGGAGTGCTGACGACGACCGTTGATCGCCGATACGTGCTGGCCGGAGAGCGTCAGCTGCGCGGCAGGATCGGCGCCTTGCGACTGCGTCCCCACAGCACGAACGCCGAAAGTGCCAGCAACACCAGGTTGAGCGGCGTAACGGCGCCTTCGCCACGCGAAACGTGGAAGACGATCGCGACTATCTGGAGCGTCGTGCAGCCGAGCGCAGCCAGCACCGTGAGGCGCGGCATGATGCGGGTGAGGGCTGGCAACAGAATGCCGAGGCCGCCGGCGAGATCGATCACTCCGATCATGCGGACGAATGCTTCGGAATGGTCGCCGGTCCACGGCATCATGGCGGCCAGCTGAGGGATCGGCGTGAGCAGCTTGACGAGCCCGGCTCCGCCGAAGGTAACGAAGAGCAGGGCCTGCGCGATCCAGAGGCCGATCCGCAAGGCAATGGCCGGCTGAGCGGGGGCGAGTGTGGTGGTCGACATGACGGGCTCCGAAGCTGATGGTGTCGACCCGTTTAATGATTTCTCTGGGTTTGATCATTGTGCTAGCTGTTGATCAATCATTTCCTCTTGGTTGATGATCGATGGACAGGCTTGTCAGCATCAGGGTGTTCTGCGCCGTCGCCGAACTCAGGAGCTTCGCGGCGGCGGCAGGTCGGCTGGGCCTGTCGCCGGCCATGGCCAGCAAGCATGTGATGGAGCTGGAGCGGCGCCTCTCGACACGGCTCCTCAATCGGACCAGTCGCCGGGTCGGTCTCACCGAGGCGGGCGCGCTCTATTTCGAGCAGGCGCGCCAGATGATCGAGGCGCTCGACGAGGTCGAGGCCGTCGTCAGCAAGGCGACGGTGATCCCCCGCGGCACGCTGAAGCTGAGCGCCCCGGTCTGGTTCGCCAATCCGCTGTTCGCCGGCATCCTGGCTGACTACCAGGCGCGCTATCCTCAGGTGCAGCTCGACATCGATCTCAGCGGGCGGCTCGTGAACATGATCGACGAGGGTTTCGATCTGGCGCTCCGGGTTACGGCAAAGCCTGATGAAAGCCTGATCGCCCGCCCGTTGGCAAAAATCGTGATGCAACTGGTGGCATCGCCGGCCTATTTGGACCGCGCCGGACGGCCGACAACGATTGCCGAGATCAACGGGCACGCGCTCCTGAAATATCCGCTGTACTCGGTGCGCACCATTGCGCTGCAAGGACCGGATGGCGCGGAGCATCTGACCCTCAACGAAGTACTCGCCAGCGGCAACGAGACCCTGCTGCATCTGGCTGCGGTGGCCGGCATGGGCATGGCCGTGCTGCCGAAATGGCTGATCGCAGACGATCTGGTTCACAGGCGCCTCGAGCCGGTAATGCCGCAGTGGACGACGATCGAAGGGCCGCTGTCGGCCGTGTATCCGACCCGGAAATATCTCTCGGCCAAGGTGCGGACCTTCATCGATTTCCTTGCCGCCGATCCCCGGCTGAAGCTGGCGTCGCACAGTTCGGACACCCCAAGAACCGCCGCGACCGCGACGCGCGCGTCGCGCGGCAAGCCAAAGCGCGCCTAGCGCTCAGGGCCGCACCGCCGGCGTCTCCAGCGGCATGCCGTGGGCGCGGGACATCAGATAGAGTTCGAGCGCGACCATCTCCGGCGAGCCGAAGTCGAACGCCTGCGCGCGCACGCCGGTCATGCAGCCGCGGATGCGTCGCTGGAGCGAGCCCATGGCCTGCCACTCCAGCCGGTAGATCGGATAGCCGGTCGGCTGTCCCTGCGTGACCGCGGAGCCCGCGAGGTGCTTGTCCCAGTTGTCGTCATGGCAATTGGTGCAGGCGAGATTGAGCTGGCCCTGTCGCTGCATGAACAGCTCACGTCCTTTGGCAATGAACGGCGCCAGCGCGGAATCGTCCCCCGTGGTGATCGGCTGCCCGCGCGATTGCTGCGCGACATAGGTGGCCAGTGCGAGGAGCTCATGGCTCTCGTTGGGGAACGGGCTCGCCTGCTGGTGATCCCTGCGGCAGATGTTGATGCGCTGCTCGAGATCAACCGGTCGGCCCAGCGCGGCATCGAAGGCGGGATAGCGCGCCGCAACGCCTTTCATGCTTGTCGCAGCATCACCATGGCAATCGGCGCAGGCCTTGCCCGCATCACCTTGCTTGGTCTGCCACAGCGTTTCGCCTTCGAGCACGGCCAGCATGCCGGGATTGGCGGTGTCGTCGTCCTGCATCGCCTTGCTGTCTGACGACATGAAGCTGTAACCCGAGCGCCGGTCCGCAGCAGGAATTTCGGCGGCCAGCACGGGCAGGGCGCCCAGCGCTGCGAATATGAAAGCAGCCGCGCAGAGCCGCATCATTCGACCGTGATGTTAGCAGCAGCGTTGGCGACGAAGCCGTTGTCGCCGATCCATTCGAACTCGAACTTGCCGCTCTCGGTCGCGATCGTGAAGAATGACATGAAGGGATTGGCTGATATCGCCGGGAACAGATCGGCGCGAAAGATCTCGGCACCGTTGAGGCGGCAGGTGAAGCTCGTGATGATGTCGCGCGGAATCAGCTCGCCGGCTGCCGTGCGTCGATAGCCCGGCTCCATGATGTGGCTCATCAAGGCCTTGATCTCGACGACGGCGCCGCGTTTGGCCTTCGGCGGCACATTGACCAGGGCGGCCATCACGGCACCTCCTCGGTGCAGGCGGCGAGCGTGACGATCACGTCCGCGCTGGTCTGCCAGAACGAGCCGTCGGACAATTTCGCGATCGCGACCACCTTCTGGCTGTCGGCGAGCCGGATGCGGGTCGCGACCTGTGCCCGTCCGGCCCGCGGCGTCAGGTAGAAGTTGCCGATATTCGGCTGCGGGTTCTTCTCATTGAAGACATGGATGCTCTTGACGTAGTCGGTCTCGGTCATCGGATGATCGACGCTGACCGTCATCGGCACGGTGTTGCCGTTCTCGACCAGCGGCGGAATGTCGAGCTTGACCTTGCCCTGTTGCACGGTCGCTTCGCCGACCAGGTTGCGGATTGCCGAGGACAGCATCGCCGGTGTCGCTTGCGCCGGGCGCACGGTAACGATGGGCAAGCCGCCGCACAGCGCGGCGCTTCCTGCCAGCTGCAGCACGTGACGGCGCGAGATGTCTGACATGTTGGCCATGCGCTTCATATGGTCTCAGTCACGTAGGGTTGCGAGATAGGCCACGATATCCTCGATCTGTTCCGCGCCCAGGATCGGCTTGCCTTGCCAGTTGCGGCCAACCCGTGTCAGCCCGTCCACGCGATAATAGGACGGCATGATGGTGTCCGACTTGAACTTCGAGGCATCGACCAGGCGCAGGCGCAGCTGCGGAACGCTCCAGCGGCTGCCGACGCCGGCGAGGTTCGGCGCCAGGTCGCCCTGGAACCGCACCTCCGGCAGCGGAGCGGCGTGACAGAGGATACAGGTGGAACTGCGGTCGGCGACCAACGCGCGTCCGCGGACGGCATCGCCGGGCTGCCCCGTCAAGGATTCTGCGATCCCGTCGCCGGCGATGCTGTAGGACGCGAGTGCCTGCGCAACCGCGACGTGGGGCAGGGCGGCTGCCAAGAAACAGCAGGCGATCGCAGCCATGCGCCTAGCCAAAGATGTCACCCGTCAGGGTCTTGAACCAGGCCTCCGCGTCCTGCGCTTCCTTGGCGCGAGTCTCGCGCGACGCGTCCACCGGGCTGGTTCGGCCGCCCTCGACCTCGGCGAAGATGTCGCCTTTGGGCTGATAGACGCCGGCCAGCGAGAACGCATAGCCCGGCGCGACGGTGTTGTAGCAGATGCCGGTCAGGCTCGGCGGCTCCGGCGTTTTGCCCGCGAGCTGCGCGACGACCGCGGAAGCGCAGGCCTTGCCTTGGGCCCGCGCCGCGGCGCCTGACTTCGGAATGCCGCCGCCAAGGCAGGCATCGCCGATGACATGGATGTCGGGCACGAGCCTGGATTCGAAAGTGACGGGATCAATGGGGCACCAGCCGGTGTGGTCGGTAGCGCCGGCGAGCGCGGCGATGCGTCCGGCCTTCTGAGGTGGGATGATATTCGTCACCTGGGGATTGTAGTTGCCGAACTCGGTGATGACGGTACCGGTCGCAACCTCAACGCCGGTGACCCGACCTCCCTGCGAGAGCGAGATGCGCTCGATCATATCGCCATAAAGCGCGTTCCAGGCCTGCTCGAACAACTTCTGCTGCGAGAAGGTGTCCTTGGCGTCGAGGATCAGCACTTTCGATCGCGGCTTGCGCGCTTTGAGATAGTGAGCGATCAGGCTGGCACGCTCGTAAGGCGCGGGCGGGCAGCGCATGGGATTAGCGGGGACCGCGATCGCGACCGTGCCGCCATCGTCCATCGCCTCGATTTGCCGGCGCAGGAGCAGCGTCTGCTCGCCGGCCTTGTAGGCATGCGGCATCTTCGTCGAGGCGGCCTCGTCATAGCCCTGCAGCGCGGTGAAATCGAGATCGATGCCGGGCGAGAGCACAAGGCGGTCATAGGAAAGCGAGCTGCCGTCGGCGAGCGTCACCTTCCTCGCCTGCGCATCGATTGCAGTCGCCGCCTGGGCGATGACGCGCACGCCGTCGGCCGCGATCCGGCTGTAGGAAAACTGCTGCGCAGACAGGTCGCGCAGGCCGGCGATGACTTCGTTGCTCAGGGGACAGGAGGTGAAGGTCGCGTTGGTCTCGACCAACGTCACGTCGAGCCGTGGATCAGCCTTGCGCAGCGCCCGCGCGCAGCTGGCGCCGCCAAAGCCACCGCCGATCACGACGACCCGCGCGGAAGCTTGCGCGCGCGCGACATGCGGCAACGCGAGCGCGATGGCGCTCGCGGCAAGGAGGCCTGCGGCTTGTCTCCGCGTCGCCCGCGGCGGTGAGATCATTGACATGACTTCATACTATCAATGGCGGCGGCCGCATGTAACGAGGTCGCCGCCATCTCGCATCAGGCAAAGCTGATGTTCTGGTCGCGCAAGGGCACCGAGCGGATCCGTTTTCCCGTGGCGGCGAAATAGGCGTTCAGCACCGCAGGTGCGGCGACGCTGATGGTGGGCTCGCCGACCCCGCCCCAGAAGCCGCCACTCGGCATCAGGATCGATTCCACCTTCGGCATCTCGTTGATGCGCATCGAGTTGTAGGTGTCGAAGTTGGTCTGCTCGATGCGGCCGTCCTTCACGGTGCAGCCGCCATAGAACAGGCCGCTGAGGCCGTAGACGAAGGAGCCCGCGATCTGCCGCTCGACCTGTGCCGGATTGACGACGTAGCCGGGGTCGGTGGAGGCCACGATCCGCTGCACCTTGATCTTGTTGCCGTCAGTGACCGAGATCTCGGCGGCAGCCGCGACATAGCTGCCGTAGGAATGCAGCTGGGCGAGGCCGCGATAGACGCCCTGCGGTGCGTCCGTGCCCCAGCCGATCTTGTCGGCCACCGCCTCCAGGACCGCGAGATGCTTCGGATGATCCTTCATCAGCTTGCGCCGGAACTCGAGCGGGTCCTGGCCGGCCGCATTGGCAAGCTCATCCATGAAGCATTCCAGATAGATTGCGTTGTGGTTCACGTTCACGCCACGCCAGAAGCCTGGGATGATGTGCGGGTTGCGCATCGAATGCTCGATCAGGAGATTGGGCACCGAATAGCCGATCACAGCATCGCCTGTCGCGTTGAACCCGGCAAAGGTCGCCGGATCCTTGCCGTTGACCAGCGCCTCAGGACGCAGGCTGAACAGGATCGATTGCCCGGAGATCCGGATGTGCAGGGCGGTGAGATTGTTGTCGGCGTCGAAGCCGCCGGTCAATTTGCACTGGGTGATCGGATGATAGCGGCCATGCGTCATGTCTTCTTCGCGCGACCATAGCAGCTTGATCGGTGTGCCCGGCATCTGCTTGGCGATCTGCACGGCCTGGCGGACATAGTCGGTTTGACCGCGCCGGCCGAAGCCGGTGCCGAGCATGACCTTGTGCACCTCGCACTTATCGGCCGGGAAGCCAGTCGCTTCGAGCACCGCTGCGAACGCCGCTTCGCCATTCTGAGTGCCGCACCAGACCTCGCATTTGTCGGCCGTGTAGAGCGCGGTCGCGTTCAGCGGCTCCATGTTGGCATGGTTCTGATAGGGATAGTTGTAGACCGCCTCGACCTTCTTCACGGCGCCCGCGAGCGCGGCCTTGACGTCGCCGTTCTCGTTGCCGACATAGGCCGGCCCGGAGTCGAGACCTTCGGCGAGCCATTGCGCGATCGATGCGGAGGATACTTTGGCGTTCGGACCTTCGTCCCAGACGATCGGCAACGCATCGAGCGCGGTCTTCGCATGCCACCAGGTGTCGGCTATCACGGCCACCGCCGTGCCGTCGACGGCGACCACCTTCTTGACGCCCTTCATGCCGGTGATCTTGGCTTCGTCATAGCTCTTGAGCTTGCCGCCGGTGACCGGACAGTCCTTGATCGCGGCATTCAGCATGCCCGGCAGCTTGATATCGATGCCGTAGATCATCGCGCCCGTGACCTTGTCGGGCGTATCGAGCCGCTTCACGCCCTTGCCGATCAGGGTCCAGTCCTTGGGATCCTTCAGCTTGACGTCGGCAGGCGGCGCGAGCTTCGCCGCGGCTTCGGCGACCTTGCCGTAGGTCGTGGTCCTGCCCGTCGGCGAATGGGTGATGACGCTGTTGGCAGCCGTGCACTCGGCGACCGGCACCTTCCACTCGTTCGCGGCCGCTTGGATCAGCATCATGCGTGCGGTGGCGCCGGCCTTGCGCACATAGTCCTGCGAGGTGCGGATGCCGCGGCTGCCGCCGGTCGAGAAATCGCCCCACACGCGCTTGCGGGCGACATTCTGCCCGGGCGTGGGATACTCCGTCGTCACCTTGCTCCAGTTGCAGGCGAGCTCTTCGGCCACCAGCTGCGCGAGCCCGGTCAGAGTGCCCTGGCCCATCTCGGAGCGGGCGATCCGGATCACGACGGTGTCGTCGGGCCGGATCACCACCCAGGCATTGACCTCCGGCGTGCCATCGGCGGCGCGGACGATCTGAGGTCCGCCGAACGGAATGTCGAGCCCGAGTGCAAGACCACCGCCAAGCGCGGCGGTGCCGATGACAAAGGCGCGACGGTTGAGCTGAGGCGTCACGTGCTGATTCATGATGGCCTCCCTCACGCGTTCGCCGCGGCGTGGATCGCGTCGCGCACCTGCTGGAAGGTGCCGCAGCGGCAGATATTGGTGATGGTGTCGTTGATGTCCTGGTCGGTCGGTTTCGGATTGTCCTTCAGGAGTGCCGCAACCGCCATGATCATGCCGCTCTGGCAATAGCCGCATTGCGGAACGTCATTGTCGAGCCAGGCCTGCTGCACTTTGTGCAGGACGCCTTCGCTGGTGAGACCTTCGATGGTGGTGATCTGCTTGCCTTCGGCTTCGGAGACGCTGACGCCGCAGGAGCGTACGGCCGCGCCATCCATATGCACGGTGCAGGCACCGCATTGTGCGATGCCGCAACCATATTTAGTTCCCGTCAGTCCGGCGTTTTCGCGGATCGCCCATAAAAGCGGCGTATCGGGTTCGACATCGAGCGTGAAGGATTTTCCATTGATCGTCAGGTTTGCCATCGCATATCCCCGGTTCGTTCAACGCGCCAGTTGAACTGCGGGCACTGTGGCCCGAACCTTGGAATCCTTCAAATCAAGAATCTGCGTTTGTAGTTGGGAAGAGATTTGATCTCGCGGTGTTGGCCGTCGTGTCGGCACCTCGTCTGCGTGCAAACAGCTGCCGCCTATGTAGCACGCGGTGGCGCAACAGCGAGGCGCAGAAAACTCATGACGCTGCCGAGCCCGGCGAAGCCCGCGCCCAGCGCCAGCGCCAAGGTTGCGCCTTCGTGGCCGGCGAGGCTGAAGCAGAGCGCGGCCAGCGCCGCCCCGGTGGTCTGGCCCGTGAGCCGCGCAGTGGCGACGATGCCGCTCGCGCTGCCGCTGCGATGCGGCGGCGCGCTCGACATGATGGCTTTCATATTTGGCGCCTGGAAGAAGCCGAATCCGACGCCGCAGATCAGCATGCGCCAGACGATGTTCGGAATGCTCGGATTGTCCGGCAACAGCGCGAGCAGTGCCATGCCGGTCCCGAGCATGACGAGGCCGATGCCGCCCAAGAGCCCAGCGGGGAAGCGGTCGGATAGCCGGCCGGCAATCGGTGCCATGATGGCAACCGCCAGCGGCCAGGGCGTCATGAAGAACCCGGTCTCGACCTGCGAGCGCTGCAGGACGTCCTCGAAATAGAACGGCAGCGACACGAAGCCGAGACCCTGTACCGAGAAGGAGCACACGGCGGTCGCAGCCGAGAGCGCGAACATGCCGCGGCGGAACAGGTCCATGGGCAGCATCGGGGCCGGGTGATCGGCGTGGCGGCGGTTGAGGATCACGCCGAGCACAAGCGCGGCTGCGAGCTCGAGAGCGACCACGAGCAGGGCGGTTCCGTGGGCGGCGCTGCCGATCCCGGTGATGAAGAGGCCGAGGCAGGCGGCGGCCAGGGCGGCACCCAAGAAGTCGAAGCGATGCTCGGCGCGCGGCGTTCGCGGCAGCATCCTCAGCCCGATCACGATCGCGACCAGGCCGAAGGGCAGGTTGACCGCGAACAGCCACGGCCAGGAGCCGAGCGCAAGAATTGCCGACGCGATGGTCGGCCCGAACGTGAAGGCAATCCCGACCACCAGTGCGTTGTGGCCAAGGCCGCGACCCAGCATCTTGCCGGGATAGACGAAGCGGACCAGCGCAGTGTTCACGCTCATGATGCCGCTGGCGCCCAAGCCTTGCAGCGCGCGGGCGACGACCAGGCTCGGCAGCGACCAGGCCAGCGCGCAGCCGACCGAGGCGAGCGTGAACAGCAAGAGGCCGCCGAGATAGATCCGCTGATGGCCGACGATCTCGCCGAGCGCACCGAGCGGCAGCAAGGTCGCGACCAGCGCGATCTGATAGATGTTGACCACCCAGACCACATCAGCCGCGCTGACATGCAGATCCGCCGAGATCGCGGGCAAGGCGATATTGGCAATCGCGGTGTCGAGCGAGGCCATCGCGAGCGCGGTGAAGATCGCGGCGACCGCCCATCTCCTGCGGTTTTCCGGCAGGCCATCGGAGATGTCACCGGGATTTCCGTGCCGCTGGGCGTGGTGGCGATTGGACATCCCTGGTTTTTCCTCGGGCCTTTGCTTCGCGGGATCGCGTCCTTGAGCGTGTACACCGGACAGGCCGGTCTCTTAAGTCATGCCGGCGCATGGCGGTATGCGCTGAGGTAGCTCCGGCACCGCTGGCGTCCCGCCCGTCGTCATGCTCAAACGACCGCAGCTTCAGGCGCGGAGGAGTGAGCGATGCGGATCGTTGTTCTGCCGGGTGACGGTATCGGGCCGGAAATTGCAGCGGCGACGTCGCACGTGCTGCGTGCGGCCTCCGAACAGTTTCAGCTGGGCCTGATGCTCGACGAGCATGCTGTCGGACATGCGAGCCTTGCGCAGTTCGGCACCACGGTGCGCCCCGACCTGCTCGAGATCGTGCGGGCCGCCGATGGCCTGATCCTCGGGCCGACCGCGACCTTCGACTTCAAGGACGAGGCGCGAGGCGAGATCAACCCATCACGTTATTTTCGCAAGAACCTCGATCTGTTCGCCAACATCCGTCCGGCGCGCACTTATGCCGGCCGCCCCCACCGTGTCGGCGAATTCGATCTGGTGGTGGTGCGTGAGAACACCGAAGGCTTCTATGCCGATCGCAACATGGAGGAGGGCAATGCCGAGCTCAAGGTCACGCCTGATGTCGTGGTGTCGTTGCGGCGGATCACCCGGCAGTGCTGCGAACGGATCGCGCGGGTTGCCTGTGAACTCGCGATGGTCAGGCGCAAGCACCTCACCATCGTCCACAAGGCTAATGTGCTGCGGATGGGCGACGGCCTGTTTCTCGACATCTGCAGGGAGATAGCGCTCGGCTACTCGGGGCTCGTGGTCGAGGAGGTGCTGGTCGACGCCATGATGGCGCATGTGGTGCGCGAGCCGCGCCGCTTCGACGTTCTCGTGACCACCAACATGTTTGGTGACATCCTCTCGGATCTCACCGCCGAGCTCTCCGGCAGCCTCGGCCTTGGCGGCTCGCTCAACAGGGGCGCGAACTATGCCATGGCGCAGGCCGCCCACGGCTCGGCGCCCGATATCGCCGGACAGGATGTCGCCAATCCGGTGTCGCTCATTCTCTCGGCCGCGTTGCTGCTGTCCTGGCATGGCGAGCGTATCGGCGCTCCGCGTTTTATCTCTGCAGCCGACGCGATCGAAAAGGCGGTGGCGAAGGCGATCGCGGAGGGACAGGCGAGCCGCGACGTCGGTGGCTCCCTCGGCACTGCGGCGGCAGGCGCGGCGATCGCCGCACGCTTAACATAGCACGACAGGCCGGATCATTGATGATCCGGCCTGTCAGTCGTACGGCATGTGGTCTATTCGGCGCTAGAGACGAGCTTGATGCGCGGCTCCGCCTGGTTCATCAGGCTGCGATAGGCGGCCAGATAATCCAGCGCCATGCGGCGGGCGGTAAAGCGACGATCGAACTGCTCGCGTACGCGGGCGCGGCTCAGGTCGGGAAGCCGGCCGACGGCCGCGACCGCGCTGAGCTCGTCCTCGACGACGAAGCCGGTGATGCCGTCATCGATCACCTCCGGCACTGAGCCGCGGTTATACGCAATGATCGGCGTGCCGCAGGCCATCGATTCGATCATCACGAGGCCGAACGGCTCCGGCCAGTCGATCGGCAGCAGCAGTCCGATCGCACCGGAGAGGAATTCCGCTTTCTCGTGATCGCCGATCTCGCCGACATACTCGACCAGCGGATTGCCGTTGATCAGGGGTGAGATGAGCTGATCATAATAATCCTGATCCGCACGATCCACCTTGGCGGCGATCTTGAGCGGAACGCCACAGCGCATCGCGATCTTGATCGCTCGGTCGACGCCCTTTTCCGGGGCGATGCGGCCGAGCACGGCAAGGTAGCTCGGCCTCACCGGCTTCGGCGTCAGCAGAGTCTCCGGCAGCCCGTGCAGCACGGTGCTGACCCAATTCGCGTTTGGCACGGGACGGCGTTGCGCATCCGAAATTGAAACGACGGGAAGATCTTTGAAAATCGAGAACACCGGTTGGTGCTCAGGCAGATCGAGCCGGCCATGCAACGTGGTCAGGAACGGCGTCGGTTGGCGATAGAACAGCGACCACGGATAGTAGTCGAGATGGAAATGCAGGATGTCGAACTCTTCATCATCACATCGCTGTCGCACGTTCTCCAGCATCACCATGTGAAGGGCGTTGGGATCACGCACTGAGCCGTCGAGGCGCAGAGCTCGCGGCCAGGTCGCGCACAATTTCGCCGATGTCTGTGAGTCCCCGCTTGCAAACAGCGTGACATCATGGCCCAGCGCAACCAGCTCCTCAGTCAACCAATGAACCACCCGCTCGGTGCCGCCATAGAGTTTCGGAGGCACAGCCTCCGTCAATGGAGCAATCTGCGCAATGCGCATCTCACCGTCTCCCGTCTCTGATCATGAATGAAGATCCCCCTCCGATTGGCACCGGCACCGCCGAGAGCAGGAACGTCCTCGCATCTGCGAAGTTCCCTTCAACAATCATTGTTTCTTCGCCACATCGTGTCCTCCCGAAGTTCTCATTGCTGCCATCTCGGCTACTCAAGCCGGTGGTGTTTGGACAACGTTGGCAGTTGGATGGAGATACGGTGGGAACCGAATAAATCAGTCGTCGTTCATTCGCTTGAATCGGATCGCCCCCTTCCGACATGTTCCAACGGACATCACATGGATCAGCTTTCAGGCTACGCGCATCGGCCCTTTCCGTTCGTCATGCGCTATCTGCGTAGGCGCCCGGCAGCCCACCTCATCATCTTGTCGGCTGTTGTTGGCGCGGTTGCCTGCTCCGTAGGCACGCAATATGGCGTTAAATTCCTGGTCGATAGCCTGTCCGCGGGACCAGGGGGCGGAGGCCAGGTCTGGACCGCCTTCGCGTTGTTGATGGCGCTGATCGCGACAGACAACATCTTGTGGCGGGTAGCGAGCTGGATCGCCAGTTTCACATTCGTCAGGGTTACCGGCGATCTGCGCCGTGACATCTTCCGCCATCTCACTGGGCATGCTCCGAGCTATTTCGGCGATCGGCTTCCAGGCATGTTGTCGAGCCGCATCACTGCGACGTCCAATGCCGTGTTCACGGTGGAAAACATGTTCGTCTGGAACGTGTTGCCGCCGTGCTTTGCGACGATCGCGGCGATTTGCCTGATTGGAACCGTCAGCGTCGCCATGGCCGCGGGCCTGCTTTTGATTGCCGGCGCCATGGTATTTGCGATGTTCCGCTTAGCGGCCGCAGGCAAGCCGCTCCATGACGATTTTGCCGATAAGGCTGCGATCGTGGACGGCGAAATGGTGGACGTCATCTCCAACATGCCGTTGGTGCGGGCGTTCTGCGGTCTGCGTCACGAGCATGACCGCTTTGACGCCACCGTCGATAAGGAACTGGTCGCACGCGGCCGCAGCCTTCGTTATCTGGAAAAACTGCGTATCATGCATGCCAGCGTCACCATCGTTCTGACGATTGCCGTGATGGCCTGGGCGATCTCGCTGTGGCAGAAGGGCGGCGCGACCACCGGCGATGTGGTGCTGGTCTGTACCCTCGGTCTCTGCATCCTGAATTCCACCCGCGACCTCGCGGTGGCGCTAGTCGACGTCACCCAGCATGTCGCGCGGTTGAGCGAGGCGATCGCCACGCTGCTGCAGCCGCATGAGCTGCGCGATCATCCCGAGGCGGAGCCGCTGATGAAGATTGGCGCCGCGATCGCCTTCAACAACATCAGTTTCCAATATCCGGGCGGGCAGAAGATCTTCGAGAACTTCACGCTGCGGCTGCAGCCGGGACAGCGGGTCGGGCTGGTCGGCCAATCCGGCGGCGGCAAATCGAGCCTGTTCACGTTGCTGCAGCGGTTCTACGATCCGCAGAACGGCACCATCACGATCGATGGCCAAGATATCGCCAGGGTCACACAGCAGAGCCTGCGCGAAGCGATCTCGGTGGTGCCGCAGGACATCTCCCTGTTCCACAGGTCCATCCTCGAGAACATTCGCTATGGCCGTCCCAGCGCCACCGACGACGAGGTGCTGCGGGCAGCAATCGCAGCGCGCTGCGATTTCGTCGATGCCCTGCCTGACGGGCTGCAGACGATGGTCGGCGACCGCGGCGTCAAACTGTCGGGCGGCCAGCGCCAGCGGATCGCGATTGCGCGCGCCTTCCTCAAGGACGCACCGATCCTGCTGCTGGACGAGGCCACCGCTGCGCTCGACAGCGAGTCGGAAGAGGCTATCCGCGAGGCGCTCGGACGCCTGATGCGCGGCCGCACTGTGATTGCGATCGCGCACCGGCTTGCGACGCTGCGGAACTTCGACCGCGTGGTGGTGCTGAGGGCCGGCCGGATTCTCGAGGACGGTCCGCCGGACCGGCTGATGCAGGGCGAGGGTCCATATCGCGAGCTTGTGACCCAGGAAATGACCCGGCTTGCCAAATTCGCCGCCTGACGGATACACGTCGCGGAAGCTTGGTGTAGAAGGGGGCACCTCGCTTCTTTGCATCGCGTCATTGCGCCCGCTGAATGCGCAATCCAACAATGCACGAGGTCAAGATGTCGGCTGAACTCGCGAGCATGCTTATATCGACCGCGCACACCGACGAGCCGGTTGCGGAGCAGCCGTTCTATATTCCGATGACGGGGCCTGCGGCACGGCCGCGGCGCTCGCTCAAGCATGACGATACCTTCATCGTGCTGGATGGCCACGGCGACATCGGGGCCTCGGCCGGCGGACCTGACGGGCTGTTCAATTCCGATACGCGCTATCTCGCGCGGCTGGAATTGATGCTGGATGACGTTCAGCCGCTGCTGTTGGGATCAAGCCTGCGTGATGACAATTCGGCGCTGACGATCGATCTGACAAATCCCGACATCTATCACCAAGGGCGGCTGGTGATGTCGAAGGACATGCTGCATATCGTGCGCACGATCTTCCTGTGGCGCGGAACGGCCTATCAGCGGATCGGAGTGCAGAATCACGGCGACCGGCGCGCCAGCCTCGATTTGAAGTTGACCTTCGACAATGACTTCGCTGACCTGTTCGAGGTCCGGGGCGCTGTACGGCAACGGCGTGGCGTCGGTTCGAGCAAGCTCGAGGGACCCGCGGGCGTGCGGCTCGAATATCGCGGGCTCGACGGCGTGACGCGGACCACGGCCCTCAATTTCGATCCGCGTCCGACGCGGCTCTCGGTCAATACGGCGATCTTTCATCTTGATCTGGCGCCGCACGAATCGCGCTCCGTCTTCGTTGCGGTCTCCTGCAATGCGCGGGCGGGCGAGAAGCCAGGGCGGTTCTTCCCCAGCCTGCTCGCCCACCGGCGCGAGATGCGCTCGTGCACCCGCGGTGCGACCAGCATCGAGACCTCCAACGACATCTTCAACGAGGTTCTGTGCCAGGCCATGGCCGACCTCAACATGCTGATGACCGACACCCCACAGGGCCGTTATCCGTATGCCGGCATTCCCTGGTATTCGACCACATTCGGACGCGATGGCCTGATCACGGCGATGCAGATGCTGTGGGTGGATCCGCGCATCGCCCGCGGCGTGTTGCGCCGGCTCGCCTTCTATCAAGCCAAGGAGACCGACCCGCTTGCCGACGCCGAGCCCGGCAAGATCCTGCACGAGATGCGCGGCGGCGAGATGGCGGCGCTGAGAGAGGTGCCGTTCGCCTGCTACTACGGCAGCGTCGATTCGACGCCGCTGTTCGTCTTGCTTGCCGGACTGTATTACGAGCGAACCGGCGATATCCATACGCTGCGCGAATTGTGGCCGGCGATCGAGGCCGGCCTGCGCTGGATCGATGGCCCCGGCGATCCCGACCGCGACGGCTTTATCGAATATCAGCGCGCCTCGGAGCAGGGGCTCGCCAACCAGGGCTGGAAGGATTCCTACGACGCGGTGTTTCACGCCGACGGCCGGCTGGCGGAAGGCTATATCGCGCTCGCGGAAGTGCAGGGCTACGTATTTGCGGGCAAGCTTCTTGCGGCGCGCAGTGCGCGGCATCTGGGCAAGACCGATATCGCCGATAGGCTTGAAGCAGAGGCCGCGAGTCTCGCCAGCCGCTTTGAGGATGCCTTCTGGTGCGAGGAACTGAACACCTATGCGCTCGCGCTCGATGGCGAGAAAAAGCCGTGCCGGGTGCGCAGCTCGAACGCGGGTCAGCTCTTGTTCAGCGGCATGGTGCGCGAGGATCGCGCCCACAAAGTCGCCGCCGATCTGATGCGGCCGTACTTCTTCTCAGGCTGGGGCATTCGCACCATTGCCCATGGTGAGGCCCGCTACAATCCGATGTCCTATCACGACGGCTCGATCTGGCCGCACGACAATGCCCTGATTGCGCTGGGACTGGCGCGCTACGGTCTCAAACACGCAGTCGAGCAGGTGTTCAAGGGCCTGTTCGACGCGGCCGCCTATATGGATCTGCGCCGGTTGCCGGAATTGTTCTGCGGCTTCCGGCGCGAGAAGAACCGCGGGCCAACGCTTTATCCTGTGGCCTGCGCGCCGCAAGCCTGGGCCAGTGCGACCTCATTCACGTTACTGGAGGCCGCGCTCGGACTGGAATTCGACGCCGTCAGAGGCGAGATCCGGCTGCGCAATCCGCGGCTGCCCGCATTCCTGGATTGGGTGGTGCTGCGCGACCTGCAGCTTGGGTCCTCGACCGTGGACATGTGCCTGCGCCGTCACGGCGAAGATGTCTCGCTCGAGGTCTTGCGCCGCCGCGGCCAGATCCAGATATCGATCGTGCTTGCGCATTGAGGGAGGCGAGAGAGCGCATGCGCATGATGGGTCGCATCCTCGTCGTCACGCTGCTCGCGGCCGCCGCGGCGCCATCGTTGCGCGCTGACGAGGCACCGATCGCAACACCTTCTCCTGCGCCTACGGCTACGCCTGCGCCGCCTGCGAAAGAACCAGCGCCGCCGCCGTCGGTCACGATCCTCGGGGCGCAGGATGCGCACGGCGTCCTGGGCCGCGACGTGCGCAGCTCAACCGGCGAAGACATGGGCCACATCGTCGATGTCATCGTGGACCTGACCGGTACGATTCGTGCCGCAGTGATCGATTTCGGCGGCTTCCTCGGCGTCGGCAGCCGCAAGATCGTCGTCGATTGGACGGCACTCAATTTCGCGCATTTGGCCGACAAGAGCGACCACGTCACGCTTGATCTCACCAAGGAACAGGTGAAGGCCGCACCGGAGTACAAGGAAGATAAGCCGGTCGTTGTGTTGGGCGCGGCCGGCAAGCTGTCGCCCTGGCTTTTTGATCATTGAGTTTGTGCGTCATATCGCCGGTCCGGCGCGGTGCTCGCGTCAGACCGGCGGCGGGACGTCTGCGTCCCGCGATCGACATCATGAGACACGGAGAGCCATGCTGATTGCGCGGCCATCCAGATCCGCTGCCCGGGGTGATCCCGATCTCCGCAAAGATGCGGAGGATCGCGCTCACCGCAGCGCCGAGATGGGCCAGCCGCCTGCGCCGCGGCCGGAACCCTCGCGGCAGAGCCTGCGCGGTCTCGACTGGTTCGTCTTCTTCCTCGCCGACGTGCAGACGGGGTTCGGGCCATTCATCGCGGTTTATCTGACCACCCAGAAATGGACGCAGTCTGAGATCGGCCTGGTGCTGTCGATCGGCGGCATCGTCGGGCTGATCGGCCAGATGCCGGGCGGCGCGATCATCGATGCTGCGAAATCCGAGCGGCTCGTTGCCGGGCTCGCGGTTGCGACGATCGGCTGCGCGGCGCTCGCCTATGCGGCCTGGCCGATCTTTCCGGTGGTTGCGATCGCCGCGACCTTGCATGCGGCCGCAAGCTGTGTGCTGGGGCCGGCAATTGCCGCGATCAGCCTCGGGCTGGTCGGGCCACATGGCATGGCCCGGCGGCTCGGCCGCAATGCCCGTTTCGCTTCGCTTGGCAGCGGCGTTGCCGCCGCGGTCATGGGGACCTGTGGCTATCTGCTCTCCAGCCGGTCGGTGTTCCTGGTCACTTTTGTTCTGGCGTTCCCGACCCTCATCGCGCTGTCGCGCATCTGCGACAATGAGATCAATATCGCGCAGGCGCATGGCGTGGCGGATCCGCCTGAGGCGGAGGCTGCCTGGTTTGCGAGCCTGTTGAGCCTGATGCGCAAGCGGGCGCTGCTGATCTTTGCCTGCGGCGTCTTCATGTTGCAACTTGCCAACGCGGCGATGCTGCCGCTGATGGCGGGCGTGGTGACGATGCGCTCCAGCGAATGGGCCACCGTGCTGATCGCCTTCTGCATCGTGGTCCCGCAGGCGATCGTGGCCCTGACCTCACCGTCGGTCGGCGCCGTGGCCCAATCCTGGGGCCGGCGGCCGCTGCTGCTGCTAGGCTTTGGTGCGCTGGTTTTTCGCGGGCTGCTGTTCGCGGTGGTGCACGACCCTTATCTGCTGGTCGCGGTGCAGATCTTCGATGGCATCACGGCTGCGGTGTTCAGCGTGATGGTGCCGCTGATCGTGGCCGACGTCGCCTTCGGCAGCGGCCACTTCAATCTGGCGCAGGGTATCGTCGGCACGGCAACCGGTATCGGTGCGTCGCTGTCGACCGTGCTTGCCGGCTATGTCAGCGACAAATTCGGCAGCGCCACCGCCTTTGCCGGCCTGGCGGGGGTGGCGATGGCGGGGCTTTTGCTGATCGCGCTGCTGATGCCGGAGACACGGCAGCGCGACAGTAGGAGGGGCTGAACGCGAAGGGGTTCAGGCGTCCATGCTGTGCAGGCGCTGGCGGTTGCGCAGCACGATCTGGCGTGCACCCGAGAAGCCGAGGATGCCCTGGCTGTGCAGCTGCGACAGCGCCCGCGAGACGGTTTCGAGGGTCAGGCCGAGATAGTCGCCGATGTCGCGCCGGCACATCGGCAGCGCCATCATGCCGGCGACTGCCAGGCGGCGATCCATCTCCAGCAGGAAGGTCGCAACCCGCTCCATCGCGGTCTTGCGTCCCAGAAGGAGCATGTGGTCTTCGGCGTGACGCAGGTCATTGGCCGTCATGGTCCAGAGCTTGCGGGCCACAGCCACGTCGACGTTTGCGGCGTGTTCGAGGCTGCGGCGCTTCACCAGGCGAACGGTGGTGTCGATGATGGCCTCCGCGGCCAGCCGGTGCGCGGTGCCGGATTCCAGGCCGAACACGTCGCCGGGAAGGTGGAAGGCGCCGATCTGGCGGCGGCCGTCGGACAGCAACTTATAGCTGCGAACAGCACCCGAAATCACCTGGTAGACGTATTCGGCGGGCTCGTCCTCACCATAGATCTCCTCGTCCTTCTTGTAGGAGAATTCGGTCGCGATCAGCCCGGCATGGCCCGTGATCTCGGCAAATTGGTTGATGACAGGAGCTGGAGCAGGGGGGCTGATTTTGGTGCTGACGACCGAACCGGTGAGCGACTGATTGAGCATGACCATCTCCTTTGCGGCGGATGGTGAATGGGTACAGTGCTGCACCTGTTAAGGAAATTTAGCGCGATATCTTAAGGAGGTCTCCTTACGTAGATCTACGGAGATGGTCAGGCAGCCGGGTCGTGACCGGTAGCGGCCTGCCGGTCGGCGATCGCTTTCCGCACGCGCTTGATGAGATTCTCGTCCAACAGCGGCTTCAACAGGAAGTCGTACACGCCCGCGGCTGCAGCCCGCGCGGCGAGCTTGTCGTCATAATGGCCGGTGATCAAAACCACCGGTGCCGTCGCGCCCCGCCTGTGAAGGTCGTTGGTCAAGTCCACCCCGTTGATATCGGGCATCTTGTAGTCGATCACGAAGCAGTCGATCGGGACATGGTCCAGCGCGTTCAGAAGCGCCGTTCCGCTGCGAAAGGTTCGCACGTCGAAGCCGTCGGTCTCCAGCAGGAATTGGAGCGAGCTGAGGACGCCCACGTCATCGTCGGCAACATAGACCTTGGGTTTGGGGATAGCCGACATTGCAAGTGACGCGCGCATGCAGGTTGAAAGGATAATTTTCAACATGCATCGGAATCCGGAAGATCGGCTTGATCTGGCTCAATCCTTCAGCGCGCCGGCACGCATCGCCAAGCGCACCAGTTCGGACAGACTGTTTGCACCCATCTTGGTCATGACGTTGGCGCGATAGACTTCGATGGTGCGTGGACTGATGTCGTATTCGCGCGCAATCAGCTTGTTCGACAGGCCCGCCATCAGTCCGTCCATGACCTGACGCTCGCGAGGGCTCAGTGTCGCGATGCGCGCGAGGATGTCCTGTGTGGCCGCTTCGTTCTTGGCGGCTGGCTCGGCCTGCCGAATCGCCGACTCGATCATGCCGACGAGGCGTTCGTCTTCGAAGGGCTTTTCCAAAAAGTCGATCGCACCGAGCTTCATCGCCTCGACCGCGAGCGGGACGTCACCATGCCCGGTCATGACCACGATCGGAAAGCTGGAGTGTGCGGCCTTCATCCGCTTCAAGAGTTCGATGCCGTCGATTCCGGGCATCCGCACGTCCGAGACCACGCATCCGAACGAGAGATCTGCGAGTGCGTCGAGAAAGCTCTGCGCGTCCTCGAACAGGATCACCTCGAATCCCGAGGAGTCGAGCAGGAAATTGAGTGAGTCCCGCATCGCCTCGTCGTCGTCGATCACATAGACCTTCGCCTTTTCGGCCATTGTCGCTCAACCTTCGTCGGGCGCCGCGGGCAGCGTGAAGCGGAAGGTTGCGCCGCCAGCGTCGTTGTTTTCGGCCCACATGCGTCCGCCGTGAGCCTCGATAATAGAGCGGCTGATGGACAGACCAACTCCCATTCCGGTGTCCTTGGTGGTGAAAAAGGTCTTGAACAGGTTGGGCATGACGTCTTCGTGGAACCCTGTTCCGGTATCCGAGACGGCGATCTCGATCAAGTCGTCTCCAACCTTGCGGTTGCTGGCGATCAGCTCGCGCCGGCTTGACTGTGCCATCGCCTCCAGAGCGTTGCGGAAGAGGTTCACCAGCACCTGCTGGATCTGCACCCGGTCGACAAGCACCAGGTCGGCTTCCGGATTGAGGTTGAAGCGGAGCTGGACGTTCTGCTCGCGCGCGCCGGCGAGCCCGAGCGCGCCGGCTTCCTCGATCAGCTTGGACAGGCTTTCGACCCGCTTTTCCGATTCGCCGCGGGAGACAAAATCGCGCAGCCGCCGGATGATCTGGCCGGCGCGAATCGCCTGCTCGGCGGCGCGATCCATCGCATTCTCGATCTTGGCCGTGTTCGGGTCGTCGCTGCCAGCGAGCAGCCGGCGGGAGCCCTTCATATAATTGCTGATCGCAGCCAGCGGTTGGTTGAGCTCATGCGCAAGCGCGGAGGCCATTTCCCCCATCGCGGTCAGGCGCGACACATGGACCAGCTCTGATTGCAGCTCCCGGAGCCGTGCCTGGGTCTGCTGGTGCTCGGTCAGGTCGTGCGCGAAGCCGGTGAAATAGGGCTGGCCGCCCGACTGCATCTCGCCGATCGACAGGTGCATGGGAAAGGTCGTGCCGTCGCGGCGCCGCCCGGTCACGATGCGTCCGATGCCGATGATGTGGCGCTCGCGGCTGGCGTGGTAGCGCGCGAGATAGCTGTCATGGCGTGATCGGTCCGGCTCGGGCATCAGCTCCCGAACGTTCATCCCGATCGCCTCCTGCTCGGTGAAGCCGAACAGTCTCTCCGCAGCCGTGCTGAAGAACTGGATGCTTCCCTGGCCGTCGATCACGATCATCGCATCCGGCACCGTGTCCAGGATCGAGCGCAAGTGCCGCTCGCGGGTTCGTAACGCTTCCTCGAGCTGCTTTTCCTGATTGATGTCGAGCGCTATGCCCCTCAGATATCGCGGCTCGCCGGCCCCGTCGGGCACAATGCCGGCCAATACGCGGATCCATTGTTCGCCTGCCGTCGCGCCGTCGGAGACCTTGAATGACATATCGAAGCCGGAGCCCTGCAGGCGGGCATGTTCGATTGCCGTTTCGACCGGGGCGCGGTCGCCCTCGCTGAGAAGCGACAGGAATGAGTCGAGCGTCACCGGCTGATCGGCGGCGACCCCGAACAGCTTCCGGGTGGTCTCCGACCAGTACATCTGCCGGGTCTCAAGGTCGAAGTCCCAGGCTCCGAAACCCAGCGAGCGGGCGTCTTCGGGGCGCATGGACGCATCGGGAAAGGGTTGGGTTACGCCGCGCACGGTTCAGTCGTTCGCCGATCTCTGCTGGCACCGGCGTGCCCGGTGCGACCACTATCCTATATCAGATGACGTGCGCTTGAGAGAAAGGTAAATTTTTCTCGCAAAATTCAGGGCTTAGCCTGACCGCAGGACGCGGCGCGCCTGCCATCGCGCTTTGCGTCCGGATTGATCTATCTCATCACGGGCTCTGATTTCATCTCTAAGAAGAGATGGAAGCAATGCGTGGAGAGATGGGATGACATTCGCCGCCGTGATGGTGAGTCTCGCGCTCGATCAGCCGAACGCGGCCCGCCTCCAGGTCGCGGGCGACCTCGCGGAGCGCTTTGGCGCCGAAGTGATCGGAGCGGCCGCGGGGCAGTTCAGCCCGCCGCTGTATTTCACGACAGGCGAACAAGCCCAGGACCTGATCTGGCAGGGGGAGGCTGCGGTGCAACGCAGACTCGGCGAGCTTGAGGCGGACTTTCGGGACGCCGTCACCGCCCGTGCGCGTGCCGTGAGCTGGCGAAGTGCACTCGATTTCCCGACGCGCTACGTGCTGGCCCAGGCGCGCGCTGCCGATATTCTGGTCTGCGGCGTCCAGAACCAGGCCATCTCCGACGCTTTCGCTACGGCTAGCCCGAAGGATCTGGTGATGCAGGCGGGGCGCCCGCTGTTGGTGGTGCCCGACGACCTGACCTGGCTCGACCTGCGCAGCGTGTTGGTGGCCTGGAAGGACACGCCGGAGTCGCGCCGCGCGGTCGCCGACGCGCTGCCGCTGCTCGCCAAGGCAAAGGACGTGGTGGTGACCGAGATCCTGGAGGATGCCGCCGAGCGCGATGCCTGCGGGGAGCGTCTTGGCGACGTGGTCGCATGGCTGGCGCGGCATGGCGTGGTCGCATCGGCGAGGGTGGTCGAGCCGGCCGAGAAGCAGGATGTGGCCGCCGCACTCGAATCGGTTGCCGACGACATCAACGCCGGACTGGTCGTCGCCGGCGCGTATGGCCATTCGCGATTCCGCGAACTGGTGCTCGGTGGCGTGACCGAGCATCTCGTGACGCGAGCGCGGCGCTGCGTGTTGTTGTCACATTAAGTCCAGTAGCGACGAATTTGAGCGGGATTGCACCTTGTACAGATTTCTCGAAGAGACAGCCGGCAACTATATGACGCGGGACGTCAAGACGGTCACTCGCGACACGACGGTGCGCGAGCTGAGCGAGATGCTCGACCGTGACGATTTCAACTCCTATCCGGTGACGGACAACGACGCGGTCATCGGCATCGTCACCAAGTTCGACATGCTGAGGTGCTTTGCGTTCACGCAGAACCAGATGCTCCCGCAATACAGCGACCTGATGAACCGCAAGGTCTCAGACATCATGACGACGGAGTTCATCTACGTCCGTCCGGACACCAAGCTGACGCGGGTGCTGCAGCTCATGGTCGAGCATCGCATTCGCAGCCTGCCGGTGACCGATGGCGAGAACCGGCTGGTCGGCATCATCGCGCGTGAAGATATCGTGCGCGCGCTGGCGGCCGCGGCCAATCGCTAGGAATCCGATTCAGAACGTCCCTGATGGATTTCGCAGCGAAACCGAAGCGATTGTGAAACTGAAGCGATTGTCATGAACCGCCCGCTGGGGGCGGCTCTTGAATTTGGAGTTCCGGTGACGATCGCGCGAACAAGCTGATCGGAACGCACATTTGCGCTTTCGTCCCACGCCGAATGCCTCTGTTTGACGGCTGCACGCGTCGCGAACCGCAACTCGAACTCGGCCCGTATAGATACGGACGATTGCGTCATGCGTAACGAATAGGCTGCGCGGCTGTCGAATACTGCGAAAGCGGCAAAACCATTACTTACTCATCTTGATTTCGATCAATTCCCCGTGTGCCCGATTATGGTTGCTAGTCTCGTCTTCTTTCAGCGAGATTCCGCATGAGCGCGTCCTCAACAGCAAAATCAATGACCATCGGTGAAAGTGGGCTGGCGCTCATTTTCGCCGTTACCGCTTTCCTGTGCGTCTTTGCCGCCGCGAAAGCGCTGGATCCGGCCTTCGCGTTCCACGCCTCGCTCGGGGCGGCTGCGAGCGCGGCGTCCGTATTCGTGATTCTCAACCGTTACTTCGAGCGTCCGGCCGAGCTGCCGCCGCAGGAGATCAACGGCCGGCCGAATTACAATCTCGGCCCGGTCAAGTTCGCATCCTTCATGGCGATGTTCTGGGGCATTGCGGGCTTCACGGTCGGGTTGATCATCGCCAGCCAGCTCGCTTGGCCCTGGCTCAATTTCGATCTGCCGTGGACCAGCTTCGGACGGTTGCGGCCGCTGCATACGTCGGCGGTGATCTTCGCCTTCGGCGGCAACGTGTTGCTTGCGACCTCGTTCTACGTCGTGCAGCGGACCTGCCGCACGCGTCTCGCGGGCGATCTCGCCCCCTGGTTCGTGGTGGTCGGCTACAACTTCTTCATCCTGATCGCGGGCACCGGCTATCTACTCGGCGTGACGCAGTCGAAGGAATATGCCGAGCCTGAGTGGTACTCCGACCTGTGGCTGACCATCGTCTGGGTCACCTATCTGCTCGTGTTCCTGGTGACCGTCATCAAGCGCAAGGAGCCGCACATCTTCGTGGCGAACTGGTTCTACCTTGCCTTCATCGTCACCATCGCGGTTCTGCACCTTGGCAACAACCCGGCGCTGCCGGTCTCGCTGCTCGGCTCGAAGTCCTACGTCGCCTGGGGCGGTGTGCAGGACGCGATGTTCCAGTGGTGGTACGGGCACAACGCAGTCGGCTTCTTCCTGACCGCCGGCTTCCTCGCCATCATGTACTACTTCATTCCGAAGCGGGCGGAGCGGCCGATCTATTCCTACCGGCTGTCGATCATCCACTTCTGGGCGCTGATCTTCCTCTACATCTGGGCTGGTCCGCACCACCTGCACTACACTGCGCTGCCGGATTGGGCCCAGACCCTGGGCATGACCTTCTCGGTGATGCTGTGGATGCCTTCCTGGGGCGGCATGATCAACGGCCTGATGACCCTGTCGGGTGCCTGGGACAAGCTCCGCACCGACCCGGTGCTGCGCATGCTGGTCGTCTCCGTCGCTTTCTACGGCATGTCGACCTTCGAAGGCCCGATGATGTCGATCAAGGTGGTCAATTCGCTCAGCCACTACACCGATTGGACCATCGGTCACGTGCACTCCGGTGCGCTCGGCTGGGTCGGCTTCGTCTCCTTCGGCGCGCTGTACTGCCTGGTGCCGTGGGCCTGGAATCGCCGTGGCCTCTACAGCCTCAAGCTGGTCAACTGGCACTTCTGGACTGCAACGCTCGGCATCGTGCTCTACATCTCCGCGATGTGGGTCTCGGGCATCCTGCAGGGCCTGATGTGGCGGTCCTACACGGCGCTCGGCTTCCTTGAGTACTCGTTCATCGAGACCGTCGAGGCGATGCATCCCTTCTACATCATCCGTGCCGCCGGCGGGGCGCTGTTCCTGATCGGCTCACTGATCATGGCCTACAATCTTTGGATGACCGTGCGTGTCGGTGAGGCGGAAGTCGAATCGCCCGTCGCGCTTCAGCCGGCGGAATGAGGAGCGATCACACCATGTCTTTCTGGCAACGACACCAAGTCATCGAGAAGAACTCGATCATCCTGGTCATCGGCATCCTGCTGGTGATCGCGATCGGCGGCCTCGTCGAGATCACTCCGCTGTTCTATCTGAAGAGCACGATCGAGGTGGTCGATGGCGTGCGTCCCTACACGCCGCTGGAATTGGCCGGCCGCAACATCTACGTCCGCGAGGGCTGCTATCTCTGCCACTCGCAGATGATCCGTCCGCTGCGCGACGAGGTGGAGCGCTACGGCCACTTCTCGCTGGCGGCGGAGAGCATGTACGACCATCCGTTCCAATGGGGGTCGAAGCGTACCGGTCCTGACCTCGCCCGCGTCGGCGCCAAATATTCCGACGACTGGCACGTCACCCATCTGACCAACCCGCGCGCGATCGTGCCGCAATCGGTGATGCCCGGCTATCCGTTCCTGAAGGAGACCGAGCTCAACGCGAGCAATATCGCAGACCATCTGAAGACGCTGCGGGCGGTGGGCGTGCCCTATACGGACGATCAGATCGCCAACGCCGAAGCGGACCTCAAGGCCCAGGTCGATCCGGACGGTGCCGGTTCGGAGGCGCTGACCAAGCGTTATCCGAAGGCGGTGGTCCGCAATTTCGACGGCAAGCCGGGTGCGCCGACCGAGATGGACGCGCTGATCGCCTACCTGCAGATGCTTGGGACGCTGGTCGACTTCAAGCTCTACAACGAAAAAGCCAACCTCCGCTGAGCTTAGGAAGGCAAGAATCATGAAGCCCATCCTTGCGATTGAGAATATCGCGTCGTCCCTGGTGACGACGCTGTGGACCCCGATCTTCGTCGCGATTTTCATCGCGATCGTGACCTATGCCCTCTGGCCTCGCAACCAGGCCGCTTTCGACGAGGCGGCACGCATGCCGTTGCGGGAGGATTAAATCATCATGGCTGACCATAGCGAAATCGACACCGTCTCCGGCACCGCCACCACCGGCCATGCCTGGGACGGCATCAAGGAGCTCAACACGCCGCTGCCGCGGTGGTGGCTGATCACCTTCTACATCACCATCGTCTGGGCGATCGCCTACTGGATCGTCTATCCGGCGTGGCCCCTGATATCGAGCAACACCAAAGGGCTGCTCGGCTACTCCTCCCGCGCGGAAGTGGCGGTCGAGCTTGCCAATCTCGAGAAGATCCGCGGGGAGAAGATGGCGGCGCTCGCGACGGCCTCGCTCGCCGACATCGAGAAGGACCCGGCGCTGCTTGCCCTGGCACGGGCCCGCGGCAAGACCGTGTTCGGCGACAATTGCGCACCGTGCCACGGTACCGGCGCGACCGGCGCGAAGGGCTTTCCGAACCTGAACGATGACGACTGGCTGTGGGGCGGCACGCTCGATCAGATCGAGCAGACGATCCGTTACGGCGCGCGTTCCGGCAATGCGAAAGCTCACGAAGGCCAGATGCTCGCCTTCGGCAAGGACGGCATGCTGAAGCCGCCGGAGATCGTCAACGTCGCCAACTATGTGCGGTCGTTGTCCGGCCTGCCGACCCGGCAGGGCTATGACGCCGCCGCCGGCGCCAAGATCTTTGCGGAAAACTGCGCGGCCTGCCACGGCGATAATGCCAAGGGCAATCCGGAGCTCGGCGCGCCGAACCTGACCGACAAGATCTGGCTGTACGGCTCGGACGAGGCGACCGTGATCGAGACCATTACCAATGGTCGTGGCGGCGTGATGCCGGCCTGGGAAGGGCGGCTCGACCCTGCAACCATCAAGGCGATGGCAGTCTATGTCCACTCGCTGGGTGGTGGAAAGTAACGGAAGTCCAACGGAACTTTCGTTCTGATTGAGCTGGATCAAACGGGCGGCCGGAGGTGAGCATACCTTCGGCCGCAAATGCGAGATGAATCCCAGCCATGAATAAGACGGTAAAACCGGAAGATCTGCTGCCGGTCGACGATTCGGGGCCGCTCTATGCGGCCCATAAGAAAGTCTACCCGCAAAGCGTCTCCGGCACATTTCGCCGGATCAAATGGAGCCTGATGGGCCTCTGCCTCGGGGTCTATTACTTCCTGCCCTTCGTGCGCTGGAATCGCGGCCTTGACGCGCCGGATCAGGCGGTGCTGATCGATTTCCCGAACCGGCGCTTCTACTTCTTCTTCATCGAGCTCTGGCCGCAGGAAGTCTACTACTTCACCGGGCTTCTGATCATCGCGGCTGTCGCGCTGTTCCTGATGAACGCGATCGGCGGCCGCATCTGGTGTGGCTATCTCTGCCCGCAGACGGTGTGGACCGATCTGTTCTATGCCGTCGAACGGCTGATTGAGGGCGACCGGCGCGAGCGGATGAAAAAGGATGCCTCCGCTGATCCGATGAAGCTCGAACGCATCTCCGAGCTCGTGCTCAAGCATTCGATCTGGCTCCTGATCGCGTGGTGGACCGGCGGCGCCTGGGTGCTCTATTTCAGCGACGCGCCGACCTTGGTGAAGCAGCTCGTCACCTTCCAGGGACCGGTGCTTGCCTATGTCTGGATCGCGATGCTGACCGCGACCACCTACGTGCTCGCAGGCTTCATGCGCGAGCAGGTCTGCGTCTACATGTGTCCGTGGCCGCGCATCCAGGCCTCGCTGACCGACGAGTGGGCGCTCAACGTCACCTATCGCTACGATCGCGGCGAGAAGCGGATGTCGGTCAAGAAGGCGGCCGAACTGCGTGCGCTCGGCGAGAAGGCCGGCGACTGTATCGACTGCCGGCAATGCGTCGCGGTGTGCCCGACCGGGATCGACATCCGCGATGGCGCGCAGATGGATTGCATCCAGTGCGGCCTGTGCATCGACGCCTGCGACACGGTGATGACCAAGATCGGTCGCCCGACCAGGCTGATCGGTTATGACAACGACATCAACATCCACCGCCGCGAGGCCGGCGAGCCGCCGATCTATCGGCCGGTGCGCCCGCGCACCATCGCTTATGGCGCGATCATCGCGGTGGTCGGCGGCATCATGCTCTATACGCTGCTGAACCGCTCGCTGCTCGATGTCAACGTGCTGCACGATCGCAACCCGCTGGCGGTGAAGCTGTCAGACGGCTCGATCCGCAACGCCTATACGATGCGCGTGCTGAACAAGCACGGCTTCGACCGCCTCATCGCGATCGACATCGAGGGCCCGGCGAATGCCACCGTCCACGTCGTCGGCGCCGATTCCGTCACGCCCGATCGGCCGATGATCGTGGTCGGGCGCGACCAGACCGAGGAGCTGCGGCTTCTGGTCACCGCGCCTGCGGAGAACAATCCGGAGAAGTCGGTGCCGGTCAAGTTCCACGTCACCGACATCGGGCTCGGCGTGGTGGCTTCCGCGACCGACAATTTCGTCAATCCTTGAGCTTTGGGGACCAAGGCATGAGCAGCCGTTCCGAACAATCCAGACCGCTGACCGGTCGCATGGTGCTTCTGATCCTGATTGCGTTCTTCGGTACCGTCATTGGGGTCAATGTCGTGATGATGCGGCTTGCGATCTCGACCTTGCCGGGGACTGAGGTGGACAGCGCCTACAGCGCGAGCCTCGGCTATGAGAAGGAGATCGCGGCGGCGCGGGCGCAGGCCGCGCGCGGCTGGCAGGTCGAAGCTCATGTCGAACGCGGCCGGGATGGCGCGGCGATCGTGCAGGTCGCGGCCAAGGACAATAGCGGCAAGCCGGTCTCGGGCCTGTCGTTCCAGGGCCGGCTGGAGCGGCCGACGGACAAGCGCGCCGACCAGGCGGTCGACCTCGCCGAAATCGGCACCGGAATCTATCGCGGCACCGCCGGACAGGTCGCGCCGGGCCAGTGGGACTTGGTGCTGGAAGGCGACGCCCGCGGCGAGCGGATGTTCCTCTCCAAGAACCGCGTGCTGTTGAACTAAAGGAATTCGTCATGCAGGTGACGCGCGACTTCTCCCACTACGTCAAGGATCTCGGTTCGGGCTTGAGGCATATCGATCTCGCCGTCGAGGGTGTCAGCTGCGCAGGCTGCATGGCGAAGATCGAGCGCGGCCTGTCGGCGCTTCCTGACGTGACCTTGGCGCGTGTCAACCTGACCGACCGCCGTGTCGCGCTGGAGTGGAAGCAGGGGACGCTCGATCCGGCCAAGTTTATTGATCGGCTCGCCGAGCTCGGCTACAAGGCCTATCCGTTCGAGAAGGCGAGCGCAGAAGCCACCGAGGCCGAGGAATCGCGCTTTCTGCTGCGCTGTCTTGGTGTTGCGGCGTTCGCCACCATGAACGTGATGATGCTGTCGATCCCGGTCTGGTCGGGCAATGTCAGCGACATGCTGCCGGAGCAGCGCGACTTCTTCCATTGGCTGTCGGCAGTCATCGCTTTGCCGGCGGCGGCCTATGCGGGCCAGCCGTTCTTCCGCTCGGCCTGGCGCGCGCTTCGGTCCGGCAACGTCAATATGGACGTGCCGATCTGCATCGGCGTGATCCTGGCGCTCGGCATGTCCGTGGTGGAGACCTTCCACCACGCCGAGCATGCCTATTTCGATGCCGCGATCATGCTGCTGACCTTTCTCCTGGTCGGCCGCTATCTCGACCAGAACATGCGGCGGCGAACGCGCGCGGTTGCCGGGAATCTGGCTGCGCTGAAGGCGGAAACGGCGACCAAATTCATCGGCACCGACGAGATTTCCGAAGTGCCGGTGGCGGCGATCCGCGCGGGCGATATCGTGCTGCTGCGGCCCGGCGAACGCTGCGCCGTCGACGGTGTCGTTGTCGAGGGACGCTCGGAGATCGACCAGAGCCTGATCACCGGCGAGACGCTGTATGTGCCGGCGGAGCAGGGCACCGCCGTCTATGCCGGCTCGCTGAATATCTCCGGCACGCTGCGCGTGAGGGTCTCCGCCGCTGCCGAAGGCACGCTGCTCGCGGAGATCACGCGCCTGCTCGACAACGCGCTGCAGGCGCGCTCACGCTACATGCGGCTCGCCGACCGTGCTTCGCGGCTCTATGCACCGGTGGTGCATGCGACCGCGGCGCTCACCGTGCTCGGCTGGGTGCTCGCAGGCGCAACCTGGCATGATGCCGTCGTCACCGGCATCGCGGTGCTCATCATCACCTGTCCCTGCGCGCTCGGGCTTGCGATTCCGACGGTGCAGACGGTCGCGTCGGGTGCGATGTTCAAGTCCGGCGTGCTGCTCAATGCGGGGGATGCCATCGAACGCCTCGCCGAAGCCGACCACGTCATTTTCGACAAGACCGGCACTTTGACCTTGCCCGAGCTCGAGGTGGTCAATGCGGCGGACATTCCGCACGATGTGTTCGCGCTGGCGGGCCGGCTCGCCTTATCAAGCCATCATCCAGTTGCGTCGGCCGTCGCGCAGGCGGCGAATGCGAAGGCGCCGCTGGTCGGTGCGGTCGAGGAGCCGGGACAGGGCGTGCGCGCTACCGTCGATGGCATGGAGATCAGGCTGGGGCGGCCGTCTTTCTGTGATGCCGAAGCGTTGGCCGCGCAGAAAATCGACCTCGATCCCGAGGCGTCGATCGTGACGTTCAGCCGTGGCGCGGAGAGGTACTTGTTCTCGGTCCGCCAGGGCTTGCGTCCGGATGCGGACAAGATCATCGCCGGGCTGAAGCGTCGTGGCATTGCGGTCGAGATTCTGTCCGGTGATCGCGAGGCCGCGGTCAAGGCAGCGGCCGCTGCACTCGGCGTCAGTGAATGGCGCGCCGGCGTCACGCCGGCTGATAAGATCGCGCGCATCGAAGAGCTGAAGCGCGATGGCATCAAGGTGATGATGGTCGGTGACGGCATGAATGACGCGCCGTCGCTTGCGGCTGCCCATGTCTCGATGTCGCCGATCTCGGCCGCGCATCTGAGCCAGGCCACCGCCGATCTTGTGTTCCTGGGCCGGCCGCTGGCGCCGGTGCTGGCTGCGATCGACTACGCGCGCAAGGCGCTGCATCTGATGCGGCAGAACCTCTGGCTCGCGGTTGGCTATAATGTCCTCGCGGTGCCGCTTGCGATCAGCGGTGTCGTGACCCCGCTGATTGCGGCAGCGGCGATGTCCGGCTCATCGATCCTGGTCATGTTGAATGCGCTACGCGCCCGCAAGGTCGCCGGGGAGGACGTGTCATGGAAGTCATGATCATTCTGGTGCCGCTCGCGCTCGCGCTCGGCCTTGCCGGCCTGCTCGCCTTCCTGTGGTCGCTCAAGAGCGGGCAATATGATGATCTCGACGGCGCGGCGTGGCGCGCGATCGCCGATGATGATGAGCCGCCGCTCTCGCAGCCGCAGGCGGCAAAGGGCCACCGCTAATCCTGTGGCGCAACGAGACGCGCCGTGAGAATCGCGGCGATGCCCAGCGATGCCGCGATTCCCGCGACGCAGGCGGCCCAGCCGAAGCGGTCGAATACCTGACCCAGCACCGCGCTGCCGACGATGCCGCCGGCGAAGTAACAGGCGAGATAAACGCCGCTGGCGATGCCGCGATCGCTAGCGGCCGCGCGTCCGACGAAGCCGGTCGCAACGGCCTGGGCAAAGAAGGTTCCGATTCCTACCAGCACCATGCCGGCCAGGACCGGTCGCAAGTGATCGGAAAGCATCAGCATCAGGCCGATCGCTGCGATTGCAAGTGCGCCCCAGATCGCGGCGCGGCTGCCGACGCGTGCGGCCACGTGGCCCGCAGCCAGCGTGGTCGCAATCGAAGGCAGGAACACGAAGTAAGCCAATCCGACCTGCATCATTCCAAGCGACAATGGCGGCCGCACCAGCACGAAATTGACGAAGGTGAATGCGCCGATGAAAGCGAACAGGATGCAGAAGCCGATCCCGAATGCAGCTCGCAACGGCCGATTGCGCCAGTGCGCGCCGACCGCGCCGAGCGGTGATCGGGGCGGGCTCGGCATGGATGCCGCCGGCATGCGTCGGATGGATAGAAACACCAGCAGCGCGCCGGCCAGATTGAGCGCGGCGAAGACATAGAAACTGGCTCTCAATCCAAATGCGCCGGCGAGACCGGCGGATGTCAGTCGTCCGATCAGGTTGCTGGCGACGTTTCCAGTGATATAGGCCGCAAACGCCCCGCCGGCCTCCATCAGGCTGCACTGCTCGCCCAGATGCGCGAGTGTGAGCGTGAACGCGGAAGCCATGCAGAGGCCCTGCATGATTCGCAGCCCCGCGAAGACGCCGATGTTGGGCGCGGATGCGAGCAGGGCGGTGAACACGGCAAGCAAGGCCAGGCTAGAGAAAATGCCGAGGCGGCGGTCGATCTGCGGGCTGAGAAGTCCGGTGAGCAGGCTGGCGATCGCCATTCCCATGGTGCAGGCGTTGACGGCAAGCGCCATCGCGGCCGGCATCACCTGGTAGCGTGCGGCGAGTGCCGGCAGCACCGCCTGCGTCGCGAACAGATCGACCAGGGTGAGGAATGCGATCAATCCGATCACGATCGCGCGCAATGCAGCGTTTGGGGCCTTTGCCGCAGCGGCGAAGGTTCGTTGTGACGCGGTAAGGTCGGTCATGGCGGTGACCTCGGAGATGATCAGGAGGATGTGGAGCATCATCGAGGCGAATGCGCGCGAGCATGTGCTGCTCGCGCGCTGCGGGCCTCGGGCGGACTCACATGTTGTGATCGGCGGGATCCTTGCGCACATCGCCGACATAGAGGATCACGGTCTGGGTGCCCAGATTCTTCCACCAATGCGAGGTGCCGAACACTTCGGGTCGGAGGTCGCCGGCCTTGTGAACGATCGGTTCGGCGCAGTTGCTGGCATATTCGACGATTTCGCCCTGGGCGACAAAGATCAGCGCCGGCCGGTCGTCATGGCTATGCCAGGGCACGATGCCGCCGGGTTCGATGGTCAGCTTGCGGAAGCGCAATTCGCGCCCCTTGATGTTGGCGGGCTGCTTTTCCAGGTCGATCGAGCCGAGGGTCACGTCGGTGACGCCGACCGCCTTTGCATCGACCTTGTCCCGCACATTGGCCTTGACCTTGTCGGCGGGACATTCGCCGGCCTGAACTGCGGATGCCAATGCCAGCGCGCCAGCGACTGCAGTCGCGACAACGAGGCGAGCCGTGAACGTCCGCGAAATGATGATCTGCTGAAACATGATCTGTCTCCTCTGGTGATGCGCGCCGCTTGGATCGGCGTCGCGATGTGGCAAGCATCGATCAGGGGACAGGAAGACGGAAATGCCGGCTCGCTTTCGAAGCGATAGCGCGCGGCTATCCGATGGCCCGCGATACACCATCGCTATCGAACCGATTGGGTAACGGCATTTCACGGACGTGGTGATCGGGTCTCTGATGGCGGCGTGCCCATCGCAGGGCGTCCAACCAAGAGGAGATACCGATGACCCGTTCGTTCAAGACATTCACGGCTGCCGCCGTTTTCGTCGCCACGGCAACAGCTGCGGTCGCGCAAGGCGGCTTCGACTTCGCGCCCGGAATGGCTTTCGTCTACAGCTCCGGCAAGACCAGCACGATGCAGGTCGCGCAAGGTGATCGCAATCACCAGTCGATGATGCGCCACGCCACCAAGGTCCCGGCCAATACCGTGTTCTTCATGAGCGGCGGTCAGCTCTATTCGACGCACGGGATGCTCGACCCGACCGGTAATTTCTATATCAATTGATCCAGGCCGAAGCTCGTAAGTCGCCCTTGTGGGCGGCTTACGCAGGGAATTATCATCGTCGACCTCACGCGCCGGAGCAGCCCATGACCGCGCTTTCGTCCGAAAATGCCGAGCAGCTCAAGCAAGCCTTTCTGCAGTGCCGCGCCATGGACGGGACATTGCGCGAGCAGCTGGAAGCCTATGCGGCCGCAGGCCGCGTCATCTTCCCTGCCTATGCTGCGGCGGTCGACCGGCTGGTGGCCCGAATTCACGAGAATGGAGGTGGCGAGAGCGCGCCCCGTCCGGGCGAGCCGATGCCGACCTTCCTGCTTCCCGACGAGACCGGCAGCCTGGTCAGCCTGCCGTCGCTTCTCGCCGATGGTCCTGTCGCGGTGATGTTCTTCCGCGGCCATTGGTGCCCTTATTGCCGGCTCAATGTCCGTGCCGTCATTCAGGCGCAGCACCGCATCGATGCTGCCGGCGGGCACGTTGTGGCGATCACGCCGGAGCTGCAGCTGTTCACGCAGAAATTCAAGACCGAGTCCGGCGCGACGTTTCCCGTGCTGACCGATCTCGACAACGGCTATGCGCTGTCTCTCAACCTCGCAATCTGGCTCGGGCCTGAAATCCAGGAGCTCCTGGCGTATCAGGACATGCCGTCCTTCCATGGCAATGACGGCTGGCTGTTGCCAATCCCTGCCGTCTTTGTCGTTGGCCGCGACGGGCTGGTGAAGGCGCGCTTCGTCGACCCCGATTTCCGCAAGCGAATGGAGATCGACGAACTGGTAGCGGCGCTGCGATCGGCTGCTATTGAGCCCTGAGGCTGGTCGCCCCTATTGATTCAAGAGCGGCTGCCAGTTCGCGCCGCGCAGCATCCGCATGATAGCAGAAGCCACTGCGGTACGTTCCCGGCCGGCAACGCCATAAAGGTGCACGGTGCGTCGCGCGTCCAATCCATCGATCCTGGCGCGCGAGAGCGTCTGCGGAATTTGCGAGGTATGCGGGACGACGCCGATGCCGATATCGGCCTCGAGTAGCGTGAGCAGATCACGCTCCGAGGAGATTTCGTGCTCACAGTCGGTATCGAGTCCGTGCTCGCGCAGCGCCTGCTGCAGCCGCTCGCGATGTTCGCAATAGCTCCGCGACAAAAACTGTTCGGAATGCAGTTCATCGAACTTGATCGCGTCGCGCCCGGCGAGCCGGTGCTGCCTGCTGACGACGACATGAAAGCCCTCGGTGAACAGAGGCCAGACATCGAGCCGCTCCCAGTCCTCGCCGATCTCGGCGGCGATGCCGAGTTCGGCCACGCCCTCCTTCAGATAGGCGGCGACTTCGCTGCTGGTGCCGCGGAGAAATTTGAATTCCAGTCTGTTGAATTGGCGCCGGATCTGTTCGAGGAACGGAATGAGCAGCGCGAGGTCGATCGAGTGCGCGAGCGCGATCCTGAGGGCGCCGATCTCTCCGTTCTTGAACCAGGACGCCAGCGATCGCGCTCCGGCGGCGGCTTCGTAGCATTGCTTCAACAGCGGGTGCATGCGCAGGCCGAGTTCGGTCAATTGCACGGCCGGCCGCTCGCGCCGGAACAGGTCGCCGCCCATCTCCGCCTCGAGCTGCTTGATCGCGCGGGTCAACGAAGGCTGCGTCACGTTGCAGTCCTCGGCGGCGCGCGTGAAGTTCATGAGCCGCGCCACCGCGAGAAAATACCGGACTTGATGCATCTCCATGGCATGGGCTCCCGGTCTGGCTCGTCGCATTCTAGCGGATATGACCAGCGAGCGGTATCCGATCGCAATAGCTCCCTCCTATGATGTCGGAAGCCACACGGCATTTTCGAGTCTTGCCCGGACGGTGCAAATTCATGTCGCGGCCGATCATGCTGCGAACGATCCTGGGCGAGGCTGGGATGCTTCACCGCAGCTTTAGCCAAGATCACCGCGTCAATACGGCGAGCGCGTGGCTTCCGTTACATGCGCAAGGACCTGATGTCGCATCGTGGTAACGAAGCGGGGTCCTCTCGCGAATATGGGAAACAGGCAGGATCAGGAGCAGGCCATGGCCAATGTCGGCGAAGATCGGAAAGCGTATGGCGGGAAGCTGCCGGGACAGATCGTGCTGGTCCTGCAGGGCGGGGGTGCGCTCGGATCCTATCAGGCCGGCGTCTATCAGGCCTTGCACGAAGCCGGCCTCGAGCCGGATTGGATCATCGGCACCTCGATTGGCGCGATCAATGCGAGCCTGATCGCGGGCAGTCCGGTGCCTGAGCGCCTGGTGCGGCTGCAGCAATTCTGGAAGCGGATGCAGCGGAATCCGGACTGGGGCTTCAAGACGGCCTTTGCCGACTTCAACGATCGCCTGGACCATTGGACCACCATGACCCACGGCGTACCCGGTTTCTTTCGTCCCAATGCGTTGGCGCACGCCGGCGATTCCTATCCGCTCGGTGCGGAGAGAGCCGGCTATTATTCGACCCAACCCCTGCGGGACACGCTGCGCGAACTAGTGGACTTTGCGCTCATCAATCGCGGACCGACGCGGCTGACGGTCGGAGCGGCTCACGTACGGACAAGCCGGATGCGCTATTTCGACAGCCGCGACGGAATGATCGATGTCAGGCACATCCTGGCTTCCGGCGCCTTGCCGCCGGCCTTCCCGGCGGTGCGCATCGATGACGAATTGTACTGGGACGGCGGCATCCTTTCGAACACGCCCACCGAAGTCGTGTTCGACGACAATCCACGCAAGGACTCGTTGATCTTCGCGGTGCACTTATGGAATCCCGTCGGCTCGGAGCCAGCCACCATGGCCGAGGTGTTCAATCGTCAGAAGGACGTCCAATATTCAAGCCGGATCGCAAGCCACATCGCCCGCCAACAACAGGCGCATCGTCTGCGGCATATTATCAACCAGCTCGCCAGGCGCCTTCCGGAAGCCGAGCGGAACGACCCGGCGGTTCGCGAACTCATCAGCTATGGCTGTCAGACGCGCATGCACGTGGTCCGGCTGCTCGCGCCACAGCTCGCCCGCGAGCGTCACACCAAGGATATCGATTTTACGGCGCGAGGTATCTCACTGCGTTGGGATGCCGGATACGCGCACACAAAGAGCGTGCTCGAACGCATGCCGTGGACGGGGGAGTTCGATCCGCTTTCCGGCGTCGTGCTGCATGAGCATATCGACGACATGCCGGTTGCGGCGGAATAGCTTGCTTGCTGACACGTTCGGCGGGGGTTCCCAGACCGGTCATATCGGGGTGCGTGATTTCCTCGAGGCTCTGCGCACGGCGTGAAGCTGGCCCCGGCTATTTGCAGGGCATCGGGCTCTGCGTCGCATGAGAAAAAGCCCGGATGCATATCCGGGCTTTCCGTCTTCGCTCGCGTTGGAGCCCAAGGCGCCACTACGGCGCTACCGTCTTCTGATAGAGCGCGCTGTAACAGGCCGCCGACAGACTCCAGCTGAACGAGCGGGCCATCGCCGAGAGCCGCATCGTGTTCAGCCGCTCGGTGCTCACGAAGGCGGAGAAAGCCCGACGGACCCCGCCGAGGAACGATTCCGCTGACGGTTTGGGGAATAGGAATCCGGTCTCGCCATCGGTGATGGTCTCCGCCAGGCCGCCGGTCTGGTGACCGATCGGCAGTGACCCGAACCGCTGTGCATACATCTGGCTTAGCCCGCAAGGTTCGAAGCGCGACGGCATCAAGGTGAAGTCGCTGCCGGCGAAGATGCGCCGCGCCTGGGCCTCGTTGAAGCCGATGGCCACGCCGATCGCGTCGGGACGGCGGCGATGCGCTTCGAGCAGCGCCCGCTCGATCGCAGGTTCGCCGGAGCCCGTGACGACGATCTGCCCGCCGGCCCCGACGATTTCGTCGGCGGCCTCCAGCACGAGGTCGATGCCCTTCTGATGCACGAGGCGGGCGACCAGGCCGAACATCGGACCGCGCGAGACCGCAAGCCCGAACTGCTTGCGGACATAGGCGGCGTTGGCGCGCTTGCCGTCCCAGTCGCCGGCGCTGAACTGTTGGGCCAGTTGCGTGCAGTAGCGCGGGTCCCAGCTCTCATCGATGCCGTTGAGGATGCCGGTGAGCTCGTGGGCGTTGGAGCGCTGCTTCAGCAGTCCCTCCAGGCCGCAGCCGAGTTCCGGGGTCGTGATCTCATTGGCGTAGGTCGCGCTGACGGTGGTCAGGTGCGAGGCGTAGATCAGCCCGCCCTTGAGGAAGGACAGCTTGTCGTAGAATTCGAGCCCGTCGATGTGGAAGGAGGATTCCGGCGCGCCGATCCGCCGCAGCGACTCCCGCGGGAACAACCCCTGATAAGCGAGGTTGTGGATGGTCAGGATCGAAGGCACGTCCACACCGCGCCAGGCGAGATAGGCGGGCACCAGCGCCGCCTGCCAATCGTTGGCGTGGACGAGGTCGGCTGCCCAGTTCTTGTCCAACGTGCCTGCAGCTAATTCAGCAGCGGCAGCCGCAAGTCTGCCGAAGCGAATATCATTGTCGGGCCAGTCCTGGCCGTTCTCGTCGCCGTAAGGGTTGCCAGGACGGTCATACAGCTCGTCACAGAGCAGCACGTAGACCGGCAGCCCGTCACGCGTCGCCGACCGTCCGAGCGAACAGGCCGGCATTTCCGCGAGCGCCTCGCATCGGCCGACGATATCGATATGAGTGAGTTGCTCGATCACGTCCCGGTAGCCGGGCAGCATGATCCTGACATCGGTGTGTGAGCGGAGTGCTCTTGGAAGAGCGGCAGAAACGGCGGCAAGTCCGCCCACCCGGACGAAGTCGTCCATTTCGGTCGTTACGAACAGCACCCTCAAGAGATGTCCTCGATCAAGCCCCATGGAATACCTATGCAAGAAAAGGTCCAAATCTAACCATCAACCGGAGAGCGAAGACCGCAGCAACGGCAAGGGCAAAACGCTTTCGGCGCACAATGGTTCGAACTAGGCTCCCACCGCGCCGAGCGCGATGAGTTAACAGGCCGTGAATCCAAGCGGTGGCGAGACATATCTCGCCGGGCGTTCGGTGCGCGAATGGGGAAACTCCGAAGAATCAAGGGAGCTGTGCGTGACGATAGGTGGGAACGATGAGAGGAATTTGACAGGGTGCTTCGCGGGCCTTCGCGTGCTCGATTTTTCGACCACCATTGCCGGTCCCCATTGCGCGCGGATGCTCGCGGACATGGGCGCGGAGGTGATCAAGATCGAGTCAGACGAAGGTGAAACGATGCGCACCCGGCCGCCGGTCCGCGGCGGCTGCTCCACCGCCTTCGGCCAGCTCAATGTCGGCAAGAAGAGCGTCGTGCTGGATTTGAAGTCGCCGGATGGCCTTGAAGCGGTCCGGCGGCTGGTGGCTACAGCCGACGTCCTGGTCGAGAATTTCCGCCCGGGGGTGATGCAGCGCTTGAAGATGGACTATCCCGCGCTCGCCGAGGTGAACCCGAGGCTGATCTATTGCTCGATCTCCGGCTATGGGCAGACCGGTCCATCGGCCGAACTGCCGGCCTATGCGCCGGTCATCCATGCCGCCTCAGGCTATGACATGGCCCACCTCGCTTATCAGCCTGGGCGCAGCCGGCCCGACTATTGCGGCATCTACCATGCCGACGTGGTGGCTGGCACCTACGCCTTCGGCGCGATCGCCTCGGCGCTTTACCACCGCGAGCGGACCGGGCGTGGCCAGCATATCGATTGCTCCATGCTCGAAGCGATGCTGAGCCTGACCCTGAACGAGATCCAATGGTCGCAGTTTCCGGTTCAGCTGCCTGCGCGGCCGACCTTCGGGCCGGTCGAGAGCAGCGACGGCTACGTGATGATCGCGATCGCCAGCGAGAAGACGTTCCAGAATCTGATGAAGGTGATCGGTCGCCCTGAATGGGTCGCGGATGTCCGCTTTGCGAAATATTCCGATCGCCGCGCCAATTGGGGAGCGCTGATGGACGGCGTCGAAGCATGGTCGCGACGGCTGACCAATGCGGAATGCCTGGCGGCGCTGAATGGCGCAGGCGTGCCGAGCTCTGCCTATCGGACGGTGGCGGAGGCCCTGAACGATCCGCAGCTCCTCCATCGTGGCGCGCTGGCGGACGTCGAGGATGACGGCGGCACCTTCAAGGTGGTGAACCTGCCGTTCCGCATGTCGGACGCGAAGGTCGCGGCCGGACATCGCGCCGCGTCTCTCGGCGAGCATACTGCCGCGGCGCTGAAGGAGCTCGGGCTCACGCCAATGGCCGCCGTGGAGCCGCTCGAGTGATGCGCTGAGATCCGGAGAGGCATGATCGCGGCGATTCAAGATCCGTCTTGCCGCGCAAGGACTTTCCGGCCAATCTTCCCTGACAGCATCAACCAGTCCGGCATAATCGGACGCAATCCAGCTGGAGGAAACATTTGCGGAGGGCCGGCCGGCTTCTCCTTTCGAGCACATGTTCTCTCCGGCCAGCTGTCGGCCTGCGCCAACGCCATGCGCAGCGCGACTGGAGTGAAACATGAAGAGCTTCAAGGTCACTGATTTCAACGCGCCGCTCGCCGAGGTGGATGAGCCTACGCCGCAGCCGGCGGGCACGCAGGTGCTGGTCAAGGTCAAGGCGGCCGGCGTCTGCCACAGCGACCTGCACATCTGGGAGGGCGGCTATGATCTCGGCCATGGCCGCAAGCCGCTGTCATTGAAGGATCGCGGCGTGTCGCTGCCGCGGATCATGGGGCACGAGAGCGCCGGCGAGATCGTGGCCTTTGGTCCCGAGGTCAGCGAGGCCGACAAAGGCGGGCTCAAGGTCGGAGATGTCGCGCTGGTCTATCCCTGGATCGGCTGCGGCAAATGCGCCACCTGCCTCGGTGGCGACGAGAACATGTGCCTGAAACCGGCCTCGCTCGGGGTGTATTGCGACGGCGGCTATGCCGACCACATGACGGTGCCGCATCCGCGCTATCTGCTCGACCTCAAGGGGCTCGATCCGGTGACGACCGCGCCTTACGCCTGTTCGGGCGTCACCACCTACAGCGCGCTGAAGAAGGTGGAGAAGGACTTTGGCACGCCGATCGTGATCTTCGGCGCCGGCGGCCTCGGCCTGATGGCGCTGTCGCTGTTGAAGGCGATGGGCGGCAAAGGCGCAATCGTGGTCGACATCGATGCCAGGAAGCGCGAGGCGGCTGAGGCCGCAGGCGCGCTCGCGACCGTCGACGGCAAGGCGCCCGATGCGCTGGAGCAGCTCACCAGGAAGGCCGGCGAGCCGATCCGCGCCGCGATCGATCTGGTCGGCAATGCCGCGACCGCGCAGCTCGGCTTCGACTGCCTGACCAAGGGCGGCAAGCTCGTGATGGTCGGCTTGTTCGGGGGTGGAGCGCCCTGGGCGCTGCCGCTGATTCCGATCAAGGCCGTCACCATCCAGGGCAGTTACGTGGGCAATCTCCGCGAGACCCAGGAGCTGCTCGATCTCGTCCGCTCGAAGAAGATCGCGCCGATCCCGGTCACGCCCATGCCGCTCGCCAAGGCCAATGACGCGCTCCGGGAGCTGCAGACAGGTCGACTGGTCGGCCGCGCGGTGCTGACGCCGTAAGTGATATCCCGTCATTCCGGGACGGTCCGGAAGGACCGGACCCGGAATCTCGAGATCCTCAGGTGCGCAATTGCGCACCATAGTTCGATGCTTCGCATCGCCCCGGAATGACCACTTCTTATCATGGGACCTTCGGATGCTTCCGTCCAACGCCCTCCACATCGCAGTTCTGCCCGGCGACGGCATCGGTCCCGAGGTCATGCGGCCGGCGCTTGAAGTCCTGCGCAAGGTCGAGGCCAAAGCGGGTCTCTCGTTCCGTTTTACGGAAGCGCCGGCCGGCGCCGGCCATTATCTTGCGACCGGCACCTCGATGCCGGAATCGACCGTGAAGCTGTGTGAGGAGGCGGACGCGATCCTGCTCGGCGCCTGCGGCCTGCCGTCGGTGCGTTATCCCGACAACACCGAGATCGCGCCGCAGATCGAGCTGCGCTTTCACTTCGATCTCTACGCCGGTGTGCGGCCGGCGCGGCTGATCCCGGGCGTGCCGAGCCCGATCGTCGGCGCCGACGTCAAAGGCATCGATCTCGTGCTGATCCGCGAGTCGACCGAAGGCCTGTTTGCCTCGATGGGGAAGGGCGTCGTGACCGAGGGGGAGGCGCGCGAGACGCTCGTCATCACCCGCAAGACGTCGGAGCGCCTGTTCGCGTTTTCCTTCAAGCTGGCCGAGCGGCGCCGCGCCCGCGGCCGCAGCAGCACTTTGACCTGCGTCGACAAGGCCAACGTCTTCAAGGCCTTCGCCTTCTTTCGTGAGATGTTCGACGAGGCGGCTCAACGTCATCCGGACGTCAAGACCGAGCGGCTTTACGTCGATGCCTGCGCGGCGATGCTGGTGAGGCGCCCTTGGGATTTCGGCGTCATGGTGACGGAGAACATGTTCGGCGACATCCTCTCCGATCTCACCGCCGGCCTGATCGGCGGCATGGGCATGGCGCCCTCGGCGGATATCGGCGACAGCCGTGCCGTGTTCCAGCCGTGTCACGGGACGGCTCCCGACATCATGGGCCAGGGCAAGGCCAACCCGACCGCCATGATCCTTTCCGCTGCCATGATGCTGGACTGGCTTGCCGACAAGCACGGCATCGAGAGCGCCGCCGAGGCGGCCGAGCGCATTGAGCGGGCCGTGGATCAGGCCTACGCCGGCGGCGTCAAGCCGTTTGAGTTCGGCGGCGGTAGCGGCACGGTCGATGTCGCCAAGGCGGTGATCGAGGCGCTTTAAGTCGCGCGATCGGCGCGCCTGATTTGAGGTGCCGATTCAGCGCGCGTTAACCGTAAAATGAGATCGTCGGGACCGGCAATTCTGGGAGAGCGTCGGGCCTGTCGCGGCCACAAAAAAAGGCGGCTGCCGAATGGCGATCAGGGCACGTCACGCCCGATGAAGCCAACAGTGCCACAACGCCAAAGCCGGCCATTGCGGCCGATTAGGGCCGGGGGCGTCCGGCCGCTATGGCTCATCCTGTCGACAGCAATGCAGTGAACTCGCCCGAGCAAGCATCATGCTTGGCGCCCCCAAGTCGCGCCCTCGAGCGAAGATATTTCACTGGCATGAGGTGGCGTATCTGACGAGGTCAGATCCGGCCGCTTCTATTCCTCGTTTGCCGCGATCGATTCCATCAGGGACACCAGCTGACGCTGTACCGTCTGGTCCTTGATCTTGCTGTAGGCGCGCAGCAACCGCAGGCTGAAGGCGCTGTCGAGAAACAGCAGGCTCTCGACCTCACGCGCCTTGCTGTCGCCGTCATAGAAGAAGGTGACCGGCACATCGAGCGCGTTGGCAATCTGCTGCAGACGAGCAGCGCCGACCCGGTTGACGCCTTTCTCGTACTTCTGGACCTGCTGGAAGCTGACGCCGAGCTTCTCGCCGAGTTCAGCCTGCGAGATCTTCTGTTCGACGCGCCGCAGCCGGATGCGCTTGCCAAGTTCGATGTCGGGCTTGCCGGCGCTGCGCTGCTTCATCTTTTTTGCCGCTGATTTGTTCATCTAGTCATACCGTCCTTCGGTTGAAAATCCCCCGAACAGATGGGTCAGGGGTTCACCCATATATACTGTTTTAAGTTGCTGTGGATGGATGAATTCGTCCTTAAACCACGGGTATTTGCCAGGGTTAAAGGCCTCCACCAGCCAGTCGATCATGTGGCGCACCCTAGGGATGCGGCCACTCGTCGCATGATACGTCAGCCAGATATCGTATGACCATCTCAAATCAACCTCAAGCGGTATGATCTTCCCGCCTAGCGCACAGGCATAGGTGGGAAATACCCCGATTCCGGCACCGTGGGCGACGGCCCAGTAGTTTGCACTCGAGACATTGGTTCTCATCACCACCAGGTCACGCTGGTCATAGCCGGGAAACATGCTCGCGAAGGCTTCGTTGGCTGCGGCTTCGTCCGCCACCTGTATCACCAAGCGATGTTTTCCGATGTCGTCAACCGTTTTGGGCGAACCGTGTATGTCCAGGTATTTCCGGCTCGCGAAGAGCATCAGGTGCATGCGGCCGAGCCTGACCAGTTTGACATCAAGCGCAGCCGGCCGCGACAGATGGATGGCGATGTCAGCCTCATGCCGCGACACGTCCGCGGAGCGCATCGCGCAGTGGAGATCAATCAGGATGTTTGGAAACGTCTGTTGAAATTCGACCAGGCGCGGCGCGAGCCAGAACGTGCCGAGCCCTTCAGTCACTGCGACCCTCACCTCGCCGGAGGCTGCGTTGGCAAGACTGTCGCCGGCGCGCAAGAGCTCGAACGAGGCGGCCTCCATCCGTTCGACGGCGGACACCACCAGCGCGCCGTCATCAGTGAGCCTGGCCCCATGCACGTCCCGGGTGAAGAGTGTGGCGCCGACCTGCCGTTCGAAATCATCAATCCGGCGGCGCACCGCGTTGATCGAGAGACTCAACCGTTCGGCGGCCGAGCGGAAGCTGCCTGAGCGCGCGACTTCCAGAAAGATCCGCGCCGCGTCCCAATCGGTCAGGCTGGCAAGTGGTGATTTCGCGGTCGTCGCCTTGGTGGATCCAAATCTGCTGGCCGGCCCGCGCAGCGGCGGCTTGCTGGCGGCCGAAGTGTTCGCGCTGGTGTCGGCCATGGGGGATTCGCTTGCAAGCAAGCCAGGCGCGGCTGTCTCCGCAAGGCCGGGCGTGTCGAGCGCGGGCTGGTCCGGATCATCGGTCCGGTGTTCATCCTGAGGAACGCCCTGTTCCACCACAAAGCGCATACAAGCTTTCTCCGCCTGCTAGACTGATTCCGCCAAATTACGGACATCGTTGGTTCCGCGCCATGGATTTTGCGCCAGAAATTGATCAACATTCCATGCCGGAGCGGGCGGCTCGCCGCTCTGGGCCGCATCAACGTACCGTTGGCGGTGGGATTGCAAGTGCGAATGGGCAAGATCTCAAGGGTATCTCGAGGGGAACACGCGAAATCGAGGCTTTTTCATCGTGCGGCGGCGAAATGGTAATCGAACACGGTGGTCCCTCGTGTTATTATGATGAACGGTTTGCCAGGTTGACAGATGCGTTTAGTGGGCATCGCATCGAGTTGCCTGTCACGTGGGCTCATGTGGTGGTGAGCCCGGCGGTTTATGGGAGCCGCGGGTGACAAGAGGGGGAAAGACATGACGCATCTGTGGTCCATGGGCGGGGCGGGATCCATCCGCCTGGACGTCGTTGTCAGCTAGAAACGGAATATGGCTGTGCCTCATTCAGACGAACAGTTGCTTGCTGTGCTTGCCACCCTCGAGCAATGCCGCGCGGCGCTGGCCGTGGCAGGACATCGGGATACGGCCCATCTGGTTTCGGTCGCAGTGCTCGACCTCCGAATGAAGCTCAATGACCTGAGCGAGGAGGATCTCAAGAGCTTGTGCGACGAAATGGTGCAAGCCGACAATCCGAACAAGTTGCGCGATCCCAAGCTTCAGCCAGGCCAGCGCCGGCGTCCGCTGCTGCGGCTCGTCAAGTAGATGGTTACCGTGTCCGCTGGACACGATTGATGGCGCGTTTGTGATCGGAGCAACCGGGCCCTGGCGGCCCCGCCCGGTTGAAATGGCTGATAACCCGGTTCACAGGGGAGGGTGGTCAGCGTAACCAGCCGCGCATCTCTTGCGTATTTCCTGCATTGGCGGCATGAGGCGGCGCAGCGCGGGCTGCTGGCGTTGTGCTCCGGCGAGGACTTTGCAGGTATTGCATGATTCAAAACGTGTCGATTCCGGCTGCGCTCATTGCCGGCCTGGTCAGCTTCCTCTCGCCCTGCGTGCTGCCGCTGGTCCCGCCCTATCTGGTCTATCTGACCGGCGCCACGATCGAGCATATCGAGAGCGATGAGCCGTCCGCGGCCTCGCAGCGCGCCGTGATGATCTCGGCAGCGCTGTTCGTGCTCGGTTTCTCGACCGTATTCGTGATGCTGGGCGCGAGCGCCTCGCTGATCGGAGAATTGATCCGGGCCTGGTCGCAAGAACTGTCGATCCTCGCGGGCATCGTCATCATCGTGATGGGCTTGCATTTCCTGGGGCTCACCCGGATCAGCCTCTTGATGCGCGAGGGGCGGCTGACGATCCCGAAGCCCGTCGGGTTGTGGGGGGCCTATGTGATGGGGCTTGCATTTGCCTTCGGCTGGACCCCCTGCATCGGTCCGATCCTGGCGGCAATCCTGTCGATCGCCGCGGCGGAGGCCACCGTCGCCAAGGGCGCCGGGCTGCTTGCCGTCTATTCTGCGGGGCTCGGAATTCCCTTCCTGATCGCGGCCTTCATGGTCGAGCAATTCTCGACGCTGTTTGCGCGGATGCGCGGCCATCTCGTCAATGTCGAGCGCGCGATGGGCGTGCTGATGATCGCAACCGGCGTCGGCTTTCTGACCGGCGCGGTGTCGAGCTTCAGCATCTGGCTGCTGGAGACGTTTCCCGCGCTCCAGAGGTTCGGCTGAAAGCCCTCACTGCTCGATCGCGCAGGTGATGGTGTAGACCACGCCGCGCGGCAGGAAGTCGACGGTGGCTTCGCCGCCGAGCTGGTCGCGCGCGCTGCGCTCGATCAGCCTCGAGCCGAAGCCGCGCCGGATCGGCGCTGCCACCACGGGCCCACCGGATTCGCGCCAGACCATCCTGAGCTTGGCGTGCGGCTTGACCGCATCCTTGTCGACAATCAGCTCCCAGGAGAGATCCACCGTTCCGACGTCATTGGATAGCGCGCCATATTTCGCAGCATTGGTCGCGATCTCGTGCACGATCATCGAGAGCACGACGGCGAGCCGCGGCGACAATGGCACTTCGGGGCCGGACATCCGGATGCGGTCGGGGCTGTTCAGCTGATAGGGCTTCAGCACGCGCGCGATCACGTCGTCGAGCTCGGAGCCCTGCCATTTCTCCTTGCTGAGCAGATTGTGCGCCTCCGCGAGCGCGCCGAGCCGCCCCTCGAACTTCTCGCGCTCGGTGCGGCTTGCACTGCGGAAGGTCTGCACGGCGATCGCTTGCAGGATGGCGAGCGTGTTCTTGACGCGATGATTGAGCTCCTCGATCAGGAGATCGTGCAGCATCTCGCCGCGCGCGATCGTTGTGGCCATTCGCACCGCGAAGGCCAGGCCGATCGCAAGCATTACCCCGCCGATCAGACTGGTGATGGCGAGGTTGCGCCACAGTGGCGCGACCAGCGAGTGTTCGGCAATGCCGGCGCCGATGATCCAGCCGGTGAGGGCGGAATGGGTGAAGCTCGACATCAGCGCCACGCCGTCGAGTGAGACGGTCGAGAGGGTCGCTTCCTGCTGTCGCATCATCGCGTCGTAGACGGAATCGGAAGCGCGCTTGCCGATCGAATCGGTGGGATTGGGAATGCGGGCGAAGACGACGCCGTTGCGGTCGAGCAATGACAGCGTCCAGTCCGCGCTCGGCAGCTGCTTGTCCAGGATGATCTGGAACATTGTGATCGGCGGGCTGAAGACGATCTCGTAAACCATGTCGCCGTCGCGAAACACGGGGACCTCCACCGTGATGATCTGGCTCTTCTTCACGGCGCCGAAGAACAGGTTCGAATATTGCACCTGCCGTGTCCTGAAGACCCGCTCGACGATGTCCATGTTGTTGCGCGGCGGCAGGCTCGCCGTGTCCGTGGTTGTCGAGGAGAACAGCTGACGTCCGTTGCTGTCGGCGACGAGAATGGTGCCATCCCGGCCGTATTGGTTGAGAAAGCCGAGTGCAATCGGGCGGAAGCGCTCGAAATCGCCGGAGGTCAGCGCATCCGTCAGCGCGAGCACCTGCACGCCCCCCGTCATCCTTTGCATCTCGGCGTCGAGCGTCAAACGAATGCTGCGCACCGTATCCAGCACGCGCTGGCGTGCGTCGCTGCGGTCCTGCACGTAATTGTGAAAGACGATGCCGCCCGCGAAGAGGATCAAGGGCAGCGTGGTCCCTGCGACCAGGAGCGCAAGCCGGACAGGCAGGGAGAGTTTCGGCAACTGGGGTCCCGTTATACTTGCGCTTACCCCTTCGTTCGGCGAGCCGAAGCAGGAAGAGCAGAGCGTGGAGGTCGCGCTGGTCAGTTCTTGATAGGCTGCAGGATATCAGGCTGCGGCGGTCACTTTTGCAACACATGTTGTTGAAAGACGCCGCTCACATCGTGGCCAACATAGAAGCAAGGAACGGCATTGGCCAAGCGTCTTGCTGCCACGCGCGGATGTTCCGCGCGCGGCTTTGCTGCAACAATCGCCCCTTCTTTCTTACACGTTGCTTTCGCTGATCGCGGCATACACCATGGTGCGAAGCTCACGCCGGATTGGATAGGCGTTCGACGGCAACACCTGGGTCATGAAGATCGTGATCAGCTCCTCGGCCGGATCGATCCAGAATGCCGTCGACGCCGCTCCGCCCCAGGCAAATTCGCCGGCGGTGCCGGGGATCAATGTCTTGGTCGGGTCCATCGTCACCGAGAAGCCCAGGCCAAAGCCGATGCCGTTATAGGCCGCCTCAGCGAACATCGAGCGCGACATCGTGGGCAGATCGACGCCGCCGGGCAGGTGGTTCGAGGTCATCAGCTTCAGCGTCTTCGGGCCCAGGAGGCGGACGCCGTCGAGTTCACCACCATTGATCAGCGCGCGACAGAAGGTGAGATAGTCCGGGACGGTCGAGCACAGGCCGCCGCCGCCAGAGATGAAATCCGGTCGCGAAAGGAAGGTGCTGCTGGCCGGATCGTCCTGCAGCACGAAGCCACCCTTGCGTTCTCCGGCATGGAACGAGATGCCACCACCTGCGTCGGCCGAATAGCAGGCGGCGAGCCGGTGCGCCTTGGCGGCCGGCACGTGGAAATCGGTGTCGCTCATGCCGAGCGGGTCGAAGATGCGCTCCTTGAGAAATTGCTCGAACGGCCGGTCGGCGATCTTGCCGATGAGATAGCCGACGACATCGGCGGAAACCGAGTAGTTCCAGGCCTCTCCAGGCGAGAATTCCAGCGGGATCTTTGCCAGATTGTCGATCATCGATTGCAAGGTCCCAACCATGTCGACGGCGGCAATCTTCGCCTCGCGATAGGCCGCGTCGACATTGGAGCGCTGCTGGAAGCCGTAGGTGAGCCCTGAGGTGTGACGCAGCAGGTCGAGGATCAGCATCGGCCGGGCCGGTGGCCGGGTCATGAACGCGGGCGCGGTGCCGGCGACGAACACGCCGAGATCCTTCCATTCCGGAATGTATTTGGCGACGGGCTCGTCGAGCGCGACCTTGCCTTCCTCGACCAGCATCATGAAGGCGACCGAGGTGATCGGCTTGGTCATGGAGTAGATGCGATAGATCGTATCGTCCTTGACCGGGACCTTCCGTTCGACATCGGCCAGGCCTTGCGAACTTCTGTGAACCACCTTCCCCCGCCGATAGATCAGCAGCTGGGTGCCCGGGAAACGGCCGGTGTCGATGTAGCGGCTCTTGAGATGCGCATCGATCCGATCGAGCGCGGTCTTGGATATGCCGGCGGTTTCGGGAGCGGCGGAGGAGGGGGCAAGCATCGGGCGTCTCCATCAGTCGTGCGGGTTTGGTTGCGTTGTCCTCTTCACGACATGCCCCTGATAACCGAAAATCGGCTTCAATTCCAAGGGAGCTGGCTTACAGAAGTAACATGCCTGGTGTAGCCTCGCCGCAAGGGAGGACCGCCAATGACACAATTCAACGAAGCCCAGCTGACCGAGGCCGTGGTTGCGAGCTTCGAGCACGCGTCCAATCCGCGGACGAAATTCCTGCTGCAGGAATTAGTGAAGTCGCTGCACGATTACGTCCGCAAGACGGACCTCACCTTCGACGAATGGGCCGCGGCAATCGACTTCCTGACCCGCACCGGGCAGAAATGCAGCGACACCCGGCAGGAGTTCATCCTGCTCTCCGATGTGCTCGGCGTCTCCATGCTGGTCGACGCGGTCAATCATCGCGAGCGCGCCGGCGCGACCGAGACGACGGTGCTCGGCCCGTTCTATGTCGGCGAACACAGGGTCATGCCCCACGGGACCGACATTTCCGAAAAGCTCGCAGGCGAGAAGATGTTCGTGCAGGCCCGCGTCACCGATGTCAGCGGTGCACCGCTGGCCGGTGCGGCCGTGGATGTCTGGCACGCCGACGACGAGGGCCTCTACGATTCGCAGCGGCCGGGCTATCAGAGCGAAGGCCCGTCGTCGCGGGCGCGCTTTATGACCGACAGCGACGGTCGCTTCTTCTTCCGCACCGTCCTGCCCCGCAGCTATCCGATCCCGACCGATGGTCCGGTCGGCGCGATGGTTCTGCAGACGCGCCCTCATGCGATGCGGCCGGCGCATGTCCATTTCCTGGTCGACGCCAAGGGCCACGAGCCGCTTGTCACGCACGTCTTCATTAGCGGGGACGATTATCTCGACAGCGACGTCGTGTTCGGCGTGAAGGACGAACTCATCGCGCAAGTCGAGCGGCGCACCGATCCGGTGATGCCGGATGGCAAGCTCGCGACGACGCCCTGGCACCTGATGACCTATGATTTCCGAATGAAGCCGGGTGCCGGAGTGGCTCCCAAGCCGCTGGGCGCAACAGCCGCTGAGGCTGCGGAGTAGCGCGGGCGAGATCTGCCCACTTTTTGTGCGTTGCACAGGAGGTGGGCGAATCGCAAAATTTAGGAGCGCCCAGATTCTGCTGGTCTATTTATGAGCACGTTTAAATAGCTGATATCATTATATAAATTGTTTTGTGGCGACTGGCACGAAGCTTGAATGAAGGAGCTTGCAGACGCCACTGACGCCGTCGCCCGAGCTCACATCACCTGACATTTGAAACCGCCAGCCTGGGGCCTCCCCAGAGCGTGCACCCATGCGTGCGCGCATCGTTGAAGGACAGCAGAATGAGCCAACAGAACCCGACCTGGATTTCGGATTGGAATCCCGAGGACGAGACGTTTTGGAATACGACGGGCAAGACCATCGCCCGGCGCAACCTGATCTGGTCGATCGTCGCCGAGCACATTGGCTTCTCGGTCTGGCTGATCTGGTCCATCGTCACGACCAAGCTGCCGCAGGCCGGCTTTCACTATTCGACGGACGAGCTGTTCCAACTGGTGGCGGTGCCCGGCCTGATCGGGGCGCTGATGCGCTTCCCCTATACCTTCGCCGTCACCACGTTCGGCGGCCGCAACTGGACCATCTTCTCCGCATCGATCCTGTTCATTCCGACCCTGGCGTTGGCCTATTTCGTCAGTCATCCCGACACGCCGTTCTGGCTGATGCTGCTGGTCGCCTCGACCGCGGGCCTCGGCGGCGGCAACTTCGCCTCGTCGATGACCAACATCTCCTTCTTCTATCCCGATCGCATGAAGGGCTGGGCCCTGGGGTTGAACGCAGCCGGCGGCAATATCGGCGTGTCCAGCGTGCAGCTCCTGACACCGATCCTGATGGGTCTCGGCATCATCAACCTGTACCAGGCAAGCCCGGTCGGCGGTGTCTACCTGCAGAATGCCGGCCTGATGTGGGTGCTGCCGATCGCGATCGCGGTGTTCGGTGCCATCTTCTTCATGAACAACCTGACCTCGGCCAAGGCGTCGATCAAGAACCAGCTTGCGATCGTCAAGCGCAAGCACACCTGGATCATGTCGTTCATCTATATCGGCACCTTCGGCTCCTTCATCGGCTATTCGGCGGCATTTCCGCTGCTCATCAAGACGCAGTTTCCAGCGATCACCATCGCAATCGCGTTCCTGGGCCCGCTGGTCGGCTCGCTGTCCCGTCCACTGGGCGGCCTGTTGGCTGACCGTGTCGGCGGCGCCATCATCACTTTCTGGAATTTCATCGCGATGGTGGCCGCAACGATCGGCGTGCTCTATTTCGTCGGCGTCAAGGACTTCACCGGCTTCCTGGGTTCGTTCCTGGTTCTGTTCGTCACCACCGGCATCGGCAACGGCTCGACCTACCGCATGATCCCCTCGATCTTCCGCGAGGAGAATCTGCACAAGGTGAAGGGCCAGGGCGATGTGGCACGTGCCGGCGCGCTGAAGAAAGCGAGCATCGAAAGCGGCGCGGCAGTCGGCTTCATCGGCGCGATCGGCGCGGTCGGGGGCTATTTCATCCCGAGCGGCTTCGGCAAGTCGATCGCGGCGACCGGCGGCCCGCAGACCGCGCTGATCGTCTATCTCTGCTTCTACGCGCTGTGCCTGGGGTTGACCTGGTGGTTCTACCTGCGCCGCGCGCCGGAATCGGCGGGCGCAGCGAGCCTCGCCGAGGCCCGGATCTGACGTTGCAAAGCGGATGGTGGATCGAACCACCATCCGCTTTGTCCGACTAACGGCTTTCCCTCAAACCAAACGGATCGCCCCTATGACGCCTGCCCAAATTGCACTGGTTCAAGACAGCTTCGCCAAGGTCGCGCCGATTTCCGATCAGGCCGCGATCATCTTCTACGATCGCCTGTTCGAGGTGGCGCCGCAGGTCCGCGCCCTGTTTCCCGACGATCTCACCGAGCAGCGCAAGAAGCTGATGGGGACGCTCGCGGTGGTCGTCAACGGCCTCACCAACCTCCCATCCATCCTGCCGGCGGCGAGCGCGCTGGCCACACGTCACGTCGGTTATGGCGCCAAGGCTGAGCACTACCCGGTGGTCGGTGGCGCACTGCTCTGGACCCTGGAGAAGGGCTTGGGCGATGCCTGGACGCCCGAGGTCGCCGAAGCCTGGAGCGCGGCCTATGGCACGCTGTCGAGCTACATGATCGCGGAAGCCTACGACAAGAAAGAAGCGGCGGAGTAGAGCGGTTGAGCGAACCTCTTGTCATCGTCGGCAACGGCATGGCCGCAGCCAGGCTGGTCGAGGAGTTGTCGAAGACGGCGCTCGGCCGCTACGCGATCGCCGTGATCGGCGAAGAGCCGAGGCTCGCCTACAACCGGGTGCTGTTGTCGTCGGTGCTGGCGGGCGAGGTCGGCTCGCACGAGATCGAGCTGAAGGCCGCGTCATGGTGGCGCGAGCGCGGCGTGACCTTGAAATACGGAACGCGGGTCACCGAGATCGACGTTGGACGGCGCGAGCTGAAAATCGAGAACGATGAGAGCATAGCGTTCTCCAAGCTGGTGCTGGCGACCGGCTCGCTGCCGATCCGGCTGAACGTGCCGGGCGTCGAGCTGGCCGGGGTGCATACATTCCGCGACAGTCGCGATGCGGATATTCTCCTGGCCCTGGCTGCGCAGAAGAAGCGCGTCGTCGTGGTCGGGGGCGGACTGCTCGGGCTGGAAGCGGCCTATGGGCTCGCCCGGGCCGGCGCACCGGTGACGCTGGTGCATCTGATGGATCGGCTGATGGAGCGGCAGCTCGATCCGCCGGCCGCGGCACTGCTGAAGTCCCTGGTCGAGCGCAAGGGCATCGAGGTGCTGCTCAATGCCAACACGGCGCGCATCGACGGAGATGGCAAGGTGGAAGCCGTCGAACTGGCGGACGGCCGTCGCATTGCAGCCGAGGCGGTGATCTTTGCCGCCGGCATCAGGCCGAATATTGCGCTGGCCAAGGAAGGGGGCCTTGCCGTCAACCGCGGCATCGTGATCGACGATCAGATGCAGAGCAGCGCGCCGGACATCTTCGCGCTCGGCGAATGCGCCGAGCATCGCGGCACCTGCTATGGGCTGGTCGAGCCGGCGCATGAGCAGGCGCGCGTGCTGGCGCGGCATTTGGCCGGCGCGACCGCGAGCTATCAGGGCAGCGTCGTCGCGACCAACCTCAAGGTCTCCGGTGTCTCGGTGTTTTCGGCCGGAGACTATATCGGCGCCGACGGCAGCGAAGCGATCGTGCTCAAGGATTTCAGGCGCGGCATCTACAAGAAGCTGGTGATCGCCGAGGGACGCCTCACCGGCGCGGTGCTGATCGGCGACACCCAGGACGCGCTCTGGTATCGCGATCTGATCCGCGCGCGCGAACAGATCGCGCCGATCAGGACTGAGATGATGTTTGGCCGGGCGCGGCCGAAAGCCGCGTGAAGAGGGACCACGCACGACCATGAATGTTGTCGATCCGAGCCTGCGCAGCGTGCGCACCACCTGTCCTTATTGTGGCGTCGGTTGTGGCGTGCTCGCCACGCCTGACGGCCAGGGCGGGGCGGCCATTGCGGGTGACCCGACCCATCCGGCCAATCTCGGCCGGCTTTGTTCGAAGGGCTCCGCGCTCGGCGAGACGCTCGCCCAGGACGGGCGGCTGCTCCATCCGATGATCCGCTGCAAGGGCGTGATGGAGCGCGTGGCCTGGAGCGATGCGCTGGACCATGTCGCGCACCGGCTCAAGCACATCGTCGCCCGCGACGGCGCCGACGCGGTGGCGTTCTATCTGTCCGGCCAGATGTTGACCGAAGACTACTACGTCGCCAACAAGCTGATGAAGGGGTTTATCGGCACGGCCAATGTCGACACCAACTCCCGGCTCTGCATGGCCTCGTCGGTCGCCGGCCATCGCCGGGCCTTCGGCGCCGACACCGTGCCGGGTACCTATGAGGATCTCGAGCTCGCCGATCTCCTGGTCTTTGTCGGCTCGAATGCCGCCTGGTGTCATCCGGTGCTGTATCAGCGCATGCTCGCCAACAAGCAGAGCCGCGGTGCCAAATTCGTCGTGATCGATCCGCGCCGCACCGACACGTCGAGCGAAGCCGATCTGTTCCTGGGTGTGAAGCCCGGCACCGACACTGCGCTGTTCTCCGGGCTGCTGGTGCATCTCGCCGATCACGGCGTGCTCGATCGCGACTATATCGAACGCCACACCAGCGGATTTGACGACGCGCTGGCGCGGGCCCGCAGCATCGCCGGCAGCGTCGCGGCCACCGCCCTGGCCACGGGCCTCTCGGAAGCCGACGTCGCAGCGTTCTTCAAGCTGTTCCGCGATACGCCGCGCGTCGTCACGCTGTATTCGCAGGGCGTCAACCAGTCGGCGCAGGGCACCGACAAGGTCAACGCCATCCTCAATTGCCATCTTGCCACCGGTCGTATCGGCAAGCCCGGTGCGGCGCCGTTCTCCTTGACCGGCCAGCCCAACGCGATGGGCGGCCGCGAGGTCGGCGGCCTCGCCAATCAGCTCGCTGCTCACATGGGCTTCACGCCGCCCGACATCGATCGTGTCCGGCGGTTCTGGAAGGCGCCCGATATCGCCACCCATGAGGGGCTGAAGGCGGTTCAGATGTTCGAGGCGATCGCGCGCGGCGAGATCAAGGCGCTGTGGGTGATCGGCACCAATCCAGCGGTCTCGCTGCCCGATGCAGACCTGGTCCGCGCGGCGCTGAAGAAGCTCGAGCTGTTCGTGGTCTCGGAGAATGTGCGCTCCAACGACACCGTGAACGCCGGCGTGCACGTCCTGTTGCCTGCGCAGGCGTGGGGCGAAAAGTCCGGCACGGTGACGAATTCCGAGCGGCGCATCTCGCGCCAGCACGCCTTCCTGGAGGCTCCGGGCGAGGCCAAGCCGGACTGGTGGATTGTGAGCGAGGTCGCCAAGCGCCTGGGCTTTGGCGCGGCCTTCAACTACAGCTCCGCGGCGGATGTTTTCCGCGAGCATGCCGCGCTGTCGGCGTTCGAGAACAATGGCGCGCGCGATTTCGATATCGGTGCGCTCCGGTCGTTGTCGGACGAAGACTATGACGCCATGGCGCCGGTGCAATGGCCGGCGCGTGAAGGCACGCCGCCCTGGGCGCGCTTCTTCGCGGACGGCGGCTTCTTCACCAATGACCGTAAGGCCCGCTTCATCGCGCCGGATGTGCCGGCGCTGCGCACCGAAACCACGCCGGGGCGGCCGTTGCGGCTCAACACCGGGCGCATTCGCGACCAGTGGCACACGATGACGCGCACTGGCTTGAGTCCGCGACTCGGCGCGCATCTGCCGGAGCCGTTCGTCGAGGTGCACCCGGACGATGCGCTGAAATATGGCCTGGTTCACGACGGTTTTGCCCGGATCACCACCGACCATGGCCAGGGCATCCTGAAGGTCGTCGTGAGCGAGCGGCAGCAGCGCGGCATGCTGTTCGCGCCGATCCATTGGAACGAGACCAACGCCTCGCACGCGCGCGTTGGGGCGCTGGTGGGCTCGGCGACCGATCCGTTCTCCGGCCAGCCGGAGATGAAGGCGACGCCGGCCGCGATCGTGCCTTACGAATATGTGTTCCGCGGCTTCGTGCTGTCGCGCACCGAGCTTTCGCTGCCGCAGAATTTGTGGTGGGCGCGCGCGACGGTCGCAGGCGGGTTCGGCTATCTGTTCGCCGACAATGGCGACCTCGCGCGCTGGCCGGCCTGGCTGAAGGCGCGTACGAGCGAGGATCTCGCCGAATACACGGATTTCGGCGGCGGGGTCTATCGCGCGGCATCATTCGCCGGCACGCGCATCGAGACCTGTTTGTTCGTCGGCCCCGCACATGACGCCGGTGACTGGAATGTCGTGAAGGACATGTTCGCAGCCGGGGCGCTCGATGACGAGCAGCGTCGCATGCTGTTCTCGGGGCGGGCGCCCGAGGGTGCCGCCAGCGGCGGTCCGATCGTCTGCGCCTGTTTTGGCGTCGGCCGCAATACGATCTGCGACGCGATCGCCGCCGGCGCGCGGACGCCCGCCGCCATCGGCGCGCAGCTGAAGGCCGGCACCAATTGCGGCTCGTGTGTTCCCGAGCTGAAGCGGTTGATCGCGGCGGCACCGGCGCAAGCGCCCGATCTCGCCGCGACAGGCTAGAGACTTGCTCGCCGTTCCGGGGCGCGTTGCCACTTGCTCGTCATTCCGGGGCGACGCGCCAGCGTCGAACCCGGAATCTCGACATTGGCTTGCATCCATTTCCATAAGTTCGAGATTCCGGGTTCACGCTTCGCGTGCCCCGGAATGACGGCGCTTTGATATTTGCTGCAATCGACGCCATCAAGCATCTCCGCTATACGTCGGCCATGAAGCACAAGACCTTCGGAACCGGCGGGCCTGACGTCTCCGTCATCGGGCAGGGCACCTGGCATCTCGACCACGGCGATCGCAAGCGCGCCGTCGCGGCGCTGCAGCGCGGGCTCGATCTCGGCATGAGTCACATCGACACCGCCGAGATGTACGGCGATGCCGAGCTTGTCATTGCCGAGGCCATCGCCGGCCGGCGTGATGAGGCATTCCTGGTCTCCAAGGTGCTGCCGAGCAACGCCTCGCGCCGTGGCACCATCACCGCCTGCGAGCGCTCGCTGAAGCGGCTGAAGACCGACGCGCTTGATTGTTATTTGTTGCACTGGCGCGGGTCGTATCCGCTTGCCGACACGGTTACTGCCTTCGAGGAGCTGAAGCGCGCCGGGAAGATCAAGAGCTGGGGCGTCAGCAACTTTGACGTCGACGATCTCGAGGAGCTGCGCGATGTCGCAGGCGAGGGCCAGATCGCCTGCAATCAGGTGCTTTATCATTTGCAGGAGCGTGCGATCGAACACGCGGTGATCCCCTGGTGTGGCCAGCATGGCGTCGCCGTGGTCGCCTATTCGCCGTTCGGCCATGACGATTTTCCGGCGCCCGCCAGTCCGGGCGGGCAGCTGCTGCAACGGATTGCAAACGCGCATGCGGCGACGCCGCGCCAGGTCGCGCTCGCCTTCCTGACCCGAGCGTCAGGGCTGTTTGCGATTCCGAAAGCAGGCTCGCCCGAGCATGCGGCCGAAAATGCCGCGGCCGGCGACCTCGAGCTGACCGCGGCTGAGATCGCCGCGCTCGATCGCGCCTTCCCGCGCGGACCGAAGCCGCGCGGACTGCCCATGCTGTAGCGCAGCATCGCTCACGGATTGTTACCGTGCATTGCGCGCGAGCCGTGTAAACGCGCATATCGGCTGCCCGATTTCTGCGGGTTGCCGTCGCCGGCCGAATGACGTTTTGTCGGGCCTCACCCGAGTCGTTCCACATCACTGCAAATCGAGGTCGATCGTGACTCCGCCCCACGGCGCAGCCGCGAGGCGTGATAACGCAGCGCTCCCATTGCCGCAGAAAAAGCCGTTGACGCGACGTCGTGCGCCCGCGCGTGCCGACCGGCCGTTCCGCGGTATCGCGCTGATCCTGCTTTCGACCCTGTTCCTCAGCACCTCCGACGTGACGGCGAAGTATCTCACCAAGACGCTGCCGCCGGTCGAGATCACGTGGATGCGCTTTGTGGTGTTTGCGGCGATCATGGTTCCAGCGATGCTGCCGGGCTCGCCGCTCTACGCCCTGCGGACCACGCGCATGCGGTTCCAGCTGTTGCGCGGCCTGGCGCTGCTGGGGTCCTCGATCCTGTTCATCAGCGGCTTGCGCTATCTGCCCATCGCAGAGGCCTCCGCCACCAGCTTCGTGGCGCCGTTGTTCGTGACCGCGCTGTCGATCGTCTTCCTCAGCGAGAAGGTTGGCCTGCGCCGCTGGATCGCCACCGCGGCCGGGCTCGCGGGCGTCGTCATCATCCTGCGTCCGGGCACCGGCGCGTTCCAGATGGCAGCGCTGTTTCCGATCGCATCCGCCTTCGCCTGGGCCTGCACGCTCGTGATGACGCGGGTGATGAGCGGGCGCGAACATGTCATGACCACGATGACCTATTCGTCCATCGCTGGAGTCTTCGTGCTCTCCGCTTTGGTGCCGTTCGTCTGGGTGGCGCCGAGCTGGCACGATATCTTGTTCGGGCTCCTGGTCGGCCTTGCTTCGACGACGGGGCAGTGGATCGTGGTGCTGGCATTCCGTTATGCGGACGCCTCGGTGCTGGCGCCGTTCTCCTACATCCAGCTGTTGTGGGCCAGCATCTTCGGCTTCGTCGTCTTTGGCGAGGTCCCGGATGCCTGGACGATCACTGGCGCGATCTTCATCGTCGCTAGCGGCCTCTACACCGCCCATCGCGAGCGCGTCAGGCAGTCGCAGCTGTTGACCGTGGTCGGCGAGACCTCGCCCAATCCGTGAGCTCGCCCGCGGTCATTCCGGGCGCCCCGGAATGCCCCTCCGGTAGCTTGGAGCCGGCGCGCTGGAGTGCTAGGGCTGCGCGGACAACAATCCGTAAGGGAGAACGCCGCGATGATCACCTTGACGCCTGAGACCGTGTTGCCGGACGACGGCACCAAGGGGACCCTGGTCGGTCGCGTGTGGCGACCCGACGTCGATGGCCCGGCCGTGGTCGCGGTGCGCGCCGACGGCGTGTTCGATGTGACCGCCGCTTTCGGAACCGTCAGCGCGCTGTGCGAGCAGGACGACCCGGCCTCTGCACTGCGTGCCGTCAAGGGCGAGCGCATCGGCGATCTCGCTGCCATCCTTGCCAACACCCCGCCGGACGGTCGCGATCCGGGAAAGCCCTGGCTGCTGGCGCCGATCGATCTGCAGGTCCTGAAGGCCGCCGGTGTCACCTTCGCGATCTCGATGCTGGAGCGCGTGATCGAGGAACGGGCGCGCGGCAATCCGGCTTCGGCCGAGGCAATCCGGAAGGAAGTCGTTCGTCTCGTTGGCGACGATTTCTCCAAGCTGAAGCCGGGCTCGGACCAGGCGATCCATCTGAAGCAGGTGCTGATCGAGCAGGGCGCCTGGAGCCAGTATCTCGAGGTCGGCATCGGGCCTGACGCGGAGGTCTTCACCAAGGCGCCCGTGCTGTCGTCGGTCGGGCCCGGGATGGATGCCGGCCTGCATCCGAAATCGACCTGGAACAATCCCGAACCGGAAGTGGTGCTCGCGGTCTCGAGCCAAGGCGCTATTGTCGGGGCCACGCTCGGCAATGACGTGAACTTGCGCGACTTCGAGGGCCGCTCGGCATTGCTGTTGTCGAAGGCCAAGGACAACAACGCCTCCTGCGCGATCGGCCCGCTGCTACGCCTGTTCGATGACACGTTCAGCCTCGACGACGTGCGCAGGATGGACGTCGCGCTGGAGGTGAAGGGGGCCGATGGCTTCGTGCTCGACGGCCATTCTTCGATCTCCAAGATCAGCCGCGACCCGACCGATCTCGTCGCGCAGACCGTCGGCCGCGTGCACCAGTATCCTGACGGTTTTGCGCTGTTCCTCGGCACCATGTTCGCGCCGGTCAAGGACCGCGACGCGCCTGGCCAGGGCTTTACCCACAAGCGCGACGACATCGTCACCATCGCAGCGCCTCAGCTCGGCAAGCTCGTTAACCGTATGCGCAACAGCGACGAATGCGAGCCGTGGACGTTCGGCGTCGGCGCACTGATGCGGAATCTGGCGAAGCGCGGGGTGATTTGACGTTGCGATCACGTAGCAACTAATAGAAGCATCACGATGACGCGCGAAGATCGGAAGATGAGGCGCGGCGCACATGAATGCGCCCTCTCCCCTTGTGGGCCCCTTGTGGGAGAGGGCATATAGGAAAGCGCAGCAAGCTCGGTCGGGTGAGGGGTATGCCTCAACGAGCCTCGTGTGTGGAGACATAGCCCTCACCCGACCGCGTGCGTGGAGGGGCCCGGAGATGCCCTCTCACGCAAGGGGAGAGGGCGCTGTATCGGACAGCGCGGCGCTGACCGATCTCGCTCAGTCCAGGGTGCGCAAAGGCGCGTTGCGCCGTGCCCACCGCTTCAATTTGATATCGTGAATGGTGGGCACGCGAGCGCTTTGCCCACTCTGCGAGGCCTCACGTTCACGCGCTCCGCGCCGTCGGCCCCCGTTGGCCGCCCATCGCGAGCACCGTGCGGCGGTTGGCGATCGCCTCGTGAAACTGGATCAGCACCAGGTTGAAGGCGGCGAGATCGCCGTCCTCGATCGCGCCGTCGTCGTGGCAGGCCAGCGTCTCGCGCAGGATCTCGTCGGCTTCGCATTGCATCGTGTCGAGTTCGTCGAGCGTCTGCGCCTCGCGCGCGGCCGCGATGGCGGCGAGCAGGCGATCGCGATGCTCGGTGTTCTCCTTGCGCTCGTTGCGCTTGAGATAATGCCGCAGCCAGGCCGCGGCCGATCCCAGGCCGGACAGCAGCAGCACGCCACCCCAGAGATAGTCGCTGTATTTGTCGAGAAAGCTGCGCTCGTTGTTATCGATAAAGGCGGCGGCGCCCGGATGCGCCGGCAGCGCCGCGTCCTTGTCGGTGTCCGGTTTCTGGATCTTGCCCGCGGCGGGCATCGCCTTGGCCAACTGCGGCTTGACCGCGAACAGCTGGCGCGTGAACGCGGCGGCCGTATCGTCGGACAGCGAAGCGGGAGCGATGATCAGCTGGTTGATGCCGACCGTCTCGATCTTGTCGTCGGGCCGCTGCGGCGTCGTGCCGAAGGCGCCGGGCGGGATCTCTTCGGATTCGTAGAGCGGATGGCGCTCGGCGATCGCCTCGGACACGTCGACGGCAAGGAATTTCGGCTCGCTGCGGCGGCGCGCCGTGGTCGACAGTGCATCGGCAATGGTCTTGTCGTTGAGCGCACCGACCATAGCGAACGCGTCCAGCGTGGCATCGGCCGTCATGTCGGTCAGCTGATCGACGCCGAATTGCGTCATCGTGACCTTGTCCGGACTGATGCCGGACTCGCCGAGCACGACCCGGAGCAGGGCCATGTTGACCTGACTGACCCCGACGACACCGAGGCGATGGCCGGCAAGATCAGCGAGGCTCTTGACCTTCGGCTTCGCCCCGCGCGATGCCGCCGACCACAGCACCAGAACATTGCGACGCAGGATCGCCATCGATCGTGCGGTTGATGGCATCTGCAGATCGCCGCGCGTGACCGCGAGATCGGCCTGCCCGTGGGTCAGCAAGGTGATGCTTTGCAGCGGGCCATCGGCTGCGACCGGCACCAGATGCACCGGGCTGTCCTTGGTGTCGAAGGCCTGCGCCATCGCCTGAACCAGCGTGTCGTCGTCGCTGCCGGCAGGCCCGACCGCAATGCGCAAGGTGGCCGGCTGCCATGCCCAATAACTGACGGCCAGCGCGACCGTCAGCAGCGACAGAAAGCTGGCCAGCGCGAGCAGCGCCGGAAAGCGCCGACGCCGGCGCGGCTTTGCGCTGTTCGTGGTGGCAGCAGGCGAAGGCATCGGCGGTTCACGGCTATCCGGGTGCGCACGGGCGAAGGCGCATCATACACCAGGATCGTGACGGCTGAAGCTGTGCTTGTCGAGGCGCGCAATGCCCCCGCGCCCGCCGGCGCGGGTCACCGTTCCGCGACCGGCGTCACGCGTTCACGCATGGCTGGAGGCCAGTTGCGCGGCGGGCCTGCGCGGCTGGTCGGAGCGTTGTGCGGCTTCGCCGTGAAGCTTCCGCGCATGCAAGGCCGTAGGCGCTGCGTCGTGTCCGCGCGCAGGATCGCTGCGACGCGGGTCGCCTTGCCGTTGCACGGGTTCCTGTTCGCTAACCAAATGTGGGCTGCCGGTCGTCGGCACCAGGGCAGGCGCGCGCCTCTCGAAGGGATCGAGCGGCGCCTCGCTGCTCGCTTGCTGCGGAGGCCGCCGCGCCACCAGCGTCTTGATCTTGCCGAGCAGGCCGGCCGGCTCCTCGGGAGCCGCTGACTCGAACGGATCGGCATAGAAGGTGGCACCGGCCTTCTCGACCAGACCTGCGAGCGCGCTCACCATGCGCGGCGAGCCGCAGGCGTAGACGACATCGGATGCGGTGAGTGTCGGCATGTGCGCCTCGATCCGTCCGGTGCGGATGGAGGGATGATTGATCGGCCCTTCTTCGACGGTCGGAATGATCTTGACGTTGGGCAGCCGCGCCAGCTGCGCCAGCACCGGCGTCATGTAGAGCGCAGGGAGTTTCTTTGCTCCCGCGATGATGATGATCGGGCGGTCCCGGGATTCGCGTAGCGCCACGGAGGCGATGGCCCAAATCGGCGCGAAGCCGGTGCCGCTTCCGGCCAGGATCAGCCGGCCGGCGCCGCCGGGGCGCAGGAACGCGTGCCCATAGGGGCCCTGGATGCGCAGCCGGTGCCCCGGCCTGATGCTGTTGCCGAGCGCTGACGTGACGCGCCCGCCCCGCACGCGCTTGATATTGAGGTGGATGACGCGTCCGCCGATGCGGCCGTCGAAGGAGGCGGTGGGGCTGTAGGCGCGGGCCGGAAAACCGTTGAACGCGAACTTGAAATATTGCCCGGGCAGATAGGTGATGCTCTTCTCGGGCGCGATCATGAGCTCCATGATCTCGGGTGCGAGCTCGCGCAAGCCCACCAGCCGTGCCCGCGTCGTGTCGATCTCGGGCACATCCTCGGTCTCGATGTCGAGATCGGAGACCACGCGCGCCTGACAGGCGTGGACCATGCCTTGCGTATGGGTTTCCCCGCACACGGTCTGGCCTTTGGCAACGTGCACCATGCAGGTGCCGCAGGTCCCGGCGCGGCAGTCGTACGGAATCTCGACGCCGTTCGCCAACGCGCCGTCGAGCAAGACATCGCCGGCGCGAACGCGGAACGTGCGGCCCTTGATCGTGACAGTCCTGAAATTGCTCATTGTTCACTCCTCAAATCGGGGCGCGCGAAGGGCGCGGTGTGATCAGGGTCGCGCATGTGCGAGGCCCGGATCACGCGTCGTTGTGCGCGATGTCAGGCTTTGCCTGGTGCAACACGGATGAGATTCTTGTTCGCCGCCGTCTCGAACCGGCTGGACCAGTAGTTCGAGGCCATCACCGGCCGTTTCAGCCAGCTTACCTTCGGCGCGCGAAGCACGATGAACCAGAAGAAGAACGGCGTGGTGATCATGTGAGAGACGAGCGGGAACCAGTCCGGCAGCAAAGAGGCCGGCCCGGGGAGACGGTACCAATAATAGGTGCTGATCGCCGCGGCCGCGAAAATCCGATGCAGGGTGGCGCGGGCGTCCGGCTTGTGACGCAGCACATACTCGCCGATCTTGAAGATGAAGTAGGTCACCACGCACGCGACCAGCGGCCAGGCATAGGCCGTCATGATCGCATTGCTGTCCACTTCATTGGGGGCATAGTCCTTGACCTGGTACCAGCCCCAGACAAATCCCGGAAAGCTTCCGACCAGGAAGTTGCCGAGAAACTGCTGAAGCTTGTTGCCGCTGGTCACGGTCGGCGTCAGTTCCGGGGTCGAATCCGGGCAGGGGTTGCTGCAGCCCTCGCACAGATTGCAGCGCGCGTTCTTGAAGGTGAGGGCCGGGTTGGTGCCGTAGAGCCTCTCCACCGGGTGGATGGGGCACAGCGAGGTGCACCAGCCGGACCGCATCTCGAACAGCGAGCCCATGGTGAAGGCGATGGCGGCAGCCGACAGCAGCATGATTGCTGTCAGCGGGCCATCGACGTTCAGCCCGATGCGCCGCATCGGCACTACGATGAACAGCAGGATGACGCTGATCAGGCCCAGGCTGGCGGCGCCCCATTCGGGCATCCTGATATTGCGGGAGATGCCGAGCTTCTGCGGCAACATGTGCATCGTCGCCATCGGACAGACATTGCGCCACAGCCCGGGCGAGATCGTGACCAGCGCCGGCGCAACGGGAATCAGGAAATTCCACATCAGCCCAATGCCAGCGGCCGGCCAGAACAGCAGTAGGCCGACCAGCACCACGCCCACGGTGAACATGACGGACTGGAGGGTCACCCAGACGCGCCGGCTCTTTGGACTGACGGTGCGGCTGGTTCCAGCCGATCCTGGGCTGTATCTGGTGGGTGATACGCGCACGGCCATGTTGGCCTGTGAGAACGACTCTCGGCGATGCCGTGGGGACTCGTATTTGACTGACTGACGGGCGCTGTTGTTCTGCATTGCTGTCCAGGGCGCGGGTTTTGACATCAAAGCGCGCGACGCATTCGACACTGCAGGCTGCCGCCGAAGGCCACGCGCACTCAATCGTGAAGCTAGCGGCGAGATGTGGCGGTTTTCGATGACCATTATGAACATCCCGCGGCCATGCTGCGGTCTGCCTGCGGCGGGTTGATCTGGATCAAATGCGAAGCGCCATTTGATCCAGATCAATGCAGTTGGCGTCCGAATCCACATGCCCGACTTGTTAGTATGTCCTCGAGCATCGGAGGCTCTGCACGCCTCATTCCTGTAGGGCGCTTTGCCTTGCGAGAGCATTCGGCATAGGGCGGGTATGCACGAATTGCCCGTCGTGCCAATCTGCCGCATGCGTGCGGCCTTGCCGTGTCGGGCAAATCACGACGATCATCCCGGCCATCCTGCTTGCGACGAAGAGGGGCGTTTCGGCCGATCGTCACGAAACGTAGCGGCGGGGAGCGGTGGACGCTTCGGACTTGGGGCCTTGCTAGCGCGGGCCGGCGAGCAAGTCGGATGCGGACAGTCAAGTCGCGTGGTCCTGATACCCCGACGCTGGTATCCAGCGCAATGCGCGCAAGCGCATTGTCGCGACACGGTGGCCAACAAGCCCGGCGCACCGGGGAGATCGCGAAGCAGCTGTTAAAACCATCGCGCAGGGAAGGCCGGGATGTCTCGGCTGAACCTGTGGTACCTGCCGCCTGCATTTTTTCCGCAGGCGGGCCATGGGCGAGGCCAGCGCCCGGTCTTCCCTGCACCCTCTTTTATGGAGGGGCAAATGAATTTGCAAAGCTCGGACGCGAATGCGCCGCGGGAATGAGTAAGCATGCTTGAAGGACGAGTAGTATGTCTGATGAGTCCGGCGATGACGTCGCCTCGTTCTCCGCTGTCATCGTCCGCCATCGGGTCTCGCCTTCGGCGGGCCCGACGACAGGCTCCGGCGGACGATCCAGTACGCCGCGGCCTATCGGGTCAGCCACTAACGTCTCTGGGATACTGGGTCCCCCGCCTTCGCGGGGGACGACAATCGAGTTGGTCGTACTACACCGGCAACGCGATCGAGTATTTCACCTGGCTCAGCGCGAAGCTCGATTCGATCGAGGCGATGCCGTCGAGCCGTGTCAGCTTGCTCTTCAGGAACGCCTCGTAGGACGACAGGTCGGCGGCCACCACGCGCAGGAGATAATCGCGGTTGCCGGTCATCAGATAGCATTCCAGCACCTCGGGCCATTTCGAGATCGCGCGCTCGAACCGCGCAAGGTCTTCTTCCTTCTGGCGCGCGAGCTTGATCGAGATGAAGACCGAGACATGCAGCCCCAGCGCCTTCTGGTCAACGGTTGCGATGTAGTTGGTGATGACGCCGCGCTCTTCCAGAAGCTTCACCCGGCGGTGGCAGGGCGACACCGACAGGCCGACCTTGTCGGCGAGCTCCTGCATGGTGATGCGGCCGTCGGCCTGCAGCAGGCCGAGGATCTTGCGGTCGATGGGGTCGAGATCGGGCATTGGGATAAAATCCGAACGAGCTGGGCAGGAGTGGGAAATTGTACCAATAATCCGCCTCAAGGCGCAAAAAATTGAGAATTATGGCCGGCCTCTCGGGATTAACATCCGCGAATCCTGTTCCCGCCGGGAGGAGCGCCATGGCGACATCACCTGCACAATCCGACCGTCTCGACCTGTTGAATGCGCTGGCCCGCAAGGTGCTGTGGCTGTCGTCCTGGACCATCCACCACGCCAACCACGTCCGGCCCAATGTCGACGGGCTGAAGGTCGGCGGCCATCAGGCCTCCTCCGCCTCGCTCGCCACCATCATGTCGGCGCTGTATTTCTCGGTGCTGCGGCCTGAGGATCGCGTCGCGGTCAAGCCGCATGCGAGCCCGGTGTTCCACGCCATCCAATATCTGTTCGGCCGGCAGACCCGGGACAAGCTGGAGAATTTCCGCGGCTTCAAGGGCGCGCAGTCCTACCCCTCGCGGACCAAGGACACTGACGACGTCGATTTCTCGACGGGCTCGGTCGGCCTCGGCGTTGCGCAGACCTTGTTCGCCTCGCTGGTGCAAGACTACGTCGCCGCACATGGCTGGTTGAAAGACCGCCACGAGGGCCGCATGATTGCGCTGGTCGGCGACGCCGAGATGGACGAGGGCAACATCTTCGAGGCCCTGGCAGAGGGCTGGAAGCACGGCCTGCGCAACACCTGGTGGATCGTCGACTACAACCGGCAGAGCCTGGACGCCGTCGTGCGGGAAGGCCTGTGGGAGCGGTTCGAGACCATGTTCCGCAATTTCGGGTGGGACGTGGTGATCGTGAAATACGGCTCGCTCATGCGCGAGGCCTTTGCCGAGCCGGGCGGCGAGGCGTTGCGGCGCTGGATCGACAATTGTCCGAATGCGCTCTATGCGGCGCTGTGCTTCCAGGGCGGGGCGGCGTTCCGCAAGCATCTCTTGGACGACATCGGTGATCAGGGCGAGGTTTCCCGTCTCATCGCCAAGCGCAGTGACGAGGAACTGCTGGCGCTGATGTCCAATCTCGGCGGCCACGACATGGCGAGCATGCTGGAGGCCTTCGAGGCCATCGACCACGACCGTCCGGTCTGCTTCATCGCTTACACGATCAAGGGTGTCGGCCTGCCGTTCCAGGGCCACAAGGACAACCACGCCGGCCTGATGACCGTGGCGCAGATGGAAAAGTGGCGCAGCCAGCAGAACATCCGGCCCGGCCATGAATGGGACAAGTTCGAAGGCCTGCCGCAGGATCCGGGCAGGCTCGACGCCTTTCTTGCGGGCGCGCCGTTCAATCGTGGCGAGCGGCGCCTCACCGATGCTGTGTTCGACGTGCCGGAGCGGCTGACGTTCACGGCTTCGGCGCAGATGTCGACCCAGCAGGGCTTCGGCCTGGTCCTCAACGATCTCGCGCGCGGCGACAGCAAGCTCGCCTCCCGCATCGTCACCGCATCGCCTGATGTCACCGTGTCGACCAATCTTGGCGCCTGGGTCAACAGACGCGGCCTGTTCGCGCGCGCCGAGAAGGCCGACCTGTTCCGCAGCGAGAAGATTCCCTCGACCTACAATTGGGATGCATCGCCGAGAGGACAGCATATCGAGCTTGGGATCGCCGAGATGAACTTGTTCATCCTGGCCTCGGCGCTTGGGCTGTCCCACGCCATCAACGGCACGCGGCTGTTGCCGGTGGTTACGCTGTACGATCCCTTCATCGAGCGCGGGCTCGATGCGCTGAACTACGCCTGCTATCAGGATGCGCGCTTCATGGTGGCGGCGACGCCCTCGGGCGTGACATTGGCTCCGGAGGGCGGCGCGCATCAATCGATCGCCACGCCGCTGATCGGCATGGCCCAGGACGGCCTGTCGTCTTTCGAGCCGGCTTTCGTCGATGAACTCGCCGCGATCATGAAATGGGGCTTTGGCCACATGCAAGCCGCTAGCGGCGAGGGCGGCTCGGTCTATCTGCGGCTGTCGACCCGCACAGTCGAGCAGCCGCAGCGGATCATGACACCGGAGCTGGAGAGCGGCATCACCGAAGGGGCCTACTGGCTGCGCAAGCCCGGGCCGAATGCGGAAGCGATCGTCGCCTATACCGGCGCGGTCGCGCCCGAGGCGATCGAGGCGACGGGGCTGATCGGCGAAAGCCGCCGTGACGTCGGCCTGCTCGCCATCACCTCGGCCGACCGGCTGCATGCCGGTTGGACCGCCGCACGGAATTTGCGTCGCGCGCGGCGTGGCGTGCAGCACTTGAGCCATATCGAGAAGCTGCTGGCACCGCTGCCCCGCGATTGCGGCATCGTCACCGTGATCGACGGTCACCCGGCCACGCTCGGCTGGCTCGGCAGCGTGCGTGGCCACCGCGTCGAGGCGCTCGGGGTCGAGCGGTTCGGCCAGACCGGCACCATCGACGACCTCTATCGCTTCAACGGCATCGATACCAACACCATCATCGATGCGGCCGAAAGCCTCACCGGCGCGCCTGTGTTGCATCGCAAAATGGCGGTTTGAACGGAGTTGTTTCACCAAATTGGGCTGTCGCCCCTGCGAAAGCAGGGGGCCCATAACCACAGGGGCCAGTTATTCAGGGACTAGCAGTCAGGGTTTGCTCGCGATGTGCCAAATGGAGAGATCACGCGGTATGGGTCCCGGCACGCGCTTCGCTTGGCCGGGACGACAGTGAGGATGTGGTTGCCGCCTTGCCAGCGTCACGCTCGCGCCCTTATATCCTGGCCAGCGCAACGCTGCCCCGCATAGGGCGGGTTCAACCAAAAAGGCATTCGTGCAAGGATGCTTGTGACGAAACGCCCCCTCCATTTGCTCTCCCGATTTGAAGAGGTTTTCCGATGGTCAACCGCATGCAGTTCTACATCGATGGCGCCTGGGTCGATCCCGTCGTCAAGAAGTCCACTCCGGTCATCAATCCCGCGACCGAGGAGGCGATGTATGAGGTTGCGCTCGGCTCCAAGGCCGATGTCGACAAGGCGGTGGCCGCCGCCAAGCGCGCATTTGTGACCTTTTCGCAGACGTCGCGTGAGGAGCGCGTCGCGCTGCTCGAGAAGATCATCGCGGTCTACAAGGGCCGCATGAAGGATATCGGCGCCGCGGTCTCCGACGAGATGGGTGCGCCGCTGCCGATGGCCGAGAAGCTGCAGGCCGGCGCCGGCCTCGGCCATCTGATGTCGACGCTCGACGTCTTGAAGAAATACGAGTTCGAGGAGACGCTGCCGTCGGCGGTGGTGGTTCGCGAGCCGGTCGGCGTGGTCGGCATGATCACGCCCTGGAACTGGCCGCTGAACCAGATCGCCTGCAAGGTCGCCCCGGCGCTCGCGGCTGGCTGCACCATGATCCTGAAACCCTCCGAATTCACGCCGACCTCGGCGCTGATCTTTGCCGAGATCCTGCATGAAGCCGGCGTGCCCAAGGGCGTGTTCAACCTGATCAACGGCCTCGGGCCCGAGGTCGGCGCCGCCATGAGCGAGCACCCCGACATCGACATGATCTCTTTCACCGGCTCGACCCGTGCCGGCGTCGATGTCGCCAAGCGCGCGGCGCCGACGGTGAAACGCGTCAGCCAGGAGCTCGGCGGCAAGTCGCCGAACGTGATCCTCGAGGGCGCCGACCTGACCAAGGCGGTGACCGGCGGCGTCATGCACATGTTCAATAATTCCGGCCAGTCCTGCAACGCACCCTCGCGCATGATCGTGCCGCTGTCGCAGATGAAAGAGGTGGCTGCGATCGCGAAAGCCGCGGCTGACAAGACCAAGGCTGGCGATCCGCGCGGCGATGGCACCACGATCGGCCCGGTCGTCAATCGCGGCCAGTGGGAGAAGATCCAGGCCCTGATCAATAAGGGCATCGAGGAGGGCGCAACTCTCGTCGCCGGTGGCCCGGGCCTGCCCGAAGGGGTCAACAAGGGCTACTATGTGCGCCCGACCATCTTCGCCGACGTCACCAATGAGATGACGATCGCGCGCGAGGAGATCTTCGGGCCGGTGCTCACCATCATCGGCGCCAAGGACGAGGCCGATGCGGTGCGCATCGCCAACGACACGCCCTATGGTCTCGCCGGCTATGTCTACGGTCCGACGGTCGAGGACGCCCGACGGGTCGGCCGTCAGATCCGCGCCGGCAACGTCAATTTGCAGGGCGTGCCGAATGATCGCACCGCGCCTTTCGGCGGCTACAAGCAGTCCGGCAACGGCCGCGAATGGGGCCGCTACGGACTCGAGGAATATCTCGAGGCCAAGGCCGTCGCGGGCTACAACGCGGCGTGAGGTGACTGCTACATACGAGATGTTGTCCCCGCGAACACGGGGACCCATAACCACCGGCCGACGTTCTTGTGTAGAGCGTCGGCCACTCGGGCTCCGCCCGGCATCACGCGGTCGCGCGACGAGCGAAGGGCGCTCGCGCTGGGGTCCCGGATCGCGTTCGCTCTGGATGGCGCCGCGCGCCACCAGGAGCTCACTTGTCCGGGACGACAGGCCGCTATCCGCCCAGCGCGCCCTGCGTGTTCACATAAAGCGCGTAGATCGACTGGGATGCCGCCATGAACAGCCGGTTGCGCTTCAAGCCGCCGAAGCAGACATTGGCGCAGCGTTCGGGCAAGGCGATGCGGCCGATCGGCGCGCCGTCGGGTGCGAACACCATGACGCCGTCGAGCTCGGGCGATCCCATGCCCCAGCCGCACCAGAGATTGCCGTCGATATCGCAGCGCATGCCGTCCGGCGTGCCAGGGCCGGCGTCGATGTGGACACGCTTGTGGCTGAGCTTGGTGCCGTCGGGCGACACGTCATAGGCCAGGATCTTGCGGGTCGGTTCGCCGCGGGATTCGACGACGTAGAGGATCTTTTCATCGGGCGAGAAGCACAGCCCGTTAGGCCCCAGCACGCCTTCCGCAACGATGCTGGCTTTGCCGCTGGCCCCGTCGATCCGGTAGACATGGGTCTCGATCTCCGGCTCGGCCTTGTAGCCCTCGTAGTTGCCGAGCAGGCCGAAGGTCGGATCGGTGAACCAGATCGAACCGTCGGATTTCACCACCACATCGTTGGGCGCGTTCAGCCGTTTGCCGTCGAAGGAGTCCATCAGCACCGTGATGGAACCGTCATATTCGGTGCGGACCACGCGCCGTCCGCCATGCTCGCAGGTGACGAGCCGTCCCTGGCGGTCGCGGGTGTTGCCATTGGCGAAGTTCGACGGCTTGCGGAAGACGCTGACGGTGCCCGTCTCTTCCTCCCATTTGAGAATACGCTGGTTCGGGATGTCACTGCACAAGAGGTAGCGGCCGTCACCGAACCACACCGGCCCTTCGGCCCAGCGCAGGCCGGTGGCGATGCGTTCCACGGCCGACAATTTCAGCCAGTATTTTTCAAATCGCGGATCAAGCGCCTGGATCGCCGGATCGGGATAATAGGTCGCCGGACGCCAGCCATGGGACGGAGTATTTGCATCGGACATTTGCTGATCTCGTTGTTGCGTTCCCTCGCAATTTCTCTGCTATCATCCTTGCGCAATGACCGCAAACGCGTGGTTGGAATCCAACCACCAGCGGACCGAAGACGAGGGATGAAATGCCACGCATATTGATGACCGGTGCGAGCGGAGGGATCGGCACGTCGCTGCGCAAGCTGCTGCCGCCGGTCTATCCGGACCTTCTGCTCAGCGACCTGAAGCCGCCGGCCGATCTGTCCAGCCAGGAGACGTTCAAGGCGGCGGATCTTGCTGATCTCGCGCAGGTCGAGGCGCTCTGCGAGGGCGTGGACGGCATCCTGCATTTCGGCGGCTACTCGGTCGAAGGTGCGTGGAACGATATTCTGCAGGCCAATATCATCGGCGGCTACAACCTGTTCGAGGCTGCCCGCAGGAAGGGCGTCAAGCGGGTGGTGTTTGCCTCGTCCAATCATGCCGTCGGCTTCTACCCGCGGCATCGCAAGATCGACAACGATGTCCAGCCGCGTCCCGACGGCCGCTACGGCGTCAGCAAGGTGTTCGGCGAGGCGGTCGGTTCGCTGTACGCCGACAAGCATGGGCTGAAGGTGACCTGCATCCGCATCGGCAATTTCGGCGACAAGCCGCTCGACCGCCGCAGGCTGTCGATCTGGCTGAAGCCGGAGGATCTGGTGCAGCTCTGCCGCATCGGGCTTGAGCACCCGGACATCCATTTCGAGGTTCTGTATGGCGCGTCGTTGAACGAGCGCGCCTGGTGGGACAATCAGCGCGCCTATGATCTCGGCTATCGGCCGACCGGACGCGCCGAGGATTTTCGCGAGCACGCTTTTGCCGAACAAGAGAAGCTGCCCGCCGATCCGATCGGGGACTATTTCCAAGGCGGTTCGTTCTGCAGCATCGAGTTCGACGGCGACAGGAGCGGGATCATCGACTGGGGCTGAGCGTCTGATCCCGTCATTCCGGGGCGAGACCGAAGGTCTCGAGCCCGGAATCTCGATGTGAGGACGCAAAAGACGATCTCTAGATTCCGGGTTCGCGCTTCGCGCGCCCCGGAATGACGACAACAGTGAAAGACGAAGACCATGACCGACGGATTGCGCAAGGGACTGACCGCTTACGGCGACGCCGGATTTTCGCTGTTCCTGCGCAAGGCTTTCATCAAGGCGATGGGCTATTCAAATGATGCGCTGGATCGCCCCATCGTCGGCATCACCAACACCTATAGCGACTACAATCCCTGCCACGGCAACGTGCCGCAGATCCTGGAGGCGGTGAAGCGCGGCGTGATGCTGTCGGGCGCGATGCCTTTCGTGTTCCCGACGATCTCGATCGCGGAAAGCTTTGCGCATCCGACCTCGATGTATCTGCGCAACCTGATGGCGATGGAAACCGAGGAGATGATCCGGGCGCAGCCGATGGATGCGGTGATCGTGATCGGCGGCTGCGACAAGACCCTGCCGGCCCAGATCATGGCGGCAGTGTCGGCGGATCTGCCGACGGTGGTCATTCCGGTCGGGCCGATGGTGGTCGGCCATCACAAGGGCGAGTTGCTGGGCGCCTGCACCGATTGCCGCCGGCTGTGGGCGAAATATCGCGCCGGCGAGATCGACGACGTCGAGATCGAGGCGGTGAACGGACGGCTCGCACCGTCGGTCGGCACCTGCATGGTGATGGGCACGGCCTCGACCATGGCCTGCGTCACCGAGGCGCTCGGCCTGTCGCTGCCGATGAGCGCGACCATTCCGGCGCCGCACGCGGAGCGCTTCCGCTCGGCCGAGGCGAGCGGGCGTGTTGCGGCCGAAATGGCCCAGGCGAAAGGACCGCGCCCGAGCGAGCTGCTGACGCCAGCGGCATTCAGGAATGCGCAAGTGGTGCTGCAGGCGATCGGCGGCTCGACCAACGGGCTCATTCATCTCACCGCGATCGCCGGCCGCACGCCGCACGCAATCGATCTCGACGCCTTCGATAGGCTGGGCCGCGAGGTGCCGGTGCTGGTCGATCTCAAGCCGTCTGGCGAGCACTATATGGAGCATTTCCATCACGCCGGCGGCGTGCCGAAACTGCTCAAGCAGCTCGGTGATCTCATCGATCTCGACGCCAGGACCGTCACCGGCGAGACCCTGCGCAACATCGTCGCCAACGCGGAGGAGGTGCCCGGGCAGGACGTGATCCGCGCGCGGGCCGATCCGATCAAGCGCGAGGGCGGCTTGGCCGTGCTGCGCGGCAATCTCGCCCCGCGTGGCGCGGTCATCAAGCATTCGGCGGCCAGCCCCAAGCTGCTGCAGCACACCGGTCGCGCTGTGGTGTTTGACTCCGTCGAAGACATGACCCGGCGGATCGACGATCCCGATCTCGACGTCTCCGCTGACGACATTCTGGTGCTGCGCAATGCCGGGCCGAAGGGCGCGCCGGGCATGCCGGAGGCCGGCTATCTGCCGATCCCCAAGAAGCTCGCACGCGGTGGCACCAAGGACATGGTGCGGATTTCCGACGCGCGTATGAGCGGAACGGCGTTCGGCACCATCGTCCTGCACATCACCCCGGAATCTGCTGTCGGCGGGCCGCTGGCGTTGGTGCAGACCGGCGACATGATCAGGCTCGATGTCGAAAAGCGCAGCATCGATCTGCTGGTCGACGACACGGAGATGGCGAAACGCCGTGTCGCGTTGCAACAGGCGGTGACGCCGAAATGGGCCGAGCGCGGCTACGCCCACCTGTTCCACGAGACCATTCTGCAGGCCGATGACGGCTGCGATTTCGATTTCATGCGCCGCAAGGGAAAGGGCTGAGCTGATCGCGCCGAACAACGGCTGGGGGCATGTTCAATTGACAATCCGACACAGCCAGTGGGATGATCCCCGAAAATCATAACGGGGGAGGGCATCGTGAGAGGTCGGCTCATTGGTGCATGGGTGTTCGCTGCGGCGATCGCTTCTGCAGCAACTGCGAGTGCGCAGGACGTCAAGCATTATCGCTTCGCCTATGATCAGCCTCGGAATACCGGCTACTCCATTGCCGGTGACTTGTTTGCCGACAAGCTCAAGGAACTGAGCAAGGGCAGCATCATCATCGACCAGTATCCCGGCGCGCAGCTCGGGCAGGAGCCGCAGATCCTGCAACTGGTCAAGGCCGGTGACGTCGATTTCGCGATCGTCTCCTCGGCCAACACGGCGACGATCTCGCCGCAAGCCGGCGTCATGTCGCTGCACTTCCTGTTCCGCAACGAAGCTCACGTGATCAAGGGGCTGGCCGACCCCCAGGTTTTCGAGGCGATCAAGACCATGATCGACGAGACCACGCAGGGCCTCCACGTCATCGGGACCGGGTCGCAGGGTGTGCGCCACATCTACAGCAAGAAGGAGATTCACAAGGTCGACGACATCAAGGGCATGAAGATCCGCGTCCAGGCCACCGCGACCGAAGACACCATGTTCCCGGCCTATGGTGCGCAGACGGTGCACATGCCGTTCGGCAGCGTGTACACCTCGCTGCAGACCGGCGTGGTCGACGCGGCGGAAAACAGCATCAATGTCTATCTCGTCAACAAGCACTACGAGGTGGCTCCGGTGCTGTCCATCACGGAGCATGAGGCCAACAATGCGCTGGTTTTCATCAGTGACAAGCTCTGGCAGAGCCTGTCGGCCGAGCAGCGGCAATGGGTGCTGGCGGCGGCAGCCGAAATCAGTGCGAAAGAGCCGGCGAAGGCCTTCGAACTGGAAAGGACGGCGGCCGCCAAGCTGAAATCGCTCGGCGTCAAGATCGTCGAGGATGTCGACAAGAGGAGCTTCACCACAATCGCCGATCCCTATCTCGACAAGCTTGCGAAGGAGCTCGGCCCACACGCCGAAAAGATCAAGAACCTGATCCGCGCCATCAACTAAGCTGCCGCGCCAACAACAGGCTTGCCGGCCATTGCCGGGCCGAGAGAATTGATCGGGGAACGACGGGGAAGCGGATGTCCATCGCCGACAAGCTCGTGCTGCAACGGCAGCGTCATCTGAAGTGGCCTAAGCTGGACGCGCTCGAGCTGGTGCTGATGATGCTCTGCGGCGCTCTTTGCTTCGGCTTCTCGATGTCTGTCACTGCCGACATCGTTACGCGCACCATAGGCCATCCCTGGCTGTGGCTGCAGGAGGTTACGTCCACCCTGTTCGTCTATGCGATATTCATTGGCGCTGCGGTTGCGACGCGCCGCAACGATCATCTGTATCTGACCGCGATTGCCGAATCGATGCATGGCGCGCCGCGTCTTGTCGTCGAAATAGTATTGCGTCTCGTCGTGCTGGGCGTCGCGCTGTGCCTGATCTGGTACGGCTACCTCAATTTCCTCCGCGGCTTCGGCAGTTTTCGGTTGCCCTCCGGTACACCGATCGCGTCGCTCTATGTCGTCATACCGCTTTCCGGTGTGCTGATCGCGCTATTTGCCATCGAGCAGCTAGTCAACGGCATTGCCAACGGCTTTGACCGTCCGGAGCTGTTGGAATCGGAAGGTGTGATTTTGCCGCTGCAGACGGGCGCAGGTCGGAGCGATCGGACGTGAGCCCTCCGGTTATCCTCGCGCTTATGTCCGTCTGCTTCTTGTCGTTTGGCTATCTCGGCGTTCCGGTGCCGTTCTCGCTGCTGGCAGGCGTGTTCGTCGGCGCCCACCTCGCCGACGTCTCGCTCGCGGCGATCGTGCAGAAGATCTTCGATGGCGTCGATTCCGAGGCGCTGCTCGCGATCCCGTTCTTTCTCTTGGTCGGCGAACTCATGAGTTCGGCCAATGTCGTGGTCCGGATCGCCAACCTGTCGGTGTCGCTGGTCGGACATATCAGGGGCGGGTTGTCGCAGGTGGTCGTCGTCTTCAGCATGTTCTTCTCGGAAATGTCGGGATCGACCACGGCCGATGTCGCAGTCATGAGCCGCGCGCTCGGTGGACCGATGCGGCGGGAGGGCTATGAGCCCGCGTTCATCGCGGCCATCATTGCGGCCGCCTCCACCATTGCCGCCCTGGTACCGCCGAGCATCACGGCGGTCGTCTACGGCGCGGTCGGCAATGTCTCGATCGCCGGTCTGTTCATGGCGGGCGTCGTGCCGGGCTTCATGATCGGCTTCGGACTGATGATCTACTGCTACTTCTTCGGTCCTTCCGGCTTGCGCAAGCCGCGCGCGCCGCTCCGCCAAGTGATCTTCGCAGGTGCAGATGCGGCCCTGCCGCTGATGATTCCTGTGATCCTGCTCGGCGGCATCTTGACCGGTTGGTTCACGCCGACTGAGGCCGGTGTGGTCGCCGTGGCCTGGATCATCCTGGTCGTCATCCCCGCGCTCAACCGTGGTCACCTGAAGAAGATCCCTTACGATTTCTGCCTGGCAGGGCTGATCTTCTCGCTGCCGCTGATCACCATCGGCGCCGCAAATGCGTTCGGCTGGATGCTCGCCTATCTGCGCGGCGCCATCTTCATCACCGACTGGATCACAGCGATTGCCGGCAACGATCCGCATTTGATCATGCTGTTGATGGTGCTGCTGTTCACCATCATCGGCGATTTCATCGAGCCAGTGCCGACCATCATCATCTTCATGCCGCTGGTCAACGCGCTGACGCAGGCTGGCGACATCAACGGGGTGCACATGGGCGTGGTGCTGATCGCGACGCTCGCCTTCGGCCTGATCACGCCGCCCTATGGGCTCGTGCTGCTGATGGCGTCCAAATTCGTAAACGTCAGTTTCGCAAAAGCGTTGCGCGCGGCGTTGCCGATCTATGTCGTGTTCCTGATCACGATCACCTTCACAATCTATTTCCCAAGCATTGTGCTGTGGCTGCCCAAGCATGTGATTCCAGAATCGGTCGGCTGCTTCAAATCGCCGGCCGGTACCGGTTACATCTGTCCGAATTGAGTGACGCACCGGCTGGGGCCGTCTATTTGTCCTTCCGGGTGAACCTCCGCGTCGCGGTCAGGAACTCGTCGGTGTGCATGCATGCGATGATCGCATCGCGTTCGGCTGCGAGCTGATCCTCGACCGCGCTGGTCGGCGCACGATGGATCAGCGCCTTGGTCGCCCCGATCCCCGCGGGCATATTCTGCGCCAGTCGCTCAGCGAGCGCCCGGGTGGCTGCTGCCAGATCCGAGGCCGGCACGATCTTGGTGACGAGGCCCCATTCATAGGCTTGAGCTGCGGTGAAACTGTCCTCGGCCAAAAAGATCTGCAACGCGCGCCTGACGCCGACACTGGCGACCACACCGATCGTACCACCGCCATCCGGCGAGACGCCGAGCTTGGCATAAGCCGGGGTGAAGCGCGCCTCTTCGGCGGCGATGCAGAGGTCAGCGGCAAAGGCGAGCGACATGCCCGCGCCGGCGGCCGAGCCGTGCACGCTGGCGAGCACGAGCTTCGGCATGCGCCTGAGAGCCGCGATAAAGGCGTGATAGTGCTGCAGGAGCTCGCCGACCACCGGCGTGATGGTATCCGCCTCCGCCGCGGCGCCGATGGTCTGCAGATCACCGCCGGCGCAGAAGGCCCGGCCTTCGCCCCGCAGGACCAGCACGCGGACCTCCTTGTCGGCCTCGACCCGCAGCGCCAGGCGTTCCAATGTCTGTGCGATGGGCAGGTTGATGGCGTTGAACGCGGCGGGCCGGTTGAGCGTGATGGTGGCGGTCGGACCGTCAATCGAAAGCAGCGCGGGTTCGTCGGCGGGCATGGCGTCCGGCATCGGTCCCTCCCAAGGGTGTCTGTTGTTGGCCGCATTTAAATCGCAGACCGGGGCGGTGACAATCCCGAGGAAGTTTGCGACAAACCGGCTCGGACGGGGCGGGCAAACGCGAGTATAGCGAGTAGGTGCGATGGGGCAGGGAGCGGCGGTAAAAGGTCCGGTGGTGATCGTGGGTGCAGGACATGCAGGCTTTCAGCTTGCGACGTCGCTGCGGCAGGCGGGCTTCGCCGACCCGATCCATCTGATCAACGACGAGGCGCATCTGCCCTATCAGCGGCCGCCGCTCTCCAAGGCCTATCTCAAAGGGACCGGGGGGCCGGAGACATTGATGTTCCGGCCGCAGAAGTTCTATTCTGATCAGAACATCGATCTCGTCTATGATCGCGCGGTCGCGGTCCATCGCGACGCCCGCAATGTGCTGCTCGCCTCCGGTGCAACGCTCGACTACGGCCACCTGGTGTTCGCGACCGGTGCGCGCAATCGCCTGCTCGACATCCCCAACGCCAATTTGCCCGATGTGCGCTACTTGCGAATCCTGGATGACAGCGAGTCGCTGCGGACGCTGCTTGCCGGTGCCAAGCGGGTGGTGGTGATTGGCGCCGGCTTCATCGGGCTCGAATTCGCAGCGACCGCCCGCATCAAGGGGCTCGAGGTCGACGTGCTCGAGCTCGGCGCGCGGGTCATGGCGCGCGCGGTCACGGCCGAGATCTCCGACTACTTCCAGAAGCAGCACGCGGACGCCGGCGTGCGGATTCATCTCGGGGTCCAGGCTACCAGCATCGAGGCAGATGGCGCCAAGGTTACGGGCGTGAGCCTGAGCGACGGGCGGCATATCCCGACCGATCTCGTCGTTGTCGGCGTCGGCGTGCTGCCCAACGTCGAGATCGCGTCTGAGGCGGGATTGGCGGTCGCCTCGGGCATCGTCGTCGATGAATATCTGCTGACCTCGGACCCGCATATTTCGGCGATCGGCGACTGTGCGCTGTTTGCCAGCCCGCGCTTCGGCGGCACGCTGCGGCTGGAGTCCGTGCAGAACGCGACCGATCATGCCCGTTGCGTCGCCGCGCGGCTTACGGGAGACGCCAAGCCTTACGATGGTCAGCCCTGGTTCTGGAGCGACCAGGGTAATGACAAGCTGCAGATCGCAGGTCTCACCACCGGCTATGATCAGGTGGTGCTGCGCGGTGATCCCGCGCAGAAGGCGTTCTCCGCCTTCTGTTACAAGGAGGGCAGGCTGGTCGGCATCGAATCCGTCAACCGCGCCGGCGATCACATGTTCGGCCGGAGGCTGCTCGCGGCCGAAGGCACGATCGACCCCGGCAAGGCGGCCGATCTAAACTTCGATCTGAAGAGCGCGCTGAACTAAACGACGACGCGGCTCAGGCAGAGTTCGCTGCGATTGGATCAGACCCGGACTTCGAATTCCTGCTTCACCGCATCGATGTCGGCGAGTGTGGGCAGGCCTGCCTCGTTGCCGAGGCGCTGGATCTTGAAGGTCGAAGCCGCGCGTGCGAACTCGAAATGCTCCTCCCAGCACTTCTCGGGATTGGCGAGGTACGAATAGACGTAGGCGCCGTGGAAGACGTCGCCGGCGCCGTTGGTGTCGATCACACGCTCGCGCGAAATCGGCAGGGCGGGCAGGGTGCGCACGGCACCGGTCTCATCGTACCAGAACAAGCCCTTTTCGCCCATGGTGACCCCCCCGATCCGGCAGCCGCGGCTCTTGAGATAATCCAGCATCTTCTCGGGCGTGAGATCCATCTGCTCGCACAACCGCTCGGCGACGATTGCGACATCGATGAATTCCAGCAACTCATGGGTGTTGGTGCGCAGACCGCCGCCATCGAGCGACGTCAGGATGCCGGCTTCGCGGCACAGCTTGGCATAGTGAATGGCAGCGTCCGGCTGGTGGCCGTCGACATGCAGGGCACGGCAGTTGCCGAGATTAAGCAGCGGAAAAGGGTGGATATGGGCGTCGTCACGGCAGCGAACGATCGCACGCTTGCCGTCCTTCGGCATGATGAAGGACAGCGACGAGGAATTGACCTTTCGCGGGTGCATCGAGATTCCGTACTTCGCGCACATGTCCTGGAACATGCGGCCCAGCCAGTCATTGGCCAGCGTGGCGATCAGGTCCGGTACGATCCCGAGCTTGGCGCAGCAGAATGCCGCGGTCACCGCATTGCCGCCGAACGAGACTGCATAATCCGATGCGACGTGTTTCTCGTCCCCGGTCGGCAGATGGTCGGTGATGAAGGTGACGTCGATGTAGGTCTGTCCAATAAAAAGCGCCTGCATAAGCTCTTCCGTCGTCCGCTAAGGGGGGAATCCGTGCTCCGCTCCCGAATCCGCGCGCATGGCGGGTTGGTCTCTGCGCCGGCTTTGGAAGCACAGGAGCACGAGCAAATCCATGATTTCAGTGCGGTTTTGAATTGGAAGCTCCTCAGATGCAAGTTGGGGGCATTACCGATAGGAACTTCAAATTCTCCGCACCAGACCCCGGCGAGCCAGATTAGCAATCGGTCGAGGCGGATCAACGCTGAAATTGTTGGCAGATTCGTTACCACGCGACCGAGAATGACCAGTACAACCGCGGGCCCCCTGCCGGAGCGCCTGCGCGCGCGCTATCCTGGAAGGGGCACAGATTCGAAACCAGGAGCGATCGATGACGGTCTATGCGGGTCCGGTGTTCGACATGGCGGCGAAGCAATTCAATGTGATCGCCGATCATCTTGGCATCCCAAGCGACGAACGTGACCGCCTGCTGTTGCCCAAACGCGCCATCACCGTCTCCTGTCCGATTCACCGCGACGACGGCAGCATCGCGGTGTACGAGGGCTATCGCGTCCAGCACCTCCTGACGATGGGGCCGACCAAAGGCGGCACGCGCTTCGCGCCGTCAGTCGATATCGGCGAGGTCGCGGCGCTGGCGATCTGGATGAGCTGGAAATGCGCCCTTGTCGGGCTGCCTTACGGAGGTGCCAAGGGCGGGGTGACGGTCGATCTCAGCCAGCTGTCGAAGCGTGAGCTGGAGTCGCTGTCGCGCCGCTACATGCAGGAAATGATCCCCTTCGTCGGTCCGCATACCGACGTCATGGCGCCGGATATGGGCACCAACGAGCAGGTCATGGCCTGGTTCATGGACACTTACTCGATGTACCAGGGCCAGACGGTGACCGAGATCGTGACCGGAAAACCCGTATTTTCCGGTGGCACCCTGGGCCGCCGCGAGGCGACCGGACGCGGCGTGGCCCATCTGTCCCGGCGCGTGATGGACGTGCTGTCGATCGACCCGACCAAGGCGACCGCTGTGGTGCAGGGATTCGGCAACGTCGGCTCCTACGCGGCGCTCGGCCTGCATCTGATGGGGCTGAAGGTGATCGCGGTCAGCGACCATACCGGGGCGCTGCATGATCACCGCGGGCTCGATATCCCTGCGCTGATGGATCATGCGATCAAGCACGGCAGCATTGCGGGCTTCTCGACCGAGCTCGCATTCGACCCGGCGGAGATCCTGACGCTCGCTTGTGATGTTCTGGTTCCCGCTGCGATCGAGCGTGTGATCGACGGGCCGGTGGCCGAAAAACTGAAATGCCGCGTGCTGGCGGAAGCTGCCAACGGTCCGACCACGCCCGATGCCGACATCGTGCTCGAGCAGCGGCGCAAGGAGATCTTCCTGATCCCGGACATCCTCTGCAACTCCGGTGGCGTGGTGGTCAGCTACTTCGAATGGGTGCAGGATCTGCAGCAGCTGTTCTGGGAAGAAGAGGAGGTGATGCGGCGGGAATATCAGATCCTCGATCGGGCTTTCGAGCACATGCTCTCCCGCGTCCGCGCCGACAATATCGCGCACCGGACCGCGGCGATGGCGATCGGCGTGGAAAAGGTCCGCGCCGCCAAGAACACGCGAGGGCTGTTTCCGTGATCACGGGGCTCGATCACCTCGTCGTCCTCATCGAGGACATCCAGGCCGCCACCGCTGCCTACGAGACCTTGCTCGCGCGAAAACCCTCGTGGAAAAACGCCGACGATGGCGCCGAGCGCGTGCTGTTCACGCTCGACAATATGACCCTCGAGCTGATGGCGCCGTCGGGAGACAGCGTCGCCGCCGATCGCATCCGCAACGTCATCAAGATCTGGGGCGAGGGCCTCGCCAGCATCTGTTTCCGCACCAATGATATCGCCAAGATGCATCGCCGGCTCGACCGGCTCGCGTTGAAGCCGGACCCGATCGTCGAGGTGGACAGCACGGACGCCCTTTCCGGCGCCACGATGCATTGGAAGCGCACGCGGGCTGCGACCGATCTGACCCGCGGTGTCCGCATGTTCTTCCTCGAGCTCGGGGCTGAGCGGCCCGTATCGGCCGCCACGGCGGATTCGGCGGTCCTCGGGCTCGATCATGTCGTGATCTCAACCGAGGATCCCGAGCGCTCCGCTGCGCTTTATGGCGCCCGGCTCGGCCTCGACATGGCGCTCGATCGCACCCATCAGGAATGGGGGCAGTTGATGTTCTTTCGCTGCGGCGACCTGAACGTCGAAGTGGTCAAGCGGCCGGTGGCCGGCGGCGATGCGGCGCATGACCGATTGTGGGGCCTGAGCTGGCGCGTCGCCGACATCGAAGCCGCGCACGCGCGGCTGCTGGCGGCCGGCGTGCAGGTCTCCGAGCCGCGGATCGGCCGCAAACCAGGCACCCGGGTCATGAGCCTCTACAGCGGCACCTGTGGGATTCATACGTTGATCTTGGAGCGGACGGCGCGGACCGCCTGAAGTGAGAGGTTCCCGAACGCTGTCGTTCCCCGCCACCGGGTCTCGCCTTTGGCGAGCCCGATGACGGGCTCCGGCGGGTGACCCGGTGTTCCAGAGGCGCCCGTAACTGATCGAGATGGCTCGCCGGACTGGATGCCCGCCTGCGTGGGGCATGACGGCCTTAGTTTATGCAGTTTGATGCACGGCCATGCTCTATTCCACCGCGCAGGGCACGCTCAGGAATCCGCGAAACCGCACGCGGCCGCCGCGGACCGGCTCGCCGGCGAGCCGGTAGTCGGGGAACCGCGCCAGGAACCGCGAGATCGCGATTGCGCCTTCGAGGCGCGCCAGCGCCATCCCGGCGCATTGATGCGCGCCGGTGCCGAAGGCGAGGTGGCGGTTCGCAGCACGCGTGATGTCGAACCGTTCGGGGTCTTCGAATTGGGCGGGATCGCGGTTGGCGGCGCCGATGCACAGCGTGATAAAGGTGCCGGGCTCCAGCGTGATGCCGCCGAGCTCCACACGCTCGGTGGTGACACGATTGCCGAGCTGGTTCGAGCTCTCGTAGCGCAGGATCTCCTCGACGGCAGTGCGGATCAGATCGGGCGCCTCGATCAGCCGCCGCTTCTCGGACGGGTGCTGCAACAGGGCCACCAGCCCGTTGCCGATCAGGTTGGTTGTGGTCTCGTGACCGGCATTGAGCAGGAAAATGCAATTGTGCAGCAATTCCTTCTCGCTCAAGCGCTCGCCATTGGCTTCGCCTTTTGTCTCTCCTTGGATCAGCCGGGTCAGCACATCGCGGTCCGGATCGCCGGGCCGGGCGCGCCGCCGCGCGACGAGGTCTTCGAGATAGATCAGGAACTCCTTCACGGCCTCATTGCCGCGTGAAAACTGCTCCGGCGACAGCACCGGCTCGAGCGCACCAAGGATGGCGAGCGACCAGTCACGCAATGGCGCCCGCTCTGCATGCGGGACATCGAGCAGATTGCCGATCACCTCCACGGGAATGGCCGAGGCGAAATCGCCGATCAGCTCGAACCGCCCCTTTGCTTCGATTGCATCGAGCAGCCGGTCGACCAGGGCGATCAGCGCGGGCTCCATTTCGGCGATGGCGCGCGGCGACAGCGCGCCCATGATCAGCCGACGGACCCGCGTATGCGCCGGCGGATCGTTAAAAACGAGGCTCGTGGTGTGATGCTCGTAGAGCAGGGAGGCGCCGTATTTCGGCGCGAACTCACGCTTCTTGTCGGAGGAGAACGCCTTTGTGGTCTTGTAGGCAGTGACGAGGTCGTCATAGCGCGTCAAGAAGTACGAGCCATTGCGCAGCCGTTTCACCGGCGCGTGATCCCGCAAAGCCCGGTAGGTCGGGTAGGGGTCGGCGTAGAACTCCGGCGTCAGATTTTGCAGATCGAAATCGGCCGCGAGCTCGCGTGCAGCGGCGGCATTCATGCTGGGGCAATCCTTCCGGCGGTCGATTTTTTGTCAGATGCGGTCGAGCCGCTCGCGTGCATTTTGCACGAGATGGGGGGAAAGAAAAACGGCTGGAATGTTTCGATTGCAACGCAGAACACCCGGCCTCGCGACTTGGTGTTCTCCTGAGCACCACGCAATTACAATGACTTAGCCGGACGTTGCTCCCGCATTGCGGTATATTTCTTGACAATGGTAAAGTGAGTATTTACTCACGAGCGATGTCGAATTTGCGAATGACTAGCGATCTGCGGCGGCAGTTGATCCTTGGCGCGGCCAAGCGCTGCTTCGCGCGCTATGGCTATGCAGGCACCACGACCAAGAGCGTGGCGGCGGCAGCGGCGATTTCCGAGGCGCTGTTGTTCAAGCATTTTCCGTCCAAGGCCGCGCTCTACGCGGAAATCCTGGGCGAGGAATGCCAGGCCGACCCGGATCTGGCGTTTCTGCTCGGACAGGAGCCGTCGACCGCGACGCTCGTTAAGTTGATGGTCGGAATGGTTCGCCACTTCCTTGGGATCTCCGACGGGCCGAATGATGAGGAAGAGCAGCGGATGCGACTGATGGTCACAAGCCATCTCGACGACGGCGAGTTCGCGCGCCTGCTCTATGCCAGGTTCGCTGATCTGATCGGCGGGATGTTCGTCTCGTCGTTGGAGCAGGCGGTTCGTGCCGGCGATGCGAAGCGCAGTGACGCCCCGCTCGACCTGTTCTGGTTCGCGCATCACACCGCGCTGACCGCGGCGCTGACCCGGCTGCCCGCGACACCATGTCTCGTGTATGGAAGCGGCGCGAGGCTCGCGCGGCAGCTTTCTGAGTTCATCCTTCGTGGTATCGGGCTTACCGATGCCGCGATTGCGTCCTATCTCGACCGCGAGTTGGCGCAATCTCTGGTTCCACCGGTCACGGCAGAAAGTGCATGACATGAACATCGCGACCGAACCCAAATTGTCCGGCAAGCCGATCGACGACAAGGCGCGCAAGCGGACCCGACCCGTGCTGTGGTTCCTCATCGTCGGCGGTCTGCTGGCGTTGCTGGTCGGCGGACTGGTCTGGTTCAACATGTTCCGCGACAAGATGATCGCGCAGTTCTTCGCCAACATGAAGCCGCCGCCGATCAGCATCACCGCCGCGGTCGCCAAGTCCGAGACCGTGCCGAACCTGTTGAGCGCGGTCGGCGATCTCGCCGCCGTGCATCAGGTCAACGTCACCTCCGACGTCAGCGGCCGCATCACCGACATCATGTTCACGCCTGGCTCCTCCGTGAAACAGGGGACCCCTCTGTTGCAGCTGTATGACGCCCCGGACCAGGGCGATCTCGCCAATTACAAGGCGCAGGCAACTGTCGCTCAGCTCTCGCTGGACCGTGCCAAGCAGCTGGCCTCGCGTCAGTTCGGACCCCAGGCGACGGTTGACCAGGCGCAGGCGACCTTCGACCAGGCGAATGCGATGATCGCCAAGACGGAGGCGCTGATCGCACAGAAGCTGGTCCGCGCACCGTTCGACGGCGAACTCGGCGTCCGCAAGGTCGAGGTCGGCCAATATCTGAGCGCCGGGACCCAGATCGTCTCGCTGACTGACCTGTCGGAACTGTGGGCCAACTTCACGGTGACGGAGAAGGACAGCGGCAACCTGCAGGTCGGGCAGGCGGTTCGTATCAACGTGGATGCCTATCCGGGCCGCACGTTCGAAGGCAAGATCACCACGATCGAGCCGCAGATCTCGGCCGACACCCGCAACATCCGGGTGCAGGCCACGATCCCGAATCCGGACCATATCCTCAAGCCCGGCATGTTCGCGACCACCACAGTGGTGCTGCCGGACAAGCCGCCGGTCGTCACGGTGCCGGAGACTGCGGTCGACTACACGCTGTATGGCGACTCCGTCTTCGTCATCAATGAGAAGAAGGGCGACGACGGCAAGACCACGCTGACCGCCGACCGCACCTATGTGCAGACCGGCGATCGCATCGACGGCCGCGCCGTCATCCTCAAGGGTCTCAAGGATGGGGATCGCGTGGTGGCGCTTGGCCAGGTGAAGATGCAATCGGGCGCTGCGGTCGCGATCTCGACCGATCCGGCTCCCCCGATTCCGGCCAAGCCGCCGCGCTACTGAGCCTGGCCTGACTGCTGCTGACCGCGCGCGATGATGCGCGCGGTCGTTGGAACGTCTTCTGCTGAAGAGATTGCCGCGATGAGATTCACCGATATCTTCGTTAAGCGCCCGGTGCTGTCGGTCGTTGTCAGTCTGCTGATCCTCCTGATCGGCCTGCGTGCGGCCACGGTGCTGCCGATCCGGCAATATCCGAAGCTGTCGAACACCGTCGTCAATGTGACGACCGTGTATCCCGGCGCGTCCGCCGACTTGATCCAGGGCTTCATCACCACGCCGATCGAGCAGGCGGTGGCCTCGGCCGAAGGCGTCGACTACATCACCTCGTCTTCCGTGCTCGGCACCTCTACGATCCAGGTCTACGTCAAACTGAATTTCGATCCGAACCAGGCGCTCACCGAGGTGCTGGCCAAGGTCAATTCGGTCAAATATCTGATCCCGAAGGAATCCAACGACCCGATCGTCACCAAGACCACCGGCCAGACCACGGCGGTGATGTATATCGGCTTCTCCAGCGAGGAGTTGTCGGGCTCGGCGATCTCGGACTATCTGACGCGCGTGGTGCAGCCGGTGCTCTCCACCGTCGATGGCGTCGCCTCCGCGGATATCCTCGGCGGGCAGACCTTCGCGATGCGGCTTTGGCTCGATCCGGTCAAGATGGCGGGCCGGGGCGTATCGCCGAGCGACGTGGCGGCTGCGATCGCGGCCAACAACTTCCAAGCCGCGGCCGGCCAGGCCAAGGGCTACTTCATCGTCTCCAACGTCACGACCAACACCGATCTGCAGAACGTAAGCCAGTTCAAACGGATGATCGTGAAGTCCAAGGACGGCGGTTTCGTCCGCATGGAGGACATCGCGACCGTCGAACTGGCGGCGCAAAGCACCGATGCCAGCGTCGCCTTCAGTGGCGAGCGCGCAATCTTCATCGGCGTGCAGGCCACCCCGCAGGGCAATCCGCTCAACATCGTCAAGGGCGTTCGCGCGCTGTTCCCGGAGATCGAGCGCAACCTGCCGCCGTCGATGAAGATGAAGGTGGCCTACGACTCCACCAAGTTCATCCAATCGTCGATCGATGAGGTGGAGCACACGCTCGGCGAAGCCGTCCTCATCGTTATCGTCGTGATCTTCCTGTTCCTGGCCTCGCTGCGGTCGGTCATCATCCCGGTCGTGACCATTCCGCTGTCGCTGGTCGGCGTCTGCAGCCTGATGCTGGCGATGGGCTTCAGCATCAATCTGCTGACGCTGCTGGCGATGGTGCTCGCCATCGGCCTCGTGGTCGACGACGCCATCGTTGTGGTCGAGAACATCCACCGCCATCTGGAGGAGGGAAAGCCACCGGTCCAAGCTGCCTTGCAGGGTGCGCGCGAGATCGTCGGCCCGGTCATCTCGATGACCATCACGCTGGCCGCGGTGTATGCGCCGATCGGCCTTCTCGGTGGCGTCACCGGGTCGCTGTTTCGCGAGTTCGCCTTCACCCTGGCCGGCTCGGTGATCGTGTCCGGCGTCATCGCGCTGACGCTGTCGCCGATGATGTGCTCGGTGCTGCTGAAGAGCGCCGACGAAGGTCGCTTCTCCCGGCTGGTCAACCGCGTGTTCGGCGCGATGACCCGCTGGTACGGCCGCAAGCTCGACCGTTCGCTCGATTATCGCCCGGTCACGGCGCTGTTTGCTGTCACCATCCTCGGCCTCGTCGGCTTCCTCTACATGCACGTCTCCAAGGAGCTGGCACCCGAGGAAGACCAGGGCATCGTGTTCTCGATCACCAAGGCGCCGAAATACGCCAACATCGATTACATCAATTTCTACGGCGACAAGCTGAACAAGGCGTTCCAGAAGTTTCCGGAAACCGATCTCACCTTCGTGCTGAACGGAATCAACGGTCCGCAGGGCGGCATCGCCGGCATGCTGCTCAAGCCATGGGACGAGCGTAAGCGCTCGGCGATGGCGCTGAAGCCCTTGGTGCAGGCAGAATTGTCCAAGATCGAGGGCGTCAATGCCTTCGCCTTCAACCTGCCGGCGCTGCCCGGCGGTCCGGGCGGCCTGCCGATCCAGATGGTGATCAACTCGACCAACGGCTTCCAGCAGGTCTACGAGCAGATGACGAAGCTGAAGGATGCCGCGCGCAAGAGCGGGCTCTTCATCGTCAGCGACAGCGATCTTGAGTTCAACCAGCCAGTGGTCAGGGTCTGGATCGATCGCACCAAGGCGAGCGATCTCGGCATCACCATGCAGTCGCTCGGCAACACGCTCGCCGTGCTGCTCGGGGGCAACTACATCAACCGCTTCAACCTGGAAGGACGCTCCTACCAGGTGATTCCGCAGGTGCCACGTGAGAAGCGGTTGTCGCCGGAATCGCTTGGCAATTACTATGTCGCGACCGGCAGCGGGCAGCAGGTGCCGCTGTCCACCGTGATCAAGATCGAGACCGGCACGGACCCGAACGCGCTGACCCACTACAACCAGCTCAATTCCGCGACCTTCTCGGCGGTGCCGATGCCTGGAGTGACGGTCGGGCAGGCGGTCGACTTCCTCGAAGGCGAGGCCAAGAAGCTGCCGGCCGGCTTCAGCCACGACTATCTCGCCGACTCCCGCCAATATGTGCAGGAAGGCAACCAGCTCGCGGTCACCTTCGGCTTCGCCCTGATCATCATCTTCCTGGTGCTGGCGGCACAGTTCGAGAGCCTGCGCGATCCGTTCGTAATCATGATCTCGGTGCCGATGGCGATCGTCGGCGCCTTGATCCCGCTGTTCTTCGGCGCCGCCACCATGAACATCTACTCGCAGGTCGGTCTGCTGACCCTGGTGGGGCTGATCACCAAGCACGGCATTCTCATGGTGGAGTTCGCCAACGAGTTGCAGCTCAACGAAGGGCTCGACCGCCGCTCCGCGATCGAAATGTCCGCCCGCATCCGGCTGCGGCCGATCCTGATGACGACGGCGGCCATGGTCACCGGCCTGATCCCGCTGTTGACCGCATCCGGCGCCGGCGCGGCGAGCCGCTTCTCGATCGGCCTCGTCGTCGTCGCCGGCATGTCGATCGGCACGCTGTTCACGCTGTTCGTGCTGCCGATGGTCTACACCGTCATCGCCACCGACCACCAGGCGGCGGCGAAGTCGAAGCGCGCCCAGGAGATCAAGGAGTTCGACGCCGAACCGTCGCATGCGCTGAAGGCGAGCTGAGTTAGGTCGCATTCCACACTCCGCTGTCATCGCCCGGCTCGACCGGGCGATCCGGTATTCCAGAGACGGCAGTGCTCCACTGAAAGGCCGCGGCGTACTGGATTCCCCGCCTTCGCGGGGAATGACGCCCGGAGTATAGCGACGCCAATGCCTCATCCTCAAAGACAACATCGCCCGCTCCCGCGACGCACGGCGCCCGAGTTGTGCTGATTTCATCGCCCTCGAATACCGAGAGGGCGCAGGGAAGGCCGGGTGCCGACCGCACCCATGGTCCGCGTGCAACAGAAAGCACGCGGCAGAACCACAGGTGACAGCCGAACATCCGGCCTTCCCTGCGCGATGGTTTACGGGCTTATACGTGATCTCCCCGGGGACCGGCTTGATTGCCCCCGTCGCCCGCAATGCTCGTCATGAACATCGCGGCCTTAGCGCCAGCACCGGGGCGCCAGGACCACACGACTTCGCCGTCCACGACAGCCCGTTCGTCCGCGAAGCCAAAGCTCCGCTGCGCACTGCCGCGTCCACCGCATCCCGCGCTCCACGTCCGTGACGATCGCGATACGCCCCTCTCATCGAGGCGGGACGGGCGAAAATGTGCGTCTGATTTGCCCGACGAGGCAAGGTGGTGGGCCTGCGACAGACTGGCACGACGGGCAGTTTTCGCATGACGGCGATGTGCAGATTGCCCGTCGGGCACGGCGCCTGTTGTCGCTGTTAGTTCCGCAGGACTAATTGATTGCCTTCGATATCGAAGGTCTTCCCCTTAAGCGTGGACGGGTCGTCGGCGTTGAAGACGATGTCGAGACCGCGAACCTTGTCGATGACGTCCGGCGGGACTTCTGATCGGTGCCAGGCACCCAAGGTCCAGCCTGCTCCCTCGTCGATCCAACCGGAATCGTCGGGGCCTTTTCGCTTCAAGTCTTTTGACCAACTAATGGTGGCGACGTCGTCAACGTCCGGCCAGTCCCGTCGAAGCTGGCGCATGAACGATTTGATCCGACGGTATGCCGCATCGCTCAACCTGACCGTCCCGCGCGGAGGCGCCATCTGGCGGAACGAGGCATCTCTCTCGGCGGTGCGGGGTTGCACAGGGACGTTGCGAAACGCTCGCTTAAACAGGTCCGGATAGGCGGTGAATGCGATTAACTCGGCAAACGACAATTCGGCTGTTGTACTGGAAAGGCGCTCCGCTCTCGCGATCGCCTGCGCCTCCGTTTCGTCGTGATGTTCGGCGGGTGCGAGATCGCCGAACTGCTTTTGGAGCTGCTGAAGTTCATCGACCAGGCGAGTGGCAGTCCTGCGAGAGATGTCGCGACGCGTCGCGGTGAACGCGGTCTGCCGTGGTCCGGTCGCTTGTGCTGCCGCAAGGTCCGGATGAGCGCGATAGAGCGGGGCGAGAACCTGGGCATGGAGGGTGCCAAGCAGCGCCCGACGCGTAGTTTGGAGCGCATCCGGCGTGCCCCTCGGATCGTCATCGGAGGCAAGCCGGCAGAACTCGCGCAGATGCTGGATCATGAAGATTGCCGCGCGCCGGCTGAGATGCGCGGACCATCCGGCGGAGCCTACCGAGTCCGTCGAAGCGATCTTGCAAGGATCTGCGGCGGTCGGGATAGTGTCGGCCTTGGCCGCCGAGACCAGGACCAGAGCGGTGAGGGCTGGCAGAAGGAGGCGAAGCGGATGCATCGGAAACCGAAATCCTCACGGCTTGCATTGCGCCGAAGGATAGCGGTGCGATCGTAAATAGAACCTCGCGTTGTTGCCCCTGGATTTCGAGCTACGGGTATAAATCGCGGCCCCGCAAGACGCACGGGTTGCCGAACGCCCCGCTATCTATCCTGCTGCGGATCGAGCGCGTCGCGCAGGCCGTCGCCGACCAGGTTGAGCGAGAACACGACCAGAAAGATCGCGAGCCCGGGCCAGATCGCCATCCAGGGCGCGTTGGTGAGGAAGCGCTGCGCGGCGTTGAGCATGCTGCCCCAGGACGGGTAGGGCGGCTGCTGGCCGAGGGCGAGGAAGGAGAGTGCGGCCTCGGCGATGATCGCGGCTGCCATTGACAGCGTTGCTTGCACGAGCAGGGGCGGCATGATGTTGGGCAGGATATGTCCGACCGCAATCCGCAGGTCCGAATCGCCGACGCTGCGCGCCGCTTCGATATACTCCTCGACCTTCACGCTCATCACCTGGCCGCGGGTCAAGCGAACGAAGATCGGCGTCGTCGAAATGCCGATTGCGATCATCGCATTGGCCAGGCTCGGGCCTAAGAAGGCGGCGAGCGCGATCGCCAGGATCAGGAACGGGCAGGCCAGCATGGCATCCGTCAACCGGCTGATCAGCTCGTCCAGTGCGCCGCCGACGTAGCCGGAAAGCATTCCAAGCGGGACGCCGATCATGAGTGCGATGCTGACCGAGACTGCACCGGCCGTAAGCGAGGCACGCGTACCATAGATGACCCGCGCCAGCACGTCGCGGCCGAGATCGTCGGTGCCGAACCAGTGCGCGGCCGATGGCGCCTTGCGGACCAGCGCCCAGCTGGTCTGGATGGGATCGTAGGGCGCGATCAGGGGGGCGAAGGCGGCAAGCACGATGAAGAGCCCGATGATGGTGAGGCCGACCACCGCGCCCTTGCGCTTGAGCAGGCGCCGCAAGGCACGGCGGGCCGGGGTCTCCAGGGCGCTCTGATCGCCCGTCGCGCGCGAGGTAAGTGCAACGTCCGCCATCTCAGCTCCTCAGCCGCGGATTGACGAGGACGTAGGCGATGTCGGCGACCAGATTGAGCGTGATGTAGACGGTCGCCGTCACCAGGACCACGCCTTGCACCACCGCGTAGTCGCGATTGAACACGGCATCGACGATCAGCTTGCCGAAGCCCGGAATCGAGAAGATCTGCTCGGTCAGCACCGCGCCCGACAAAAGCGTGCCGAGTTCGAGCGCACCCAGCGTAATCACCGGCGTCAATGCATTGCGCAAGGCATGATTGAGGATCACGCTGCTTTCGGACAGACCCTTCGCGCGCGCGGTGCGGACATAATCGCTTTCCAGCACCTGCAGCATCGCGCTCCTGGTATGGCGCATCAGGATCGCGGCGATAGCGTTGCCCAGCACGAAGGCCGGCATGATGGTGGAGGCGAGGCTTGCGCGCCAATCCTCGGTCAGCGGCACATAGCCGGAAGCGGGCAGCCAGCCGAGCCTGATCGAGAACAGGAAGATCAGCATGATGCCGAGCCAGAAGTTCGGGGTCGAGATGCCCCACAGCGCAAACAGGTTGGCGCCATAGTCCCAGGCCGTGCCTTGCTTGACGGCGGAGATGATGCCGGCGGGAATCCCGATCAGGAAGGCGATGACGATCGCCATCGAGGCGAGCTGCAAGGTGACGGGCAGCTTCTGTACGATCAGGTCGCGCACAGGCACTTTCACCCGTAGCGATTCGCCGAGATCGCCGGTGAGCACACCCTTCACCCAATAGGCATATTGCACCGGGATCGGCTGATCGAGCCGGTACTGTTTCCGGATCTGCTCGATCACGGCGGGATCGCGCTCTTCGCCGGCCATCACCAGCGCGGGATCGCCAGGCAGCAATTGCTGCAGCGAGAAGATCAGGATCGAGACGAAGACCAGCGTCGGCACGATCTGCATGAGGCGACGGGCGAGAAAGGTCAGCATGGGAAGGAGCTGATTTGAGGAATGGAGGATGTCGAAGACGGTGGCAGCCCCATCGTTCCCTCCCCCCTTGTGGGGGAGGGACAGGGAGGGGGGTAACCAAGCAGGAAGCTGTGGGTGGGGTA
>NZ_CAFK01000015.1 GCF_000239815.1 Bradyrhizobium sp. STM 3843 | reverse complement strand
CTCACCCGGTTCGATCTCACTTCGTTCGATCTCACCACCCTCTCCCACAAGGGGAGAGGGTGCACCTCCGTTGCGGACGCGAAGTGATCTCATGATGCCTACGCCGTCCTGTACCGCCGCGCGAAAGCGACGCTGCCGAACACCGTGAAGGCCATCGTCACCGCCAGCAGCATGAAGGCGAGCGTGGCGCCCATCGGCCAGTTGTTGCCGCGCACGAACTGGTCGTACACCGCCGGTGCCATCATCTTGAATTTGGGGCCGCCGAGAAGCACCGCCGTTGCATAGGTGTTCATGCACAGCACGAACACCAGAATCGAGCCCGCGGCGACGCCGGGCGCCGACAAGGGCAGGATCACCCGCCAGAACACGCGCAGGCCCGAGGCGCCGAGATTGGCGGCGGCATCTTCGAGATCGCGCGGAATGCTCTCGATCACGGAGGCGATGGTCAGGATCATGTAGGGCAGCACCACGGCGATGATGCCGATGATCACCGCCTTCGGCGTGTACATGATCTCCAGCGGCTCCGAAATGATGCCGAGCTTGAGCAGCGTCACGTTGATCAGGCCGCCGCGCGAGAACAGCGCCATCCATCCCGCCGAGCGCACCACGTTGCCGACCAGCAGTGGAAACAGGGTCGCGATGACCGCGAGGCTCTTCCAGCGGCTCTCGATGCGGCCGAGCCAATAGGCCGCCGGAAAGGCGAGCACGAGCGTCAGCAGCGTGCAGAACAGTGCGATGCCGAGCGTCGAGACGATGATCTGCTGGTAGTAAGGGTCGGTCGCCGCCTTGATATAATTGTCGGGCGTGAAGGCCTGCACCATCAGCTGGGTCGGGCTGAACTGGTTGAGCGAGATCCGGAACATCAGGATCATCGGCCCAACCAGCAGCGCGAGCACCAGCAGGCAGGCGGGGACGACCAGCAGCGCCATGGTTTTCATTCCGACTCTGGACATTTTCTCCGCCGTCATTCCGGGGCGATGCGACAGCATCGAACCCGGAATCCCGAGATTGGCTTACGTCTTTTCCTAACAAGCTCGAGATTCCGGGTTCAAGGCCTACCGGCCTTGCCCCGGAATGACGGTGATTGGGATTAGCCCTTGAAGTCCTTGTTCCAGAAATCCATCGTCCGCTGCGAGCGGCCGGCGGCATAGGCATAGTCCGGCTTCACCAGCCGGGCACGCTCGGTCTCATTGAGGCTGACCTGCGCGGCCAGATCCTCCGGCAGCACCGCATCCGACACCGTCGGCACGTATCCCATCTTGTCGGCGAAGGCGACCTGGGCCTTCGCATCCAGCATCGCATCGAGATAGGCGAACGCGCCCGGCTTGTTCCTGGCGTTCTTCGGCACCGAGCCCTGGAACACGATCGCCGGCGCGCCCTCCTTCGGCACCACATGGGCGAGCGGAATGCCGGCCTTCTTCCACATGAAGCCGCGGGCCAGCCACATCGTGGTGAGCCACACCTCTTCCGACTTCAGCGCTGCGGCGAGCGCCTCGTTCGACGGATAGATCTTCACGTCCAGCGAGCGCCATTCCATCAGCTTCTTCTCGGCCGGGTCGAGATTGGACGGGCCGCCGCCGCCAGCCAACGCCGCGGCCAGCGTGTTGTTGGGATAGAGAATATCGGCGAGGCCGACGCGGCCGCGCCATTTCGGATCCCAGAGATCGGCGAAGGATTGTGGCGGCGTCTTCACCTGGTTGGTGTTGTACAGGATCACCTGTGCTGAATAGATGTGCGGAATGGCGATGTCGCTCTTGAGCTCCGGAAACACCTTGTCGAGCCGCGTCATCTGCTTGGGATCGATCGGATCGAAGGTGCCGGACTGCGCCACGATGTACATATCGCTGTCAGACAGCAGCGCCACATCCATGGAGCCGCGCCGGCTCTGCCGCTCGGCGAGCAGCTTGGTCTTGCGCGGATCGTTGTTGGCGATGTCCTGCACGATCTCGTAGCCCTTCGGGATCAGGATCGGCTTGTCGATGATGTCGCTGAGCAACTGCCCATAGTCGCCACCCCAGGTGCCGACCACGATCTGGCCGGTTTCCGCGCGCGCAGGGAGAGCGGAGGCCAGCGCCGCAGCGCCGGCGGTGGCAGAGAGAAAATGGCGTCGCGAAATCATGATGACCTCTCACTCATGCTGATGTTTGCGGGACAAGGCGCGGAGCCCTGCGGTCCCATTGCAATGACACGGTGTCCTCAGGCTTCAGCGCCGCCAGCGGCTCGCCGGCGCCGGGCGTCTGGCGGATCACCACCAGGGTCTCTTCGCCGACCGCGACCACGTATTCGGTCTGCGGACCCATATAGGTGACGGCCTTGAGCCGTCCCTGCACACCATCGGTGCCGCCGGTCAGCAGCGTGATCCGCTCCGGCCGCAGCGCAAAGGCGTCGGCATCCTTGCACTCATCGGCCATGCTGTCGACGGGTAACGCAAGCCCGCTGTCGGTGCGGAATTGGACTTCGCTCTCGCGGCGGCCCGAGAGGATGTTGCAGCGCCCGACGAAGTCGGCGACGAAGGCGTCCTTCGGCGTATCGTAGAGCTGCTGCGGCGTGCCGATCTGGCGCACGCGGCCGCCCTCCATGACGACCAGGCGGTCGGCCATGGTCAGCGCTTCCTCGCGGTCATGCGTGACCATCAGCGTGGTCAGACCCAGGCGCTGCTGCAGCGCGCGGATTTCGAGCCGCACCTCGCTGCGCAATTTGGCATCGAGATTGGACAAGGGCTCGTCGAGCAGGAAGATGCGCGGATTGATCACCAGCGCCCGCGCCAGTGCCACGCGCTGCTGCTGGCCGCCGGAGAGCTGGCGCGGCAAGCGGTCGGCGAGATGCGGCAGGCGGACGAGCTTGAGCGCCTCGTCAATCCTCGCCTTGCATTCCGCCGCATTCAGCCCGCGCATCTCCAGGCCAAAGCCGACATTGTCGGCCGCGGTCATGTGCGGAAACAGCGCGTAGGACTGGAACACCATGCCGGTCGCGCGCTTGTAGGCGGGCTGCCGGGTGACATCCTCGGCATCGAACAAGACGCGCCCGCTGGTCGGCGGCAGGAACCCCGCGACCATGCGCAAGGTGGTGGTCTTGCCGCAGCCGGAAGGGCCGAGCAGCGCGACGAGCTCTCCTTGCTGGATGGTGAGATCCAGCTCATCGACCGCGACGGATGTACCGAAGCGCTTACTCAGCCTTTCAAGCGACAGCCGAGACATCAAACGACCCGGGAGAGTTTGACGAAGCGGTCCGTCACCACCATCAGCAGTCCAACCAATGTGATCTGGACGGTCGCCACCGCGGCCAAGGTGGGATCGATTCGGAATTCGAGATAGTTCAGCATTGCGACAGGGAGCGTGATCCGACCGGGGCCGACCAGCAGCATCGAGAGGTCGAGATTCTCGAAGCTTTGGATGAAGGAGAACATCGCGGCCGCCACCACGCCCGGCCGCATCATCGGCAGCGTGATGCGGCGAAACACCGTGAAGGGGCTGGCGCCGAGGTTTGCAGCGGCTTCTTCCGCTCTGCGGTCGAGGCCTTGCAGGCTCGCCACGACCAGGCGCACCGTCCAGGGAATTGCGAGCAGCGTGTGCGCGGCCACCAGCCCTTCCGTGGTCGCCTTGATATCACGGTCAAAGAAATCCTCGGCCAGCACATAGAGCATATAAAGGCCGGAGCCGGCGACCACACCGGGGACGGCGAGCGGCGCGAGCAGGAACGAACTCAAAGTCTGGCGTCCCGGAAATTCACCGCGCACGATCGCGAGCGCCGCTGCCGTGCCGATCGGCACGCCAATCGCGGCGGCGAGCAAGGCGACCTGAAAGCTCGTGAGCAGGCCGCGCAGGAATTCGGGCTTGGCCCATGCGTTGGCGTACCATGCCAAGGAGAGCGCCGGCGGCGGGAAGCTGATCAGCTCCTGCGCGAAGAAGCTCGTGACCACGATCATCACGACAGGCGCGAAGATGATGAGATACGCGAGTGCAATCAGTGTCCGCATCAGGACGCGGCCAACTGACGGCTGTTCCGTTAAACGGAACATCATTATGGACACCTTACCAACGAGATAGCCCCAGATGCTCGAACGCGAGCGGCGGCATCGTAGTCGGCCGCCACGCGCGAGCCAAGCCCGCGGCGCGAACTATCGCGCTGCACATTTGCATCGCGGCACAGCGCGCGCGGCAACGATCAGTACGCGCATCGTTGCGCGGCTTCACCGCAAGCACGAACCCCCGGCTATCTCCGCTCGGTGTCGCGGATAGTTTTTGGGCATGCCCTGCTCAATTCTTGCGCCGGCACTTTGCAACATTTTGTGCGCCCGTGGACAAGTCTTCCGCGTGCGCGCACCCGTAAGCTTCCTTCGAGCCTGGGCCGCGGCGACGCACCACAGCGTCGCCGGACCACGCGACCACGACCGTTTCGAAGGAGCTGGCAAATGCAGAAATGGCTTTTCACCAAGGCGCGCCGCGCGTGGCTGGCCGCGCTCGGCGCCGTGATCGCGGCGGGACTGTTGACGCCGATCGAGGCGCAAGCCGCGACGCCTGCGGGCTGCGCGGCGCTGCAGGACAAATATCCGGACTGGAAGGGCAAGACGCTCACCAACGCGATCAACCCACATACGCCGGGCTATGAGGCGATCGATCCCAAGGACCCGAGCAAATATGTCGGCTTCGACATCGACCTCGGCGAGGCGATCGGCGACTGCCTCGGCTTCACGCTCACCTACAAGCCGGTGGTGTTCGCGGCATTGCTGACCACGCTGGCGAGCGGCCAGGCCGACATCGTGATCTCCGATATCTACGCCACCAAGGAGCGCGCCAAGGCGGCCGACTTCATCACCTATTCCAAGGTGTTCGACGGCGTGCTGGTGGCCAAGGGCAATCCGAAGGGCATCCACGGCATCGACCTCACCCTGTGCGGGGCCGCCGCGGCCGAAAACACCGGTTTCGTCGAGGTGCCGCTGGTGCAGGACATGGGGCCGAAATGCAAGGACGCCGGCAAGCCGGAGCCAACGCTGCAGCTCTATGACAACAATGCCAACTGCATCCAGGCGATTCTGGCGGGCCGTGCCGACACCTACATCAACGACGTCAACACGGTGGACCAGGCCGTGAAGGCCTATCCCGACAAGCTGGAGAAGGCGATCGCGGTGACCATCCCCTATTCGGTCGGCATCGCCGTGCCGAAGGACAAGCCGAAATTCCGTGACGCGGTGCTGGCCGCGCTGATCGAGGTGCAGAAGGCCGGCGTTCACCAGGAGCTGTTGAAGAAGTGGGAGCTCGATCCCGCCAACTTCAAGGAGCCGGACATCCTGACCGCGGATTGAGAAGATGAGGTCTTAGCCTCCCAAGCCGGCCGCATGGACGCTTCACCCTCTCCCCTTGTGGGAGAGGGTGAAGCCGAAGGCGCCGGGTGAGGGGTCTGTCTCCGCGGATGCAGACCCCTCACCCGCCTTCGATGCTTCGCATCTCAGGCACCCTCTCCCACAAGGGGAGAGGGTGCACCGTCACCGCCGCGCTCGTCGGGGCTCAATCTCTCACCGCGCGAACTGATCGATGTCCCTGTTCCTGCACTATCTCAGCCTGCCATATTTGCTGCAGGGCATCGAGCTGACCCTGCAGGTCACGGCGCTCGGGCTGATCGGCGGACTGATCCTTGGGCTCATTCTCGCGGGCATGCAGCTCAGCCGCTTCTGGCTGCTCTCGGCGCTGGCGCGCGGCTACACCGTGATCTTCCGCGGCACCCCGCTGATCCTGCAGATGGTGTTCGCCTACGACGCGCTGCCGCATATCGGCATCAAGCTGCCGGCGGTGCTTGCCGCAGGCCTCGCGCTCGCCTGCAACGAGGCGCCGTTCATCGCGGAGATGCTGCGCGCCGGCGTGTTGGGCGTCGATCGCGGGCAGCTGCTTGCAGGACAGGCGCTCGGCATGACACCGGCGGTGCTGATGCGGCGGATCATCGCGCCGCAGGCGATCCGCACCATGATCCCCGCCTTCGGCAACGAGGCGGTCAGTGCGCTGAAAAACTCTTCGCTCGCCTCGGTGATCGCGGTGCAGGAGCTGACGCTGCGCTCGACCCAGCTCGCCTCCTCCACCTTCGACTTCTTCTCGATCTTCTTTGCGTCCGGCCTGATCTATCTGGTGCTGACCGGCGCGGTCAGCGCGATCCAGCTGGCGCTGGAATGGCTGCTGGATCTCGACCGCGCCAGCCGCCAGCGCCAGCTGGCGGATTATCTGCCTTGGCGTCGCGTCGATGTCGCCACCAAGCCGAAGCTCGCCGAGCAGACCGCCGCTGACACAGCCACGCCCGAGCCGGCTGAGCTGAAGGAGACGCCGCCGCTCGCCCTGACCAGCGAGGATCGCGCCAAGCGCGCCGCCACCATTGCCCGCAACAACATCGCGGTCGAGGTGAAGGATCTGCGCAAGAGCTATCACGGTCACGCTGTCCTCGATGGCCTCGATCTCACGGTGCGCATCGGCGAGGTGGTCGCGTTGCTGGGTCCGAGCGGCTCGGGCAAGAGCACCCTGCTCCGTTGCATCAATCATCTGGAGCATTGGGAGGCCGGCGAGATCCGCGTCGGCGGTCGCCGGCTCGGCTTCGGCGACGACGGCAGGACGCTGTCGCCACGTGCCATCGCCAACGAGCGCGCCAATGTCGGCGTCGGCATGGTGTTCCAGCAGTTCAACCTGTTTGCTCATCTCACCGCGAAGGAAAACATCGCCGGTCCCCTGCGCTGGGTTCATGGCCTCGGCCGCTTCGAGGCCGAGCGCCGCGCCGGCGAATTGCTGGAACGTGTCGGGCTCAGCCATCGCGCCGATGCGCTGCCGCGCCATCTCTCCGGCGGCCAGCAGCAGCGCGTCGCGATTGCGCGCGCGCTCGCCCCCAATCCCAGCGTCCTGCTGCTGGATGAGCCGACCTCGGCGCTCGACCCCGAGCTGGTCAACGAAGTGCTGGAAGTGATCCGGCGGCTCGCGATCGATGATGGGCTCACCATGATCATCTCGACGCATCAGATCCGCTTTGCCGACGAGGTTGCCGACCGCGTCGCTTTCCTCAACGGCGGCGTGATCCTGGAGCAAGGCCCGGCGCACGAGGTGCTGTCCCATCCGCGTCATCCGCTGACCGCGCGTTTCCTGTCGGTGATGGATGCCGAGCGGCAGAAGGACGCCGTGGCATGAGCTCATCCTTCACATCAACATCAATGATCTCGCGTCCCAGCTGCAAAGAGGCCCTTGCATGAGACATCACCTGCTGCCGGTGTCACCGAAAACCGTTCACTGGGGCTATTTCAGCAAAGTGGTCGCCCCGGCGCTGACCTTGCGCTCCGGCGACCGCGCCACCATCGAGACGCTCACCCATCACGCCAATGACGACTATGAGCGGATGATCAAGGACGATCCCGGCGCCGAGAGCGTGTTCGCCTGGACCCGCGAGCACAAGGCGCTGGCGCGCCGCGGCGCGGGCCCGACCCAAGGCCCGTTCATTCGCGGCTCGGGCGAAGGTCTCGGCGTGCATCTGCTTACCGGTCCTGTCGCGATCGAAGGCGCCGAGCCCGGCGACGTGCTGGAGGTCCGCATCCTGGACATCCGGCCGCGGCCGAGCCAATGCGGCTGCCATGCCGGCAAATGCTTCGGCTCCAATGTCGCCGCCAATTGGGGCTTTCACTATCACGACCTGATCGAGGAGCCGAAGCCGCGCGAGGTCATCACCATCTTCGAGCTCGACACCTCCGGCGAACCTTATGCCAAGGCGGTCTACAATTACGTCTGGACGCCACAGACCGACCCCGACGGCATCGTGCACGCGACCATCGATTATCCGGGCGTGCGCGTCGATCATACGACCATCACCAAGCGCGAGAACATCCTGGCCGACATCAGGGTGCCGGCGCGGCTGCATTTCGGCACCATGGGGCTGGCGCCATCGGAAGCCGATTTCGTCTCCTCGATTCCGCCAGGCTATTCCGGCGGCAACATCGATGACTGGCGGATCGGCAAGGGCGCGCGGATGTATTATCCGGTCGCCGTGCCCGGCGCCTATTTCTCGGTTGGCGATCCGCATGCGGCGCAGGGCGACAGCGAGCTCGGCGGCACCGCGATCGAGACATCACTGACCGGCGACTTCGAGTTCATCCTCCACAAGAAGAACGATCTCGGCGGCACGCCGCTCGAAGGTCTCACCCATCCCCTGCTGGAAACCGCTCAAGCCTGGTCGGTGTACGGTTTTACCTATCCGAACTACCTCGCCGAGCTCGGCGCCAATGCGCAAACCGAGATCGCCAACCATTCGAGCCTCGATCGCGCCATGCGCGATGCGTTCCGCAAGCTCAGGCGCTTCCTGATGACCGTGCAGCGGCTGAGCGAGGATGAGGCGATCTCACTGATGTCGGTCGGTGCCGATTTTGGCGTCACCCAGGTGGTCGACGCCAATTGGGGCGTCCACGGCACCATCCGCAAGAGCGTGTTCCGATGTGAGTAGTGCACTGGGCTGAAAGCTCTTTTGGACCAGCGGCGGGGGATATGAGCGTCATTGTGACGCCGCCGTGGCGGCGAACAGTCGAACTCGTCTGGCACGGGGGTTGCTTCGCCTTCCGCAACCCGGGTCGTGTCATGAGTTTTCGCCCCTTCACCAGCGAATCCTATGCGCAGGACGAGCGCCCTGAAGCGTGGCGCGATGTCCTGAACGCGGCCGGGCTGCAGCCGGCAGCCAAGTCCTCCTTCTATGACGGGCATGCGACCGCCTCGCATCGCAACGCGCCGGGCGTGGCAGTATCGCGACTGGCAGCCGGCGCACAGGTCGTGGCGCCGCTGCCTCATGCCCATGAGGATCTGCCAATCGCGCTGCTGGTGACCGAGGATGGCGCCGTGCTGAAGAGCACCGAGGGCCATCGCATCGTGCCGGCCGGGCATTTGGTGCTGCTGCCCCGCGGCGGAGATTGCAGCATCGGATTCCAGCGTGACCTGCGCGCGATCGCATTGTCGGTGACATCGGATGCGCTGCATGGCCGCATGATCGGCAAACTTGAGTTCACCAGGCCTCATGTCATCCCACCGAACGGTCTCGCCGAAATCTTCTGCGGCACGCTGGCGGCCACCGCGCGATCGCTTGAAAGCTTGAGCGATGCCGAATGGAGCACGGTCGCGCAAAGCCTTGTCGACCTGTTGCTCACGCTGGCGCACCAGCAGGCGGCGTCCGTCAAGGATGCCTGCAACAGCGCGACCCAGGCCGCCACCCTGCACCGGATCTGTCAGACCATCGAACGCCGGCTCGACGACGCCGAGCTGACACCCGCGCGGATCGCGCAGGCGGAAGGCATTTCCGAGCGCTACCTGCAGAAACTGTTCGAAGGTGCCGGCGACAATTTCAGTCATTATGTGCGCGAGCGCCGGCTGCAGCGGGCGCTTGCCGATCTCTCCAACCCGACCGAAGCGCACCATTCGATCTCCGAGATCGCCTATCGCTGCGGCTTTGCCGATTCCGCGCATTTCAGCCGCAGCTTCCGCCAGCGTTTCGGCCTGTCGCCGCGCGAGTTCCGGCAGCAGCAGGCCGAGCGGACCAGCGCGGCCGCCGCACCGCGCGGCCAGCGCGGCTGGCCGCATCAGGCGCTGGCGCAATTGCGCGCGCATCAGGTCGCGCCTGCGAAAGGCCAGACCATGCTGCCAGCGCAGACCAACGATCTGGCCGCCGCGCAGCAGCGGCACCATCTCGCCGTGTCAGCCGACCGCGTGCACTGGGGCTATTTCAGCCGTTCGCTGCCTCCGCAGTGCGAGATCGCGTCCGGCGACACCATCACCATCGAAACCCTGACGCAGCACGCCTCCGACGATCCCGAGCGCATGATATCGGGCGATGCCGGCGCGGAGAGCGTGTTCGGCTGGACCAGCACCAAAAAGAACGTCGACCGGCGCGGCGCCGGCCCGATGGATGCCAGCGTGTTCGGGCGCGGCGCCGGCGAAGGTTTTGGCGTGCACATCTGCACCGGCCCGGTGGCGGTGAAGGATGCGCAGCCCGGCGACGTGCTGGAGGTGCGCATCCTCGACATCGTGCCGCGGCCGAGTCGCAGCGCCGACTATGCCGGCCGTGTGTTCGGCTCCGGCGTCGCCGCGTGGTGGGGCTATCACTACAACGAACTGCTGGCCGGCCCCAATCCGCGCGAGGCCGTAACGATCTATGAGATCTTCGCCGACGACGCCGAGCCCCATGCCCGCGCGCTCTACTCCTATCGCTGGGAGCCGCAGACCGATCCGTTCGGCGTGGTGCACGCCACCTACGACTATCCCGGCGTTCCGGTTTCGCCCGGCAGCGTCAAGCGCCGCCACGGCGTGCTCGATCACGTCCGGATTCCGCTGCGGCCGCATTTCGGGGTGATCGCGGTGGCGCCGCGCGAACTCGATTTCGTCGACTCGATCCCGCCGTCTTATTTCGGCGGCAACCTCGACAATTGGCGGCTCGGCAAGGGATCGGCAGTCTATCTGCCGGTCGCAGTGCCCGGCGCGCTGCTGTCGGTCGGCGATCCCCACGCCACCCAAGGCGACGGCGAGCTCTCCGGCACCGCGATCGAATGCTCGATGACAGGCACGTTCCAGGTGATCCTGCACAAGAAGGGGCAGCTTGCCGGCAAGCCGTTTGCCGACCTCACCTATCCGCTGATCGAGACCGCGACCGACTGGGTGCTGACCGGCTTCAGCCACCCGAACTATCTGGCCGAGTTCGGCGCACAGGGTCAGAGCGAGGTCTATGCCACGTCCTCGCTCGACCTCGCGATGAAGGATGCCTTCCGCAAGATGCGCCGGTTCCTAATGCACGTCAAAGGGCTCAGCGAGGACGAGGCGGTCGCGCTGATGTCGGCCGCGGTCGACTTTGGCGTCACCCAGGTGGTCGACGGCAATTGGGGCGTGCACGCGATCCTGAGCAAGCGGCTGTTCGAGGATGTCAGCTGATTTCAGGCTACGTCGTAGGGTGGGCAACGCGAAGCGTGCCCACCGCTGATCAGTGCCCCCTATCATGGTGGGCACGCACCGCCTGACGGCGCCGCTTTGCCCATCCTGCACATTCATTCAAACAAGAAGGATCCTCACCATGCAGTTCCACATGATCGCGGGCGCGACCAGGCCCGTTGCCCCGTTCAGCCATGCCGTTGAGACGGACGGGTTCGTCTTCGTCACCGGGCAGATGCCGGACTCACCCCAAGCTCCAGGCGTGCTGCCGGAGGGCATCATCGATCAGACGAAGGCGGTGATGCAGAACTTGAAGTACATCCTCCAAGGTCTCAACCTCGGCTTCGAACATATTGTGATGGCTAGGATTTACCTGACGCGCTTCAAGGAAGATTACGCGGCAATGAATGAAACCTACCGCTCGTTCTTCCCCGCGGACCGCTTGCCTGCCCGCACCTGCGTCGGGGTCACCGGTCTCGCTTATGACGCGCTGATCGAGATCGATCTGGTCTGCAAACGACCATAGACGCTGAAGGTAAATATATCCTCACCGGCGCAATCTCCAGACCATTCGCTGAGGTCGCAGGTGCCAGACCCTTTCGCCGATTGCCTCGCACACTCGCGCGATGTCAATTCGTTCACGACAATGATGTCGTGAGGAAGCCCCATGCCGAACCAGTTTTCCCGCCGCCAAGAGATCAGAAAGCCCGCGGTCAGCTCGAAAGGCGGCATTGTCGCTGCGCAGTCGCGACACGCGGCGGAGATCGGCGCCGATGTGCTGGCGGCCGGCGGCGACTGCGTCGATGCAGTGGTGGCGACCGGGTTTGCGCTCGGCGTGCTCGAGCCCTGGATGAGCGGCATCGGCGGTGGCGGGGCCATGGTGCTGTACCGGGCCAAAGAGAATCGCGTCGAGGTGATCGACTATGGCATGCGCGCGCCGGACAGCCTGCGCGTGGCGGACTATCCACTTCTAGGCGACGGTACGGTCGCCGCCGACATTTTCCCCTGGGCGCGCGTCAAGGACGACCGCAATCTGCACGGCCCTGGCGCGATCGCGGTGCCCGGCGTGGTCGCCGGCATGGAGGCGGCGCGTCAGCGCTACGCCAAGCTGTCATGGCAGGAGCTGGTCGCGCCGAGCGTGACGCTTGCCGGCGAGGGCCTGCTGGTCGACTGGTGGACCACGGTGATGATCTCCAGTGCCGCGGCCGATTTGCGCCGCTACCCGGCCAGCGCCGCGGCCTATTTGAACGACGCTCTGCCGCCGAACCCGCAATGGGGCGTCAAATCGGTGGTGCGGCTGCCACAGCAGCAACTGAAGGCAACGCTGGCGCATCTCGCCGCCGCCGGCGCCCGTGATTTCTACCAGGGCGACCTCGCCCGCTCGATCGCGCGCGACATCCAGGCCGCCGGCGGCGGGCTCTCGGTCGAAGATCTCGCGAGCTTCAAGGCGCATCACCGCGAGCCGCTGAAAATCCCCTATCGCGGCGGCATGGTGTTCGCGACGCCCGAACTCACCGCGGGGCCCACGCTCGCGCAGACGCTGCGGCTGTTGCAAGCGAACCTGCAGCCCTCGCGCGGCGCACCCGACCCTGCCGCTTACCTCGCTTACGTGGAGGCCTTGCAGGCCGCCTATCGGGAGCGGCTCAACGGCATGGGCGATGCCGACGGACGTCGCGCGCTCGGCGCCGAATATCTCGCGCCGGCCTGCACCACGCATTATTCGGTGGTCGATCGCGACGGCAACATGGCCGCGGTGACGCAGACCCTGCTCTCGACCTTCGGCTCGAAATTCCAGACCCCGCAGAGCGGCATCATGATGAACAATGGCATCATGTGGTTCGACCCGGCCCCGGGCACGACCAACTCGCTTGAACCCGGCAAGCGCTGCCTCACCAACTACACGCCGGTGGTGGCCGAAGCCGCCGACGGCCGTCGCCTGGCGCTCGGCGCTTCCGGCGGGCGCCGCATCCTGCCCGCGGTGACGCAGATGCTGTCCTTCGTGATGGATTTCGGCATGGATCTTAATCGTGCGATCCACCAGCCGCGCATCGATACCAGCGAGGGCGACATCGTCGGCGCGGATACGCGACTGTCAGCAGGTGCACTGTCGGCGCTGAAATCCAGGTTCGATGTCGAACAGGCGCCGGTGCAGACGCTGCCGCTCAAATTCGCCTGCCCGAGCTTGGTGCTGCGCGACGGCGACACCAACAGCGGCGCCACCGAGATCTTCCATGCCTGGAGCGATGCGGTGGCTGAGGCGTAGGGCTGGTATCGTCATTACGACGCACCCGAAGCAATCCGGCTTTGTCCGCCGAGTCACGCCATCGCCGCCCGCTGACGCCGCGCCAGCATCAACAGCGTCAGCACAATCGCCAGGTTAAGCCCGTTCCAGGCGACGCCATTGATGAAGGCGGCGGCATAGGAACCGGTCGCGTCGAAGATCACGCCCGAGATCCAGCCGCCGAACGACATGCCGACCACGGTCGCGAAGACGACGATGCCGATCCTGGTCGCGGCCTCCTGCGCCGGCATGGTCTCGCGGATGATGATCGCATAGCTCGGCACGATGCCGCCCTGGAACAGGCCGAACATCGCGGAGATCACGTAGAGCGAGCTCAAGCCGTCGAAGAACAGATAGAAGCTGAGCGCAAAGCCCTGCGCCAGCGAACCGACCAGCAAGGTGCGCAACCCGCCGATGCGATCGGCGAGGAAACCGGAGCCGATGCGGCTGACGATGCCGAACCCCATCATCAGGGACAGCATCTCGGCGCCGGCAGCGACGCCATAGCCGAGATCGCCGCAATAGGCGACAATATGGACCTGCGGCATCGCCATCGCCACGCAGCAGGCAACGCCGGCGATACAGAGCAGCACCGTCAGCGCATTGGTCGAGATGCCGAGATCGAGCCGCGGCGGCGCCGCGTGCGCATGGCTTTGCGCGGCGACGCCGTTCATCCGCGCCCGCAACACCGCCAAGAGCAGTGTCATCGATGTCGCGCAGAACAGGCCGATGGCGATGTGCGTGGTGCGCCATCCCACACTCTGGGTGCCGTAATTCACGATCGGCGGCCACACCGTGCCCGCGACATAATTGCCGGCGGCGACGATGGTGACGGCAAGCCCGCGATAGCGGTCGAACCAGTGCGAGGCTTCCGCCATCAGCGGCGCGAAGGTCGCCGACGCGCCGAGCCCAATCAGGAAATAGACCGCCTGGAACTGCCAGAGCGTCGTGGAGAGACCAACGAGCACGTAGGACATGCCGGTGCAGGCAATGCTCAGAGCCATGGCCGTCACGATGCCGAAACGATCGGTGATGCGACCGACGATCACGCCGCCGAGGCCGAAGCCGAACATGGTGAGCGTGTAGGCCAGCGACACCGCGGCACGGCTCGCGGCATATTCGGCCTGCACGGCCGGCAGCACGACCACGACCGACCACATGCCGGCGCCGCCGATCGATGCGATCAGCAGCGCGAGGCCGAGCCGGACCCATGCCTGACGCGAATCAGGGGCGAAGCTGGGCGTTTCCTGATGGTGATTCAGATGGACGTGCACGGCGGAGAACTTCGTCGTCAGCGGGTTTGCAGTCAAGCCGCAGCACCGCAAGGTGAGCATGCAGAAGCACTGCAACACGCGCTTGATCTGGGACGATGCGGGGCAAGCTCACTCTTCGAAATTCACCGCCGTGGTGTTGGCGCCACAGAGCAGCACCGCGACGCGCTCGGAACGTTCCGGGCGATAAGCGCCTGACAAGAGCGCGGCGAAGGCGGCTGCGCCGCCGGGTTCGCTGACGACCCGCAGATTCGCCCACAAGGCCCGTTGCGCGGCGCGGATATCCTCGTCACGCACCAGCACGACATCGGGGGCGACAAATTTGCGGGCGAGCGGAAATACCCACTCCCCGATCCGTCTCGGCGCCAGACTGTCGGCCGCGATGCCGCCCGCGGGCGCATCGACCGGACGGCCTGCCGCCAGCGCGTCGCGCAAGGTCGGCGCGCCGTCGGACTCGACTGCGACGATCTTGATGCGTCCCTCATACCAGGCCGCGATGCCGCCGATCAGCCCGCCGCCGCCGACCGCCACCAGCAGCGTGTCGATCTCGGGAGCGTCGCGCTCGATCTCGAGCCCGACCGAGCCCTGCCCCAGCATGGTCTCGGCTTGATCGAAGGCATGGATCGCAATCGCGCCGCTCGCCGCGACATGCCTTTCGCTCGCGGCCAGCGCATCGGCATAACGATCGCCGCCGACATGGATCTCGGCGCCATGGCGCGTGATCATCTCGATCTTCGATCGCGAGGCGATGGTCGGCACGAAGATCGCCGCCTTCTTGCCCAGGCGGTTGGCCGCAAACGCCACCGCGACACCATGATTGCCGCCGGAGGCCGCGACCACTCCGGCTGCGGGGACATCGCGCGTCAGGAGATTGGCGAAGGCGCCACGCGGCTTGAACGAGCCTGCATGCTGCATGAGTTCGAGCTTCAGCCGCAGCGACGATATCTGCAGACCGAAGTCCTCGCCGGCAACCGTGATCAGCGGGGTCTGACGGATATGCGGCCGGATCAGCTCATAAGTCGTCGCGATGCCCTGCCGATCCACCGCTTTCGCGACATCCGCCATGCCGCACCTCCTCAAATCGCCTTCAGCCTCTCTTGACATGAATTAGCCATTTGGCAAAGTCACAAAATGGCTCCTGACGTGACGTTCCGTGCGCTGGCCAATGGCAAGCGGCTGCAGATACTCGCCTGGCTGCGCGAGCCGCGGCTGCATTTTCCGCCGCAGGCCGATGGCGATCTGGTCAGGGACGGCGTGTGCGGCGTCTCGATCGCCGAGAAACTCGGCATTTCGGCCCCGACCCTGAGCGAGCATATGCGGGTGCTGACGGCAGCGGGGCTGGTCAAGACCAAGCGCGCCAAGGGCTGGACGTTCTACAAGCGCGACGAGGCCGGGCTGAAAGCGGCGAAACAGCTGATCGGTCGGCTGTAGCATCGTTCCGATGTCCCGCGAAGATTTGACGATCTCAACCGACGCGCGCTTAAGGCAACAACTGCCGCAACTGCCGCGCATGCGGCAGCCACATCGGCCTGGCGACACAGCGCGTCGGAGGCGTTCATGCTCAAGCCACATTGCTGCAACAGAAGCTCCCCATAAGTAGCGCCGCCGGGCGCAGGGCCTTGGCGGCGCCCGGCTTTGCCGCTAGATACGACTCGGCAAGGCAGGGAATTGTCTGGAAAGCGATGTCGCTCGCAATGACACGGCGGATGAGGTTTTTGGCGGGACGCCTGGTCGTCCTGGCCTATCTCTTCTGCGTGGTCAGCCCGAGCTTCGCGATGGCGCTGGGCAACGTGGAAGAGCCCTGCTTCGATGTGGTTCCGGTCGCGGTCCATCACGCGATGGCCGCACACGACGTGATGAGCCACGAGGTGATGGGCCATCTCGATGCCGACCATGCGTTCCACCATCATGACGGCATGCATGTGCACGATCGGGCCGATCAGCCCCTGCCCGCCGACCATCATGATGGCGGCAAGATGCCGGGCCCTTGCTGTGCGACGCTGTGCGTGGTCGGGATCGCCGCCGATCTGCCGGGCCTGAGCGCACCGCTGCGCCCCGCCGCGGAGCGCGTCACGCAAGGCAACCAGAGCCTGGTCGGCCGCGCGCCGCCGCTGCTCTATCGTCCGCCGATCGTCCTGGTCTGAACGAACGCCACGGCGTGCGGCCTCATGGCCGCGCCGGTTCATCGACAGATCAAAGGACCCGTCATGTTATCGCCATCGAAGGCGAAGCGCGCTGCCGCATGTCCGGCGCGTGGCCGCCTGCCACTTTCGTTCTCCGTGCTGACGCTCGTCGCTACCGCCATCGGCACCGCCGGATGCCTGCCGACTGCAATGACGCTCGGCGGCGCCGATCCGGCTGATCCCACGGCCAGGGTGGCTCCGGTGCAGTATCGCGCGATCACCGCGCCCTATAGCAGCCTACGTCCGGCAGCGCCCACGTCCTGGCGCGAGCGCAACGACGCCGTAGCGCCGCGCTCCGAATCCGATCGCTAGGAGCGCCAACGATGACCGGGATCTTCAGGCTGGCGCCAGCGACGGCGCTCGCCGCGGCGTTGGCGCTTGGCGGATGTGCCTCGTTCTCGCCGGACGGCGGCATGAGCGTGGTCGCCGACGTCACGAAACGCACGATCAATAAAGAGGCGACGGCCGTGCGCGCGGCCGAGGATGGCGATCGCGTGCGCGCCGCGAGCCGGCGCCTATTGGCGCGTCCGCTCAACGCGGACGCGGCGGTGCAGCTCGCGCTGCTCAACAACAAGGGCCTGCAGGCCGCCTATGACGAGCTGGCGCTGAGCGAAGCCGATCTGGTCCAGGACAGCCTGCCGCCGAACCCGACCTTCTCGCTCTCCCACATCTCCGGCGACGGCGCGTTCGAAGCCGAGCGCCAGGTCGCGGGCGACATCCTGGCGCTTGCGACCCTGCCCGCCCGCTCGGAGATCGCGCGCGACCGTTTCCATCAGGCGCAGCTCAAGGCGGCGCTGGCGACGTTGCGGCTCGCGACCGATGTGCGCCGCACCTATGTCCGCACGGTGGCCGCGAGCGAGCTCGTCGCTTTGCTCACCGAGGCGCAATCCGCAGCGGAGGCCACCGCGCAGCTCGCGCGCAAGCTCGGCGAGACCGGCGCGCTCAACCGGCTCGATCAGGCCCGCGAGCAGGTGTTTTACGCCGAGACCACGGCCGAGCTCGCCTCCGCCCGCCAGGCGGCTGCAAGCGCGCGCGAGCGGCTGACGCGCCTCATGGGCCTGTGGGGCGACGACCTCGCCTTCCGTCTGCCCGACCACCTGCCCGAGCTGCCGCGGCAGCCGCTGACCGAGCCGTTGGTCGAGGCCGACGCGGTGGGCCATCGCGTCGACCTGCAGATCGCGCGCATCGAGCTCGCAGCCTTGGCGAAATCGCTCAGCCTCACCGAGGCGACGCGCTTCGTGAACCTGCTCGACCTCGCCGGCATCGATCGCACCACCCGCGACCCCGATGGACGCAAGTTCAGCGAGCGCGGCGTCGACGTGCAGTTCCAGATTCCGATCTTCGACGGCGGCGAGGTCCGGGTGCGGCAGGCGGTCGAAAGCTACAATCTCGCGTTCAATCGCCTGACCGAGAAGGCCGTCAACATCCGCTCGGAGGCGCGCGACGCCTATCGCAGCTACCGCTCGACCTACGACATCGCACGCCATTACCAGCGCGAAGTGCTGCCACTACGGCAGATTATCAGCGACGAGATGCAGCTGCGCTATTCCAGCATGCAGGTTGATGTCTTCGCACTGCTGGTCGAGGCGCGTCAGCGGATCGCCTCGCGCCGTGCCGCGATCGATGCCAGCAGCAACTTCTTTCTCGCGCAAACCGAGCTCTCCGCCGCCATCAATGGCGGCAGCAGCGGCGCATCCGAGAACGCACCGCAGCTGACCGCGAGCGCACGCGATCCGAGCAGCGACTGACAAAGGGAGACATTCGAATGTTCTCACGCAGGACACTTCTGAGCACCGCCGCGCTGGTCGGCGCCGGCGCGGTCTCCGGCCGGGTACAGGCGGCCGCGATTCCCGAAGCCCCGACCATGGAGCGCGCGGCGACGCAGCCACCGCTGCATCCGACCATGGGCCCGGACTATCAGCCGGTCGTGACCCTGAACGGCTGGACGCTGCCCTGGCGCATGAACGGCGACTGGAAGGAATTCCATCTGGTTGCCGAGCCCGTCGAGCGCGAGTTCGCGCCCGGCATGATCGCGCATCTCTGGGGCTATAACGGGCAATCCCCCGGACCGACCGTCGAAGCGGTCGAGGGCGACAAGGTTCGCATCTTCGTCACCAACAAATTGCCCGAATATACCAGCGTGCACTGGCACGGCGTCATCCTGCCCTGCGGCATGGACGGCGTCGGCGGACTGACGCAGCCGCACATCAAGCCGGGCAAGACCTTCGTCTATGAGTTCGAGATGAAGAAAAGCGGGACGTTCATGTACCACCCGCATTCCGACGAGATGGTGCAGATGGCAATGGGCATGATGGGCATGATCGTCGTGCATCCGCGTGACCGTGGCTTTCGTCCCGTCGATCGCGACTTCGTCTTCGTGATGTCGACCTATCGGATCGATCCCGGCAGCTTCCTGCCGCAGGTCAACGAGATGACCGACTTCAACATGTGGACCTGGAACGCGCGCGTCTTCCCGGGCATCGATCCCATGCCGGTGCGGCTCGGCGACAAAGTGCGCGTGCGGATCGGCAATCTCACCATGACTAATCATCCGATCCATCTGCATGGCCACAGTTTCCAGGTGACCGGCACCGATGGCGGCTGGATTCCGGAAACCGCGCAGCTCCCGGAGACGACGACGGACGTGCCGGTCGGCGCCATCCGGGCGTTCGACTTCGTCGCCGACAATCCCGGCGACTGGGCGTTCCACTGCCACAAATCACATCACACCATGAACGCGATGGGCCACGAGATGCGCAACCTGATCGGCGTGTCGCGCAAGGAGCTCGCCCGCGCCGTCGGCAAGCTCGCGCCGGATGCGATGGTGATGGGCGCAACCGGCATGGCGATGGGCAACATGGAGATGCCCGCGCCCGACAACACGCTGCCGATGATGACCGGTGATGGTCAGTTCGGCGCAATCGAGATGGGCGGCATGTTCACGGTGCTGAAGGTGCGCGACGACCTCGCACGCGACGACTACCGCGATCCCGGCCCCTATCAGTTTCCGCCGGGCACGGTGGCCCATGAGGTCGAGACCCCCAGCGCAGGACCTCCGCGGCAGCAGCCGCCAGCCGCGAAGCGAACCGGGACGCAACGATGATGTCCGTCGGACCCGAGCAACACCCAACCAACAGGAGACCTAGGATGAAGATTTCGATCGCGATCGGCGCGCTGGCCGCCGCCCTGATCGCCACGGCGCCGGCGCTCGGCCATGAGCACCATGGCGCGCACGGCTATTCCGCCGGCGAGCCCGGCGATCCCAAGCAGCCGGCGCGCACCATCGAGGTGCTGTTGAGCGAGATGGAATTCACCCCGGCGCGCATCGAAGTGAAGCGCGGCGAGCAGATCCGCTTCGTGCTTCGCAACACCGGCAAGGAGGATCACGAATTCCTGCTCGCCACCACCGAGGAGAACCTGAAGCATGCGGCGGTGATGAAGAAATTTCCGAACATGGAGCACGACGAGCCGAACGGCGTGCGGCTGGCGCCGAACAAGACCGCCGAGATCGTATGGAAATTCACCAAGGCCGGAACATTCGAATATTCCTGCCTGATCCCCGACCATCGCGACTACGGCATGACCGGCCACGTCACCGTCAAGTAACGGACAAACTCAACCAAGCAAGGAGACCACGACATGACGCGATTTTTCCGGATTGCCGCCGCGGCGGCCCTGACCTCGGCGCTCACGCTGACTGCGGCAATGGCCGGGGACGCCGACATCAGCGGCGAAGTGAAGAAGATCGACGAGGCCGCAGGCAAGATCACGTTGAAGCACGGCCCGGCTAAGAGCCTCGGCATGGACGAGCCAATGACGATGGTCTACCGCGTCAAGGACCCTGCTGTGCTCAAGACAGTGAAGGTCGGTGACAAGGTGACGTTCGAGGCCGCGCAAGAGGCCTCGGGCTACACGGTGACCAAGCTGCAGAAGAGCAAGTAGCGCGCTGTCATTCGCGAGGCTACAGACCGTGGACGGGTTCGTCTGACTGCGTCATTGACGCAGTCGCCCTCTGCAGGACCATTCCGGGGCGCAAGGCGACGAAGTCGGCGTTAGACGCCGACTTCGCGCCGACAGCGAAGGCCGGAATGTCCCGGAATGCGCGCGTGACCCGCTAGTCGAACATCGCCTCGGCGGTTTCAGACGGTGGCGTTGCATCCGCCGACGCTGATCGCGGCATCAGGTAAACAGCGGTCAGGATGTGGAGGACGCAAAAGCCGGCCACAATCATGACCAGCAGCATATTCTCACTCAGGGCCGGGAGCTGAATGGAAGCCTTGCGCTCCGCTCTCACACGGGTTGGCATCAACGATCCCTCAACTTCGTCAGATCAAGCTCTTCACCGGACTTCTCAAACAGATGCGCGTGTTGTCTCAGAATGCGTTCGGCCTGCAGCCGCCGCGAATGGTGCAACATTGCCGATAGAAATTTGAAAAAGCCTGGACGTTTCGGAGTGGCTTGGGAAGCGGTTCGGGCCGAAGTGGCGGCCCTTAGTGAAAATGACGCCTGTGCCATCGGATAGGCTCCGCAATCGGGTCAATATGCGCATAGGTCGTCGCAGCCGGCTCGCGCGACTGTGGGCGATTTCACATTTCAAGAAAAGTTTACGAGCCGCCCGCACCTGTCTCGGCGGTGCCACGCGCTGCGATTGCGATCGAAGGCGATGACATCGACTGGGCCGGCGTCACGCTGGCGGTGCGGCGCGCGGCTGGGGCCTGAGCGGAGCCGATAACTGTCTGTCGTCAAATCGCCGTTGTCGATCAGGCATAGAGAGGCTTTCCTTCGATTGAGCCTGATATGCTGACCGACACGCTCCTCCACGTTCTCTACGACCTGGCGCAGTCGCGCTTTCTCGTCTTGTTCGCCTGCATCTTCTTAGGTCTGGGCGCGCAGATCGTGCCGCCGTTCCGCCCGCGCGCGGATGGCCAGGCGCGGTTTCGCACGCTGATCCCGATCCCGCTCGGGGTCGTGCTTGGCGTCGGCAACCTCATCTATGGCACGGAGCTGTCCGCCAACTTCATCCACCGTTACGGCATGCAGGGTCAGGCGACGGTGACCGGCTCGTATGACACCGGCAACTCCTACAACGACCAGCGCGTGATGGGCCACAACGTGCTGATCAGGACGGCTGACGCCAAGACCGTCGAGACAAGCTTTACGGATGCGGATTTCAACGTCTATCCGCCGGCCAATGGCGTCTATTATCCGCAGCAGGGCGACATCTTCAATGTCAGCTACATCGCGAGCTTCCCCCAGGATTTCATCATCATCAGCAACGATGACAGCCCATGGGCGCGACGGCTCGCTGCTTCGAACTGAATTCGGCGATGCAGCAGGCCGACGCCAAGCGGCGCTTCGCCCCGGCCTCGGAGGAATTCCGGCAGGCTTACGAGGCTGCCGCACAGGCGGCGCACGCTGCCGGCTGCGATCGGGGTTCGTGACAGGCGGATGAACGTCGGTGCCATCGGCCGGTCGAGAATGCGTTGAATTCTAGGTCCCCGCCGCCGATCCGCCACTCCCCTGCCTACAACCGATGGCTGTATTCCGCATGGCGGCCGCGGCGCGGCCGTCCCTGACGGCCGGGGCGAGGGGCGCCTGACACCATCGTCCGTCGCCGCATCGGCCGACAGCAGAGCGGACATGGCATTCGCCAGTTGCCCGCCGGACTATCGAGCTGCGAACGTCAAATCCAAAGCTTCCACTCACATCAATCAGTTAGCTGGTAGTCCCTGCCCGCCACATGCGCAGACGTGACACCCGGATGAGTTCCGAATGTTGAGACCGAACCGTCAGCGGCAAATGTGGCCGTGGCTTTTTGGCCGCGGTCTTGCGCATGGGGCTCTGCGCATCACCACCACCCGCGAGTGGTAGCCGGCTCCGAGGACCTCTGACATAGTGGCACGAGAAGCCGCGCCAGACGGCGAGCGCGCGGCCAAGCCAGGGGGATCAGCCATGCGGGCAGCGATGGTGATGGGCTTGCTTGCGGCAGGATTGGGCATGGCGGTCGCGTCCGTCGCGCCGGCGGCCGCGCAGGCCATAAAGGGAGGGCGTCCGACCACGGCCACTTCCGTCGGCGAAGGCAGCAAGCTCCAGGAGTCCAACGAATGGACGGTCGGCCTCGCCGGCGGCTTGCTGGAAGGCACCAACATCCGGTTCGCCGCCGAAATGGCCAAGGTGCTCGACGACCGGCCGAACCTGCGGGTGCTGCCGATGGTCACCTACGGGGCGCTGGGCAATATCGAAGACCTGCTCTACCTCAAGGGCGTCGACATCACGATCACGTCCGCCGACGTGCTCGACGAGTTCGCGCGCAACGGCACCCTCGCCAACATCAAGAACCGGATCCGGTACATCTGCTCGTTCTACATCAACGAGATGCATGTCTATGTCCGTCCTGAGATCAAGACGCTCGAGGATCTTGCGGGCAAGAAGGTCAGCTTCAACACGCCGGGGAGTGCGGCGAACCTGACCGGCGGCATCATCTTCGACCGCCTTCACATCAACGCGGAGAAGGTGTTCATCAACAATTCGATCGCGCTCGAGAAGATGCGGACCGGCGAGATCGCCGGCGTGGTGCACGTCACCGGCGCGCCGACGGACCTGTTCGCCAAGTTCAAGCCGGAGCCGGGCTTCCACTTCCTGCCGGTGCCGTATACGCGGGCTTTGCAGGACTATTATGTGCCGACCGCACTGACGTCACTCGACTATCCCAATCTGCTCCAGCCCGGCCAGAGCATCGAGACGGTCGGCGTGCCGCAGGTGCTGGCCGTCTACAACTGGCCTCCCGAGAGCGAGCGATATCGCCGCGTCGCCCGCTTCGTGGAATATTTCTTCAAGCGGTTCGACCAGTTCAGGCAGCCGCCATTTCATCCGAAGTGGAACGAGATCAATCTCGCTTCCACGGTCCCCGGCTGGACGCGTTTTCGCGCCGCCGACGAGTTGCTGGCGGAGATCGCTCCGGCGGAGGGGGACCGCGCCGTCAAACAGCAGTTCGACGAGTGGATCAAAGTCAGGGCGGCAAAGACCGGCCAGCGCATAAGCGACGAAGACGCCATGGCGTTGTTCAAGCAATTCCGCGGCTGGATGAAGCGGGACGGCAGCCAGCCCGCGCCGTAGGTCGGACCGATGTGAGGCGACGCTGCAGTGCTCCTGTCAAGACCACCAGCCTCCTGCCAAGCGCGGCAGGAATTGCCAAGACGGCCTGGAATGCCGCGAATACCTGCGCGGCCTGGTCTCGCGTTTCGAAATTCGCCTCAAGCGAAGACACGCATAAGTAGCATATGGGACAGCTACTCTCTTTTGATTATGGATTTTTTTGGACGTCGGCTTGACCCGCCCTCACTTTGGACGAAGATTTCGACCATAATACCGCCGGGACTGTGAGGCGAAGAGCGGATGCGCATCGGCAGCTACCACGTCGTGCCGCGGAGATCGGAAAGAGATATTCCGATGGTATCGGCGTGGAGGGATGAGCAATGCGCTCGTGCCTCGGTGAGGAAGCGCGGCCGGGTCGTTGGCATGCGTGGGTTCGCTGGTGTCTCGGTTCTGACGTTCGTACCATCGCGGCGCGCGCGTCTACGAATGTCAGAACTGAGGGATACTAGCAAAATCAGGATTCGAGTGTGGCCTTGTCTGACATTCGCTTGGGACTGCGCCGGTGATGCCGGAGCGAATGTCAGATGCGCCACACACGTGAAAAATGGCCGGCGTGAGCGAAAGGTGAACGCACGCTGTCGCCAAATCGAAAGCGAGGGGGAGTTCAGCGTGAGCGGGGGTTTAGCGTGAATGACATCAGGCACAACCACGATCCCAACAGCCTTGCCTACTATGCGCCACCGGGATCGGACGCCAGAAGCGCATCGACGGTGCCGCCTGAGGATGACGGCGCGTCACTGCAACGCCGGACCGATGAGCCGGCGCCGCACCTGCGCGTCGTGGGGACCAACGAAACGCGCCCCGGCGACACATCCGACGCCTTTAGCACCGCCGTTGCCGCCGCGCTGCGGCAGCAGATGGAAGCCGAACAGTTGAAAGCATCCATGCTGAATCGCGGCAGATCAGGCCCAAGCCTGGCGACTTTTGCGATCGCAACCGTCGGCGCAGCCGCGGTCGCGCTGGCCTATACCGTTCTGTTTCCGCTAGCGCAGTCGACCTCCGAACAACACGGTTGGTCCTCGGCGCGGCTGTTCACCGCGGCGCCGCGCCGCCCGCCGCCGACATTGGTCGTTCGCAATCAAAGCGGAGCGATCAACGAGCCGCTCGAGCTCGGGGTCACCATCGACAAGGCCGAGCCGGGGTCGACCGTCACCGTCAAAGGTCTCCCGATCGGGTCGCGGCTCACATCCGGCACACAGACGAGCCCGGGCGAGTGGCGCGTTCCGGCAGAGGCCGCCACAGACGTCGTCGTGACGCCACCGGCGGACTTTGCCGGCGAGGTCAAGCTCCTGGCCGAGTTGCGGGGCGCAGACGGGGCTGCCTCGGTCTCGGCCGTGGTGCAATTGGGATGGAAGGCGCCTCCACCGCCTGCGCCGGTGGCTGCCGATATCCCGGCTGCTCCGGTTGCCGTGCCTCCTGCTGCGCCTGTGGCCGCTGCGCCGCCGGCGACTCCGGAGCCCGCCACGGCGGCGCCGGCGGGCACGGAAACAGCAGCCACGGAAACGGCGAAGACCCCCGCCGTCACTCCCGTCACTGATGAGGTCGGCAGCCTGATCCGGCGCGCGCAGGAGATGCTCGCGATGGGCAACGTGAAGGGCGCGCGGGCTCTGTTGCTTCGAGCCAGCGATGCGCATGATCCGCGCGCGGCCTATGCACTGGCGCAGACCTATGATCCGACCGTGTCGCACCAGTCAAGCGCCGCCGATGCCGCCACCGATTTGGCGCTGTCGCGGTCGTGGTATCAGAGGGCTCGGGAGTGGGGAGCGCCGGAAGCGCAGCGTCAGCTCGATGCGCTCGCGTCGGCCAATGGACGCCGAGACAAATGATCCTTGGTTGATTTTTGGCTGATCCTTGGTTGATCCTTGGTTGATCCTTGGCGCGTGCGCACCAATGCCGAAGACGGGTGACCGCCCGAGTGGCGGTCACCGTGCATTCAACAACGCACTTCACTGATAACTCACTGATAACCGATCTCACGCGCCCTCGCGGGGTTCGCCCGGCCGTGCCTGCACGTCGCGACCCAAGCTGCGCCGAGCGCCATAGTCACGTTCGCGGCGAGGAGAGAACCGGCTCTCGCTGCAGACCCGTAAGGCCCCTTCAGCAGCTCAGTGGCGAGCCCGGCCGTGAGCGTCCGAGGCCTTGGCCGAAACAGGTCGGGGCGAGCAACGCGGGTGACGACTGAAGCTGCCCAGCCCCGCGCTGCCGGAGCGCCGCTTGATCACTCGTCCTCGGCCTCGGCGAGCTCCTCGAGTTCTTCGAGCTCCTCAAGCTCTTCGGTCACGTGATCGACCACATCAAGGGCTTGCTGGACGTCGAGGAGACTCTTGATCGCGGTCTCCGTCTCACCCTGCTTATAGCCGGCTGCAATGGCTTTGATCCAATTCTGGCGCACCTCGACCAGCACCGTGCGCGCACTCATGAGAGTTTCAAGATCGTTGTCGGCCATGTTGCTCCTCGCCATCATCTCGTTTGGTTCCTAACCGCGAGGTATGGCACTCATATGTCAAACAGCGAGAGCTTCGACACGGCCCGCGAAAAGGCCGGCTCGGATCTCTCCGTCGACAACATCTTCAGGTTGTAATAACGACAAGCCGCTCCCGTTCGGACCGGTTGCGATCACCGCGGCGGGCACGCGTGGTGGTGCGCTGCCACGCCATAGGCCTTCACCATTAACCAACCGCTAACCATGCAATGGCTAAATCTTGCCGGGCTGAAGGCGGGGCATGCCGAAAGAGACGTTCGGAAGATCGTCAGTCAGCCCCCCAGGGCCGCGTGAACTTACAAGAACTCCTTGGAGAACGAGCCTTGGGCAGCAACGTCGGATCCCGCGCCTTCCAGAACGCCAGGCAGCAAAAGAAGCTGAAGAAGCAGGCCGAGACCCTGCTGGCGGCGGCGTTCACCGCCTATCGCGAGGGACGGCAAGCGGACGCGCAATCGCTGTGCCGGGAGCTGCTGCAGGAGCAGCCGAATTGCTTCGAGGCCCTCCACATCCTCGGGGTATCGATCGTCCATGGCGGGCGGTTTGCGGAAGGGCTCCCGTGGCTCGAACGCGCTGTGGCGCTCGACCCGCGCTCGGCCGAGGCGCAATCCAATCTGGGCTTCGCGCTGCTCCACCTCGGACGCTATGACGACGCGCGCAGGCATTTGCAAAAAGCGGTCGCGCTGCAGCCGAATTTCCCCACGGCGCAACGCAATCTTGCCGACACCCTGCTGCACCTGAAGCTGCCGGAGCCTGCGCTCGTAGCCTTCACCCGCGCCATTCAGCTCAAGCCCGACGATGCCGACGCCTGGAGCAATCGTGCGGTGGCGGAATTGATGCTGGGACACTGGGACGCCGCGGCCGCCAGTTCCGAGCGCGCGCTTGCGTTGCGGCCGGGCCACGTCGAAGCGCTGATCAACAAGGGGCAGGCGCAGCTCGAGCTGCGGCACTTCGCGATCGCCGAGGCGGCATTCAACGCAGCGCTTGCGATCAGGCCGGACAATGCGGAGTTATTGGCCCACCGCGGGCGGCTCCATCTGCTGATGGACCGGAGAGCCGAGGCCGAAGCGGATTATGACGCGGCGCTCGCGCTCGACCGCACGCTGATGTCGGGATGGCAGGGCAAGACGGAGCTCAGCATTCTGAACGGCAACCTGGCGCAGGCGATCGCCGCCTGCAACAAGCTGCTGGAGCAAAATCCCAGGTCTGAAGTCGGCCTCACCTTGCGCGGCGCGTGCCTCGGGCGACTTGGCGACCCTGCCGGTGCGATCCAGCAATTCGATTCCGCGCTCGAGATCAGGCCGGACTACGCCGAGGCGATCTCGAAGAAGATCTTCTATCAGGACTTTGTTCCCGAATCCGATTTCGCGGTCCAGCAGGCCACGCGCCGCGCCTGGTGGGACGCCTATGGCTGCAAATTCCCGCGGCGGAGCCTTGCAGCGCGACCGCTCGACCCGAACAAGCGCATCGTGATCGGCTATGTCTCGTCCGACTTCAGGATGCATTCGGCGGCCTTCGCCTTCCTGCCGGTGCTTCGCAACCACGACAAGACGCGCTTTCAGGTCAACTGCTACGCATCGTCGGCGGCGCGCGACTCCTTCACTGAAACCTTCCGGTCGCTGGCCGATGTCTGGGTCGATGCTGCCGCCCTGTCGGACGACGAACTGGCGGATCGCATCCAGGCCGACGGCGTCGATATCCTGGTCGACCTCTCGGGGCATACGACGGGCAACCGCTTGAACGTGTTCGCGCGCAAGCCGGCGCCGGTGCAGGTCACGGCCTGGGGCAACGGCACCGGGACCGGACTCGCCACGATGGATTACATCTTCGCGGACCCCGTTTCGATCCCGCAAGAGGCGCGGCCCCTGTTCGCGGAAACCGTCTACGATCTTCCCTCGGTGATCACAATCGATCCGATCGTCGGCCTGAAGCCGTCCGCGCTGCCGATGCGCGCCAACGGCCATGTCACCTTCGGCGTCTTCAACCGGGTCAGCAAGATCTCGGACTCTGCGCTTGCGCTATGGTGCAGGCTGCTGCGCGAGATCGACGGCGCGCAGTTGATCGTCAAGGACATTGCGCTGTCCGATCCGATGGTGCGCGACATGCTGCTTGCCCGCTTCCTGGCCCATGGCGTGCCGGACGGGCGCGTCATCTGCCTGGGCGGCAGCGAGCGCCATGACCATCTGCGCGCCTTCGCGCAAATCGACATCGCGCTCGATCCATTTCCGCAGAACGGCGGCGTCTCGACCTGGGAAGCGCTTTACATGGGCGTGCCTGTTGTCGCCAAGCTCGGCCGTGGCGCGGCGTCGCGGATGGCCGGCGGCATCCTCAGAGCCATCGGTCTCGACGACTGGGTCGCCGATGATGACGACGGTTATGTCGCGATTGCCAAGCGATTTGCCTCACAGCCGGATCAGCTGGAGCAGCTGCGGGCCGAGCTGCCGGACTTCATCGCCCGCAGGCCGGCCGGCGACGTCGTGCTCTACACCCAACAGGTCGAAGCCGGCTACCGGCAGTTCTGGCGCGATTATTGTGCGGCGGCCGCGCGCGGCTGACTCGGGCCGCGCGGTGATGACGTAACGACAGCGCCGGTGGCTTCGTCGCGCTGGCGTCTCGCGACGAACGCGTCTCCTCACGGAATCGGATAGCCCTTCCACAGCCATTCCAGCGCGGAGGGCAGCGTCTGCGCGATGGTGGGCCTGTCGACGTGTTTGGCGTTCCGCACGAACAGGAACTGATAGTGGTAGCCCTTCTCGGCCAGCACTTTCGCCATCAGCTCGGCCGAGAGCGTCCAGTCGTGCATGCCATCGGGGATGATCGGGTTGGGATAGAACAGGTCCTGGTCGCCCATCTCGAACCAGTAGCGGATCGGCTTCACCGGCGCGCTCGGGATCAGCGGCGAACCCGGCGCTTCTGACGGCACCAGCTTGCCGTCCTTCACGGTGAGATTGGGCGTGGCGGGGCCCGTCCATGGCGAATGGAATTCCCAGGCGCCGCCGCGCAACGCGGGATTCTGCGGCCATTGCTGGTTCACCATGGTCGGTGAATAGGCCAGCACGCGGTGATAAAGATCGGGATTGAACCACGCCATGATGAAGGCCGCGGCGCCGCTGGAGCTTAAGCCCATTGTCGCGCGCCCCTCGGGATCGTCTGTCAGTTTCACACCGGCTTCTCGCTCGACGCGCGGCAGCACCTCGCGCTGCACGAACTGCGAATAGGTCTCGGAGACCGTGTCGTATTCCCGGCCGCGCTGCGCGCCTTGCGCATCCTGCCCGCCATTGCCGATCTGGATCGACACCATCGGCGGCACGCGCCGCTCGTGGATCAGATTGTCGAGCACGGTGTTCATGTCCTTCCAGGCGGCCGACCCGCCATCACCCAGTACGATGAATGGCAGCTCGGTGCCCGGCGCGATATTCGCCGGCACATAGACCTCGACCCTGCGGGTCCAGGTGCCGGGATGACTGGTGGTGACGACCATGTTCGATTTGTCGCCCGGCGCCGTGGTCGTGATCATGATCGACGAGTTCGTGCACCCCGCCACGTCGTCGCGGATCAGGCCGGGATTGTAGATCACGCTGTCGGCCGATGACATCGAGAAGGAGACGACGGTCCCTTTCGGCACCCCCTCCTTCGCGATCGTCTCAGGCGCGGCCGCATGGGTCGGTCCGATGACGAAGTTCCCTTCCGCCCCGGCCGGCGGCAAGCTGCCGTCCGGAAGCTCGGCGGCTTTCGGATAGTTCGGATTTTTCGGGTCGCGTGTCGGCGGCTTGGTCGAGAAGTCGAGCCCGGTGGTGTCGATGAAGAACGGCTTGTCCTTGTCGGTGGTGTTCGCGCCGGGTGGCACGATCATGTTTTGCGTGACGCACGGCGTCTGTGCCTGTGGCGTCTGAACTTGTTGCGCCTGAGTTCGGCTAGCTGTCACGAGCAACGCGGCGGTGATCAATATTCCCGCAAGGACCGTCTGGGCGCTTTTCATGTTTCTTCCCGTTCCGGCGTTCTTATGCGCAAGCCTTGACCGGGATTATGTCGAGCCGCCGACGGGTGGTCAATGCGATGAGCTTCCGACTTCGGCTCGTAACTCGCAGGGCGGATGAGCGTCGGCGTAATCAGCCAATGCACATGCCACACGGCTGGGCCGCGATCACGCTGCGCGCTGTCTCCAGGCGCTACGAGGTGCTCCGATGCGGACCCTCGGTCGGCTATTTCGATGCTTGGCTGATCTTGTGCTCGAGATGGCCAGTACTGTGATCTCGGCGCAATTGGCTCAGCGATGTCTCATTCAACTGAGACAAGACTTCGCTGAGTTTTGCCGTATCCGGATAGCCGGCCGCGAACGGCTTTCCGTAGATCTTGCGCAGTGTGCCGATCAGGGTGTTGCCGTGCTTCCTGCTGATCTCGCCATCCTTGTCCCGGTGACGACCATCCAGACCCGGCTCCTTCATGTCTTCCCTCCCTGCCTGCGTCTATGCGCTTTGCAGACACCGTGCTCCCAATCCACCTGATTGGCAACGCTCTGGAGGGAGCTGGCAGCGAGAAAATGATCAGCTCGTAGGGCAGATTGGCGTCAGCGTAATCCGTTGTTGCACGGCCACTTGGAATAGCGGCGCGCCGGCATAGAATCATCAATGCCGACCTGAACGGACGAAGGCTTACGGCGTCAGGCCAAGATCCTGACGATTCGCAACGCTATGACATAGACCGAACGATTTTGAGACAGTCCTGCATAGTATTTGGAACAAACTTACGCCTTCGCAGACCTCGATGCTTCAGCTCTGGATAACTGCGAAGGAAAACGGATGTCTGAAGTCGAGCCTCCCCGCACCGCGATGAGGAACATATGCCGACTGCTCGCCGCCGCCCTCAGTCTGACGATGGTGGCCATGACAGCTGTTCCGGCCGAGGCCGCCAAGGCCAGCAAACAAGACAAGATCAAAGCTGCCCAGGCAGGGAAAGCCAAGGCAGCCGCGAGGAAACAACTGACTGGCCGCGATCATCAGGGAAATCACGATAGCCTGACAAAGCCGAACAAGTCCGGGGCGAAGGGCGATCGGCACGCCAAGGGCGTCAAGCAGGCCGGCGCCGCAGGGAAGAAGAAAAAGAAGAAATGAGCGCGGAGGACGGATTAGCATTCGCATAATCCGCCGTTATGTGACGAATGTGGAAAAGCGGCGGTTAGGCCTGCAGCCACGGTGACACTGCACTTAATGCCCGATGAGGCGGCGCAGCCATCAGGCATCGCAGAGCCCGCGGCTTATCCTGACAGGCTCACGATCCCGTTTGATTGACTGCGCCGTCACCGCAATTCGACATCTGTCTCCAGCACATAACGGTGCTGCTTTATCGTCTCGCCTCGCGACAGAGAATCGCGCTGGACCACGTCAAGGGGATTGAAGCCGAGCTTGGCCAGAACTCGTCCAGACGCTGGATTGTCGTATGCGTGTCCCGCTCTGAGCTTAAGAAGAAGAGCGTGATTGAAGGCAAAGAGGATAAGAGCCTGAGCCGCTTCGAAGGCGTACCCTCGGCGCCAATGCGCACGATCGAACCAGTAACCCAAATTCGCTTCACGATCAGCGATCGCGTCCAAATAAGCCATCCCGATCATTTGCCCTTCAAGCTCGACGGCAAATCTGTACGCTTCGCCGGACTTCCATTGACGCACATGATCTGCGAACCACGCACCAACCTCCTCTCGACTTGGGGGAAACGAGCTCGTACGCAGCATGCGCGCGACTTCCCAGTCCGATTGAATATCGAAGGCCCGACCAGCATCAGAGCTGCATGTCGGGCGAAGAAAAAGGCGCTCCGTCTGCAGAGAACGAGGAGCTATCTCGACCGCAGTCATATTCACCTCATGCCTTTTCAGGCCGTCGACGAATTGCCTATTCTTTCAAGTCGTCCTCGAAATTCCGGCCCGCATAGGCGACGGTGACAATCTCCACCTGGTCTTTCAAGACCCGGAAAGCGATCGTGACTCTGCGCTCAAAGCCGATTGTGCGAAGGCCGGGCAGGACATCGTCCCGGCGTGTGCCGCGCTTCGGAAACGTGGCGAGCGCCATGCAGGCTTCCTCGATGCGGTCGATGAAATCGCCAGCGATATTGTGACCCGACCGCTCCGCGATGTATTCGTAGAGGCCAATGAGATCGGCCTCCGCTTCCGGCCGAAATACGACCTTGAACGCCACGCTTCAAGTGCCCCGCTTGGCCGCTTTCATGGTCCTCGCGTGGCGAGCCCGGAGGCGCTTGAAAACTTCGGCGGCCGGAACGCTGGGGCGCGGGTCCTTGACCGAGGCTTGCACCTTGGCGCGCAGGTAGTCGTCGAGCGCGGCATCCTGGCGGTCGAGGGCGCGCAGGGCCGCGCGCATGACCTCGCTGGCCGAGGCGTATTCGCCAGACTTCAGGCGCGCCTCGAGGCTTGCGAGCTGCGGGCCGAGCGTGACAGTGATGGGCTTGCTGGTACGCATGTGGCGCCTTCCTTTTGGAGTCCTTATATCACAGGGTATGACAGTGTCATACAGGACGAATTGATCTGAAGACGTGGATGGCCGCAACCGGCGCGGCCGTGACGGCGGAGAGGACGTTGGGCATTGCGCGCGAAGGCCGACCCGACCGGCAAATCGGTTGTTCGATTCTTTGAAGCGACGAGGGCCGCGTGCGCCAGAACCGTCGAAATCACCCGCGCTGAAAAGCCAATTTCGCTTGCGCCATCAAGCTGATTTGCCCTGTCCAGATCTTCGCCCAAAAATATTCCTGTTTCGATTTTTCAGAAATCATGGTTTCCTACACCCATCCCGCTTCCACCGGAGGGGCGTATCGCGATCGTCACGAGACGTGGGAAGGGGATGCGATGGGCGCAGTGGGTCGCAGCGTGGCTGATGTCGCGCCGACGAACGATCCGTTGCGCACGGCGAAATCGTGCGGTCCTGGCCTCCCGGTGCTGAGGCCAAGCTTTGCGGACGACGATCTGCGAAGCGACGGGGGCAATCAAGCCGGTCCCCGGGGAGACCACGTATAAGCCGTAAAGCCATTCGCGCAGGGAAGGCCGGATGATCCGGCTCGTACCTGTGGTGACTGCCGCCTGCTTTTTTGATGCAGGCGGGCCATGGGTGCGGACGGCACCCGGCCTT
>NZ_CAFK01000016.1 GCF_000239815.1 Bradyrhizobium sp. STM 3843 | reverse complement strand
GAGCTCGCCCACCTTGCGCATGCCGCCGAGGAACGACGGCCTTGCGTAGCCGGTGGCGAGATAGGCGATAAAGCCGAAAACGACGACCAGGCCGGTTTCAGGATTCCAGACGAGGGCAACGCTCGCAGTGGCTGCAAACAGAAGGAGCGTGGCCAGTTTCGACAGGCGGGGCGCCACGCAGAGCGTCACCAGCGCGAATCCAAAACCCAGGAAACGCCAGCCGGTCTGGTTTGGGAACCAATTCATATGGTAAGCGGCAAAAAGATCCGGCAGAACGAGGGCCGACGGCAGCACAAGCCAGAGAAAGGGCCGTCGAGTGCCGCGCCAGAAGAACAAGGCGAGGCAGATGCAGAGGAGCATCGCCAGCTGGCAGACTTGAACACAGCGATAAATCGCGGCCCAATCGAACGGACCCGCCAGTCGGATTGCTGCGCCGACCAGCGCTTCAGGAAAGAGGCCGTAATAAGGTCTTACGTCGTCGAACAGACGCAAGCCAGCACCAAGGCGATCTGCAGCGCCGGTGACGAAGCCGAAATGAGCCTCGACCATCGTGAGGCTGACGTAGGGCCATTGTCGCATCTCCGCTGGGAAGAGGAGGCCCGCGACCGCCGCGACGAGGATGGCTGCTCCCGACGCGATCGCGAGCATTCTGATCCCTGAACTATACCACGCAGCCTTCCTGAACTCTCTGATGAAGAGCCCGATGGCCAGCAGGAGCGCGGCCGCGAAGAGAAGAGATCTGAGGCCCAGTGGCGAAATCAACGTGTCGCCTTGCCGCCTGACCTCGATCAAATAGACAAGTGCCATTGCGCACCAGAACAAGACTGGACTGCGCTTCAATCTTCGGACATGAAGGGAAAACGGTGTCAGTCGACGAAAAAGGGCGCCGCGTATTCTGTCGTTGCCGAAAGCACAGATCAGGAAGGGCAGGAAGATCGCGAGGAGGCCGATCTGATACGCGCGTTTCTGGACTCTGACATCTGGCAGCTCACCGGGATAAAATGCGTGTGCAACTTCCGGGACATACCGAATGAGGCTTGCTGGCGAAGGACCAAGGCCGATGAATTTTTGCCAGATTTGACCGAGTCCGAATGCCACGGTCATTGCAATGAGAGCCCCCACTGCAAGAGTCCAGCAGATATCAATCGAAATTGGATGCACTGCGGACACACGCTGCGAAAAGTCGCGCTCGGTGTTGGCAAATTGCTGCATTGGCCCAGTGTTCCGTTCGCGTGTGCGGTTTCGCTTCGGCGAAAGACCTGCGACGCCCTATAACATACGCTCGGGCGCCCGCAACGTCCGTATCGTTTCGACTCGCGCTTCGGGCGAACTGGCTATTTGAAGCCGCCACGGAGGCTGCTAGAAGAGCCGGAACAGCAGGTGATCAGATGACATTGCAGGTGGCGGCATGACGTCCGGCTTTTGGAAGGCACGGCGGGTGTTCCTGACCGGACACACAGGGTTCAAAGGCAGTTGGTTGGCGCTCTGGTTGAAGCACGTAGGAGCTCAGGTCTTCGGCTATTCGCTGCCGCCGCCGACCACGCCAAGTATCTTCGAGTCCGCCGGATTGGCTAACGTCCTCGATGGCACGATGGTCGGCGACATCCGTGATCTCGGTCAACTGACTCGAGCCATGGCGGACGTCAAGCCGGACGTTGTGGTTCATCTCGCTGCGCAGGCCATCGTTTTCTCCTCGTTCGAGGATCCGGTCGGTACATTTGGCAGCAACGTGATGGGTACCGTGAACGTGCTCGAATCGGCGCGTCACGTCGATACGATCCGAACCATGCTGATCGTCACGAGCGACAAATGCTACGAGAACTCCGAAGTCGGCCCGCCGCGTTCCGAAAGCGATGCCATGGGCGGCGACGATCCCTATAGTGCCAGCAAAGGCTGCGCCGAGCTCGTGACCCATGCCTACCGGTCATCTTTCTTCGGTGCCGGCGAGCAGCATCCGGTAACAGTTATGTCGGCGCGCGCGGGCAATGTAATCGGCGGCGGTGATTTTGCGCGTTACCGCCTTATTCCTGATCTGGTGCGTGGCGCGCGCGAAGGGCGGCCGGTCATGATCCGCAACCCGGCCGCCACTCGACCGTGGCAGCACGTGCTCGAGCCGCTCTCCGGCTATCTGACTCTCATCGAACGCGCCTGGGAGCACGCCGGCGGTGTCGCTGAAGGTTGGAACTTCGGGCCGGCGGCCGATGATGTGCGCGAGGTGGGGTGGGTTGCTGACCGTTTTGCGGATTGCTGGGGCATTGCGCGCAACGAAGCCTGGCGAAAGGACAGCAGATCCTTTCCAACGGAGAAGCTGACCCTTCAGCTCGACAGCACGAAGGTCGCAGCCCGGCTTGGCTGGCAGCCACGCTGGACGATCGAACAGACCTTGAATCGTGTGGTCGACTGGTATAAGCGCGAGGCGGAAGGCTTCAACGCGCACAACCTCATCATCGAACAAATTGAGGACTACGTGAACTCGGCCCCACGCGCCGCGGCGGATGCCACGCAGCACACATCGATCGGGCCCGCGTCATGAAGGCCGTTATCTTGGCGGGCGGGTACGGCACCCGTATCAGCGAAGAGAGCCTGCTGCGACCAAAGCCGATGATCGAGATCGGAGGCCGGCCGTTGCTGTGGCACATCATGAAGATCTATGCTCATCACGGAGTCAGGGACTTCATCATCTGCCTGGGTTACAAGGGTTATGTGATCAAGGAGTATTTCTTCAACTACGTGCTGCACAATTCCGACCTGACTGTAGATCTCGGGCGTAATACACATTCGCTGAAGTCGACCTCAGTCGAGGATTGGCGAATCAAGCTTGTGGACACCGGTGAGGCGACCATGACTGGCGGCCGCCTCAGACGCATCCGAGAGCACCTCGATGGAGATGACCGCTTCTGCTGCACCTATGGTGATGCGGTATCGGACGTCGATATCGGCGCAGTACTGGCTCTGCACCGACGCGATGGTGCCTTGGCGACTGTCACGGCCGTCCAGCCGCCGGGGCGCTTCGGCAAGCTCGCGATCGAAGGGACCCGGGTCAGCGCCTTCCAGGAAAAGCCGGAAGGTGACGGGGGCTGGATCAATGGCGGCTTCTTCGTGGTCGAGCAGCGCGCGCTCGACGAGGTCGAGGGCGATCATACCGTATGGGAGCAGCATACGATGCCGCGGCTCAGCGCCGCCGGCCGGCTTTCGGTCTACAAGCATAGCGGCTTCTGGCAGTGCATGGATACGCTTCGCGACAAGAATAGCCTGGAAGGGCTCTGGCAGCGGGACAATCCTCCCTGGAAGCTCTGGTAGACGGCCGAGTTCGGGGGGCCACCCTTAGTTGCCCGAACCTCTCCGTGTTGAACTTGCCGTGCCGTGTGCTATTTGGGAAGCCGGCATGCTGGCGCCGCGCGCGGGCCTGCGAGAGATTGTTCGAATGGAACGCGGATGTCGGATCAAAAGCAGCTAGCTGAAGAACTCAGGCGTCAGATCCTGGAACTGGTCGGCCAGTATGCGGACTTGGCGCATGCACCCGCGCCGTTCGTGGCCGGAACGAGCTCGGTGCCTGTCAGCGGCAAGGTCTACGGCGCTTCCGAAATGCAGTCCCTGGTCGATGCGGCGCTGGATTTCTGGTTGACCACCGGTCGCTTCAACGCGGAGTTCGAATCCCGGCTTGCCGGATTTACTGGACACAAGCATGCGCTGACGGTGAATTCCGGCTCCTCAGCAAATCTCGTCGCGGTCTCCGCGCTGACGTCGCACCTGATGGGTGATCGTCAGCTGAAACCCGGCGATGAGGTGATCACCTGCGCGACCGGTTTTCCGACGACGGTTAATCCGATTCTGCAGAACAATCTCAAGCCCGTTTTCGTCGACGTCGACATTCCGACATACAATATCGATGTCTCGGCTCTGGAAGCCGCCGTGAGCGGACGAACGCGCGCGATCGTGATTGCGCACACGCTCGGCAACCCGTTCAACGTCGATGCAGTGCTGCAGCTCGCGCGTAAGCACGACCTCTTTGTTATAGAAGACTGCTGCGATGCGCTTGGTGCAACCTATCGCGGCGAGCCTGTCGGTACGTTCGGCGAGATCGGGACTCTGAGCTTCTATCCGGCCCACCACATCACGATGGGAGAGGGCGGTGCAGTTCTCACCAACAACGGCCGCACACGACGGATCATGGAATCGATCCGTGACTGGGGTCGCGACTGCTGGTGCGCGCCGGGGCATGACGGCACCTGCAAGCAGCGCTTCGGCTGGCAGCTCGGCGATCTACCGTTCGGTTATGATCACAAATACACCTACTCACATCTCGGCTATAATTTGAAGATTACCGATCTTCAGGCCGCTGTTGCGCTCGCCCAACTCGACCGACTGCCAGGCTTCATCGCGGATCGCCGGCGGAATTTCGCCCTGCTGCAGGAGGGGCTGCGCGATCTGCAGGACATTTTCATCCTGCCCGAGGCGACTCCGCACTCCGAACCATCCTGGTTCGGCTTTCCCTTGACACTTCGGCCAGGACTGGATTTCACCCGCGAGGAGCTGCTCGAATATTTGAATGCAAGAAAGATTGCGACCCGTCTTCTTTTCGGCGGCAATCTCATTCGCCAGCCATACATGATCGGCCGGGATTTCCGGGCCGCAGGCCCGCTCGACCGCAGCGACGTGGTTATGACGCGAACGTTTTGGCTCGGCGTCTATCCCGCTCTGTCTCAGGATCATATCGCCTATGTAATTGATAGCTTGCGTGACTTCTGTCTGCACCCACCGCGCGGGACGGCGTCAGCTGTGTCGGGGCGGGTCGTGTCGTCCATGTCCACTCCATGATTCGAAGCTGAAAATGTCCGACGTGCGCGAAGATGGCGGTGCGACCCAGCGAAAGCTCATTTCGGTCGTCACGCCCTGCTACAACGAAGAGAACAACGTCGAGGCCTGCTGGACCCGTCTTCGCGCTATCCTGGAGGCTATGCCGGACTACGATTACGAGCATATCTTCGCCGACAATTGTTCGACCGATCGCACGCCGGAGATTCTGCGCGAGATCGCTGCCAAGGATCATCGAGTCAAGGTGATCTTCAACGCGGCCAATTTCGGTGCGGCGCGATCGCTTCTGAATGCGCAGAGGGCGGCGTCCGGCGATGTTGTTGTAGCCTACATGCCCGCTGATCTGCAGGATCCGCCGGAGCTCATTCCGGACATGGTCGCGCTCTGGGAGCGGGGCTATCAGGTCGTCTACGGGGTCCGTGCCGATCGCGACGAGAACAAGCTTCTCTTTGCGTTGCGCAGGCTGTTCTATCGGATAGTGAATGCCTCTGCACGTTTTCAGGTGCCGGTCAATGCGGGCGACTTCCAGGTGGTCGATCGCACGGTCATCGAAGCGTTGCGCCATTCGCGCGACTATTATCCCTACGTCCGCGGGATGATCGCGAGCTATGGCTTCCGCTCGATTGGCGTGAATTACAAGATGACGCGCCGGACCGCTGACAAATCAAAAGCCAACTGGTTCGTGCTCATCGACCAGGCGATCAATGCGGTGATTTCGGTATCTCAGACACCATTGCGCATTGCCATGTTCGTGGGCTTTTGTCTCGCGCTACTTAGCGTCCTCTATGGATTACTGCAGCTGATCCTCGTCCTTTTTCTCGGCGTCTCCGCGCCACCAGGCGTGACGACCCTGATGATTGCGGTTTTCTTCCTGTCCGGCGGCCAGCTCTTCTTCATGGGGCTGATCGGCGAGTATGTCGGAGCTGTTCACGCCATGGTGCGAGAGCGTCCGATGGTCATTGAGAGGGAGCGGGTCAATTTCTCGGTGGCGGTGGGCGACGGAATCCGTGAAAATGGTCCGAACGGATCGGGATGATGCCCGTTCTGCGATGAGCAGATCCTTGGGGAATTCGATGGATACTGCAATTGCAGGAGAATTCTTCCGGGGCGGCATGGCAGCCGCTCAACCTGAGACTAAACGAATGCTCCTGCCCTTCCGAAGTTCGCACAGGAGCAATCTCGAGGATGCAGCGAACTTTGGAAGCGGAGCACTGAGATGAGGAAGATCGCTTTCGCGGGTCCGTCGATCACGGAGAAGGAGGTCGACTACGTCGTCGATGGTGTCCGCAACGGCTTCTATGACAATTACGATGCCCATATTCGGCGGTTGGAAAAGGCCGTCGGCAATTATCTCGGCGTTCCCTATGTCCGCGGCCTGCATACCTGCACCGCCGCATTGCACCTTGCCGCGGTCGTGCTCGGCATCGGTCCGGGCGACGAGGTGATCGTGACGGATTTCAGCTGGGCGGCTACCGCCCATGCCATCGCGTATACCGGTGCCGAATGCGTCTTTGTCGATATCGATCCTGAAACCTGGTGCATCGATCCGGAGGCGATCGAAGCGGCGGTCACTCCGAAGACCAAGGCGATCATGCTGGTCCACACATTCGGGCATCCGGCGCGGATGGACGAGATCATGGCGGTCGCGCGGCGCCATAATCTGAAGGTGATCGAGGATGCCGCACCGGCGTTGGGTGCGAGCTACAACGGCCAGAAGGTCGGAACGTTCGGCGATATTTCCTGCTTCAGCTTCCAGGGGGCGAAGCTGACCGTCAGTGGCGAAGGCGGCGTGATCTGCACCAAGGACGAAGCGCTCTACAAGCGCATTCACAATATGGCATGGATGGGGCGTACCGACGGAGAAGCGACCTTCTGGTGCGATGCCGTCGGCTATCAATATACGATTGCCAATATCGCCGCCGCACTCGCGCTCGCGCAGGTCGAGCGTGTCGAGGAACTGATCGCGATGAAGCGACGTATTCACGGCTGGTATAGCGAGCGACTGGCCGGCATCGAAGGTGTACGCCTTCTCGTCGAACAGCCCGGCTGCCGCAGCAACTATTGCTATCCCTCGCTTTTCCTCGAAGAGAGCGTCGCCGCCGATCGTGACGCTATCATCGTCGCGTTGCGGGACCTCAACATCCATTGTCGGCCGGGATTCCCGCAGATGAGCGCGTTTCCGATGTACCGACAGAGGTTCGAGAATCCCATTGCCAAGTCGGTGTGGCGGCGCGGCATCTCGCTGCCTTCGGCGCTGAACCTCACCGAAGAGGATGTCGACTTCGTCTGTCGCAACTTCATTTCCCTGATCGGCCGTTAGCCGTGAGCGACGCGTCCGGTTCCTCCGATTGGCGCAAGAAGGTCTGCGAGCGTTTCGGCGCGCTCAAGGCCGCGCCGTTCGCGGCGTTGCGCCTGCCGTCGGTGCAGAGCACCGGTGTCACGCTGGCGCCGTTCACCGCCGATAAGGTGGCCGACGACGCCGTGATCGCGTCGCTGACCCGCTGGCGTACGGAAAACATCGGCGGTTTCACCAAGCTGTTTCGTCCAACCGTCGACGGCACGCGCGCATGGTCGCGCAGCCAGTTGATCGAGCGGCCGGACAGGATCCTGTTCTTGGTGCTCGATTCCGATTCGCGCCCGGTAGGTCACCTCGGCCTTTCGAGCTTCGATTTCGAGGCCGGGACCTGCGAGATCGACAACGTCGTGCGTGGCGAGGCGACGGCGCCGCCGGGTGTCATGACGCATGCCTTGGCGACGCTGCTCGACTGGACCTATCGCAGTCTTGGACCGGCCGAGATCAGGTTGCGCACGCTTGCGGACAACGCGCGTGCGCTGGCGCTCTATCATCGGCTCGATTTTGTTCCACTCTCCCTCATCGCTCTGGAAAAAGTCGTCTCCGGTGAGACGACCGAGTGGATTGAAACCGGCAGAACCGGGCACATCGACAGGTTTTTTGTCTTGATGAAACACCATTGGGAAGCCGGTGCAGCGGGGGCGGCAAAGCTATGACTGGGGCGGAATATGTCGCGGAGTTTCTGGCGAGGCGCGGCGTCCAGCAGGTGTTTCTGCTGACCGGGGGGGCTTGCGCCTTCATGGTCGATGCCGTGGCGAACCATCCGAAGCTTGGCTACCTCTGTTTCCAGCACGAGCAGGGCGCGGCAATGGCTGCGGACGCGGTGTGGCGGACCTCAGGCAAGGTTGGTGTCGCGATGGCGACCAGCGGGCCTGGAGCCACGAATTTGCTGACTGGGATTGCCTGCGCCTATTTCGATTCGATTCCGAGCCTTTTCATCACGGGACAGGTCAACATGCGTGAAAGCGCCGGCTGGGCCGGCGCAAAGGTTCGCCAGTTCGGTTTCCAGGAGACCCGCATCGTCGAGATGGCGGCGCCGATCACCAAATACGCCGTGCTTGTCAGGACCGCTGAGGAATTGAAGCGCGAATTGGCCAAGGCCTTCGACATTGCATTGGAGGGCCGCGGAGGGCCCGTTCTGATCGACATTCCGATGGACGTGCAGCAGCTCGAAGTCGGCGATGACTTCGCGCCTCCGGCGGAAACGGACTTGGCAGCTGTCGATCATGTTCCTGACGATCTACTTAATTTCTTCGATCGCGCCGAGCGACCGGTGCTGCTGTTCGGGGCAGGAATTGGACTCGCTCGCGCTCAGGACGCCGCGTGTGCTTGGCTGAAACAACACGACGTACCGTTCGTCGCGAGCTGGAACGCGCTGACCTATTTCGATCACGCTATGCAGAGCTATTGCGGCGCCATCGGCGTCTACGGCAACCGGGGCGCCAACGCCGTGATCCAGAATGCCGACGCAGTTCTGGTGCTCGGAAGCCGGCTCGATAACCGGCAGCGTAGCGGCAACGCAAGATCGTTTGCTCCGGATGCGCGCGTTCACGTCGTCGACATCGATGCGGAAGAACTCGTCAAGTACAAGGCTGATGGTTACGGCGTCACTCAGTTCGACCTGCGTGAGCTCGCGTCACTGCTGTCGAAGCTTCGCGCGCCGACTCCCGCAGAGGCCTGGTGCGCTCACGTCTCGGATCTCTGCGCGCGCTATCGCGGCCGCAGCGTTGAGCACCTGACGGGCGAGGTTCGAGGACTGTCGCCTTACGCGGTGGTCCAGGAGTTGAACCGACTGATGAAGCGGGATGCGATCGTTGCCTGCGACACCGGCGCGGCTCTATGCTGGGTCTTTCAGATGTTCCATCGTTCCGCGCAGACACTCTTTACCGCGGGCGGCAACTCGCCAATGGGCTACGCGGTACCGGCAGCGATCGGGGCGGCAATCACCAATCCCGGCCGCCAGGTCTTCGCGTTCATCGGCGACGGCGGTTTTCAGCTTAATATCCAGGAATTGCAGACCATCGCACATTACGGATTGGATGTGGTGATCGTCGTCATGAACAATGGTTGCTACGGCATGATCCGCCAGTTTCAGGACAGCTATCTCGGCGGTCGCTATCATGCGACGATCGAAGGTTACAGCGCGCCGGATTTTTCAGGCATCGTTGCTGGTTACGGTCTTGCCTATCACCGTGTCGAGCGCTTGCAGGATCTCTCGCCGGCGCTGCTCTCGAAAAAGGGAGGCGTCGTCATCGATGTGATCGTGCCGTCCGACACACAGATAACGCCCAAACTCGAGATGGGACGACCGATCAACGATCAATATCCCTATCTGGACGACGAGGCGTTCCGGCGCGACAACCCGTACTGGAACCATCCGCGTTATCCCCGCGCGTGATGGTCTGCGTGCTGCAAGGTCGAGCCGCCCCATCAGCATGTACGGGGTGGGTTTGCTGTGCGGTCCCGTAGGCCGGCGTTCGGTTGCTTTGCATTGTTGATCGTATCTGTGGCTTGGTACCCGCTTGTCAGCCAGGTTCTCCCGTTCCGTCCCGCAGCGGCGCGCGGCTGAGCTCGTTGCCGGCGGCGATTGCCTTTTGCAGCAGCCGCACCAGCTCCCGGGCTTCCGTCTCGGTCAGCCCGCGCAGCATGATTTGTTGCGCGGCCTCGACCGCGGGGGTGATGGCGCGAAAGGTCTGCTGTCCCGCTTCAGTGATCTGAAGCTCGCGCGCGCGTCGGTCGCGGCTGGAGGCTTGGCGCAGCACGAGGCCCTTCTGCACCAGACGATCGATCACGCCGGTGATGGTGGTGCGGTCATACGCGATCAAGCCGGCGAGGGTGATCTGGTCGATCCCGGGATTGGCATGGATGGCGGCCAGCGCCGCATATTGCACGGGTGTGAGGTCGAAGCCGGCCTGCTCGACCTCCGCCAGAAAGACCGCCACCGCGATCTGCTGGAAACGCCGGGCGAGGTGGCCGGGCATGTCGTTGGTCTTGTCTTGGGTATCTGTCACCTCATCTCTCCAGGATATTGTTGACAAGTATACTGATGATCAGTATACTGATCAATATCAAAAAGCGGGAGGAACGTGTCATGCAGTTTCATCTCAATGGATTCCAGCCGGGCGATCCGGAGATCGTCGACCCCGCAGCGCGTGTCGTCCCGTCCGGCGCGTCGGGCTCTGTCCCCGGCGAGGTCGATGTCCTGATCATCGGCTGCGGGCCGGCCGGCCTGAACCTGGCGGCGCAGCTCTCCGCCTTTCCCGATATTACCACCTGCATCATCGAGCAGAAGCCGGGCCGGCTCTTGCTCGGCCAGGCCGACGGCATCGCCTGCCGCACTATGGAGATGTTCCAGGCTCACGGTTTTGCCGAGCGCGTGCTCAAGGAAGCCTGCTGGATCAACGAGACCACCTTCTGGAAGCCGGACGAGGCGCGACGCGGCCACATCGCCCGCAGCGGACGGGTGCAGGACGTTGAGGACGGGCTGTCGGAGATGCCGCATGTGGTGTTGAACCAGGCGCGCGTGCACGATTTCTTTCTTGATGTGATGCACCGCTCGGCAGCCAGGCTGGAGCCCTATTATGCGCGCCGGCTCGCCGACCTGCGCATCGATCCTGCGGCGGGCTTGGACGACCATGGCGTCACGGTCAAGCTCGAGCGGATCGATCCCGCCCATGAGGGCGAGAGCGAGACGATCCAGGCGCGCTTCGTGGTTGGCTGCGACGGGGCGCGCAGCACGGTGCGCAAATCGATCGGGCGCGAGCTGCATGGGGAATCCGCCAATCACGCCTGGGGCGTGATGGATGTGCTTGTTGTCACCGACTTCCCCGATATCAGATTCAAGTCGCTGATCCAGTCCGCCACGGATGGTAGCCTGCTGGTGATCCCGCGGGAAGGCGGCTACCTGGTCCGGCTCTATGTCGAACTGAGCAAGCTGGAGGTCGGCGAGCGCGTCGCCAACCGCAATGTCACCGTCGAAGAGCTGATCGCCAAGGCGCAGCGGATCCTCAAGCCGTACACGCTCGAGGTGAAGGAGGTCGCGTGGTGGTCGGTCTACGAGATCGGCCAGCGTCTGTGCGACAAGTTCGACGACGTGCCGGAGGCGGAGATCGCGACGCGGCTTCCGCGCGTCTTCATTGCCGGTGATGCCTGCCACACCCACAGCCCGAAGGCGGGGCAGGGCATGAACGTCTCCATGCAGGACACCTTCAATCTTGGCTGGAAGCTGGCGGCCGTGCTGCGCAAGCGCGCCAGGCCGGAGCTCCTGCACACTTACTCCGCCGAGCGCCAGGCGATCGCGAAGGAACTGATCGATTTCGACCGAGAATGGGCCGCGATCCTGGCGTCTGCCGCGAAGGGGGAGGGGTTCGATCCGGCGCAGACCCAGAGCTATTTCGTCCGGCACGGGCGCTACACGGCGGGCACCGCGACGCATTATCGGCCTTCGCTGATCACGGGCGAAACCAGCCATCAGCGTCTGGCCGAGGGATTTGTGATCGGCAAGCGCTTCCATTCCGCGCCGGTGATCCGGCTCGGCGATGCCAGGCCGGTGCATCTCGGCCATGTGCTTCAGGCGGACGGGCGCTTCCGGATCTTCGCCTTTGCCGGCGCGGAGAACCCGACGGCTGAAAACTCCGCCATTCGAGCGCTGTGTGCCTTCCTCGGCGAGAGCCCGGACTCGCCGATCCGGCGCTACACGCCGGGGGGCGCCGATATCGATGCGGTGATCGATGTCCGGGCGGTATTCCAGCAAGGCCATCGCGAACTCGCCATCGAGGCAATGCCAGCGCTGTTATTGCCGCGCAAGGGACGCTACGGACTGCGCGACTATGAAAAAATGTTCTGCCCCGATCTCAAGAGCGGTCAGGATATCTTTGCGATGCGCGGGATCGACCGGACAGCAGGCTGCCTGGTGGTGGTCCGGCCGGACCAGTATGTCGCCCATGTGCTGCCGCTCGACGCCTATCGCGAGCTCGCCGCTTATTTCGATCGCTTCATGCAATGAGGCGCGGGCCGCCATGGTCAAGAAAATGCAAAGACGACGACTGGATTTCGCGACATCGCGCTAGCCAGATGCCAACGTTTCGGTCCTAAAACCGTCTTGTCACCGGATGGGTTGGTTAAGCGGGCGAGAGATCGAGATGTTGGCGAACCGTCGCAGAAGCGAGCGCCGTTTGTGCAGAAGGCTTGCGAAGATCCATTGGGGAACGGGGAATCTGCCGCGCGACTGCACGATCACGGATATTTCGAACGGTGGCGTCAAGGTGGTGGCGGAATTCGTCGAGGTCCCACCGCAGTTCACGATCATCTTCTCGCCCGATCATTCGCGCAAATGCCGGCTGGCCTGGCGGATCGGCTGCGAGTTCGGCGCGGAATTCATCGACTAGCCGCAGATCTGTGCCGCATTCGCTGGAACATCTTAACGCGACCTTAGGGTTAATATGTGAGCGTGCCTGACCTGTCGTCCTCGATTGATCAGTCGCATGAGCTTGACGCCGCTCCGCTCCGAACAACTTGTCAGACCGGCCGTCTTCGCGACGGCGTTCGCAGTGGTGCTGCTCGGCCTTGCCGCCTGCCAGACCACCGATCTCGGCGAGATCACGGGATCGCTCCCTGACAAGACCGAAAAGAGCGCCAGCTCCGACCCGCGCGCGGATGTGGAGCTCTATCGCGAGCGCTTCCGCAGCCATCCCAATGACCCCGAGATTGCGCTGAGATATGGCAGCGCCTTGCGCGCAACAGGCCAGCGTTCGCAAGCCGTCGCGGTGCTCGAGCAGGCGACCCTTGCCAACCCGACCAACAAGGCGCTGCTCGCCGGCTATGGTCGTGCATTGGCCGACAACGGCAATTTCCAGCAGGCCTTCGACGTGCTAAGCCGCGCGCATTCGCCCGAAGATCCTGACTGGCACATTCTGTCCGCGCAGGGCGCCGTGCTCGATCAGATGGGCCGGCAGGAGGAAGCGCGTCAGTACTACGAGACCGCGCTGAAGATCGCGCCGGACGATCCCTCCGTCCTCTCCAATCTCGGCCTGTCCTATGCGCTCTCCAACGACCTGCCGAGAGCCGAGGAAAATCTGCGCAAGGCCTATGGCCGCCCGGATGCCGATCCGCGGGTCAGGACCAATCTGGCCGTGGTCATCGGTCTGCAGGGCCGCGTCAGTGAGGCCGAGGACATCATGCGCGGCGGCGTGGCACCCGAGCAGGCCAATGCCAATGTGAGCTATCTGAAGCGGCTGCTCGCCCGCAAGCAGACCGCGCAAAAGGAGCCGGCGGCGAAGGGGCCGATGGCGAGCCAGCCCGACAAGGAGCTGGCCAAGATGCTCAGCCGGTCGGACTGACTTATCTTACGCCGATCTTACGCCGAGCAGCTTCGCGATCGGGGCGAGCAGCGAGCTGCGCTGCGCCTTCGGATCGACGCGGCCGGTCAGGCGGTTGGCGATCTCCAGAAACAGTTTGGGCGTCCGGTTCAGCGCCGCGATCTCGGCGATCATCTGGCCGTTATTGGCGGCCATTCCGAACAGCTTGCAGTCGAACGGAATGGTTGCCACCGGTTCGGCTTCGACCGTCTTGGAGAAGCGCTTGAGATCGATCTCGGGCCGTTTCGGCATGCCGACCTGGTTCAGGCAGTACAGCGGTGGCCGGTCGTTCGGGCGCGAGGCCTTGAGTACGCTCAAGAGATTTCTGGTGTTGCGCAGATTGGCGAGATCCGGCTCGGCGACCACCAGGATGTCGTCGGCGTTGATCAGCGCATGCCGGGTCCAGGCAGACCATTGATGCGGGATGTCGAGCACGATGCATTGCTGGGTCATGCGCAGCGTGTCGAGGATGGCATCAAAGGCTTCGGCGCCGAAATCGTAGACGCGCTCCAGCGTGGCAGGCGCCGCGAGCAGGCTCAGATGCTCGGAGCATTTGGCCAGCAGCCGCTCCATCAGCGCAGTGTCCGGCCGGTCCGGTTGGAATATCGCGTTGGCGATGCCTTGCAACGGATCCTGGTTGTAGTCGAGGCCGGCGGTGCCGAATGCCATGTCGAGGTCGATCACGACGGAGTCGAGCGTGAGGGTATTGGCCATCGCCCACGCGACGTTATGCGCGACGGTGGAGGCACCGACCCCGCCCTTGGCGCCGACCACGGCAATGATGCGACCGGTGATCACGGCTTCGGACGCGGAAAACAGGCTGCAGATCGAGCGGATGATGTCGAGCGTCTCGACCGGCCCGACCACGTAATCATTGACGCCGCGGCGCACCAGCTCGCGATACGCCACGGTATCGTCGGGACCGCCGATGACGACGACGCGCGTACCGGGATCGCAGACGCCGGCGAGCTCGTCGAGTCCTGAGAGAATATCGCCGCCGGGCGGCGCCTCCAAGACGATCACGTTGGGTGTCGGCTGCGAGTGATAGGTCTCGATGGCTCGCGCCATGCCGCCCATCTTGATGGTGATATGCGCCTTGCCGAGCCGGCGATCCTGACTTGCGGCCTGCATCGCGCCGGAGGTTCGCTCGGTTTCGCAGAAGGCCTGCACGGAGACGCGCGGGACCGGCGCAATGTGGTCGTCGGCAGCCGGGTGCGCCGACCCGGGCTGCTCTTCCTGGCTTTGAGGGGAAGCGCTGGTCATTTGCCTACGTCGCTGAGTTTGGCCTTGTCGGCGTCCGGATAGCTGATCGAGGTCGACTCGCCCTTGCGATATTTCTCGAACGCGGCGGAGCGGCGCGGCGTGTAGGCGGCCGACTCGGAGCGCGGCTGTTCGAGATCCGCCGGGTTATCGATCATGGCGGCGAGATTGCGCTGCGTGGCGCAGCCGAAATTCTGATAGTGCTGATTGTCGCTGTAGCCGGGGTTGTTCAAATTCGGTCCCAGGTCGTCCGGCCACAATCCGCACGGTCCGGCAACGGCCTGGATCTTCGGATAGCTCAGCCGGATCGCTGCCAGCAGGCGCGGATCTTCGGGCTGATAGTTGTGCAATTTGATGGCGTGGGCGGGAACGCCGCCGGCCGTCAGCATGGCGCGGATTTCGCGATAGGTGTCGGCCGCGGCACGCGCGTTCGGCGTATCGACGGGAACATCGGCCACGACGGCGCCGGTGCCTTCGCGCAGCCAGGAGCGCGCAAGGCCGGCAATGTCGTTGCGCTGCGGCGCGGTCAGGCCGCCGCGGTCATTGCCGACGAACACGACGATCGATTGCCTGCCTTCTTCGATCGCGATCGGATGCCTTATCTTGTAGTCATCCGGGATCGTCGCGACGACCTCAGTGCTCGTATAGGTGCAGGCTCCGAGTGAAAGCGAGAGCGCGCCAACAAGGCCGCCGATCAGGCGCAAGGTCCGATGGCTTGTCCGATAGCTCGTCAGATAGCTCTTGGCCGCCGCTGGTTTCGACATAGTGGATTCCCCGTCCCCTCGAGCCGACAAATCAATCGATGATGAAACCGAAGCCGGCAGTGCGCCCCGAGACCGGCTCGATCCGCGCAGCAACGCCGTAGAGACGGTTGAGGCGGCCGAGCAGCGCCGATTCGGAGTCCGTCGCCGGCGCGAAGCCGTCGTCGGGACGCGACAGTTCTTTCTGGGCAACGGCACGCACCACATAGGGGGTCACCATCACCATCAGTTCGGTCTCGTCGTTGACGTAGTCCTGGCTGCGGAACAGCTGGCCGAGCACCGGCAGTTGATCGACGCCCGGCAGACCATTGATCGCTTGCTTGGTCTGGTTCTGGATCAGGCCAGCCATCGCCATCGAACCGCCCGACGGAATCTCCAGCGTGGTCTCTGCGCGGCGGGTCCGGATCGCAGGGATCGTCACCGAGGAATTTTGGCTCGCGCTCAAGGCGTAAGAGACGGTGATCGCATTGTCGTTCGACAGTTCGGAGACTTCCGTCATCACGCGCAGGCTGATCCGGCCCTCGCTGAGCACGACCGGCGTGAAGTTCAAGGAGATGCCGAACTTCTTGAAGGTGACCTGGGTGGTGCAGATGCGGGTGGTCGGGTCGCAGCCATATCCGCCCGGAACAGGGAATTCGCCGCCGGCGACAAAGGTCGCGGACTCGCCAGAGATGGCGGTCAGGTTCGGTTCGGCCAATGTCTTGACCACGCCGGCCTGCTCCATCGCACGCATGGTGGCGGAGACCGAGGACAGGCCGCCGCCGGTGGCGCTGAGACCGTTATTGGTGACCAGCGACTTGCCGAGGGCGGTGAAGGGATTGGCATTGTTGAAATTCACCACGGCGGTGCCGTAGTTCAGGCTGGCGCTGAGATCGATGCCCATCTGCTTGATGATCTCGCGGCGGACTTCCGCGACGTTCACCTTCAGCATCACCTGATCTCGCCCGCGCACCACGATCGAGTTGACGACCTTGTCCGGGCCGCCGACCAGCCGCGCGGCGATTTCGCCGGCCTGCTGCGCCTCGACCGGGCTCGAGACCGAGCCGGTGAGCATCACGCTGTCGCCGACACCATCGATCTTGACGCCCGGCACACTCTGGCTGAGCGCCTGGCGCACGCCGTTGAGGTCGCGCTTGATGGCGATGTCATAGGACGCGACCTGCTGCCCTTCGGCGTCGAAGAACACCACATTGGTCTGGCCGACCGAGGCGCCGATGATGTAGGCGCGCCGCGCCGAGCGCACGACCGCATTGGCGATCTTGGGATCGGCGACCAGCACGTCTTTCACGTCCTGCGGAAAATCGACCACGACGGACTTGCCGATTCCGAGTGACAGGAAACGGACCTTCGACGATCCGGCCGACACGACAGGTGCGTCGGCATGGTCATCCGCTGCGATTGCCGGCGTAAACGCCGGGTTGAGCGTCAGGCCGGCGATGGCCGAGGCGGCGAGCGCACGGGCGATCGCGGTCCCCAGCTTCGATCGATTTTGCCCGCAATTCATCTTCCACTTCCTTTCGGTCACTTCTGTGCCGTTTGCGAGCTTGAGACGCCGTAACGCACGATTTCGATGGAGCCACCGCTCTTCGGCGCCTTGGCGTCCGCGCTGGCTTCCACCGCGTTGATGTCTGCGATGCTGCGCAGCGCCAGCGACAGCAAGCCGCTCTGGCGCGCGCGGGCGAGAGCCTCGGCCTGCTCGGGCTTCAATTCGAGCGTGACCGTCTTGCCCACCACCGTGTTCTGGCCTTCCTTTTCCTTCGGTGCCTGATCGATTGCGAGCACGCGGACGTTGGACAGGATGATCTCGGAGTTGATGACGTCGGGTCCGCCGGGGTGGTCGGTGTTCTTGTCGCGTTTCGACAGGATGACGTCGACGCGATCGTTCGGCAGGATGAAGCCGCCGGCGCCGGTCTCGGGCGATATTTCGGTCGAAACGGCGCGCATGCCGGCAGGAAGGATGGCGGCCATGAAGCCGGAGCCGTCGGCCCTCACCAGCTTCTGTTCGCGGATCGGCTCGCCGATCAGAAATGGGCTGCGCGCTATGGAGCCGACCAGCTGGTTCGCCGCATCAGGACGATCGCTGCGACGGATGAAGATGTTGCTCGCGGCTTCCGGCCACGTCTGCCAGATGAGGTCGCCTGGCTTGACGGGTTGCCCCAGTCCGATCTCAGCTTTTGCGACGAGGACTTCAACGGTCGGCAATTGCGCGACGGGTGCGGCAGGCGCCTCCTGCTGCTTATCAGCTGTGCTGACGAGATAGGCCGCGATGCCACCTGCGCCGAGAGCGATGGTCAGCACCACGATGCGTGCGGTCATCATACGCGTTACTACTCTTAACTCATACGCCGGGGATGCGAACAAGCCGCTGACGGCTCCCCCTGTCGCGTATGACTAAGCGCCAATAGTATAAGCGAACTTGCAATCTCGAGCCGATCGCGGTCGTCGCAAATGGCGATTGCGGCAATGGTGAACGCGGAGTTATTCCGGCAATTGTGCAATCAGGCGAACGCGTTGGAGCCCGTGCAAACACTGGATTGCGCGGCAGGGTTGGGCGCCTGTGGGCGTGACGCTATCACCGGTTGTGGTGAGCTCATTACAGCGCATTCCTGCGCGGATCAGGAGCTACGAAGTCGGCATCGTCGACGGGCGAGGCATGGTTGTCCAAGCGCAACTACACCCGTATTCGAACGGGGTCCAATCTTCAGGAAGCGGAAAGGGATCGGACATATCATCACTACGGGGGAATCCGACTCCTGCATTTCAAAGTTCGTTAGCAAATTTCCGCGCAGCATCCGCGCGTCAATACGGTCCTATTCCGAACTGCTTCGGCCGGCCTGCGCCTTGCGTCGCGGCACGAGCCATCGCAGGCAGCAGCAAGCAACAGCTGGTCGACGGAAGGGAGCCGTTCTGGTCTTCGCGAACGAGAGGCGCGCAATGTCGGTGGCCCGATTCCTTAAACAGCGTGCGGTCAGGATCCAGTCGGTGGGCTCCTACACGCTTGGAAATTGGTATGATCCGCAAGGCAGACCGCGGTGTTTCGCCTGTCGTACCACGCGCGTGTCGCCCTTTCGCATGCTGCTCGATGCGCCCGTCGTCGGCAGGATCGGCGATCGCCTGACGTCGTATTTTCGTGATTTCGGCAAGTTCGACGGCGAGATCAGCGACACCATCCATGGCGGCTTTCTGCTCGAGCTCGCGATGACGCGCGCGCAGCGCGCGAAGTTTGCCGAGAAGCTGGTGTGGCTGGAGAAGAGACAGAAGGATCCGACGGTTCGCGATTCCCGCAAGGACGCGCGCTTCGTTCCGAATTCGCCGCATACCGCGTTGACCCTCGCTGACGGCAGCAGCGTGCCGTGCTTCCTGATCGACGCCTCGCTATCGGGAGCGGCGGTGTCGTCCGAGTTTCAGCCCGAGATCGGGATGCCGCTTGCGGTGGGCAGTTGTGTGGGACGCGTCATCCGCCTGTTTCCGGATGGGTTCGCGGTCCGGTTCGAGGAGCGGATGGGAACCGCGGTTGAGTTGGAGCGGCGTGTCATCACGCCGCCGTGGCGTCCGACGCGACCGAAGCTCTACGTGCCTGACCAGAGGCCGATCGAGCGCGTTCAAGAATTCCAATTGCTTTGAGCTTGCGTGTCCGAGACTCGACGCAACGTCGATGGCCTGGTGGGGGCGGGGAGCGGCGCACTGTATGACCGAGCTGAGGCCAGGCAATGCCGGGCCTGACGGTTAACGCGACATTAAGCTCATCGTGAAAACTTGACCTGCCGGGTGCTCACGGCAGGAGAACTCCAATGGAGGCTCAGAAGACCGCGGTGGATGCCGTCGTCGCCTTGACCGGCTGCGATCGCGATGCAGTGACTGCTTTCATCCGGAGGCTTTATCTGGCCGGCGTCAGGGACCCCAAGCGTCTCACCTTCAAGGGGCTCCAGGAACTGACGCGGACCTGAAAAACCCACCGAAGTTTTCACAGCGCCTTGCGCCTGGGAACCGGTCCAGTAGGGGCTACGGCGTGCTGTTGCCGTCCGGGCACGCCCCGGGAATTTTGGACAGCCCTGGTGTTCACAAGTCGCTCCCGAGGGGGTGCGGCGCTCTGTACTTCCGGCTATCTTCCCGTCTCGCGGCCAATATCAGAACACCCCAGTGTCGGACCAGATTCGGTCCTGCTCTCGTTCTGTGCCGGCCGGTTGATGGGACACCGGACATGCTGACACAGCTTTTCGCGCCACAGCTCGTGGGCCTCTACATCCTCGTTGGCTCGACGATCTATGTGCATTTCCGCGGCAAGGAGCGGCTGCGGCTCGCCCGCCAGCTCGGCGACCACTCGACCTATCTCGCGCCGTATAACGTGCTGATGTATGCGGGCTCGGCCGTGCCGAACGAGCCGGTGATCCCGGTCGAGCAGTTTCCGGAGCTGCAGAAGCTGACCGACAATTGGGAGATGATCCGCGAGGAGGCGGTGCGCCTGTTCGACGAGGGCTTCATCCGTGCAGCGGCGAAGAACAACGATTGGGGCTTCTACTCGTTCTTCAAGAGCGGCTGGAAACGCTTTTATCTCAAATGGTACGACGATTTTCTTCCCTCTGCGCGCACGCTCTGTCCGAAAACGGTTGAGCTGTTGAATTCGATTCCGAGCGTGCACGGCGCCATGTTTGCGATGCTGCCGCCGGGCGGCAAGCTCGGCGCCCACCGCGACCCGTTCGCCGGATCGATCCGCTATCACCTCGGGCTGGTGACACCCAATTCGGACAAATGCCGGATCCTGGTCGACGGCGTGCCCTGCGTCTGGCGCGACGGCGAAGCCTTCATGTTCGACGAAACCTTCATCCACAGCGCCGAGAACGCCACCGACGTCAACCGGATCATCCTGTTCTGCGATGTCGAGCGCCCGATGAAATACGGCTTCATGACCGCGATCAACCGCTGGGTCAGCCATCACATCGTCAAGGCCTCGGCGACGCAGAATGTCGACGGCGAGCATGTCGGCGTGCTGAACAAGGTGTTCGGCAAGATCTATGAATTCCACCTCGCCACCCGCAAGGTGAAGGACTGGAATCGGACGGTCTACTACGCAGCCAAGTACACGCTGACCGTGGCGATCGTCGGACTGATCGTGGTGTCGGCGTTCCGGTGAGGGACGGGTTGATGCCTTACTCTCTGCTGTCATCGTCCGCGCAGGCGCAGGCGGACGATCCAGTAAACACCAGCCTTCCGTTTTCCACACTGCTGTCTCGGCGTACTGGATGCCCGCCTTCGCGGGCATGACGAAGTTTAGCTGATTGGCGCGCAAGGACGCTCACGTGAGCGACGACCCGTCGGCCAAATCACGTTCATCCGAAGTCAATTGTCAACTATTTCTGAAAAACATAAATCGCTTTGTCGCTCCCCCAAATCAGCAGTATTGTCCGTCCATTCCGTTGCACGGTAGGGGACGGTTCGCGGTCGTCACGGACGTTAGCAGCGGGATGCGGTGGACGCGGGCTGGCGGCGTGTGATGAGCACGGACGACCGTTTGCCTCGCGGACGGTGAAGGCGTGTGGTCCTGATACTCCGACGCTAGTATCTCGCGCTGATGCGCAAGCATCATGCGCACATGGTGGCCAGAAAGCCCGGCGCACCAGGGAGAGCGCGCTATAGCCCGTTAAAACCATCGCGCGGGGAAGGCCGGGTGTTTTCGGCCAGACCTGTGGTACCTGCCGCCTGCATTTTTTGCTGCAGGCGGGCCACGGGCGCGGCCAGCGCCCGGCCTTCCCTGCGCCCTCCACTTCATGAGGGTGAGGACTTCGGGCATAGCTCGGACGCTGAGCGTCGCGAGGTCGCGGATGCTCATCCCATGCTTAACCCCATACGCTGTTTGAGATTATGCATCAGACGATGCCGCGAGCTCGTACTCACCCTCCCCTGGAGGGGGAGGCTCGATCGCGCGCGAAGCGGGCGAGCGGGGTGGGGTGATCTCTCGACCCGAGAGTGCTTGTTTGAGATGGGATTTCTGAATTGTGCTGCCAAGCGCTCCTGGGTCCCGGCTCTGCGGTGCGTCACTTTGCGCCGCACCGCGTCCGGGACAAGATATCTGGCACTTAAGTCGATGCCGTCTCGACCGTCGCGCACTGCTCCGTGTCCCGGACGCGGTGCAGCACGGAGTGCTGCGCCGCAGAGCCGGGACCCAGCCGTCGTCAATGAAAAGGCCGCGCTGGGCGCGGCCTATGGGGATCGCCTGAAATGCTTAGCCCGGCCCGCTCAGGCCGGCTCGCCAATCGAGACCTTCAGAGTGCCGACGCCGTCGACGCCGCATTCGATCTTGTCGCCGGGCACCACGGCCGCGACGCCGGCCGGCGTTCCCGTCATGATGATGTCGCCGGCACCGAGTTCGACCTGCTGCGACAGCTTCCAGATGATCTCCGGCACGCTCCAGATCAATTCGGTGAGGTCGCCCTTCTGCCGCTCGGTGCCGTTGACCGAGAGCCAGATCTTGCCCTTCGACGGATGGCCGATCTTGGCGGCGGGCAGCACGGCCGAGCAGGGCGCGGAGTGATCGAACGACTTGCCGACCTCCCAGGGACGCTCCTTCTTGCGCGCGGCAAGCTGCAGGTCGCGCCGGGTCAGATCGATGCCGACGGCGTAGCCGTAGACGTGGTCGAGCGCCTTCTCGGTCGGGATGTTGAGGCCGCCGCTCTTCAGCGCGACAACCAGTTCGACCTCGTGATGCATGTCCTTGGTCAGCGGCGGGTAGGGGATCACGGCGCCCTCCGGCGCCAGCATGTCGGCATGCTTGGCGAAGAAGAACGGCGGGTCGCGCTCGTCATTGCCCATCTCGCGGATGTGCTCGAGATAGTTGCGCCCGACGCACCAGATGCGGCGGACGGGGAATGCGCCGGTTTCCCCGACGACAGGGAGCGCGGCTTGCGGCGGGGCCGGAATGACGAAACGGGTGGCGCTCATGAATGGTCTCGGCGGCTATGAGGATCGGTTCAGGACGTGGCGCTCATCGGGATGACGACAGGCCCCATGTCGCGCTGCTGCAGGCGGAAGAACGAAGCATAGCGGCCGCCCCGGCGCAACAGATCGTCATGCCGGCCCCGCTCGACGATGTCGCCGGCCTCGACGACGAGGATGGCGTCGGCATGCATGATCGTGTGCAGGCGGTGGGCGATCACGATCGTGGTGCGGTTCTGGCAGAGATGCTCGATCGCCTCCTGCACCTGCCGCTCGGATTCGGAGTCGAGCGCGGCGGTTGCCTCGTCGAGCAGGATGATCGGCGCGTTGCGGATCAGTGCGCGCGCCACCGCGATGCGCTGGCGCTGGCCTCCGGAGAGCTGGGTGCCGTGCTCGCCGACCGGGGTGTCATAGCCGAGCGGGAAGCTCATAATGAAATCATGAGCGCATGCGGCTTTCGCGGCCTCGATGATCTCGGCCTCGGTCGCGCCGGGTTTGCCGAAGGCGATATTGGCGCGGATCGAGTCGCGGAACAGGTAGACGTCCTGGCCGACATAGGCGGTCTGCTCGCGCAAGCTACGGCGGGACACGGCCGAGATCGATTGGCCGTCGATCAGGATCTCGCCCTCCGTCGCATCGTAGAACCGCAACAGCAGCCCCAGCACGGTGGACTTGCCGCCGCCGGACGGGCCGACCAGGGCCGTCACCTTGCCGGGCTCGGCCGTGAAGCTCATCCGGTTAAGCACGGGCTCCTTGTTGCGATAGGCGAAGCTGACATCGCGGAGCTCGATCCGGGCGTCGGTCAGCTTCAGCGCCGGCTTCTCGTCATCGGGCTGTTCGGTCGCGGGGCTGTCGACCACCTCGAGCAGCATGCGGGCGCCGACCAGCTGGCTGTTGAGGTCGATGTTGAGCCGGGCGAGCCGCTTGGCCGGCTCTGTCGCCATCAGAAATGCGGTCATGAAGGAGAAGAACTGGCCGGGCGTGGCGTTCAGCGCCACCACGGCATAGCCGCCATACATCAGGCAGCCGGCGACCGCGAAGCCGCCGAGCATCTCCATCAGCGGGTTGGAGCGGTTCGACACCCGCGCCATCTTGTTGGCGTTGCGTTCGACGATTGCGATGTTTTCGTCGATGCGCGTGCGCATCGCATCTTCCAGGGTGAACGCCTTCACCGTGCGGATGCCCTGCAGCGATTCCTGCATGGTCTCGAGAATGTCGGCGGTGCCGGAGAACTGGTCGTAGGCGAGCCCTTTGATGCGCTTGACCAGCTTGCGCAGCACCAGCATCGCCGGCGGCACCGCGACGAGGCCGATGAACGACATCAACGGGTCCTGCGACACCATCACGGCGATCATGCTGACGAGGAGCAGCAGATCACGGCCGATCGCGTTGATCAGCATGTTGAGCACATCGGTGATGGATTTCGCGCCGGCGGTCAGCCGTGCCAGGAATTCGGACGAATGCCGCTCCGAAAAGAAACCGATGCTCTCGTTCATCAGCTTGCCGAACAGCCGCCGCTGGTTGTTGGCGAGAATGGCGTTGGAGATCTTGGACAGGATCACCGCATAGCCGTAGGTGGTCACGCCCTTGACGAACAGCAGCAGCACCGTGACGCCGGAGAGCACGGCGATACCGGGAATGCTCTTCTCGACATAAGCCTTGTTGATCACCTGTCCCAGGATGTAGGCGGCGCCTGCGCTCGCGGCCGCCGAGAGCCCCATCAATGCAAAGGCCGTCAGATAACGTCGCCAATAGGCGATGCCCTGTTCCATGATCAGGCGGCGGATCAGGATCGCGGCGCCATACGGATCGTCGGTGATCTTCTTCGGAAAGTCGGCCATTCTGGTCCCTCACCGGCCCCGCGCAGATCGCCGGGCCGGCACCGGGCTGCATGCCCGCTTGGGACGGTTTTTTCAAGCCCAATAAGGGCTTGTCAGCCCGATCACATTAGGCGGAGGCCAGCTCTCGGGCGTCGCTGTTGCGTTCGCGGAACAGTTTTTCCTCCCAGGCGAGCGCGTGCGCAGCAATCGCGTCCAGATTGGCGTAGTGCGGGGTCCAATCCAAGAGCGTGTGCATGCGGCTGGCATCGGCGACCATTGCCATGATGTCCCCGGGGCGACGCGGACCGTATTGGACGGCGATGGCGCGCCCGGAGACCCGCCGCACCGCCTCGATGGTTTCCAGCACCGAATAACCGCGGCCATAGCCGCAGTTCAGCGTCGCCGAGCCGCCTCCGCCGCAGAGATAAGCCAGCGCTGCGCGATGCGCCTGGGCGAGATCGGTGACATGGATGAAATCGCGGATGCAGGTGCCGTCCGGGGTCGGGTAGTCGGTGCCGTAGACATCGATCTTGGCGCGCTGGCCGGTCGCCACCTCCATCGCGATCTTCATCAGATGGGTCGCGCCAACAGTCGCAAGCCCGAGGCGGGCCAGCGGATCGGCGCCGGCAACGTTGAAATAGCGCAGCACGACGTAGTTCAAGTCATGCGCCGCGGCCACGTCATGCAGCATGATCTCGGCCATCAGTTTCGACGTGCCGTAAGGCGAGTTTGGGCGCGTCCGCGCCGTCTCCGGCACCGGAACCTGCTCCGGATCACCGTAAACCGCAGCCGTCGACGAGAAGACGAAACGCCCGACGCCACGCCGCACCGCGACGTTGAGCAGGCTGCGGGTGGTCATGGTGTTGTTGCGGTAGTAGAGCAGGGGATCGCGCACCGATTCCGGCACCACGACGGAGCCTGCGAGATGGATGATGCTGTCGATGCCATGCTGGCTGATCACGCCGTCGACGAGATTTTCGTCGCTGCAATCGCCGATGAACAGCGGCACGCCTTCGGGGACGAAGCTGGAAAAACCTGTTGAGAGGTTGTCGATCACGACGACGCTTTCGCCGGCTTCCGCCAGCGCAAGCACCGTGTGGCTGCCGATATAGCCGGCGCCGCCAGTGACGAGCACAGTCATTATTTGACGCAATCCCTGTTGTTTTGCGGCAAACTAGCGCTGGCGCAGTGAACGGCGGGTTTCGCCTGGGCTGAACTGGCTTCCATGCTTAATGTTGCGTATAGGAGCGCGCCTAAACGGAGCGTGACGTGCCCACCCAGTCATTTTCAGCCGCCGATCTCGATGTCATCGTGCCAAACCTGCACAGGCGCTATTCCGGGGTCACGGCAACCAACCGCATGGTTGCGCCGAAACTCGCGGTGCGCTGCCGTGCGGCGTGGTTCGGCTCCCATGCGCCCGAGGGCATCCCGCGGATGGGCGCGGTAGATCTGCTGCATTTATGGGGCCGCCGGAGGCCGGTGATCTGGCACGCGCGCCGCAACAACGAGATGATCGCAGGGGTGCTCCTGCGGGCCCTGGGCTGGCCGTTGAAGCTCGTGTTCACCTCGGCCGCACAGCGCCATCACACCTGGATCACGCGCTGGCTGATCCGCCAGACGGATGCGATCATCGCCACCAGCGACATCTCCGCCTCCTATCTGAAGCGCGAGGCAACGGTGATCACGCACGGCGTCGACACCGACGTCTACGCCCCGCCGCCGGATCGGGCGGCGGCGTTTGCGGAGAGCGGGTTACCTGGGGCTTACGCCATCGGCTGCTTCGGCCGGGTGCGGGCGCAGAAGGGGAGCGACGTCTTCGTCGAGGCGATGTGCCGGCTGCTGCCGCAGCATTCGGATTTCTCAGCCGTGCTGGTCGGCGCAGTGACGCCGGAGCAGATGCCGTTTGCGAATGAACTGCGCAAGAAGATCGCCGCAGTGGGCCTCACGCAACGCATCATCATCACCGGCGAGCTCGAGATTGCCGAGGTGCAGCGCTGGTATCAGCGGCTCACCATCTACGCATTCACCTCGCGCAACGAGGGCTTTGGCCTGACCCTGATCGAGGCGATGGCGGCGGGTGCCGCGCTGGTGGCGGCGCGGGCCGGCGCGGCGGAGATCGTGGTCGAGCAGGGCGTTACCGGCGTGCTGGTGCCGCCAGGCGATGTCGATACGCTGGTGGCTGCGCTGGAGCCGCTGATGCGGGACCCGGCGGCGGCGCATGCGATGGGCGAACGCGCCCGCGCGCGCGTGATCGAACAATTCAGCCTGGAGGCCGAAGCCGACAAGATCGCCGCGGTCTATCGTCGGCTGGTCTGAGCGATCACATCGGCCACGAAGGCGTCGAGATCGCCGCCGGCAAACAGAAAGCCGGGCAAGCCGGCGGCCTGCGCCGCCTCCATGTCGGAGGCGCGGTCCCCGATCACAAAGCTGCCGTCGCGCTGGACCGGCCAATGCGCCATCAGGTCGAGGATCATGCCAGGCTGTGGCTTCCGCCACGGGTGTTCCTGCAAATAGCGCGCGACGGTGCCTTCGGTGTGATGCGGGCAATAGCGGATGTCGTCGATCACGGCGCCTTGGGCGGCGAGTTCGGCGCGCATCCAGTCGTGCAGAGCCACGACGTCGTCCTCGGTGAACAGGCCGCGAGCAACGCCGGACTGATTGGTGAAGAGGAAGACGTGATAGCCTGCGCCGTTCAGCCGGCGGATCGCCTTGGCCACATTCGGCATCCAGCGGATTCGTTCGCGTGTACCGATATAATTGTCGTCGTGATTGAGGACGCCGTCGCGATCGAGGAACGCGGCCGGCTTCGGCGTGGCGCTCATGGCTTGCCGGCCTCGCGCAGCATCGCCTCTTCCACCATCTCGCAGATGCCGTGGGCGGTGGCGAGGTGGATCTGCTGGATCAACGGCGTGTCGTCACTGGGGGCGACC
>NZ_CAFK01000017.1 GCF_000239815.1 Bradyrhizobium sp. STM 3843 | reverse complement strand
GATGCTGGGCGCGCCGCCGGTCGCCGTGCAGATCGAGCGGCCGAGGCCGAGACCCGTGCCGCTGCCGGCGGTCAGGCCAGAGCGCGGGACGCTGATCGCCAACTGAGGTGCGTTGCTAACCGCAAAAATGTGTTGACGTTGGCAGGCCTTCCCAAAGGAGGGCCAGATGCGATTCGCCAAACTGTTCGCCGTTATTCCGCTCATCGACAATGGATGGTCGTTCGCCGCGTTTGTGGTCGTGGTCGTCGTGCTGACCTGGCGAGGTTTATAGCGGGGCGCCTCAGATCGAAGGAAAACTCCACCGGGCATACCATTCCAACAGGCGGAGGATGTAACCTCGACTGGTCCTGCTGCTGCGCCCGTGATCAGCCGAACTACCGAGGCGAGGAGTGGGCTATTGACCTGAGTCGGGTCTCGTGTCGCGCAACCGATTCGCACGGCCACTTGGCCCAATTTGAACATCCTCCCCTGGGTCGGGATAGTGCATAACTTAGTAAATGTTCTCAGATAGTTAGCCTGGTTATACGCTCATCGAGCCGTTTTTTCGTTGGACTCCGTTCTCGAAGACCCTACTGTGACGAAAGAAGCCGACGCACTGGTAATGCGTCGGCTTCTGAAGGCGGTGGCGGACGTAGCTCAACTGGATAGAGCAGGTGTCTCGTAAACCCCGGTTGCCCGTTCGAGTCGGGTCGTCCGCACCGCTCATTTCCCTTTCGGGAAATCAAAATTCTGCGGGGACGATCGCCCCCAAGATTCGGGGACGATTTTCCCCGTACATGTACAGCGCCTCTCCTGGCCCAAAATGTCAAGCCAAACGTTGACACGGCTGCTAGGCCCAGCAACCTGCCTAAACCTCGCAATGTCGCTAACCTTAACATCTGCCTTAGGTTTTTTGCCTGTTCCACAGCCTGGGCGGCGGTTTCTATCGACCACTGTCGGTAACGCTCGGAACCGCGGACGGAGGTATGAAACTCGTCAGAACGGCCATCGATTGGCCAGCGATGGTGGTTTTGAGGTCGGCCAGGTCGGAGATCGGGATTCCCGCATGTGGTGAACGGGGGTGTCGGCGGATGGGACCCAAACGCGCGGCGGAGATGGAGACGCGTTGGATCTGCATTTCGAGAGGCTCGTCGAGGTGCATATGGCCCGTACCCCGGCCCGAAACTTCTCGCGATTCCGAAGGAATGCTTTCGGTCACGTCAGTCGCTCCCGGACGCGCGCCACCGTCACCGCGCTCCACGGCTTGCCGGTCGGCGCCATGATGCCCTGCGCATTGAGCGCCGCAGCGATGGCGCGCAGGCTCTGACCGGCGAGCTCGGCGAAGATCGGCCGGAGCTGCTCGGCGCGCTGCTTAGCCTCGGCCTGGCGCTCCTCACCCTTTGCATTGAGGCCGCCGAGCTTGACGCCGCGCGCCTTGGCGGCAGCCAGAGCATCGCGGGTGCGCTGGCCGATGAGCTTGCGCTCCTTCTCAGCCACCGCCGCATAGATGTGGAGCATGAACGGATCAACATCGCGGCCCAGCTCGGTCACGATGAAGTCGACGCGATGCTTCATCAGCCCGGCAATGAACGCGACATCGCGCGAGAGCCGATCGAGCTTGGCGACCACGATCGCGCCCTTGGCCTTCCTGGCCGCTGCCAGGGCCGCCTGCAGTTGCGGCCGCTTGTCGTCGTCATCCTTCCCGGTCTGGACCTCGACGAAGGTCTCAGCGATCGAGAGGCCCTCCTGCTCGCAGAACCGCGCGATGGCGGCCTGCTGCGCTTCGAGGCCGAGGCCAGACTTGCCCTGCCGGCCCGTCGACACCCGGATGTAGCTCACGATCTGGCTCATTCTGCCCCGCCCCGTAACGTCGCGACCAACGATGATGTGTTACAGCATCGCCTGTGACTCGTCGACGGGGTCTGTTACGGCAGAAGCTCAGGAGATGACGGTTGCCTGGTCGGCCAGACGATTCCGCGCCACCGCGATGATGTCCTCGGCGATCGAGATCGCATCATCCGGACCCAGCTCGTCGACGATGTGCTGCAGGATCTCGTCGGCCGTCATCGCGCCGCCCCAGAACACGACCTGGTCGGCGTTTCCGGCCTCGACCAGCTCGATGATACGCAAGATCAGGCTGTGGTTGCTGGCGACCGCGCCGTGCGCGCCGTCGGCCTGCGCGGCGGCGATGGCAGCCTCGATGCGGGTGATCAGCGCCTCCAGCGAAAGCCCCGCTTTCTTGGCCACAGGCTTGCTCAGCTCGGCGATCCGCATGCGCACCTCATCTTTCTTCATCAACCGGGACGCTGCCATCTCGCTGCTGTGTCCCACGGCCCTATAGCCGGCCTCCCGATAGCACTTGGCCAGCGACCAGCGGGTTTTCGTGCTTTGGAAGACGTTGATGGCAAAGCGTTCCCACCTCTGGTTCTGCAGGATCGGCATGCGGAACAACTACCACGGTCTGAGGGAGCCGCGCATCCAAGAGCTGCAGCCCATGCTATAGCGGGACATCCGGGACATTGCCGTGACATGTCCGGGGCAAGTCCCGAAGTCCACTAGCGGGACATCCGGACGGGACAGGACAAGGTCTATAGACCTTGTCCGGTTTGTCCCGGATGTCCGGTCAGGACCAGCCAAGCCGAGGCGATGCCATGGTCACGCCAAAGAAGCCACCGGGGGAGACGCCCACGTCTTCCGAAAAATACTTCGAGCTGCACGAATACATTCACCCGGCCGACACCACCGAGGGCCTGATTGAACGGATCATTTTCGCGCTGGGGCGGGCCTGGTTCGCAATCGGGGGCGATCTCCGCGAGGTGCGCGTGCTGGCCAGGCGCGCGATCCAGCACCTGGCCAAGTCTGGCTTTCGGGACTGCCTGCGGCAACAGCGCCTCGCCGCGCTCATCGCGTGCTACAACGCGACGCCGGACCCAACTGACCGCAAGGTGGCCGCCATTGTCACGGGCAGCAAGGATGCGCCCAACTTCGATGCCGTCCGCAAGGACATCGAGCGCGCTCGCCATCTGGACGCGGCGGGTCAGTTGAATCCGGCAGTGACGGACGGCAGCTCCGTGAACATCCCGCCGCCGCCCTGGGACAGAGATCCTCGAAAATAGCTTTACGTTGTCCTTTCACTGCCGGGCGTTTCGGTATTGATAGTTGAGCACCTGATCACATTCATGGTGCTCAACATGGCCAACAACACATCGAAGCCCACGCGCGTGCCGATCGCCGCGCACCTGCCGGCCGATGTCTATCACGACTTTGACGCCTGGCGCCGGACGCGGGCGAAGGTGCCGACCGTCTCAACAGGTGTCGGCCAGTTGATGCGCTTGGCCTTGCAGATCGAAGCGCGCCGCAAGCCAAAGGCCGCGGCAACCACCGAACCCGCCACTGCCTGAAAAAAGAAGGCGCCTGGTCGAGCCAACGAGCCAGGCGCCGTTCCCTTGCGCGTCCAACGCTGAAGGAGAAGTACCGTGCATCGACATAAGCCAATCGCGCCTGTTGTCAATCTGCCGCTTCGCCTGCCTGGTGGCCGAACCCTACTGCTCGCGCCGGTCGCGTGCCCGCGCTGCGCGACCATCCAGCGCCCTGCTGACGTCGAGCTGTCGCCTCTCCGCTTGATCTGTCGCCAGTGCGGCCAGGGCATCATCGAGATCGTGCCATGCGCATGAGCCTGCAGGCTGCCGACCTCGGCGCCGCCTTGGCGCATGCGACCGCTGCGATGGCCGCCGGCAAGCGCATGGTGCGCCTGGCCGCGCGTGAATCCGCCGTGGTCGTCATCGGCAGCGACGCGACCATGTCGACGTCGATCGAGGTGCCGGCGACGGTCGAGGCCGCTGGCGAGGTCGTCCTCGATGCCGCCCGCATCGCCGGCATCGCCAGCCATGCCAGCGGCACCATGACCCTGTCGGCGGCCGACACCAGCGTCGGCATCACCACGGGCCAGGGCAGATACCGGCTGCCGGTCCTGGTGAATCCGCCGGCCGAGCTGGTGCTCGACGATGAAGAAGCCAGCATCGTGATCGCCGCGCAGGATCTGCGGTATCTGCTCGAACCTGTCGCCTGCGCCGGCCGCGAAGCGTCGCGGTTCTATCTGAACGGCATCCTTCTGCTGAGCGAAGGCGGCCGCCTGACCAGCACCGCGACCGACGGCGTGCGGCTGCTGCGCACCTCGATCGTCGCGCCGGAGTTCAGCACCGACCGGCGTCTGATCATCCCGAGCAAGTCCGTGGTCGCGATCGAGCGGCTGATCCGACGTGAATCCGGCATGCTGACGCTGCGCCGGAACAGTCGGCTCTTCTCCGTCGGCGGGGCGGGATTCACCGCGATCACTAGGCTGCTGGATTTCACCTATCCCGACCCGGCGCGCGTGCTGCCCGAGGCCAGCAGCGATGCCGCGATCATCAAGCGTCAGGATCTCGTCGACAGCCTGGCGCGGCTGATGGCCGTGATGGACGGCGAGGCGCCGCTGCTTGTCATCGAGTGGCACGCACCCGACGAAATCTTTTTGTACCTGGCGCGACAGCCTGATGCCGGCAGCGACCTCGTTGAGGCTGAGACCATGGGCGACGGGCTGATCGTGGTCGCGCCGCAGGCGCTGGCGGCGCTGCTCGCCGAGTTCAGCAGCGCGCAGCTCCGGATCGAGGTCACCAACAGGCTGGTGGTTCGCAGCGAGGACAAGCTCGGCGTCGTCGCCAGCATGAAGTGGGATTTCACGCCACGCACGGCACCAGGCGCAACCGTGCGGGCGACACGCAAGGGCGCCGGGAAAACAAGGAACAGGAACTATGAGAATGTCTGATTACGCCGCAACCCGCTTCGTCAGCCTCGACGATCTCGCCAAGGGCCCGATGCGGGCAACCATCGTCGAGGTCACCATGGGCGATTTCGACAAGCCCGTCGCGACGCTCTCGAATGGCTACAAGACCGATCTCAACAGGTCCGTGATGCGCGAGCTGGTCGAGGCCTACGGCGATGGCGACGGCACCAACTTCGTCGGCAAGGAGATCGAGCTTTATCTCGGCGAGGTGAAGCCGAAAGGAAAGCCGCCGACGCCGGCCAAGGCGATACGCACGATCAGCCCGCCAGTCTCGGCCGCGGTCGCAGCCGCTTCGGCAGCCGCCGCCAAGTCGGAGCCGAAGCCGCAGCCGAAAGGCAGCGGCATGGACGACGACATCCCCTTCTGAAGGAGCAAACCAATGACGACAGAAGCTGAGAGCACAATCCCTCCATACGAAGCTGACGCGATCCGCAACCGGCTGAACGCGGCGCTGAGCGAGCTTGATAACATCGAACTTAAGGCAGGCGCGCTTGCGATGGGCTTCAGAAGCGAGTCACCTCGCAAGCTGGCGGATATCGAGGCCAAGATCGACAGTGTCGCATTTGCCCTCAACCAACTGCTGCCGCTTCTGCACCGCGAACACTTCCATCTCGATCGTGCAGTCGACAAGGCCTTCCGCGAAATCGCCCTCAAAGACGCGGCGGCAACCTGACCTATGCTGACCCTGGCCGACATCGCGCGCGCAGTTAACGGCAAGGTCGTCGGCCGTTCTGTGCGCGCGCCATCGCCAGGGCACAGCGCCGACGACAACGGCATGTCGATCAAGCTCGCTGCCGGCGCGCCCGATGGCTTCGTGGTGCATTTGTTCAACGGTAGCGGCGAGACCGAGGAGCTTGCGGCGAAGGACTACATCCGCGAGCGGCTCGGCCTGCCGCCGTGGGAGCCGAACGGCAACGCAATGAACGGTCGCGTCGAGGCAACGATCCGCCGCATCAGGGCGAAGACGAAAGCAAAGGCGAAGGCTGAGCCGAAGCCGCGGATCATCGCCGCCTATGACTACCGGACGCCCAGCGGCGAGCTGCTCTATCAGGTCGTGCGCGAGGAGCCGAAGGCCTTCCGGCAGCGCCGGCCCAATGGGCGCGGCGGCTGGATCTATACGCGCGGCGACACGCCATCTGTGCTGTATCGCCTGCCGGAGCTGCTGAAATATCCCGACGGGACCGTGCACCTTTGCGAGGGCGAGCGCGATGCCGACCGCCTCGCCGAGCTCGGCCTGACGGCGACCACGGTCTCGGGCGATGCCGCCGATAAATGGACCCCAGAGCTGGCGGCGCCGCTCCGTGGGCGCGATGTTTTCATCCTGCAGGACAACGACGCCAAGGGCGAGAAGCGCGCCACAGCGGCCGCACAGGCCCTGCAGGGCATCGCCAAAAGCGTGCGCGTCATCCTGCTGCCGGATCTGCCGCCGAAGGGCGATGTCAGCGACTGGCTCAAGGCCGGACACAGCCAGGCCGAGCTGGAGGCGATCTGCGTCGCGGCGCCGGTCTGGCAGCCGACAGCGGAATCACCCGCGCCGCGGTTTACCTTCACCGAGTTTGGCAAGATCACCTGGTCGGCCGAGGTCGAGCATCTGGTGTACGGCATCCTGCCGCGGTCCGGCCTGGTCGTGGTCTATGGCGCGCCGAAGTGCGGCAAGTCGTTCTGGACCTTCGACCTGGTCATGCATCCGGCGCGCGGCCTCGACTATCGCGACCGCGACGTCGTCGCCGGCACCGTTGTCTATCTCGCGGCCGAGGGCGGCACCGGCTTCAAGAAGCGGGTCGAGGCCTACAGGCGCCGGCACGACTGCAGCCAGGCGCGGTTCTATCTCTGCACCGACCGGCCCGATCTCGGGACCGACGCGCCGGCCATCATCGCCGACATCAAGCGCCTGGTCGGCGAGAGCAGGCCGGACATCATCGTCATCGACACGCTGAACCGGACGCTGGTCGGCAGCGAGAACAAGCCCGAGGACATGGCGCGCTATCTGCGCGCCGCGGCGGCGATCGAGGACACCTTCAACTGCTGCGTCATCGTCGTGCACCATTGCGGCGTCGAGAAGGGCCGGCCGCGCGGGCATACATCGCTGACCGCCGCGGCGGATGTGCAGATCGCGGTCGAGCGTAGCGGCGCCGGCCATGTCGTCGCGACTGTCGAGCTGGCCAAGGACGCGCCGTCCGGCGACGAGATCACCTCAAGGCTCGACGTGGTCGAGCTGGGCGAGGACGAGCGCGGCAACAAGATCACGACCTGCGTCATTGTCGAGGCCGGGGATCTCGGACTGCACAAGAAGGCAAGGCCGCTGCCGGACATCGTCGAGCGCGCCAAGCGGGCCCTGGCGAACATGATCTGCGACCACGGCGAGGGGAACGCCAACCTGCCGGCGGGATTCCGCGGCGTGCCGGAAGAGACCTGGCGGGGAGAATGCTATCGGCTCGGCATCGGCGGCCCGAAGGACGACAGCATGCGGAAGGCCTTCAACCGCAACAAGGAGAAGCTGACGCGGCTTGAGATCGTTGGCACCAGCCGGGGCTGGTACTGGTTGGCCAGGCCATGAGCCGGCGCAGCAGCGGCTATGCGCGCGAAGCGCTCGACCTGGGTGGTCGACGCGCTGGTGCAGTATCTGCCGCGCCGCCTGCACGTGCTGGAGCCTGCCGCCGGCAATGGCGACATGGTGCATGCGCTGGTCGCGCACGGCTATAGCGTGACCTGCTCCGACATCCGGGACGGCGTCGACTTTCTCAAGATGTCCAAGGCGCCGCACGGCGTCGCGGCCATCATCACGAATCCGCCGTACCACGCCATCAAGAACGTGAGCCAGGCGCAGCGCTTCATCGAGCATGCCCTCGCGCTGATGGAGCCGGTCGACGGCCTGGTCGCGATGCTGCTCAAGGCCGAGTTCGACACCGCGACCGGCCGAGGCCATCTGTTCGGCCGCTGCCCGATGTTCGCGAAGAAGATCACGCTGACCGAGCGCATCGTCTGGTTTCCCGAGACCGGAGGGCGGCCGAGCGAGAATCACGCGTGGTTCGTCTGGGACTTTCGGCACCGGGGCCTGCCGGACCCGATCTACGTCTATGAGCGGCCACAGGGGCAAGGACCTTGAAGGGAAGAAGCCGTGCTGAAGGGTTGACACCATGACCGATATCAAGAGCAGGAAGGCTAAGCCGGTCGGGCCGGCAATGTCGCCAGAACCGCCGGGCGACGATGCGAACGCTTCCATCATGGAGGACCGCGCGCGACCTCGGCGCATGCTCAGTGAAAAGCAGGTGCTGGCGATCGTCCCGGTTGGTCGCTCGACGCTGTGGAGGATGGAGAAGGCCGGCAAGTTCCCGAAGGCGACACCCATCGGGACGAACCGCCGGACTTGGTTCGAGGACCAAATCGTTGCGTGGCAAAACAGCCTCTCGAAATGAAAAAGCCGCCCCAAAGGGCGGCTCTCTTGATCACGCCGCGACGCGCTGCTCGGCTTCTTCCGGCTTCACGTCGATGATCCGTCGCAGCTCGTCTGCCCATGCTTCCATGATCCGCCGCTTCTGAGGCAAGCGGTGGCTGTGGATGTAGCCCAGCGTCACGGCCGGCGCTCGCGGCCCTGCCGTCCGAACACCTGGGACCCGCTCGCCCTTGAACGTATGCCCGAGCGCGATCGAGATGTCGGAGTCCATGAAGCCGGCCTCGACCAGCAGCGTTGCGGCGGTGTGCCTGAAGTCGTGTGGCTTGAACACGTCATCGTCGAACTTCCCATCAGCGTTGCGCTTGAAGCCCATCAATTCCCACAGGCTCTTGCGGCCGCGATCGTTGCCACGGAGCGCGGCATTCATTGCCTTGCGGTGCACCGACTTGTCGGGATGGATCGGGCTCTTGAACACGAACTGCTGGCCTTCGTCGGTCATCGCCGCCTTGATGATCTCGACCGCCAGCGTCGAGAGCGCCATGACGACGGGCTTGCCGTTTTTCACGCGCTTGGCCGAGATGACCATGTGCGGGTTCTCGCCGCCGATGTCGACGATCTCGTTGAAGTGCAACTGCCGCACCTCGTCGGTGCGCCGCCCGGTCGCCAGCGCGAATTTGAATAGCAGCCGGAGGTGCAGCGAGAGACCGCCGAGCTGATCGCTATCGAGCAGATGCCAGAATGCCCGGATCTCGTCCGGGGTCATCGGACGATCGCGCCCTGGCTCTTTTTCGAGCGGCTCTAGTGTGGCGCACGGGTTCGCCCTCACATAGCCCTGCCTGGGATAGGCCGCCCAAGTGAAGAGGCTGCTCAAAGCCTTACGCGCATGCCGCGCGTTCGACACGCTCGGCTTCCCGAACGCACCGGCCTTGATGTCATCTTCCAGCTTGGCGATGTCCTTCGCCGTGACCTCGCGCGCGAGCTTGCGGCCGAGGGTCGGCTTGACGAAGCGGCGAAGCTGGCTCTCCAGATTGGCCCACGTCTTGACCTTGGGCACCATGCCGACGTGCTCTTTCTTCACCAGCTTTTTGATCTCGGCGACCCATTCGTCGATCATCCGGCTCATCGTGACGCCGCCGACGCGAGCTTCCTCGGCCTTGGCGGCTTGCTCGTCGCGCGTGATCTGGCTCACGTTGTCGCCGGCCTTGACGCGGTTGCGGAGTCGCAGCGCGGCGAGGCGCGCGTCACCGACCGTGAAGGCGTCGGCGTGATAGGTGCCGAGCGTCACCTGATCGCGCTTCCGCGTCGCCGGGTTGACGAACCGGAAATAGAACAAGGTACCTGCGGGCGTCCTGTCGATCATCAGACCGGTCACAGCGCCCCGGCCGAAGTCTGCCTTGCGATCGCGCTTCTCGACCTTGGTCTCGCAGTGAAGGGTGACGGCGTCCGCTTTGGCTTCGCGGCCGACGGTGGTAACGTTGGTCATGTGGCTGTTCCTGTGACAGGCGCCTCGGCGATCCGGCCCGTTTGTCCGTGGAAAGATTGAACGGGTCGGGTGCCTTGGGCACCATTTTGGATGACACAAGCCGGAATTGGCTTGCGGCGCCCGAGACAGATTGAGAGAGAAACAGCTTATCTTTCAATACGCTGTTTTATCCCGCACTATCCCGCGCAATGCCAATGATATGCCGTGTGGTCCTGGCGCCCCGGTGCTGGCGCTAACTTGGCGACGATGCTTCGCATCGCGCTTGAGGACGGGGGCAATCAAGCCGGTCCCCGAGGAGAGCACGTATAAGCCGTAAG
>NZ_CAFK01000018.1 GCF_000239815.1 Bradyrhizobium sp. STM 3843 | reverse complement strand
CCATCGCGCAGGGAATGCCGGTTGATCGGCAGCACCTGTGGTACCTGCCGCCTGCATTTTTTCCGCAGGCGGGCCATGGGTGAGGCCCTCACCCGGCATTCCCTGCGCCCTCTGCCTTTTCGAGGGTGATCCATCTGCGAAGCTCGGGCGTAGTCCGCCGCGAGAGGGAGAATGTGTGCCTTGTGGAGTTTACGGCGCTGCTGCTTTGACCTCCGCCGTCATCGTCCGCGCAGGCGGACGATCCAGTACGCCGCGCTCTATCGATTCAATCACTGTGGTCTCTGGAATACTGGGTCGTCCGGTCAAGCCGGACGACGACAACGTGGGACCTGCCAACAGCGTTCGTGCGGCTCTGTCTGGCCCTTATCCCTTCACCCCATACGCTGCGAGAAACATCCGGATCGCGCTGTCGACCACGGCGCGGATGCGTTCGGGCGAGGGGGTCGGGGCCGCCTGGAAGATGAACGGCAGGAACAGCGTCGCCTGGCACATCAGCTGGAATTGCGACGCCGCGAGCTGGCAGTCGTCGATCGCGAGCTCGCCCGCTTTCACCCGTCCTTCGAGATAGACGGCGAGCCGGTTGATGGTGCCCTCCAGCACGCGCTCGTAATAGCGGCGGCCGAGATCCGGCATCCGCTCGGCGATCGCCATCACCGTGCGGATGGCCGAGCCGCCGCCGGGCCGGCAGATCAGGGCCAGATAGGCCTCGCCGAACCCGGTGAGATTGGCGGCGACGTCCTGGGCCTGGTCGAATTTGAAGATCGCTGCGCCCTGCTGCAGCGACTCCTCCTCGACGATGGCCTGGAACAGCCCGGATTTGTCGGTGAAGTAGACGTAGAGCGTGCCTTTGGAGACCCCGGCGGCGCGGGCGATCTCGCCCATGCTGGCGCCGTCAAACCCCAGATCCATGAATACCTTGCGGGCGCCATCGAGGATCTGGCGCCGTTTCGAGGTCTCCTCCTCGCCGAGGATGCGGACAGTGTCGGACTGGGCTTCAATCATTGGTTCAGCGTCTTTGCAAAGATTCTAGCGGGCGAAAAGGTCCCGAAAGGATGTGATTCCCTAGTTTGCACGTGCGAATATCTATATTGACCGAACGGTTCGGTCAATGCTAATGTCATCGTCGGGCCGGTAAGCGGGCCGCATTTTTTGAGCGTTCAGGAGTGTCTTATGGCCGCAGCGAGAGATCAGGCTGCACGTGCGCGTCGTCCCGAGCCCGAGGAGGCGGCGGAGCCTGTCGCGCGCGAGTCTGCGCTCGGCGAGCAGCTGCGCAACCATGTCAGCGACGAGAGCAAGCGCCATGCGCCGGACGCTCCGAACGAGACCCCGGCCGGCAGCCCGCCTCAAGCCACTCCGCCCGCGGGGCAGCCGCAGGCCGCCAACGGGACTGCGCCCTCAGCGCCGCCGAAATCGGGCAGGCGCAAGCGGGTGATGATGGGCATCGGCCTTGTGCTCGCGCTCGCCGCCGCCGGCTATGGCGTGGACTATTACTTGGTCGGACGCTTCCTGGTCTCGACCGATGACGCCTATGTCCGCGCCAACAACACCATGCTCGGCGCCCGCGTGTCCGGCCATATCGTCGACATCCTGCCGCACGACAACGCCGTGGTGAAGAAGGGCAACGTCATCTTCCGCATCGATGACGGCGACTATCGTATCGCCGTCGACGCTGCCCGCACCAAGATCGGCACGCAGGAGGCGACGATCGCCCGCATCGGTCGCCAGGTCGCCGCGCAGCAGAGCGCGGTCGAGCAGGCGCAGGCGAATCTTGCGTCCGCCGAAGCCGGCCTGAAGCGGGCCGGTCTCGACTATGATCGCCAGCAGGCGCTGAGCACTAAGGGTTTCGCCTCGCACGCCATCTTCGAACAGTCCGAAGCCGCACGCGACCAGGGCGTCGCCGCGGTGAAGGCGGCGCAGGCGGCCTATGACGCCGCGCGCGACAATGTCGAGGTGACCAAGGCGCAGCAGGCCGAAGCGCAGGCGCAGCTTGCGGAATTGAAGACCTCATTGGCCAAGGCCGAGCGCGACCTCGATTTCGCGACGGTGCGTGCGCCGGTCGACGGCACCTTCTCCAACCGTCTGGTCAACACCGGCGATTTCGTGTCCGTCGGCCAGCGGCTCGGCAACGTGGTGCCGCTCGATGACGTCTACATCGATGCCAACTACAAGGAGACGCAGCTCAAGCGCGTCCTCCCCGGCCAGCCGGTGACGATCAAGGTCGATGCCTATGGCTCGCGCAAGTTCAAGGGCACGGTCGACAGCATCGCGCCGGCCGCGGGCTCCGTGTTCACGCTTCTGCCGCCCGACAACGCGACCGGCAATTTCACCAAGATCGTGCAGCGGCTGCCGGTGCGCATCCGCGTGCCGAAGGCGGTCGCGCAGCAGAACCTGTTGCGTGCCGGCATGTCGGTCTACGTCACCGTCGACACCACCGACGGCGCCAAGGATGCCGACAGCGAGGAAGATCTGGACTCGCCGATGATGATCCATCCGCAGTGATGGATTGCACCTCTCCCCGCGTGCGGGGAGAGGTCGGATGGCATCGCAAGATGCCATCCGGGTGGAGGGGGCTCTCCGCGAGTTCACTCCGT
>NZ_CAFK01000019.1 GCF_000239815.1 Bradyrhizobium sp. STM 3843 | reverse complement strand
CGATCGTCACGACACGCGAGGCGGGGAGGCGGTGGCCGCGAGACACCGGAAGCGCTCGTTGAGTGCGGACGGACGGTGCTTTGCGGACGGTGAAGTCGTGTGGTCCTGGTCTCCCGGTGCTGAGACCTGCGCGATGCGCCCTTGGCGCATCGTCGCACGCGATGATGCTTCGCATCACGCGGACAGGGGCAAGAAAGCCGGTCCCTGGGGAGATCACGTATAATCCGTCAAACATCGCGCAGGGAATGCCGGATGCTCGGCTTGACCTGTGGTGACTGCCGCCTGCTTTTTCTTCTGCAGGCGGGCCATGGGTGAGGCCTTCACCCGGCATTCCCTGCGCCCTCTTCATCAGGAGGGAGCCCGATCGAAAAGCTCGGACGCGACATTGCGCCGCGAGGATGCGAAAGCATGCGTGTTCACCGGTCCAACGGAATGAAAGCGGAACTTCATTGGATGGTGCGGACCGACCATCGCGCGGCAAGCGGATTGCATGTGAGGCGTCATCTGTAGCCCCATACGCCTCGCGCAATCGCCCATGCCAAGGTCACGGCCGCACGCGGATTGTCACGCCAATCGTCCGCGACTATGAAAGATCATCCTGGCCGAAGCGGCGCGTCTCCGCGTCGGTACGCCCATTGAGTGTTCGCTATGCATCTCTCCCACGATCCCGCCGCAGGCGCGGCGCCACAAATCTCGTTCGACCAGTTTCTCGCCGTCGACATCCGTGTCGGCACCATCGTCGCGGTCGAGCCGTTCCCTGAGGCGCGCAAACCGGCGCTGAAGCTGTCGATCGATTTCGGCCCGGCCATCGGCATCAAGCGCTCGAGCGCGCAGATCACGCAGCACTACGATCCGGCGACGCTGGTCGGCCGCCAGGTCGCGGGCGTGGTCAATTTTCCGCCGCGACAGATCGGCAAGTTCATGTCGGAGGTGCTGACCTTGGGCTTTCCGGACGAGCAGGGCAATGTGGTGCTGTTTGCGCCCGACCAGCGCGTGCCGAACGGCGGGCGCCTGTTTTAAATCCTTCAACCGGAAGTCACAAATATCGTGGATACCACTGTCGCCCGTGCTAACCTGCTGTTCCCGAGTGTGGGCTTACGCATGTCGCTCCGACAGCTGCATCTCCTGCAAGCCCCGATGGGCGGTACCTTGGTGCCGGGCGGCGCCACGTTCCGCGTGTTCGCGCCGCATGCCAAGGCGGTCTATGTCTCCGGCGACTTCAACAATTGGGTTCAGGACGACAGCTGCCGGCTGTCACCGATCGGCGCCGGCTATTGGGCGGTCTTCATCCCCGGACTGAAGGATGGCGACCCCTATATGTACTTCATCGAAGGGGCGGGCTCGAGCGGCTACAAGCGCGATCCGCATGCGCGGCTGTTGACCGTCGAGCCGCCGTTTCCGTCCTGCCATTCGGTGCTGCGCAATCCGCACGCCTTTCCCTGGCACGAGGTGGATTTCAAGCCGCCGGCCTTCAACGAGCTCGTCGTCTATCAGCTTCATGTCGGCACTTTCGACATGAAGGCGGGCAATCCCGACGGCTGCTTCTTCGACGTGATCGAACGGGTGCCGCATCTCGCTTCGCTCGGCGTCAACGCCATCGAGCTGCTGCCGATCCAGGAATTCCCGACCACTTTCAGCATGGGCTACAACGGCACCGACCTGTTCAGCCCGGAGACCGAATATGGCGAGGCCGACGCGGCGAAGCTCGCGGCCTATGTCAACCGCACCAACGAGATCCTGGTGAAGGCGGGGCAGGCGCCTTACGAGAGCGCCGAGCTGTTGCGCCATTGCGACGATCAGCTCCGCGCGCTGGTCGATGTCTGCCACGTCCACGGCATCGGCGTGCTGTTTGACGTCGTCTATAACCACGCCGGCGGCGGCTTCGACGAGAACAGCATCTGGTTCTTCGATCGCCAGCCCTACGGCAACGCCAATGACAGCCTGTATTTCACCGATCAGGGCTGGGCCGGCGGGCAGGTTTTCGCCTATTGGAACGCCGACATCAGGCAGTTCCTGGTCGACAATGCGCTGTCGTTCTATCGCGACTATCGCGTCGACGGCCTGCGCTTCGACGAGGTCAGCGTGATGGACCGTTTCGGCGGCTGGGCCACGTGCCAGCAGCTGACGTCGGCGCTGCGTGCCGAGAAGCCGGAGGCGATCCAGGTCGCGGAATATTGGCCGGTCAATCCCTGGGTGGTGAAGGACCACGCCGAAGGCGGCGCGGGTTTTGATGCGACCTGGAGCGACCGCTTGCGCGAAAGCGTGCGCGCGGCGGTCGGTGCTGCAGCCGCCGGCCGCAATGCGCCGGTCCCGATGCAGGCGATTGCGGCGGCGATTGCGGACGACAGCCTCGGCAGGCGCGCCCGCGCGGTGCATTCGATCGAGAACCACGACATCGTCTATGCCGGCCGCGAGCCGCGGATCGCCCGGCTCGCGGACAGTCTCGATTCCCGCTCCTGGTACGCGCGCAGCCGCAGTCGCGTCGCGACCGGTCTGTTGTTGACCGCGCCCGGCATTCCCATGCTGTTCATGGGCCAGGAGCTGTTGGAGGAGAAGCCGTGGAGCGACACGCCGCATCCGGAGACGTCGATCGGCTGGGCGCGGCTCGATGGCGGCGACACGGTGACGCTGGATTTCCTGCGCTTCACGCGCGAGCTGATCGACCTCCGCCACAAGCTCAAGGCGTTGTCGGGCGAAGGCAGCGGCATCGTCCACGTGCATGACGGCAATCGCGTGCTCGCCTTCGAGCGCTGGGCGGCAGGCTCCGATGACGCGGTCATGGTGGTCGTGAGCCTGAACGAGACCGCGTGGACCGATTATGCGATCGGCTTCCCGGCCGGCGGCGCCTGGCATCTGGCCTTCAGCAGCGAGGATTATGAGGAGGGCGCTCATCCCGCCGAGCATCGCGAGGTGATGGCCGATGGCCCGCCGATGCATGGCCGTCCCTGCTCGGCGCATCTGACGATTCCCGCCAACGGGCTCTTGGTGTTCGCGCGGGGGTAGGCGTGACCGGCGGTGTTACAGGATCAGGCAGCCCTGCCGCTCCGCGATCCCGGTCGCGGCCTCGGTTCAGACGATGAGGAGTCCCTGCCGCTCCGCGATCCCGGTCGCGGCCTCGGTTCAGACGATGAGGAGTCCCTGCCGCTCCGCGATCCCGGTCGCGGCCTCGGTTCAGACGATGAGGAGTCCCTGCCGCTCCGCGATCCCGATGATCGCTTCGGTGCCGGAATTGAAGTCGAGCCGGTCGGCCTCGATGCCGTCCGAGAAGATCACGCCGTTCTCCGGCATCAGCGAACGCAGCCGCAGGGCGTCATCGGTGCCGAGGCTGCCGCAGACCAGACCGACCTGCGAACTCCGGCTCGGGAACGGCTCGCGCACGGCAAAGCGCAGCTCGCGCGCATCCCAAGGGAGAGCGTCGTAATGCGCCACAGCGCCCGAGGCACCGAAGCTGCCGGCAATCGCGAGCGAGCCGGTGACAATGCTCTTGAACCAGGCGGTCGAGCCGAGACCCGTGGCCACGATCAGCCCGCTGGAGGATTGCCGCTCGTGCCGCGCCGCGGTGGCGATCTCGTAAACAGCGGAGACATGCGAGCGCGCGCCGATGAAGAGGTCGTTGACGGCATGGAGCACCTGGCCGTCGGAGAGGCTCGCCTTGGCCATTGTGACCGCCTTCGCCGCGCGCCTGTCCGCGGCGACCTCCGGCAGCAGGGCGGGGAGATCGTTCGGCTTGAACGGCAGCAGGATGCCGTCATAGCGGCCGGCGTCGGGGTTGAGCCCGAGCAGCGGCTGGCCATCGAGATATTTCATGGTGTTGGCGACCACGCCGTCCTGGCCCAGCGCCACCACGATGTCGTGGGGGCCGAAGATGAAGTTGGGCAGGAAGCCGCGGTCGATCACCTGGTAGCGACCCCATTGTTCGAGCGTCTGCACCGCACTGACGCGCGCGGCCTGGTAGATCTCGTGCTCGCGCTCGTAGTCGGAGAAGTCAGCTCCGAGATGCTCGACATAGAACTTCGCCTGCTCCGCGGTGAGGAACCTCGCGATGAGGTCCTCCAGCCGCGTCTTTCTGACGACCAGCACCACCTTGCGGTCATTGGCGGCGGACACGGGCGGCCTCCCGGTCGGTCGGAGCAGGCTTGTCCATCAGCGCGTTCAGAAGCTCGGGCGAGACGTTCAATTGCCCGATCTTCTCAGCCTTCTCGGCCAGCCCCGAAAACGCCTGCGCGATCAGCTGCCCCGGCTGCATGCCGGTCGCGGCCAGCGCCTGGATCACGCGGGTGTCGACGCCGTCGAAGATCTTCATCAACGCGCCGACCCGATAGGCCTCGGCATCGGCAAGGGTGCGGGTGTTGGCCGCGTTGAGCTCGACAAAGTCCTTGCGCCGGCCTTCCAGCGCGATGTCGGCGACCATGCCGGCCTCGCGCAGCTCGTTCTGCTTGGCGGCGACGCTGGCGTCCGCATCCATCTGGGTCTCGCGGATGGAGCGCTTCTTCTGCTCGACCGCAATTTCCGTATCGAGCTCGCTCTCGCGGATCGCGCGCTCCTGCTCGACCGCGAAATTACGACGGGCGAAGATCGCTTCGTCCGCCGTTTTCAGGATCGCCTCGCGCGCCTCCGCCTCGAGCGCCTTCGCCGTTTCGGGCGTCGGCTTCACGGCGCGCACGGAGACGCCGAGGATCTCGAGCCCCAGGGCCTCGATGTCGGCGCGGCTCCTGAGACCCAGCGCGATGGTGCCCGCGATGTGGTCGGAGGCGCGCAGCGCCTCTCTCAGGGTCATGTCCTTGACCGCCTGCTGCGCCAGTACCTCGACCGCTCCGAGAATGCGCTGCGGCAGCTTCTCGGGATCGTCGGATTCAAATGTCTTGCCGTCCGCCTTGAGGGTGAAGTTCAACATCGCGGCCGCCTTCTTCGGCTCGCTGATCCGGTAGGTGACATGTCCCTGGATCGTCAGCGTCTGAAAATCGCGGGCCGTCTCCTGGAAGATGAAGGCGGCGTCGCGGCTGCCGATCGGGATCGCGACCAGGGAGGTGACCGGGCCGTAATAGAAGGTGGAGAGACCGGTGCCTTCCTCCGTGACCTGGCCCGCGCGGTATTTGAGGAGGTAGGTGGTGGGTTGAGCCTTGATGAAACGAATGCCGAACATGGCGGCCTCCATAAGTGCGTCACGCCAACTAAGTAAGTTCGACAGTACAACTAAGTATGCTATTGTCAAGCGGCAATGCGAAGAGGTTCAAAGGTGGCGGAGAGGGCGGGGCAAAAGGCCCGGGAGAGTGGCGGCCGGACCGCGGGACTGGATTTCCCGCGGCCCCTCACCACGGTCGACGTCGTGATCTTCACGATCCGCAACGACGCGCTCCACGTGCTCCTGGTGCAAAGGGGCGCGGGCGACAACGAGCCGTTTCCTGGCGCATTCGCCTTGCCCGGCGGCTTCGTCGATATCGCCAGGGATCGCGACCTCGAGGCTTGCGCTTTGCGGAAGCTGAAGGAGAAGACCGGCGTGGTCAGTCCCTATCTCGAGCAGCTGGGAAGCTGGGGCAGCGCGGCGCGCGATCCCCGCTTCTGGTCGGCGACGCACGCCTATTTTGCGCTGCTTCCGGCGTCGATCGCGGACCGCGCGCTGGCAGCGGATGCGCAGTGGTTTCCGCTTGTCGGCGAGCGCGTCAAGCCGAAGCTCGCCTTCGATCATGACGAGATCCTTGCGGCCGCCGTGCAACGGCTGCGCAACAAGGTCGAATACACTTCGCTGCCCGCCTATCTGATGGCGGAGGAGTTCACGCTGCCGGAGCTGCAGCGGACCTACGAGATCGTGCTCGGCCGTCCGCTGGAGAAGAGCGCATTCCGCACCCGCATGCTGTCGGCGGATCTGATCGAGCCGATTGCGAAAATGCGCAAAGGCCCGAACCGGCCGGCGCAGCTCTATCGGCTGAAGGCGGCGAAGGAGCCGGTCTATTTCGCGCGAACGTTCAATCCTCCGGAGTGATGTGGAGTGGCGACGTCATCGACATGCAAGGGGGTCCGACCACGGGGCAAGCCAGGTGGCCGGACGCTCTGCTCAGACGGCGATGGCAGGGGAGACAGCGCCGTCAAAGCTGGCCTCAGGCCGAGTAATCCAGCACCAGCGACGTGCTGCTCGCGTTCGAGGACGATGTGCCGTTCGCGCCGTAGGAGGACGAGGAGGAGTTCTTGCTGGTGTCCTGCAGAGCTGCGAGCAACTTCTTCAACAGGTCGGCGATATCCGAATCTGTGCTCGACGACGAAGACGAGGACGCCGTCGAATCCGTGCTCGAACTGCTACCAGTCGAGGAGCTGTCGCTGGTCTGGGCGCTAGCCGCTCCGCCAGGGCCGCCCGAGAACGTGTTGGCGAACACGTTCTTCAATTCGCTGGCCTGGTCGGAGGTGAGCTTGCCGGCCGAGACCTCCTTGTCGATCAGGCTGTCGATCTTGGACTGCATGTCCTGTGGCGACGGCGGCGTGCTGGAGCTCGCGCTCGAGCTTGATGATGAGCTGCTCGCGCCGCTCTTCAACGCGGAGTCGATGTCGTCGAGTGCCGAGGATAAGGCGCTTTGATCGGACGAGCTCACTTTGCCGGAGGAGACCTCCTTGGCGAGCTCCTGCTTCAAGAGGTCGAGCGGTGAATAGGCAGAGGTCGAAGTTGCAGAGATCGATGTCATGGCTTGCTCCCAGTGGTGAAACTCCAAACTGCGAGCAGGTAAAATCGTGCGACTTAATGAGCTCTTGCGCGATATTTCTCGATATTTCCCGCCGCCGATCGAACACACAATGAAGCAAGAAAATTCTCCCACGTCCGTGGAATTACGTGCGGCTTGATGTGACGCACGCGGATGCGGACCGTCCGCTCTGGCGATGGAGCTGAACTAATTAGCACAGACTGATTCGGGTGGTGTGCGCCACCACGCGGATAAAGCGGGCATCCCACATCGCGATCTGTTCGGGTCAATGAGGATGATGATACCGTATGCTGAGAAGAGAGAGCCATTGTAGTTATCGCAGTCCTCACAACTGAGAGAAAAATTAACGCGAATTGAGCACAAATTGCCGATCGGCAAATTTGACCATGACTGGATACCGACACATGAAGCTGCTCGCCGGTCTTTCGGTTCGCACCAAACTCGGTCTCATCATCGGCATCCTCGCGTTGCTCCTCGTCGGGAGTCTCGGTGTCGGCCTCACCGACTCGTTCGGCCGCTATCAGGCGGCTCAGCGGGTGGCGCAGCTCGCCGGAGCCGACCAGCACCTGTTCGCGACATTGATCGGCTTTCGCCTCGAGCGCGGTACCTTCCTCGCGACCCTGGTTGCGGAAGGAGCAGCCGATGCGGCTGCCGATGCACGGATCGCAACCAACCGGCAGATATCGGACGCGGCCTATAACAACGTGCACGACGCGATCTCCGCATTTGCGGATCCCAGGATCGTCGGCCGGCTCGCTACGCTCGTTGCGACGCATGACCGGCTTGCATCGCTGCGCTCCGATGCGGAGCGCGCCATTCACCAGCCGAGGGCGTCGCGCGATACGCAGGTCGCGGATGCCTTCCGCAAGGCGGCGCAGGATTATCTCGAAGCCATTCTCGCGCTCGCAGCTAATCTTGAAGAGACCCTCAAGCTTGTCGATCCCGTCGTCGACCAGATGGTCAACGTCAAGCAGTCGGCCTGGGCGGCGCGCAATTTTGGTGGCCTGTTCGCGGTGCGCATCGAGAACGCCGCGGCCTCCGGCAAGCCATGGAGTCCGCCTGACATTGTGGCCGGTGCCGAGGATGTCGGACGGCAGGCCAGGCATGGAGCCAGGTGCTGACGGCGGCCGCGCGGCCGGACGCACCGGTCGCGCTGATCGACGTGGTGAATCGCTCCAGGCAGCCCGATGCGCAAGCTTTGGCCGAGCAGCAGGCCGCCTACGTCAAGGCGCTGCGCAACAATCAGACGATCGACATCAAATTCGCCGACCTCTCGAAGCTCAATACGGCCATCCTGAACTATAGCGTCGAGGCCGCCAACGCCGCGCTGGCCGAAATGGTCGCCGCTGCGGGACGGCAGATCAGTGCAGCGCGCGCGATCCTTTTTGCCGATATCACGATGATGGTTGTAGCGATCGTGGTTGCTGTCGCTGGCCTGCTGGTCGTGCAGCGCCGCATCTCCGCGGCCATTCTGTCACTGACGGCCGCCATGAGGCGGCTTGCCGATCGCGATTATTCCGTCGAATTGGTCGGCCTCGACCGTCGTGACGAAGTCGGCGAGATGTCGCGGACCGTTGCCGTGTTCAAGGAGAGCATGATGGCAGGCGATCGTCTCGCAGGTGAGAAGGCCTCCGAGCAGGAGCGCAAGGAGCGGCGCCAGAGTGCGGTCGAGAGCCTGATCAAGGCGTTCGAGAACACGGTGACGACCTCGCTGCAGACGCTTGCCTCGGCATCGAACGAGCTGAACGCCACCGCGCAATCGATGTCGGCGATTGCCGACCAGGGGCGCTCGAAAGCCTCCTCGGTCGCGAACGTGTCGGAACAGGCATCCGGCAATGTGCAGATGGTTGCGGCGGCGACGGAGGAGCTCTCGGCCTCGATCGCCGAGATCGCCCGCCAGGTTGCGGAATCGACGGCAATCGCGGGTGCTGCCGCCATGCAGGCCGAGAAGACCAACGACGAGGTGCGCACGCTTTCTGATGCCGCTCAGCGCATCGGCGACGTGGTCGCATTGATCAGCGGCATTGCCGAGCAGACCAATCTGCTCGCCCTGAACGCAACGATCGAGGCGGCGCGCGCAGGCGAAGCCGGCAAGGGCTTCGCGGTCGTCGCGGCCGAGGTGAAGACCTTGGCGAACCAGACCGCGAAAGCGACCGAGGAGATCACGGCGCAGGTCACCGGCATCCAGGGGGCCACGCGCTCGTCCGTTGATGCGATCCAGGCGATCAGCAGCACGATCCAGCGGGTCAATCAGATTGCCTCCGCCATTGCGGCTGCGGTCGAGGAGCAGGGCGCGGCGACGCGCGAGATCGCCCGCAATGTGCAGCAGGCCTCAGAAGGCACCACCGAACTATCTCGGCACATTGTGGGCGTGTCGCAATCCACCACTGAAACCGGCAGTGCGGCTGGAGAGGTGCTGGATTCGGCGAAGACGCTGGCCCGGTTGTCGTCGGACCTGCGTCGCGATGTCGATCAGTTCGTAGGCCAACTGCGCGTGGCCTGAGCAGAGAGGCGCCGATCAGTCGCCGGCCCGGTCTGCGCTTAGGCTTCGCCAGGCCTCCTGCCGCGGCGTATTCGTCGCGCTGGTCACGCGGAACGGGCTCGCGAAGATCGCGAGTTCGCCACAGGTCGGTGTGAAGGCCGGCCAATTGCCTTCGTCATCCGGACGACCTTGCTCGGCAAAGCGCAGCACGCAAGCCTGCAGCCGCGCTGCGACCTCGATATCCACGGGGGTCATCGGACCGCCCGGGCGTTGCAGCACGGGACGATCGACGAAGTCGGGCAGGTGCGCCCACAGGCATGCATTGTCGGCGCCATGCGTCGGTCCCTGCGATAGGAACGGTGCCAGCGTCGGCCGATGGTCGAAACGGCTGAGCCAGACCCGTCCGCCCGCTTCGTGGTGTAGCTCCGCAAGCTCGGCCATCGGCCGGTGCCACATCGCATCCGACAACAGCGCTTCGTAGGGGTCTTCGTCGGCCCGCGCGGTCGCGCGATAAGATGCAAGCAACCGATCCCAACCGTCGTCGCCGAATTGTGCGCGGATGCGGCCTTCTGTCACCCGGATCATCGCAGCGGGCGGGTCGCTCTTCAGGAACATCACCATCTCGTCGCGACAGGAGCCGAGCCAGAGGTTCTGCTCGCGCAAGGCGCCGGCGCTGATGGCCTCGCGCGGATCGCACGGGATCACCACGCTGTCGAGCACCGGGCCGAACAATGTTCCGTGGGCGGTGCGACCGGCGACCTCGCGACCGACCGTTTCGGCGGTGTCCAACAGCCGCGCCACCGGCACATCGCGGATAGCAGCCGCATCATGCGGCGCGAGTTCGAGGGCTGCCAGAAATCGATCGGCGATGTCGTCGGCCTGCGCCGCCGGCATGATGCCGCGCCCGGGCACGCTGAAGGCAACGCTGCGCCGGAAATGGCCGCGCGCCTGCGGCAGCGTCATCATCGTCACCACCAGTGACGCGCCGGCCGATTGGCCGAGCAAGGTGATGTTATCAGGATCGCCGCCGAACGCGGCGATGTTGTCGCGCACCCAAATAAGTGCCGCGAGCGTGTCGGTGACGGCGAGATTGTTGGCTTCTGCCAGCACCCCGCCGAAGCGGTGCAGCTGCAGGAAGCCGAGCGGGCCGAGCCGGTAATTGATCGTGACGATCACGGCGGGACCATGCTTGGCAAGAAACGCGCCGTCATAGTCGGAGCCGGCGCCGGTCACGAAGGCACCGCCATGGATGAAGAACAGCACCGGCAGTGGCTTGGTGACCTCGGCCGGCGTCCAGATGTTCAGGGTGAGGCACTCGGCCTCGGTATTGTCGGCGATCAGTCCGCGTTGCGGGGCAACGGGACCGAACGCCGTGCAGCGCAGCGGTGTCTCCCAATTCGGCACGGCAGTCGCGCGTCGGAAGCGCTCCGCCTGCGCGAACGGAATGCCTTTGAAGGCGCGCACGCCGCCCTGAGCTGTGCCGATCACGCCGCCGCTGCTGGTCTGGACCAGCGGCGACGGCGCAACGGTGTCAGCCGATGACGGAAGCAGCTTTGCTGTCATGATTGATCAACTCTGGGGCTTTCTTGCCGAGATCTTCGATGCCCACGCTGTGGGTTTCGCGCGCGGTGGCCGCGGCCGCCGCCGAGATCACGCAGGCGCAGGCGATGAAGATCGCGACCGGAATCCATCCCGTGGGACCATCGCCGAGCAGGCTCTGGCTGATCACCGGCGTGAAGCCTGCGGCCAGGAAGCCGAGTTGGGTGCCGATCGCCGTGCCCGAATAGCGCACGCGGGTCTCGAACATCTCGGCATAGAAGGACGGCCAGATCGCGTTGGGTGCGGCGTAGATGATGCCGGACAGGATCAAGGTTGCCGCAAGAATCTTGGTCGGCTCGGCCGAGGTGATCGCCATGAAATAGGGGAAGATCAGCACTGCGCAGCCGAGCACGCCGCCGATGAACACCGGCTTGCGGCCGATGCGGTCGGCGAGAATCGCCCACAGCGGCTGGGTCAGCAGCGCCGTCGCATTGGCCAGGACGCCGGCCCACAGCATGGTCGTGCGTGGCACGCCGAATTTGCTGGTCGCATAGCCAAGCGCGAACACCGCGGTGACCGTGCTGACGGTTGCGATCAGCGCACAGACGATCACGCGCAACACATCAGGCCAGAAGTCGCGCAGCAGCGCCACCACCGGAAACCGCGCAACCTCGTTGCGGGTCTTGATCTCGGAGAAGGCGGGCGTCTCCGGCATGGTCCGGCGGACCAGATAGGCAACGACGAGCACGACGAAGGAGAGCAGGAACGGAATGCGCCAGCCCCAGCTCAGGAGCTGCGCCTCAGGCAGCGTCGACACCGGGATGAACACCAAGGTCGCCAGGATCGCGCCGGCCTGGGTGCCGGTCAGCGTCCAGCTGGTGAAGAAGGCACGACGCCCGCCGTCGGAATGTTCGAGCGTCAGCGAGTTGGAGCCGCTCTGCTCGCCGGCAGCGGACAGGCCTTGCAACAGACGTAGCAGCGTGAGCAGGAGAGGGGCGGCGCTGCCGATCATCTTGGCGTCGGGTAGCAACCCGATTGCGAGCGTCGATCCGCCCATCAGGACCAGCGTGACCACCAGCACCGTCTTGCGCCCGACACGGTCGCCGAAATGGCCGAGAATGACGGCGCCCACGGGCCGGGCGATATAGCCGATGCCGAAGCTCAACAGCGCGAGCACCGTGCCCGTGGCAGGGTCGACATTGGCGAAGAACACTTTCGGGAAGATCAGCGCGGCGGCGGTGCCGTAGATGAAGAAGTCGTAGTATTCGAGCATGCTGCCGACGAAGCTGACCACGGCGGCGCGCTGCGGCAGGCGGTCCTTGGACGTGACTGAGCTCATGTTTCCCCTCTCGGTTGTTGTTTGCTGCATTTGGCCCAGAGAGCCAGCGCGAGATCATTTTTGGGACCGCGCCAACCATCCGGGTTGCATTCTTGATGAGTGGACCATAATGTACGAACTAGTTCGTTTCAAGTCCGTTCGTTCGCGGTGACGGGCATTCGCGCTGCAAGGCCCCACGATCGATCCGAATTCGCTAATGTTTAGAGGGTGATCATGTTGGAACGGACCGCCATGGAGCCGAAGCCGAGCCGGCGGAAAAACGACCCGGACGCGACCCGCCGCAACATCATCGATGTCGCGACGACGGAATTCGCGACATCGGGCTATTCGGGCGCGCGGGTCGACGCCATCGCGGCCAAGACCCGCACCTCGAAGCGGATGATCTATTATTATTTTGGCGGCAAGGAGCAGCTCTATCTGGCTGTCCTGGAGGAGGCCTATCGCAGCATCCGCGAACTGGAGGAGAGCCTCGACACCCGCAATTGCAGCGCGGTCGAGGCGATCAGCCGGCTGGTGGAGGCAACCTTCGAGCACGATGCGCGCAACCCGAACTTCATCCGCCTCGTCAGCATCGAGAACATCCACCACGCCAAGCATCTGAAGCACAGCGCGCAGCTGCGCGAGATCAACGCCAGCGTGATCGCGACCTTGCGGCGGATTCTCGAGCGTGGCCGTGCGGAGGGGGTTTTCCGGCGCGACGTCGACCCGATCGATCTGCACCTGGCGATAAGCTCGTTCTGCTTCTTCCGCGTCGCCAATCAGTACACGTTCGGTGCCTTGTTCAATCGCGATCTTGCGGAGGCCGAAACCAGCATGCGCAACAAGCAGCAGATCGTCGATATGGTGCTGGCCTATCTCGGCGGCGAAGGCGGGACCGAAGCGGCCCAGCCCGCAATACCTGCGTCCTCGGCCGCGCCGCAGCCCCATGTTCTCACCGGCCTGATCGGCGCGCCGATCAAGCATTCGGCGTCGCCCGCGATGCATGAGGAAGCAGCCAGCGCGCTCGGCCTGCGCTGTCACTATCAGCTGATCGAGGTTGCCGGCGCTGACCGGGAGCGGCTGCGCGGCCTGCTGGATGGTGTCAGGCAGATGGGCTTCGCCGGCGTCAACGTCACGTTTCCCTATAAGGAGGCGGTGGTCGAGCTGCTCGACGAGCTGGCGCCGGAGGCGAAAGCGATCGGCGCAGTCAACACCGTCGTTGTGCGCGAGGGCAGGCTGGTCGGCCACAACACCGACACAACGGGCTTTGCGCGCGCCGTTGCGCCGCTGGTCACGGCCTCAGGCCGCGGGCCGGTGGCGCTGGTCGGTGCCGGCGGGGTCGGCAAGGCGATCGCGTTTGCGCTTGCGAGCCACGGTGTGAGCGAGCTGCGCATCATGGACAGCGATCTCGTCAAGGCAAATGCGCTGGCGGCGTTGCTGTGCGACCATCCAGGCGTCAGCGTTGCTGACAATGTCGATGCCGCACTGCGCGGCGCCGTCGGGCTGGTCAACGGCACGCCGGTCGGCATGCTGCCGAACCGCGACAGTCCGGTGCCGGAGACGCTGCTGCATGCCGGGTTATGGGTGGCGGATGCGGTCTATTCGCCGCTCTGGACCCCGCTGCTATCGGCCGCCAAGACCAAGGGCGCGCAGGTGATGAGCGGCCGCGATCTTGCGATCTATCAGGCCGCCGATGCCTTCCAGCTCTTCACTGGCATGGCGCCCTCGGCGGACGCGATGGCGCGGGCCTTTGATGGCGTGATGGCGAGGCGATACGCGGCGGCATGATCGGCGTAGGGTGGGCAAAGGCGCGAAGCGGCGTGCCCACCGCGATGTCGAGTACGCATGGAAGTGGTGGGCACGCTTCGCTTTGACGACCCTACGAGACAAGAGACAGGGAGGACGTCGCTATGAACCAGCGCTCGATCGCCACGGTGTCCATCAGCGGCGCGCTTGACGAGAAGCTGCGCGCCATTGCCGCCGCCGGCTTCACCGCGGTGGAGATCTTCGAGAACGATTTGATCTCGTTCGGCGCCCGGCCACGCGAGATCGCAAAGCTTTGCGCCGATCTCGGGCTCATCATCTGCGCCTATCAGCCGTTCCGCGATTTCGAGGGCATGCCCGAGCCGCAACGCGCGCGCAACTTCGTGCGCGCCGAGCGCAAGTTCGACCTGATGCAGGAACTCGGCACCGATCTCCTGCTGGTCTGCAGCAATGTCTCGCCGCTTTCGCTCGGCGGTATCGACCGCGCGGCGGATGATTTCCGTGCGCTCGGCGGGCGCGCCGCCAGGCGCGGCCTGCGCATCGGCTATGAGGCGCTCGCCTGGGGACGTCACGTCAGCGACCACCGCGACGCCTGGGAGATCGTGCGGCGCGCCGATCATCCCGCGGTTGGCATTATCCTCGACAGCTTCCACACGCTCGCGCCTAGGTTCCCCGAGCGCACCATCCGGTCGATCCCGGCCGACAAGATCTTCCTGGTGCAGCTCGCGGACGCGCCGCGTCTCGAACTCGATGTCCTGTCCTGGAGCCGCCACTTCCGCTGCTTTCCACTGCAGGGCGACCTGCCGGTGACCGACTTCATGCAGGCCGTGCAGGCGACTGGCTATGCCGGGCCGCTGTCGCTTGAGATCTTCAATGACCAGTTCCGGGCCGGCTCCGCCGCGCGCACCGCGGTCGACGGCATGCGCTCGCTGATCCTGTTGGAGGAGGCGCAGGCGGCTGCGCCGGCGGCCATGTCCACGGCGCTTCCGCCCAAAGCGGTCAGCCGCGGCGTCAGCTTCATCGAATTCGCGGTCAACGAGTCCAACGCGGCCGCGCTGGCGGCGCTGTTCGGTCAGCTCGGCTTCCGCAAGACCGGGCAGCATCGCAGCAAGGCGGTGGAGCGCTGGTCGCAGGGTGCGATCGAGCTGGTCATCAACGCCAATCCGACCGGCTTTGCCCATTCGCATTATGTCACGCATGGGCCGGGCGTCTGCGCCATTGGCCTTGACGTTGCCAATGCCGGATCCGTGATGGCGCGTGCCGAGGCGCTGAAAGCCAAGACTTTCCACCAGCCGGTCGGGCCGGGCGAACTGGAGATCCCGGCGATTCATGGCGTCGGCGGCAGCCTGCTTTATTTCCTCGACACCGGCGATACGAACTGGGACGTCGACTTTGTCACCGTCGAGCATCGTGATGGGACCGATCGTCTCGCCGCCGTCGATCACATCTCACAGTCGATGCCGCATGAGGAGATGCTGTCGTGGCTCCTGTTCTACACCGGTATTCTCGATCTGGCCCGCCTGCCGCAGCTTGAGATTGCCGACATCAGGGGCCTCGTGCACAGCCAGGCGCTGATCAATGGCGATCGCAGCCTGCGCATCATCCTGAACGGTTCCCAGGCACGGCGAACCCTGTCGGCCCGCTTCATCGACGAGTTCTTCGGCTCCGGCGTGCAGCACATCGCCTTTGCCTGCCGCGATATCTTTGCGACGGTGGCGGAGTTGCGGGCGCAGGGCGCCGCGTTCCTCGATATCCCCGATAATTATTACGACGATATCGAGGCCCGATATGACCTCGCCCCCGCCACGATCGCGGCGCTCCGCGCCAACAGGATCCTTTACGACCGGGACGGCGAGGGCGAGTTCTTTCAGATCTACACCCGCGCCTTCGAGGAGCGCTTCTTCTTCGAGATCGTCGAGCGGCGGAACTACAACGGCTTCGGCGCAGCCAACGCCGCGATCCGGCTCGCCGCCCAGGCGCGCGAGGCGGCCGCAGCCGACATTCCGGCACTCTGACCCAATCGGGCCTAAGTCATTTTGATTCAGGGCATGCCGTGGCACCTCGCGAGGGCTGACGGGATGGCGGCATGCTGACAGCGCAGTGCTCTTGGCCTGAAAATGGTGTATCCGCGAGGGAAGCTTCGCGGGGGATGCTCGGTGTTCCCGCGACAAGGAATAAGGCTCCCGGAGGAAGGTTCATGTCGGCTCTGCCGCTGTCTGGCATCAAGATTCTCGATCTCACGCGCGTGCTTGCCGGACCCTTGTCCGCGCAGATGCTCGCTGATCTCGGCGCCGAGGTGATCAAGATCGAGCGGCCCGGCACCGGCGATGACGCCCGCGCTTTCGGCCCGCCTTACCTCAGAGATCCCGAGGGCAAGCTCAACAACAACAATTCCTTCTATCTCTGCGCCAACCGCAACAAGAAGTCGGTCACGGTCAACATCGCCTGCAAGGAGGGCCAGGAGATCATCCGCGAGCTCGCCAAGGACTGCGATGTCTTCATGGAGAACTACAAGGTCGGCGACCTTAAGCGCTACGGTCTCGACTATGAAGCGATCCGCACGGTCAATGCGGACGTGATCTACTGTTCGGTGACCGGCTTCGGCCAGACTGGGCCCTATGCGCCGCGCGCCGGCTATGACGCGATCTTCCAGGCGATGGGTGGCTTGATGAGCGTCACCGGCCATATGGACGGCGAGCCGGGCGCCGGGCCGATGAAGGTTGGCCCGTCGATCGTCGACTATATGACCGGCATGAACACCTCGATCGGCATCCTCGCTGCGCTCTACCATCGCGATGTCAACGGTGGCGGCGGCCAGCATATCGACGTCTGCCTGTTCGATACCGTGATCGCCTCGCTGTCGCACTACGCCCAGATCTACCTCATCAACGGCAAGTCGCCGCCGCGCCGCGGCACCTGGGGCAATGGCGGCATGCCGGCCGGCGTGTTCCGCTGCTCCGACGGCGAGCTGATGCTGGTGGTCGGCAACGACGCGCAGTTCGCGCGAACCTGCGCCGTACTCGGCGCGCCGGAGCTCGCGACCGACCCAAAATTCGTCAAGAACAACGACCGCGTCGTCAACGGCAAGGAGATCATGGCGATCTTCGCCGGCTTGTTCCTGAAGAATACGGTGCAGCATTGGCTGGACGAGCTGGAGAAGGCCGGCGTGCCCTGCGGCCCCGTCAACGACTTCGCCCATGTGTTCGCCGATCCGCATGTCCGCTCGCGTGGCATGGAGGTGAAGGTCGATCACCCGTTCGAACCGAACCTGTCGCTGATCCGCAACGCGCTGACCTTCTCGGAGACGCCGGTCACCGACTATCGCGCGCCGCCGCTGTTGGGCGAGCACACCGAGGCGATCCTGTCAGGTGAGCTCGGCTACGACGCGGGCAGGATCGCCGAATTGAAGGCGCGCGGCGCCATCTGATGCGCCAGACACACTTCGATCAATTCCGAAGCATGAATTCACGTTGCGCAACTAGCCTGTCGTCTCCCTGACAAGCGGAGATGACAGATGAAACGCGAAGCGCTGCGGGTCGAGCCGATCTCGTCCTTTCTCGAACGATGGAGCACGGTCCGGGCCTCGCCGGTCGTGCGGGCCGGCAACATGGTGTTCGTCTCCGGCCTGCCACCGTTCGATCCCGACACCGGCGAACTCGGGCATGCTGCGATCGAAGTGCAGACCGAACGTGCGCTGGAACAAATGAAGCTATGCCTGCAGGCGGCCGGCGCCACGCTCGATAATGTGATGAAGTGCAATATCTACTGCACTTCGTCGAAGCATTTCGGCGCGGTGAACGCGGTCTATGCCCGCTATTTCCAGGACAATCCGCCGGCGCGGATCTTCGTCTGCATCCCCGAATGGACCGGGCCGTTCGACATCGAGATCGACTGCATCGCGATGATCTGATCGGCGCAAAAAATAAGCAAGGCGCGCGTCGGCGTTACTGCAGCTGGCGCGCCGGCTTGGCGGCAGCCGAGGGCAGGGATGTCGGCCTGCCGCCCGTCAGCGCCGTTGCGGCAACAGCCACCACGCGCTCGACCACGGCCTCGACGTCGTCGACATCGCATTTGCCGTCCGAGAGCTTTTGAAGCCGCTCGCTGTCGCGCACGGTCTGCTGCGCCATGGCGAGCGCGAAATGCAGTCCCCAATAAAGCTCGACCTCGCCGCAGCCTGGCAAGGCGCGCGCCATCGCGGCGATGAACTTGCGCAAATGATCGATCTCGCGGTTGCGGATGCGGCGGATCGGCGGCACCGATTCGATGTTGACGCGGATCATGAAGCGCGCCGCCGTGGAGCGCTCGTTTTCCGGCCCCAGGCAGCCGCGCAAAGTGGGGCCGACCAGCGCGCGCAGGATGTCGCTGATCTCGGCACGGCCGCCGCCTTTCTCTTCCGTCGCCCGTAATTCGCGCAGGCGTTCGCGGTTGAGCGCGATCGAGCGCGTCACGAACAGTTCGGCGATCAACTCGTCCTTGGAGCCGAAATGGTAATTCACCGCGGCGAGATTGACGTTCGCCGCCGCCACGATATCGCGCAAGGTCACGTCGGAGAAGCCGCGTTCGGCATAGAGCCGCTCGGCGGCAGTGAGGATCGCTGTGCGGGTCAGATCGCTGGCCATGGTTTCGGAACGACGGCAGTTGCTTTTCAAACACTTGTATGAAACTATCGTTTGAGGCGGCCGGAATGTCAAGGCGAGGGATTTCGCAAGGCGGCATTTCGGCGCTGCAGCAGCTCGCATCGTGATCGGCGCCCGCAACAAGAGGCTTGCGGCGCGCAGGTTGCGGACGAACACTGCGGCAAAACAAGCGAGGAAAGACGAGAAGGAGGGCCCGATGGATTTCACGATGTCGGCGAAGCAGCAGGAATGGCTGGAGCGCGTACGTAGCTTCATGACCAAGCATGTCCGCCCGGCGGTGCCGATCTACAAGCAGCAGGACGCCGAGGGTGACCGCTGGAAGGTGATCCCGATCCTGGAGGAGCTAAAGGCGAAGGCCAGGGCGGAAGGGCTGTGGAACATGTTCCTGCCGCCGTCGGAGCATGAGGACGACGAGTTCCGTGGCGCGGGCCTCACCAATCTCGAATATGCGCTGCTCTCCGAAGAGATGGGCCACATCTCCTGGGGTTCAGAGGTGTTCAACTGCTCGGCGCCGGACACCGGCAACATGGAAGTCTTGATCCGCTACGCCAACAAGGAGCAGAAGCGCAAATGGCTGCGGCCGCTGATGGATGGCGAGATCCGCTCGGCCTTCCTGATGACCGAGCCTGCGGTGGCCTCGTCCGATGCCACCAACATCGAGACCCGTATCCAGCGCGATGGCGATCACTATGTGATCAACGGCCGCAAATGGTGGTCGTCCGGCGTCGGCGATCCCCGCTGCAAGATCGCGATCCTGATGGGCAAGACCGATCCGTCCGCCGCCAAGCATCAGCAGCAGTCGCAGATCCTGGTGCCGCTCGACACGCCCGGCATCAAGGTCGAGAAGATGCTTCCGGTGTTCGGCTTCGATGACGCACCGCACGGCCATGCCCAGGTGCTGCTCGAGAACGTCCGCGTGCCCGTCAGCAACCTCCTGCTCGGCGAGGGCCGCGGCTTCGAGATCGCGCAGGGCCGGCTCGGCCCGGGCCGCATCCATCACTGCATGCGCACCATCGGTAAGGCCGAGGAGGCACTGGAGAAGATGGTGAAGCGGCTGATGTCGCGCACCGCCTTCGGAAAGAAGATCATCGAGCATTCGGTGTGGGAGCAGCGCATCGGCGAAGCCCGCACCAACATCGAGATGACGCGGCTTCTGTGCCTCAAGGCAGCCGACATGATGGACAAGGTCGGCAACAAGACCGCGCAGCTCGAGATCGCCATGATCAAGGTCGCCGCGCCCAACATGGCGCTCAAGATCATCGACGAGGCGATCCAGGCCTTCGGCGGCGCTGGCGTCTCCGACGAGGCCGGCCTTGCCAAGGACTATGCCGGCATCCGCACGCTGCGGCTCGCCGACGGTCCGGACGAGGTGCACAACCGCGCCATTGCCAGGCTCGAAATCCGGAAGTATGCAAACACGAACCACTAAGTGACGACGATGTCGGGTGGGCAAAGCAACTTGTCCGCCGTAGCCCAAAGGGCGTAGGCGGACGCGTGCACACCTGTTTCGTGACAGGACGCAAGCTGCGGTGGGCACGGCGCTTCGCGCGATGCGCGAACGCGCCTTTGCCCACCCTTACGCTTGCCAACGAGAGTTGAGGGAGCCTCATCTTGGCTGATGCCGTGAGGAAGGACGAAGAATATTCCGGCACCAAGCCGGTCGAGGAGCGGCATCGCTTCGACGAGGCCAAGCTCGCCGCCTGGATGGCGGAGCATGTGGAGGGCTTTGCCGGGCCTTTGACCGTGCTGCAGTTCAAGGGCGGCCAATCCAACCCGACCTATCGGTTGAACACGCCGACGCGGTCCTATGTGATGCGGCGCAAGCCGTTCGGCAAATTGCTGCCGTCGGCACATGCGGTCGACCGCGAGTTTCGCGTCATATCCGCGCTCGGCAAACAGGGGTTTCCGGTCGCGCATGCCTATGCGCTCTGCCAGGACGATTCCGTCATCGGCGCGGCCTTCTACATCATGTCGATGGAGGAGGGCCGGGTGTTCTGGGATCCGACCCTGCCGCATGTCGATGCCGATCAGCGGCGCGCGATCTTTACCAGCAAGATCGAGACGCTGGCCAAGCTGCACATGTACGATCCCGATGCGATCGGGCTAGCCGACTTCGGCAAGCCAGGCAACTATTTCGCGCGCCAGGTCGACCGCTGGACCAAGCAGTACCGGGCGTCCGAAACCGAGCACATCCCCGAGATGGAGAAGCTGATCGAGTGGCTGCCGCGCACGCTGCCCAAGCAGGAGCGCGTCTCCATCGTGCACGGCGACTACCGGCTCGACAACATGATCTTCCATCCGACCGAGCCGCGCGTGATTGCGGTGCTGGACTGGGAGCTGTCGACGCTCGGCGATCCGATGGCCGACTTCACATATCTCCTGATGCAGTGGCTGATGCCGGGCCTGGAGGGCGTCGACCCCAGGCCGCTCAACATCCCGACCATGGAAGAGGCCGCGCAGATCTATTGCGACGCCACCGGCGTCCAGATGCCCGACCTCAACTGGTATCTCGCCTACAACATGTTCCGCCTCGCCGGCATCACGCAGGGCATTGCGGGGCGCATCCGTGACGGCACCGCGGCCAACGCGAAGGCGATCGAATCCGCCAAGCGCACCGTGCCGCTGGCGAAGGCGTCATGGGCTTACGCGCAGAAGGCGGGAGCGGTCTGAACAATACGAAGGCGCGGCGATGGCCGCGCTTGTTTCCTCATACCGCTCTCGTGAGCGTGGCGCCGTTCTCGTGTCCCGGACGTGGCGCAGCACAAAGTGCTGCGCCGCAGAGCCGGGACCCACTCACGTCGCCAATGCTTCAGCGAAGGTTCACATGCTTGGGCTTCGAGGATCGAATCGAAAGATTCGAGATGGACGAGCGAGGTCACGCCGTGGTGCCGCCTGAAGCTCTCTGGGTCTCGGCTCTGCGGCACGAAGTGCTGCGCCGCAGGGTCGGAACCCAGTCACGATACAAGACAGCATGTTCGGGCAGCTATGTGCCGCTGAGAGCGCCATCTAGATTTGCGTCTCTGAAGAGTGCTGCCAAGGTG
>NZ_CAFK01000020.1 GCF_000239815.1 Bradyrhizobium sp. STM 3843 | reverse complement strand
CGGACGGGGGCAATCAAGCCGGTCCCCGAGGAGAGCGCGTATAAGCCGTAACCCATCGCGCAGGGAATGCCGGATGATCCGGCTGATCCTGTGGTGACTGCCGCCTGCTTTCTCTTCTGCAGGCGGGCCATGGGTGAGGCCTTCACCCGGCATTCCCTGCGCCCTCATCAATTCATGAGGGTCCATATCGAGCCATCACTCGGGCACAACGTGCCGCGGGAACATCGAAGCTTGCCCGTTCAAGCCGTTTGACAAGTTGAAGGATCGAGTAGCTGGGTTATGTTCGAAAGCTGGCCCAATCACCTTGCGGGAAGCGCGCATGTCAACCGCGATCTCGGCACTTGGCGGCGTTGGTCTGTTTCTTCTCGGCATGACCGTCATGACGGAAGGCCTGAAGGCATTGGCGGGCTCCGGGCTGCGCGCAGTGCTGAGCAAGGCCGCAGCGACACCGCTGCGCGGCTCATTCTGGGGCGCACTCGTCACCCTGCTGGTCCAATCGTCGAGCGCCACGATCATGACGACGATCGGACTCGTCAGCGCCGGCCTGTTGACGTTCCCGCAGGGGCTCGGCCTCGTGTTCGGTGCGAATGTCGGCACCACCGGCACCGGCTGGCTGGTCGCGCTCATCGGCGTTCGCGTCTCGCTCACGGCAGCGGCCATGCCGATGATCTTCGTCGGCGCGCTGATCAAGCTGCTGGCGAGTGGACGAGTATCCGGAGCAGGTGCAGCACTTGCCGGATTTGGACTCGTGCTATTTGGGCTGACGACCCTGCAGCAGGGAATGGGCGGGCTGGCCGAGCGATTGCACCCACAGGACTTCCCGGCCGTTCTCGCGGGGACGGATGGCCCATGGTGGCGCGGCATGCTCGGCGCGCTGACGTTGGTCGTGGCCGGGCTGGTGATGACCGCGATCATGCAATCGTCGACCGCAGCGGTCGCCGTGACGCTGTCGGCCTACTTCGCCAACGCGATCGGACTTGACCAGGGTTGCGCATTGATCATCGGACAGAACATCGGAACAGCCACCAGCTCCGCACTGGCGGCCATCGGCGCCAGTACCACCGCCAAGCGACTGGCCGTCGCCTATGTGCTGTTCAAGCTGATCGCGGCCGTCATTGCGCTGCTGCTGTTTCCCATCGTCACGCCCCTGCTCATCCAGGCCTCGAAGACGATCGATGGCGTCACCCTGCTGGCGGCCTATCACACCGCGTATAACGTCGTCGGCGTCGTGGTTCTGCTGCCGCTCGTCGACCGGTTCACGCAATTGGTGGAGCGCATTCTGCCCGAGCGCGGCTCGCCGCTGATGCGCTGCCTCGATCCTTCCGCGCTTGCGACGCCGATCGTTGCTGTTGAGGCCGTGAGACGTACCACCGCACGCGCATTGGCCGCGGTGTGTGACTCGATCGAGACAGCGCTGGTCAGCGAGATCCGGAACGAACCCTTGCGGAAGCAGGATGCCGTTTCAGTGCGTGAAGCCAGCGACGCAATGCGCCAGGCGCAAGTCTTCTTGTCGGATGTCGCCGGGCCGCCGGAAACCGAGGATGAGCAGCAGCGGCTCACAAGCACCTTGCACGCACTCGACCACGCGTCACGTTTGGCAGAGGCGGCGGCAGCCACCGACTTCAAGACAGTGCACGCCGGGCCGGATGATTTGCGCGCGGACGGGTTATGCGCCCATGCGATGGGACTCGCGATCTCGATCGCGGACAACCTCGGAGCGCCGGCCGGGACCGACCCTTCGGCGAAAGAAATGACGTCCACCCATGAGTTGCTGCTGCAACTCGAGCATTTTGCCGCAGAGCTGGAAACGTTGCAGCGGACTCATCGCAGCGCGACCCTGCGCGCGGTCGCCCACGGGACATTGACGGCTGACGTCGCGATCGCTCGCGTCGACACATTGAGGAGCCTGCAAGCGCTCACGCGGCACGCATGGCGCTGCGCGGTGCATCTCGTCGGCCGCGAGACGTAGCAACGGGGCTCGCGAGGCTGAAGATGTGCGTCCTGCGTGTTGGAGGCGACGATCACGCCGATGAGGTCCGCATTCTCGCACTCATCGCGATGCGCTCCCGACACACCCGCTCTCGCTCCCTCTGCGAGCTATGGCTTCTGATGCAGCGGCGCAGCAACCGATGTTGCGCCGTTCTCATAATCGCGCAGCCAGCGGGAGGCCTTGCGCAGTCCGCCGAAGGGAAACAGATGGAAGCCGATGACAGCTTCCGTCTCTGCGGGCGGCGCGGTCTCGAGCCCGTGCGTGACCTCGTCCGGACCGGTGTCGGTCAGCAGCCGGCCATAGCGGCCGATCTGGTTGCGCGCCGCACGGAGGGAATTGCCGACCCCACAACGCAGGGCGAACTTCACCAGGGTTGCCGGGCTGGCGGGCCCCGCCAGCCCAATGGTGACCGGCAGCGACACGCCATGGGTCCGAAGCTGCCGCAACCAGTCCAGGATCGGCGCGCTCTCGAAGCAGAACTGGGTTGTCACACCGACCGCTATTCCGCTGCGGGCACTCCAATCCTGCCAGTCCACGAGCAGCTTCAAGGCGCCGTTGCCGTCGAGAAACGGATGGCCTTCCGGATGGCCCGCGATGTTGACGCTGATAAAGCCGTGTCGCTCGATCAGGCCGGACTCGGCGATGTCGCGGCTCGCCTTGAACGGCCCCCTGGCAGCCAGCACGTCACCCGCGATCAGCAGCAGAGATGTTGTGTCGGCTTCGCCGCGCAAACGGGCCAGGAAATCCGCAAGCGCATCGCGCGAATGGATCTCGCGCGCAGCGAGATGCGGAATCGGGTTGAAGCCCGCGCGGCGCACGGCCGCGGCCGTTTCAATGTTGTGATGATAATTGTCGCCGGGCAGGAACGTAATCGAGACGCCCGTGCCGGGCGCAAAATTGTCGCTGAGCTCGCCGGTCTGATGGCCGCGCGAGGAGATCTCGACCGAGGCCGAGGGCAGCATTTGCGAAAGCCTGTTGGACACGACGGAGGTCTGCGCAAGCATCAATCCGCTCCATCAGGCCGGCGCGCGGCGGCGCGAGATCACATAGGTCTCGTCATTGAACCAGAGGCCGCCATGCTTCTTCAGCACGCGGTCGGTGGCCTCGAGATAGCGGCCGTCGCGCACCACCTCCGACAGCCTGTTGTCCTCGATCTGGGCGACATAGATCGCTGCATTCCAGGCGGCAAACAGCGTGGAGGTGCCGATCGGGCCGGAGACCTCGTCGGGCAGCGTGTGCATGCGATAGCGGAAGATCGACCGCGCATCCGAAGAGGCATTGAAGTTGTAGTGGCGCGCAGCCGAGCCGAGCTCGTGCTTGACCTCGCGCAGGATGGCATAGCGGTCGGTGGTGAAGGGATTGTCGCCCGGCCAGACCTGGTCGATGATCTCCATGCCGGGATCGCGGCCGTGGGAATGGATACCGATCAGCCGTCCGCCCGGACGCAGCGCGCGCACCAGCGGCGTCACCACCTTGGAGGCTTTGAATTCGACGCTGGCGCGGGCGCGGTAGGGCTGCGAGGCAATGACGAGGTCATAATCCGCCCTCACCCGCCCCGGTCGCGGCATGATCGGATCCAGCAGGAACGAATGATCCTCCCGCCACAGCGTGAGGATCACCGGCCGCTTGTAGACCGGGTTGCCGGTGGTCGGACTGATGCCGGCGCGCCAGTTCTCGGCCAGGAACGGCTCCAGTGCGTTGATCTGTTCGGCGAAGCCGTGGGCCGTGTTGCCGGAGAGCGCGACGTCCTTCCAGAGCAGGCTTTGGGCGGCGGTGGCCGACCGCGGTGTCAGCCATGGCGCCTCACCGTAATAGAGATTGGTGACGACGACGACGGTCGCCGGATGTTCGAACAGCCGGTCGGCCATCTTCTCCAGCATCATCCGCACGTCTTCGTAGGAGATCTCCTTGGCGACGACATAGAGCGGCATGATGGGAAAGCGCGCATGCAGCGCCCGCATCACCCGCGACAGCACCGTGCCGTCGCCGACGCCGGCGTCGAACAGGCGCAGCGCCGGCGGGGCCGGCTGCAGGTTGGAAATCTCCAGCGAAATCCGGTTGGCGACCTCGGTCTTCTCGCTGCAGGTGGAGACGAACAGCAGATATTTCTGGCGGTTGTCGAAGAACCGGAAACCGGAGGGCGGCGAGTCCGTCCTGGCCCCCGCCCCGCGCTGCGGACCGGCCGGAAGCGGCGTCGGATCACAGGCTGGGCTTTCGCCCGGCCCATGCGCCGCCAGATAGCTGCGGACCTTGTCCAGCGTGCTGGTGGTGATCCGGGCGCCGTCGCGCAGCCGCGACACCAGCTTGCCGTCATTGACCACCAGCCGGCCGAAGGTCGATTCCGAGGTCTTGGTCGCGCGGCAGAACTCCCGGATCTCGGCGAGCACCTGCTCCGAGGTGCCGAGTTCGATCCGCGCCTGACCCGCTTTGGCGCGCACGACCGGCGCGCCGGCAATGGACCCATTGTCGGTCGTCTGATCACTCTCCGGGCGCTGCTCGTCGCGCATCGCGACCTCCCAGGCAGTCACTCTCGATTGGCTTCAATCAAGGCGTGCCGGCCAGGGGTCGTCAACCACAAACTGAGTGGGCAGAATCTGTGGGCACGTGCCCACAGGATACAGCGCCTACCTCGCGCCCCGGCGCGAGAAGAAGGAGATCAGCACCGGCAGGGTGATCAGGATCACCAGCGGCGCCAGCATCATGCCGGTCACCACGACGATCGCGAGCGGCTTCTGCACCTGCGAGCCGATGCCGGTCGACAGCGCCGCCGGCAACAGGCCGACGCCGGCGACGACGCAGGTCATCAGCACCGGACGCAGCTGCAATTCGCCGGTGCGGATCACCGCGGCGATCCGATCGTAGCCTTCGTCGATCAGCTGGTTGAACTGCGAGAGGATGATGATGCCGTCCATCACGGCGATGCCGAACAGCGCAATGAAGCCGATTGCCGCCGACACGCTGAACGGAATGCCGGAGATCACGAGGCCAACGACGCCGCCGAAGATCGCCATCGGGATCACGCTCATCGCGAGCAGCGTGTCGACCATCGAGCCGAAATTGAACCACAAGAGGACCGCGATCAGCGCCAGGCTGATCGGCACCACGATCGACAGCCGCTTGATCGCATCCTGCAGATTGCCGAATTCACCGACCCATTCGAGATGCGATCCCGGCGGCAGCTGCACCTGCTCGGCGATCTTCTGCTGCGCTTCCTGGATGGCGCTGCCGAGGTCGCGCTCGCGGACCGAGAATTTGATCGGCAGATAGCGCTCCTGCTGCTCGCGATAGATATAGGCCGCGCCGGAGACCAGCTTGATGGTAGCAACCTCGTTCAACGGAATCTGGGTGATGCCGTTCGGCCCCTGCGCGCCGATGCGCAAATTCTCGATCGCCTCCGCGCTCTTGCGATATTCCGGCGCGAGCCGCACGATGATTGGGAAATGCCGGTCGCTACCGGGCTCGTAGAGATCGCCCGCAGTGTCGCCGCCGACCGCGACCTTGATGGTGGCGTTGATGTCGCCGGGGGCAAGCCCATAACGGGCCGCCTTGGCACGGTCGATGTCGATCTGCACCGTGGGCTGGCCGAGCGAGGTGAAGACGGCAAGGTCGGTGATGCCCTGCACGGTCGACAGGACCTGCTTGATCTTGTTCGCGGTATCGGTCAGCGCCTGCAGATCATTGCCAAACAGCTTGATCGAGTTCTCGCCCTTCACGCCCGACACCGCTTCGGAGACGTTGTCCTGCAGATATTGCGAGAAGTTGAACTCGACGCCGGGGAAGCGGTCGTCGAGCTGCTTCAAAAGCTCGGCCGTCAGTTGCTCCTTGTCATGCGTGCCCGGCCACTCGCTGACCGGCTTGAGCGGTGCAAAGAACTCGGCATTGAAGAAGCCGGCGGCATCGGTGCCGTCATCCGGGCGGCCGTGCTGCGACACCACCGCCTCGACCTCGGGCCGCGATCCGATCAGCTTGCGCATCTCGTTGACGTATTGATTGCCCTCCTGCAGCGAGATGGTCGGCGGCAGCGTGGCGCGGATCCAGAGATTGCCCTCTTCCAGCTTGGGCAGGAATTCGAGGCCGAGCAGCCGGCCGACCACACCCGTCATGATCACGAGTCCGACCGCGCCCGCCATCACCAGGCCGCGATTGGCAACAGCCCAGCGCAACGCCGGCCGGTAAAGGCCGTGCAGGAGATGCATCAGCCGGGTTTCGGTCTCCTCGACATGCGCAGGCAGGATGATCGCGCTCAACGCCGGCGTCACCGTGAAGGTCGCGAGCAAACCGCCGGCCAGCGCGTAGGCATATGTGCGCGCCATCGGGCCGAAGATGTTGCCCTCGACCCCGCTCAAGGTGAACAGCGGCAGGAAGGCCGCGATGATGATGGCGGCCGCGAAGAAGATCGAGCGCGAGACGTCGGCGGACGCGCTGAGGATCGCGTGGCTCTTGATGCCCATCATCGTCTCGGGCGAGATGTGGCTCTCCTCGGCTGCCGACAACGGCGTCGTCTGCGTCAGCCGCCGGAAGATCGCCTCCACCATGATCACGGTGGCATCCACGATCAGGCCGAAATCGATCGCGCCGACCGAGAGCAGGTTCGCGGATTCGCCGCGCAGCACCAGGATGATGACGGCGAAGAACAGCGCGAACGGAATGGTGGCGCCGACGATCAGCGCGCTGCGGAGATCGCCCAGGAAGATCCACTGCAACAGCACGATCAGCAGAATGCCGACCACCATGTTGTGCAGCACGGTGTGGGTGGTGGTGTCGATCAGGTCCTTGCGGTCGTAGATGCGCTCGATATGGACGCCCGGCGGCAGGATCGTCGAATGATTGATCTGCTCGACCAGCTGCTCGACCCGCGCGATGGTCGGCGAGCTCTGCTCGCCGCGCCGCATCAGCACGATGCCCTGGACGATGTCGTCATTGTCGTTGAGGCCGGCGATGCCGAGCCGCGGCTTCTCGCCGACGGTGACGCTGGCGACATCCTTGACCAGCACCGGATTGCCATTGGTCTGCGAGACCATGGTGTTGGCGAGGTCGTCCATCGAGCGGATCAGGCCGACGCCGCGCACCACGGCCGACTGCGTGCCGATCTCGACGGTGTTGCCACCGACATTGATGTTGGAGTTGCTGACCGCCTGCAACAGCTGCGGCAGGGTCAGGCCGTTGGCGACCAGCTTGTTGATATCGACCTGGATCTCATAGGTCTTGGTCTTGCCGCCCCAGCCGGTGACGTCGATCACCCCGGGCACGGCGCGGAAGCGCCGCTGCAGCACCCAATCCTGCAGGGTCTTGAGATCGAGCACGCTGTAGCCGGGCGGGCCCTTCAGCCGGTAGCGGTAGATCTCGCCGATCGCACTCAAGGGCGAGATCTGCGGCGTGACATTGCCCGGCAGCGGCGCCAGCTGGGACAGCCGGTTCAAGACCTGTTGCAGCGCCTCGTCATAAGTGTAGTCAAAGGAGAACTGCAGCTTGACGTCGGAGAGACCGTACAGCGAGATCGTGCGGATGGTGCGCAGGTTCTTGATGCCGGCGACCTGGGTCTCGATCGGAATCGTGATGTAGCGCTCGATTTCCTCGGCCGACAGGCCCGGGCTTTGCGTCACGATGTCGACCATCGGCGGGGTCGGATCGGGATAGGCCTCGATGTTGAGCTGCTTGAACGCGATCAGGCCGCCGGCCAGGATCGCGACGAACATCCCCACCATCAGGAAGCGCCGCTGAACGGCGATGGCGACCAGGCGATCCATTCAGGTCAGGCTTTCGGCTTCAGGGAGCAACGCACGCGCACGTCAGCTCCCGGACGCGGCGCGATCGATGAACAGGCTGCCCTTGGTGACGATCTGCTCGCCGGCCTTCAGGTTGCCTTCGACGGCGACCAGATCGCCATTGACGAGGCCGGTCTTGATCTTGCGCAGCTCGATCGATTTGTCGGGATGCGCGACCCAGACGCGCACCTGACTACCTTCGTAGATCAGGGCCTGCCGGGGCACCGCGGCGGCGGGTTGATCGCCCGGCGAATAGATCGTCACATTGGCGAACATTTCGGGCTTGAGCAGGCCGTCCTTGTTGTCGATGGTGGCGCGAACCAGGAGCCGGCGGGTGGCCGGGTCGATCGCCGCAGCGACATAGTTGATGTTCGCCTTGAGCGGGCGGCCGGGCAGCGCGAGCACGTTGACCGAAATCTCCTGGCCCACATTGACCAGCGCCGCGTCGCTCTCGCGGACATAGGCGATCAGCCAGACGGTCGAGAGATCGCCGATCACAAATACGGGATCGCTCGCGCCGGCCTGGACGTACTGACCGGGGCCGACCTTGCGCTGCACGACGGTGCCGCCGAGCGGCGCGTTGATGGTGATCTCGCGGTCAATCGTCCCCTTGGCCTGGAACTCGGTGATAGCCGCATCGGTCAGGCCGAGGATTCGCAGCTTGTTGCGGGCGGCCTCCAGCGCGGTCTGGGCCGAACGCATATCGTTCTGGGCCTGGACAAAGGTCGCTTCCGCCTGCTGGAAATCTTTCAGCGGAATGGCCCGGCCCTCGAACAGGTCCTTGGCCCGCTTGTATTGGATTTCGGCCAGATCCTGCGCGGACTTGGCCTTGTTCATCCCCGTGATCGCGGTGATGAAGTCGTTCTGGGCCTGCACCGTATCGGCGGCCTCGATCACGAACAGCGGCTGCCCCTGCTTGACGGTCTCCCCGGGCTTGGCGAGCAGTCTTGTCACGCGGCCGGCATACGGGGAAAATACGGGGGTGGAGCGATCCTCATCGACCGCGACCTTGCCCTCGGTGACGTGTTCGGCGCGAAAAACCTTCTCGCAGACCGGCTCGACGGTCAGGGTGGCCCATTCGGACGGCGACGGCGTGAAGGTCTGGCCACCCTTCCGCGACTGGCTGGAGAGCTCAATATCGTCCTTTGCGGCCGGTCCCGGCTGCGATTGCACGTAGCCATAGCCGCCTGCGCCGGCAACGGCCAGCGCCGCCAAGACGATGATCAGCCGTTTTTTGCTCAGCTTCTGCGGAGATTGGTTCATGTCAGACGCCATGGCCTATCCACCTTACGCTCGCCTTACGGGGGCGCCCGGCGATGACCGTTCATTTTGCTGCGCTAATAGTGCGGAACTGGAGCTTTAAACAACCTAAAAATCGCCGAAATCGCCTCAGTTTTGCGTTAAAAATTTGAAACTTCAACGACCCCCGTTCAGCTTGCGTTCAGTTCATTCCGTTGAGCCTGGGGCCCCTCTGCGGCGCATCATGGGCGGCGCGTGCGGCGTCCTCGCCCCGCAAATGGCGTAGCATGCCAAGATGACGCCAGAACGCATTCCAGCGCGCGACGTGCCCCGGGGAAGCGTCCATCAACTCACCCTGTGCGAGAGAACGATGCGAGGTGATCGCATTGCATCCATGCCTTTGTTGACGAAGGGTCGGCCGATCAGAAGCGCGGTCATCATTTGCGGCGCAGCGCGGACGACCGCTTCAACATTAACTGCAAATTCCATTGATTTATCTCAATCGCAATGACTTGCCGGAGCGAGACTCGCGACGGGTGCCTTTGTTTGCTCGGTCGACGCGGCATCATGGGTGAGGCTGAGTTCGACCGAGAATTGTGGCGTCCGAAACGAGAGGAGGAACGTCATGCTTCGATATGCTCTCACAATCCTCGCCGCCCTCGTGCTGGTCTGCGCGACGTTGGTTCCGCAGGAAGCGCTGGCGCGTCGCGGCGGTGGTGGTTACAGGGGCGGCGGCGGTTTCCACGGCGGAGGTGCACGCGTTGCCCATGTCGGTGGCGCGGGTCGCGTCGGTGTCGCCGGACGTGGCTATGGGTACCGGCCCATCCCCGGTCGGCCCGTGGCCCGCACGGCGGTGCGTCGAGGAGCGTACCGGACTGCAGCCTATCGCGGTGCTCGGCGCGCCGCCTATGGTGCCGCGGCCGTGGGAGCGGTCGGGGCCGCAGCGGCCTACGGCTCCTACGGCTACTACAACAACAGCTACAATAACGGCTGCCACTACAACAACTATGGCCAGTGGGTCTGCCCGAATTATCCTTATTGACAGACACGTTGGGGCGGCGATGTCGCGCGGTTGTTGGACGGCCACTTAGACCCCCATGGGACTCAGTGGTACGCCCCGGCATCGCCGCTCCCTGATATACCTCTTAACGACGGGCGCGAGACTGGCCCGAGCTGGAGTACGCATCACCCCGACAGAGATCCTAAGAAGCGTTGAGCGCAGCGATGCCTGTCGTGATCGAACTGACTAATTTGATGATCAGTTTCAGCCCCGGCTGAACCTGTCCCCAACGCCAATTCTTTCCTTCCAAACGTCGATCGTTGAGGAAGATGTAACGTCGCGAGACTATTGCTCTGCTTCCGGCTCTGTTTTGAGCGGAAGCGTCGATCACTTTTGACGCTTGAACAGAAGCAAGCGACGTATTCCTGCCGCACGATCGGCATAGCCGGCTTCGACGCTGTGACGGACTCTGGTAAGGGTGGCTTATGAAAACCGTCCCCAATCAACTGCCGTGGAAGAACGAACCGGATGCCGCGGCGTGCAATTTCGCTCTCGGTCATCTTGTCCAAAACCTGTCACATCGGATGACCATGAATGGTCGCATCCACGCCGAGACATATATTTCAGCGGTCGGCGCAATCGCCGGCTACGCTGCGCAGCGGACGCTCTTTGTCAGCTCACCTAAAATGGGCGTCGACCTCAATCGTGTCGCCGCGGCCTCCGGCGAACAATATTGGTTTGGTGATGCGCTGAACAGAATGCTGGTGCCCAAGACCGAGGCTGACGGAAATCGATGTGTCTGGTCGGTAGCGGCCGGAGGCGCAGTCAGGGCCGGCATCCAGCCTCAACAACTACCTGAGCTCGAGCCCATGTTCAGACACGTCGCATCGACGATCGGCCAAGCGAACGAAGGCAGATCCTCGGTCCCTTCCAATCACCAGGCTCAACTGCCGGCGCGAGACCTTCTCAGGGCAGTTTGGCCGACGGTACTCATCTGTTTCTCGGGGAAATTTCCGGGCTCCGACCGCGACTTCGGAGCCGCCCCCGTCGCATGGTGGTCCGCGATTGCGGCTCAGGCGGCGAGCCGCCCGATTCAAGACGTGAAAAGCGTGCTGGCGCCCGACATCGCACTGAGGCTTTTGATGGAGTCGGCGATCTATTGCAGCAAACTCGATCAGTTGCAGATCGAAGTCAGATAGACGCCAAAGACCCTACATAAAGACCGCCATGTAGCAGGCGTGCGGCGTGTCCCTTCTCCGCAACCGCAGCCTCGGACAGCTCCATCATGAACAAACACTAGCTATACCGCGCTCGGCGGTCCAAACCATTTGGTCAGCGCCTCGGCAAGCCCGAGCCGGGCCTTGTCTCCCACCCACGCGACATAGCCGTCGGGCCGAACCAGCACGGCGGCCGGCGCCACCACAGGCCCGAGCGCTGGAAGCTCCCACGCACCGGAATATGTCGCATCGATCTGCTGCACCCGATCCGCCCATGGCATGATGTCGAGCGTACCGGGCTCACCGAAGTTGAGCAGGACCGGCCGTGCGTTGTGCAGAAGAGCAAAGACCCGGCGCTGACCATTGGCAGTGACCAGATCGAGGTCAGGCATGCGGCGCCCGAGCAGCGGATGCCCTTCGCCGAGGTCGTAACGAATGTCCAGACCCGACATCGTTGCGGCGAAGCGTTTGCGAGGCTCGTCCATCGTGAGGAGTTCGGAAATGATGTCGCGCACGAGCTTGAGGCGATCGTCGACGCGGCGAAGCAGCGCGACTTGCGCCATGGTCTGGCGCAGCACGCGGGCCGCGACCGGATGCCGCTCGGCGTGATAGGTATCCAGCAGGCTTTCGGGTGAGAGTCCTTTGACCACCTGGGCCAGCTTCCATCCGAGATTGGCGGCATCCTGCACGCCGGTGTTGAGACCTTGTCCGCCGGACGAATGATGGACATGCGCGGCATCGCCGGCGAGCAGCACCCGTCCTGCGCGATAAGATGCTGCCTGCCGGCTCATGTCGGTGAATCTCGAAATCCAGGTCGGACTGTGGACGCCATAATCGGTCCCGTACACGGCGATGAGCGCTTCGCTGAGGTCGCGCAACGTCGGCTCGCCGCTGCAGTTCAGATCTCGCTCAGTCACGAGCACCCGCACGGGCTCATTCTCCTGCCTGCTGAACCCATGAAAGCCGAGCGCGTCATGGCGAAGCCCCCATTCCGGCTCTTCGGCGATTTCGACCTCGGCAATGATGTTGCTGATGGTCGGATCCCAGCCGGGAAATGCGATGCCGGCTGCTTTGCGTATCAGGCTGCGTCCGCCGTCACACCCGACGAGATAGGCCGCCCGGAGCGACTGGCTGTTGGAGAGTTCGACGTCGATGCCGGTCTCGTCCTGCACGAAATCCGTGACCTCCCGTCCGCGATAGATCGGCACCGCCAGTTCTTCGACCCAGCCGGCGAGGATTCGCTCGATGTGGTTCTGCCACAGCGCGAGCCCATAATTATGCCGGGTCGGGAAGTCGCTGATATCAAGCGGATTCCAGGCGAACCCCGCGATCTGGGCCACCTTTCCTTCCGCCAGGAATCGGTCCGCCAGCCCGCGCTGATCGAGAACCTCGATCGTGCGCGCATGCAATCCGCCCGCACGCGACCCGACGAGATCCTGGCTTTCGCGTCGCTCGACGATGGCGACATCGATGCCCGCCAGCGCCAACTCGCCTGCGAGCATCAGCCCTGTCGGACCTGCGCCGGCGATCACCACCGCGTGGTCAATCGTGACCGCGCTCCGGTCGGTCGCACGCTCCGCCGACGTCGATATCAATGTCATCATGTCGTCACCCCGTGGATCGTGGCTTGGGCCGGCGGTTGTACGGGATGAGCGGGGTCTTGAAGCAAGCCCCTTGGGCGCCCTATATCAAGCTGGGAGGAACGGTGCGGGCGTTCTTCAGTGGCGTCATTGGAGCACTGAGGTGTCTCGTAATGACCATCGAGCATCAATGAAAGTCGCGCGAGCGCGGCAGGATGCGGACGTTGCGGGGATGGCCGACCTTTTGCGCAGGACTGTCCGGATGCTGCCTGCGGTCGTCATTCAGCGGCTCGGCCGGAGTGGGGCCATGCGGCGCGGCTTGCGAGCCGAGGCGATCGTCGGATAGCAATGACAGATCGCCAGAGCGGTCGATCAACCGTTCGGCGACCAGATGCACGACCTTCTCCGGGCTGCTCTGAATATGCCCTTCCACCAGCACGAGCCGCGCGCCCATCACCTCTTTGCGGAAGCGCTCCATCACCTTCGGCCAAACCACGATGTTGGCGATGCCTGTCTCGTCCTCCAAGGTCATGAACACGACGCCCTTGGAACTGCCGGGCCGCTGGCGCACCAGCACCACGCCGGCGCAACGGACGAAACGCTTGTCGTTGGCATCGTTGACGTCGCGGCAGGCAAGCACGCCTTCGCGTGTGAAGCGTTGCCGCAAGAACTCCATCGGATGCCCTTTCAGCGACAGGCGGATGGTCTGATAATCGGCGACCACCTGCTCCGACAGCGGCATCTCGGGCAAGGGTCTTGCGTTCTCATCAGGCTGCTCGCGTGCGATCGCCGCTTCGAACAGTGGCAGCGGCACATCATCCGGCAGACGCCGGACCGCCCAGAGCGCAGCCCGGCGGTCGAGCCCGAGCGAACGGAACGCATCGGCATCAGCGAGCAGCAACAGCGCGCGCTTCGGCAGGCCGGTGTCGCGGGCGAAATCCTCCAGCGACGTGAACGGCCGCCGCGCGCGGGCCTTGACGATGCGCTCGCCCCAATCGTCGGCGTCATGGTTGTCGTTATGGGCTGTGTTCACTTCGTCGTTCCGGGGCGCACGCAGTGCGAACCCGGAACCTCGAGATTCCGGGTTCGATGCACCTTGCAAAATAGCTTCGCTATTTTGTCGCGTCGCATCGCCCTGGAATGACGACGTGGAGATAGCCGGCGCCTTATCCCCGGATGACACCTGAAGCCGCTTCGATCTTTTCACCCCCTCCTCGTCCGGGTCGATCCAGCGGAAGCCGTCGATCTGGCGGAAGCCCAAGCGCACGGCGCAATATTTGCCGCTGCCCTCCTCCAGCGTGTTCTGCGCAAAACTGTAGGACACGTCGACATCGCGCACCTCAACGCCGTTCTTGCGGGCATCGCCGACGATCTGCGCCGGCGCGTAGAATCCCATCGGCTGCGAATTGAGTAGCGCGCAACAGAACGCATCGGGATGAAAGCATTTCAGCCAGGACGAGATGTAAACCAGCTGGGCGAAGCTCGCCGCATGGCTCTCCGGAAAGCCGTAGGAGCCGAAGCCCTTGATCTGGTCGAAACAGCTTTTGGCGAATTGCGGATCATAGCCGCGCGCGATCATGTTGCCGACCATCTTCTCCTCATAGGAGCCGATGGTGCCGACATTGCGGAAGGTCGCCATCGAACGGCGCAGGCCGTTAGCCTCTTCGGAGGAAAATTGCGCAGCTTCGATCGCGATCCGCATCGCCTGCTCCTGGAACAAGGGCACGCCGAGCGTCTTGTGCAGCACCTTGTAGAGCTCGTCCTTTGGGCCATGATCAGGTGACGGCGACGGATAGCTGACTTTCTCCAGCTTGTTTCGTCGGCGCAGATAAGGATGCACCATGTCGCCCTGGATCGGTCCGGGCCTGACGATCGCGACTTCGATGACGAGATCGTAGAATTCGCGGGGCTTGAGGCGCGGCAGCATGTTCATCTGCGCCCGGCTTTCGACCTGGAACACGCCGAGCGACTCGCCCTTGCACAGCATGTCATAGACTTCGGGCAACTCGCGCGGCACGCTCGCGAGTTCGTAGCGCTCGCCTTTGTGCTGCGCGATCAGGTCAAAGCTCTTGCGGATGCAGGTCAGCATGCCCAGCGCCAGCACGTCGACCTTCATCATGGACAGCGCGTCGACATCGTCCTTGTCCCATTCGATGAAGGTGCGGTCCTCCATCGCGGCATTGCCGATCGGCACGTAGGTGTCGAGCCGATCCTGGGTCAGCACATAGCCGCCGACATGCTGGGAGAGATGGCGGGGAAATTCGATCAGCTCGGCGGCGAGCGCGACCGCAAGGCCGATCATCGGATTGGTGGGATCGAGCCCGGCCTGCCGCACCTGCATCTCCGACAGCCCATCGCCCCAGCTGCCCCACACGGTGTCGGCGAGAACAGACGTGACGTCCTCGGTCAGCCCCAGTGCTTTGCCGACATCGCGAATGGCGCTGCGCGGCCGGTAATGGATCACGGTGGCGATGATTGCGGCGCGGTGGCGGCCATAGCGGCGATAGACATATTGCATCACCTCCTCGCGCCGCGAATGCTCGAAGTCGACGTCGATGTCCGGCGGCTCCAGCCGCTCCTTGGAGATGAAGCGCTCGAACAAGAGATCGACCTTGGTCGGATCGACCGAGGTGACGCCGAGCACATAGCAGACCGCGGAATTGGCCGCCGAACCCCGGCCCTGGCACAGGATGTTCTGGCTGCGGGCGTAGCGGACGATGTCGTGGACGGTCAGGAAGTAATGCGCGTAGTTGAGCTCGTCGATCAGCGCGAGTTCTTTTTTCAAGGTCGCGCGCAGCGTCTCATCGACTGCGTCACCGAAATATTTCTTAACGCCGGCCCAGGTCAGGTCCTCCAGATGCTGCTGTGCTGTCTTGCCTGGCGGCACCGGCTCGTCCGGATACTGGTATTTGAGCTGATCGAGCGAGAAGGTGATGCGGTCAGCGAAGCGCATGGTCTCCGCGATCGCCTGCGGATGGTCGCGAAACAGCCGCGCCATTTCGTGCGCAGGCTTGAGATGACGCTCGGCATTGGCCTCGAGCTTGCGGCCGACCGCATCGATCGTGGTCTTCTCGCGGATACAAGTCAGCACGTCCTGCAACGGGCGCCGCTCAGGATGATGATAGAGCACGTCATTGGTCGCGAGCAGCGGCACCTTGACCGATGCAGCGAGGCGCGCAAGCCGCGCCAGTCGCCGGCGATCGTCGCCGCGATAGAGCAGACTGGCGGCAAGCCATACGCCCTCGGCCTGGCTCTCGCGTAGGCGTGCCAGGATCGTGCGCAAGCCCGCCTCCTCGAAACGATGCGGCGGCATCAGCACCAGGAGCTGGCCTTCGGCAAAGTCCAACAGATCCTGGAATGTCAGATAGCAGGCGCCCTTCTCGACCTTGTCGCTGTCGTCGCCGCGTTTGCCGCGGGTGAGCAGCTGGCACAGCCGGCCGTAAGCGGCGCGGTCGCGCGGATAGACCAGGATATCGGGCGTGCCGCAGGTGAAGACGATACACGCGCCATAGAGCAGCTTCGGCCGGTAAGGCAGCTTGTCATTGTCGAGCTCGCTATAGGCGCGCACGATGCCGGCGAGCGTGTTGTGGTCGGCGATCCCGATCGCCTTGAGGCCATAGATGGCGGCCTGCTGCACATAATCCTGCGGATGCGAGCCGCCGCGCAGGAAGGAGAAATTGGTGGTGATGCCGATCTCGGCATAGTCGATCGTTGTCATGGCAGAGCGATCGCGAAGGTT
>NZ_CAFK01000021.1 GCF_000239815.1 Bradyrhizobium sp. STM 3843 | reverse complement strand
ACGACCGGTCAGTGATCTCGTCACTGATATCGTGACGGCGCTCGAAGGCTGAAGCGCTTGCATATCCGGCCTGCACCGTACGCGGGCACCTCCATGCTTTCGCCCATCCCAGGCTGCAGATAGTCTCCCGCTCGTTGCAGATAACAAGGCGCAGGCCGAAACGCCCGACGCCCTCAGGGAGGATTGACGATGCTCAACCGCCGCACCCTTTTGCTTGCGTCCATCGCAGCCGGAGTCACCATGAGCCATCGAGACGCGCGGGCCAAAGCAGCGCAACCGTCGACGCCGGTCGACTTCGACGTGCCGCCGCAGGCCTGCGATTGCCACACCCATATTCACGGCGATCCCGAGAAATTCCCCTTCTTCGCGGGCCGCGTCTATACGCCGGAACCCGCCTCGCCCGAGGAGATGGCCGCGCTGCACAATGCCTTGCACATCGAGCGCGTCGTGATCGTGACGCCCAGCGTCTACGGCACCGACAATTCGGCGACGCTGTTCGGCATGAAGGCGCGCGGCAACAATGCGCGGGGCGTGGCTGTGATCGATGACAAGACGCCGGAGGCCGACCTCGATCGGATGCAGCAGGATGGCTTCCGCGGCATCCGCATCAATCTCGCCACTGGCGGCATCAACGATCCGTCCGTGGGACGCGCACGTTTCTCCGCCGCGGTCGATCGCGTCAAGGCGCGCGGCTGGCACGTCCAGCTCTACACCAACACGCCAATGATCGCGGCGATCAAGGATCTGGTCGCGGCCTCACCGGTGCCGGCGGTGTTCGATCATTTCGGCGGCGCGGAGGCTGCGCTTGGGCTCGAACAGCCGGGCTTTCCGGAACTGCTTGAGCTCGTCAAGAGCGGCGCGGCCTATGTGAAAATCTCCGGCGCCTACCGCGCCTCCAAGCTCGCGCCGGATTATCCTGACGTCGTTCCCTTCGCCAAGGCGCTGATCGAGGCCAATCCGGACCGCATCGTCTGGGGCACCGACTGGCCGCATCCGGACTCGACCATCCGTCCCGACCGCAAGCTGACCGACATTGCGCCGCTCTATCAGATCGACGACGGACGCCTGATGAACCAGCTGCTGGTCTGGGCCCCTGACGCCGCAATCCGCAAGAAGATCCTGGTCGACAATCCGGCGCAACTGTACGGGTTTTGAGAGTTCGTAGTTCGTAGGATGGGTAGAGCCGAAGGCGAAACCCATCGCGAACACGTTACGTTGGGCGTGATGGGCTTCGCTGCGCTCAACCCATCCTACACACCACTACACACTAATTATTAGGTGTTGTGCCAATGCCGAGGCGGCCGCGCATCCATTTCGCGGCCTCCTCGATGGCGGTGATCCCGGCGCGAACGACCGCGTGAAAAAATGGCCAGGAATGCGTCATCCCGGCCCAGACGTCGAGACGGACGCCCTGCCCCGCGAGCGCAGCGCGATTCACGAAGGCCAGCGAGTCCGAGAGCAGCACCTCCTCGGTCCCGACCTGGATCATGATCAGCGGCAGCCCCGAGAGATCCGCGCGCACCGGCGAGGTATAGGCATCGTCGCGCCGGTCACCCAGAAAGTTGGCTGCGTAGACCCGCATCGCGTCACGCGAGATGATCGGGTCGCGTGCACCGACCTGATCGTAGGATTCGCCGGCGGTACTCATGTCGAGCCAGGGGCTCAGCAGGTAGAGCCCGGCCGGTTGTGGCAGGCCGCTGTCCCTCGCCTTCAACAGCAAGGCCGTCGCGAGATTGCCGCCAGCCGACTCGCCGCCTACGATGAGGTTCTCAGGTTTGATGCCGGACGCCAGTATCGCGCGATAGGCTGAGAGGGCATCCTCCAGCGCCGCCGGATAAGGATGCTCGGGCGCCAGCCGGTAGTCGATGTGATAGCCGGTCACGCCGGCAGCGATCGCGAGCCGCGACAGCAGGCTGCGGTTGGTCTTGATACCGCCGACGACGTAGCCGCCGCCGTGCAGGAAGAGCAGCGCCTTGTCCGCGGCCGCGCCTCGATGGATAATCTTCTCAGCCGGGACTCCCGATAGATCGAGGCCCTGCAATTCCACGCCATCGAGCAACGGCTCGCCGCCCATGGCCGCATCGAACGTCGCGCGCTGTTCCGGATAGGATTTTGCGCGCAGCCCCGCAAGGAATGCCGGGGCCGTCCTGCGCAGCTGTTCAACGTCGGGATCGTGATGCACCATGCCTATCTCCGGTCTCGGGCAAGACCGGAAACTACGCGCGCGCTGCAATCACGGTCCATTCACGCTTCACGCACGCGATGCGCAATGTTGCGGCCGTAACCTCTTTTCGCGCTTCCGCCCGAATGCGAAGCGGCTGCTTGATTTGCGACTGCGTCCATGCCCTTCGATCAACACTGCGACCTGACGCAATATCTATTCGACTGCCGGGATTTGCTGGCTTGGATCGATCACCTTGTCCGTATTCCGATCGGCAATACGTAGTACGGAGAACTGAAGGACCGATCTCGTACCGAGTGACCGGTCTCTTGTCCCGGACGCAGTGCGGCACGAAGTGACGCACTGCAGAGCCGGGACCCAGAACGGCCGGGCGGCGCTCTGACGAGACGCACCCGTGAAGAATGAAGAGATGCAATTTGAGGCAGCGCTCTTCGCCTAGCGGCCGCCTGGACATGACGATCGTGTAACAAGCCGGACTGGGTCCCGGCTCTGCGGTGCAGCACTTTGTGCCGCACCGCGTCCGGGACACGGGAGTGGCGAGCCCAAATCCGCAGCACGCGCCACGCGCTTCAAACCGAATATGCGTGCGACTGGGTCCTTCACGATTTCCAGGTTCGTCGCGCCGAAAAACTCATTTCGCTTGCGATCTCAACGCCGAGGCTGGTTTCAAGAGCTCGCGCCAAAAATAAATCGCTTCCGAAAATCCTAAAATCAGTTGTAGGCTCCGCCTGTTCCGGTCCGGATGAGGGGCGTACGCGTCGTCACGATACGTTGGGCCGGCAATGCGGTGGACGTGAGAGCATCGAAGCGCGTCATGCGCGGACGACGATGCGATTACGGACGGCGAAATCGTGTGGTCCTGGCGTCCCGGTGCTGACGCCCAGCGCAACGCGCATAGCGCGTTGTCGCTGACGCGACGAAGCTTCGCTTCGCG
>NZ_CAFK01000022.1 GCF_000239815.1 Bradyrhizobium sp. STM 3843 | reverse complement strand
ACCAAACAGATAAGGCCGCGTCCAGAAATCATCGGCCGACACATAAGGAACAGGCGGCGCTTTCGTCGGCAGATCGGCCGCATATGCCCCGCCGCTCAGCAGACACGATAAAACAACCCCCACCCCGCACAGACGTGCGGTCGTCATAGACCCGTGCAACATTTTTTTGCCCTTACAACTTCCCCAAGGCCTTGTTTATTCTTCTCGCACATCCCGGCCCAAAGCCATCAAACCTGGACGCGCTCCCTTCCCCAGCACACACCGATTTCGGCCGCCGCCCCAAACAGCGGCCCTGTGTCAACTGCAGGTTGGATCTTTCGAGGAAGAAACCGCTATCGCGGCGACGCCTTCGCTCTTGGCAAAGATCGTCGAACTCCCCCCATTATTCCCCATTCCCCCTCACTCAAGTGGCCGCGACCCAATTTGGCGCGCCCGATCTGATTTAAGCTCTCACGCCTGATCGCCCGTCCTGGTCGGCAACGCAGTCGCACCACCCGCCGACATGTGCTGCGTTCCCTGCATGAGCGTTGGTTTCGGCGCCGGACGTGCCACACCGGCCATCGCCATCTTGCGCCGCCGGCGCGCCTGCAACTGCTGGTCTGCGAGGACGCCGAGCAGGATCACCGTTCCCATCACCGCGAAGTTCAGGGAATTCGGAATGCCCAGAATATTCACGAGATTCTGCAGCACCTGGAGCAGCGCCGTGCCCAGCACGATCCCGAGAATGGAGCCCTCGCCGCCGCGCAGGCTGCATCCACCAAGAACGGCAGCCGCAATCGCATAGAGCTCGTAGAAATTGCCGAACGAACTCGGAGAAACCGAGTTCGTGTAGAACACGAACAACACGGTCGAAACTCCGGCGAGCCCGCCGCTGATGATATAGGCCGTCGCGATCACGGCATTCGTGCTGATTCCAGAGAACCGCGCCGCTTCCTCGTTCTTGCCTACCGCATAGAGCCAGCGCCCGTAGACCGAGCGGTGCAGCAGCACACCGAGGATCAGCGCAAGAATGATCAGGAAGATGAAGGTGTTCGGGATCCCCGCGATATTGCCGGAGGCGATGTCGCTCAGTGTCTTGGCCTCGTCGCCATAGCCGAAGCCACGTGTCGAATCGCTCGTATAGTAGCGGGCGGCTCCGCGATAGATCAGCAAGCCGCACAGCGTCACGATGAACGGCTGCATTTTCAGCCGGGTGATCAGGAAGCCCTGGATCGCGCCCAGCGCCAGCCCGCCCAGCAGGACCAGCAGCAGCGCCAGCGGCCAATAAATCTCATAGGTCGTCAGCAGGTCGATGAAGACGACACCGAGCAGCGCGAACATCGAGCCCAGCGAAAGATCGATGCCTCCGGTGATGATCACGAGCCCCTCGCCGAGCGCGAACACACCGAACAAGCCGATCAGATTGGCCATGTTCAGCAAGTTCACGAACGACAGGAATGCCGGATTGATCGCGCCTGTGATCGCGGAGATCAAAGCCAGCAGCAGGAACAGGCCGAGTTCTTTCTTCATCATGGCGCAGCGGCTTCCATGGTTGCCGGCGCCTGGCCGATCGCCAGCCGCAACACGTTGTATTCACTGAACTGCTCGCGCTCCAGCACGCCGCTGACAGTCCCTTCATGCATCACTGCCACGCGGTCGGACACGCCGATGACCTCCTCCATGTCCGAGGAGATCATCACGATCGCGACGCCCTGGTCGGCGAGATGGCGCATCAAGAGATAGATCTCGCTCTTGGCGCCGACGTCGATGCCGCGGGTCGGCTCGTCGAAGAACATCACGCGCGGCTGCATGGAAAGCCATTTACCGAGCACGACCTTTTGCTGGTTGCCGCCGGAGAGCGTCACGGCTTCCATATCGATGCTCGGCGCCTTGATGGACAGCCTCCTGACCTGCTCTTTCGCGACCTTGCGCTCGGCTGCGCTGTTGACCAGCCACATCTGCGCATAGTTCAGCAGGCTCGCGAGCGTCACGTTCTCCCGGATCGGCAATTCCAGCACCAGCCCGGCTTTCTTGCGGTCCTCCGGAACCAGATAGATCCCTTGCCGGATCGCGTCCCGCGGCGATGCGACACCGACCGGCGCGTTGTCGATCCTGATCTCGCCCCCCAGCAGCGGGTCAATGCCGAAGGCCGCGCGGGCGAGCGACGTGCGGCCCGCGCCCACGAGCCCTGCCAGGCCGAGGATCTCGCCGCGCCGCACCGACAGATTGATCTGCCGGTCCGGAAAGGCTGATGTCACGAGGCCGATGATATCGCAGCCGCCCGGCTGCGGTGGCCGTTGCGGCGGCGTATACAGCGCCTTCAGATCGCGGCCGATCATCAGCCGGATCATGGCAGCGTGGCTTAGCTCGGCCCGCGCCAGCTCTCCGACCGTGCGCCCGTCGCGCAGCACCACGACGCGGTCGGCACAGGTCATGATCTCGCCCAGCCGATGCGAGATATAGATCACCGAGATGCCATGCTCCTTCAGATCAGCAATCACCTCCAGCAGCCGCTCAGTCTCCGAAATCGTCAGGCTGGAGGTCGGCTCGTCCATGATGATCACGCGGGCATCGATCGAGAGCGCCTTGGCGATCTCCACCATCTGGCGCTGCGCGATGGACAGATTTTCGACCAGCGTGTTTGGCGTGAAGTCGGCGCCGAGGCGTTCCAGCAGCGGGGTCACGCGGGCGCGCATCTCCGCATTGTCCACCAGCTTCAGCGGACCACCCATCCGCTTCTCGCGCCCAATAAATACGTTGGCCGCCACGTCGAGATTCTCGAACAGATTCAGTTCCTGATGCACGAAGGCGATGCCGGCCCGCGTCGCCTCGCTCACTGTCATCCGGGCGTGATCGTCGCCGCCGATGCGAATCACGCCCTCGCTCGGCGCGATCACGCCGGCCAGCACGCGCATCAGCGTCGATTTTCCGGCGCCGTTCTCCCCGATCAGGCCCAGCACCTCACCGCGATATACGCGCAGGTTGACATCATCGAGTGCCCTGACACCGGGATAGGTCTTGCTGATCCCGGCAAGTTCCAGCAGCGTCTCCGCCATTCGGCGTTTCCTCCCGCACAACGCCCGGCCGCCTGTGGCAGCCGGGCGGTGAAGCTCACCGAAGTCACTTCTTCAGCAGTTCCTTCATGGATGCGGTGAACTCCGCGACATTGGACTTGTCGATCACCTTGGTCGGCACGATCAGCTTCTTGTCCGCCGGGACCCAGGACTTGTCGCCGTTCAGCGTCTTGATGATGTTGGTGGCGGAGAGATAGCCGAACTCGTACGGCTGCTGCACGACCGTGGATTCGATGGTGCCGTCGGAAACGCCCCGCAGCGTGCGCTGGTCCTCGTCGAAGCCGACGATCTTCACCTTGCCGGCCTTGCCCGCCGCCTTCACGGCGTCATAGATCAGCGGCGTCTCGTAGCTCCACAGACCGGACATCAGCGCGATGTCGGGATATTTGACGAGCACGTTCTCCATATTCGCCTTGGCCTTGGCGAAGTCCACCTGGTCGGTGTACACGTCGACCAGCTCGACCTTGCTGCCGGCGATCGCGTCCTTGATACCCTGCACCCGCTCGCGGGCGTTATCGGCATCCATCGTTCCGACGAACAGCGCGATCTTGCCGCCGTTCGGCAGCGCCTTCTTGATCTCCTCGCCCGCCTGCCGGCCGGCCGCGACGTTGTCGGTGCCGATATAGGCAAGGCGATTGCTCTGAGGCGCGTCGCTATCCGTCGTGATCAACACGGTCTTGGCCGCAACCTTGTTGAGCTCTTCGGTTGCGTGCGGCGCATCGTCGACAGAGATGGAGATGCCGGCAACGCCGCGCACCAGGAGGTCATCCAACTCGCGCCGCTGGCCTGCCGCGGTCCCTTCGTTGGTCACGATCAGCTCGATATTGTAGTCCGGGTGCTCCTTCTGCGCCTTCTCGAGCCCACGGCCTGCGATCGTCCAGAAGTCGGCCGCGACATTGGTCACCAGCGCGATGGTCTTCTTCTGCTGCGCCTCTGCCACGCCTGTGGCCATCACGAGCGCGGCCGCACCCGCGAGCAGCGGCACGAGCAATTTCGTCATTGAGCCCTTCATGTGCACGTCTCCCTTTTTGTCCCCCAAATCAGGGGTTTGACGCATGGCGCTTCTTGCGCCCTTATTTTCTTCACGCCGCGAACAAATTAGGCGCGACAATATGTCCAGTCAAGGATGTTGTTTCTTCTGTCTTCAAGTTCGAATAGCGCGCCGGGTACCATGAGGCTGCCCGCAGGTGCCCTCTTCGGCCGCGCGTGCGTTGCACACATTGATTAACTTCAGTGGGCGAATTAAAAGGACTTGCATGGATGAGCAGCCCGAGTCGACGAGACGTGCTTCAAGCCTGGCCCGCGGATCGAATCGCGGCCGCCTCGTCGAAGTCCTGCGACGTCAGGGGCCATTGCCGCGTGTGGAGCTCGCACGAAGCACCGGGCTGAGTTTCCCGGCTATTTCGGCCATCACCTCCCGACTCATGGCCGAAGACCTGCTGTGCGAGGCCGAGACCGATACGGGGACGGCGCCCCCGTGGTCCGACGATGCCGACGAGGAGGATTCGGACGGGCTGAATGGCCGCCGCCGTGGCCGTCCAGCGGTGCTGCTGACCATGAACCCGGAGTTCGGCCGCATCATCACGGTCTCACTGCGCATGAACCTGATCGAGACACTGATCGCCGATTTCAGTGGCTCAGGCGTGGCGCAATCGCGGTTGACGCTGGCGACGCGCGCTCTCGATGCGGGCGGATTATGCCAGCTGGTGGCCGCGCAGATCGATGCGATGCTGGTCCAGACAGCCACGCCGCGCGATCGGCTGTTGGGAATCGGGATTGCGCTGCAGGGCATCGTGAACGCGGACACCGGCCGGCTGCTGTGGAGTCCCGCGCTGTCGGTCACCGACGTCGATCTGGCGAAGCCATTGCGCGAGGCATTCGGGGTCGAGGTCGTGATGACGAACGACGCGGTCGCAGTTGCGCTGGCCCTCGCAGCCGCCGAGCCGGCCCTCGCACAGGGGCTCTCGGCCACGATCATGGTTGGCCACGGCGTCGGAATGGGCGTCGTCGTCGACGGTGAAGCGCGCTGGGGTGCCGGCAGCGAGATCGGCCACGTCAAGCTGGCGCCAAACGGTCCGCAATGCCGCTGCGGCCAACGCGGCTGCGTCGAGGCCTATCTCGCAGACTATGCGCTCTACCGCGACGCTCGCACTTTTGTAGACTTGCCGCCGGCGGTGTCGCAGCAGCCGTCCGAGGCGCAGATGGCTCTGCTGCGCCAGCGCGCGCTGGGCGGCGATCCTCGTTTCGAGCAGTTATTCCAGCAGGCGGGCCACGCGCTCGCGGAGGCAGTCGCCGCAACGATATCGGTGCTGCGCCCGAATCATGTCATCCTCGCGGGCCCCGGTCTGCAGGCATTTGACATGATGCGCCACGCCTATGAGGAGCGGCTCGAGCAGGCGGTGTTGCCGTGGCTGCTCAAGTCCACGGCGATTTATCTGCGCCCCTGCGAATCGACGGCAATTGTCGACGGCATGGTGCGGCGGACGCTGCGGGTCGTGGACCGAAACCACATGGAAACGACCGAGTGAACACCGCAGCTGCGGCCTTGTCGCGGCGACGCAACCGGCGCCCATCAGGTGCCGAATCGAGAGGACACGCATGCAGGGCGCGATCTATCCAAGCCTCAAGGACCGCACCGTGCTGGTGACCGGCGGCGGCTCCGGCATCGGCGAAGCCATTGTACGCCAATTCATCGGCCAGGGCGCGCGGGTCGGCTTCATCGACGTCGATGTGAAGGCTTCAGAACAGCTGCTGGCGAGCCTGCCGCGAGATGCCCGCGTGCACTTCGAGCACGCCGACCTGCGCGACATCGGCGCCTTGAGACGCGCAGTCGGCGGCGTCCGCGAGACGTTGGGGCCGATCACCATTCTGGTCAATAACGCCGCTCGCGACGACCGACACACCATCGCGGAGGTCACGCCGGAATACTGGGATGACCGGATCGCCGTGAATCTGAAACATCAGTTCTTTGGCGCCCAGGCGGTCGCGCCCGATATGATCCAGGCGGGCGGCGGCGCCATCGTCAACATCGGCTCGGTGAGCTGGGTGATCGGCCAGGGCAACATGCCCTGCTACACCACGGCCAAGTCCGCGATTCAGGGCCTCACGCGTGCGCTCGCCCGCGATCTTGGGCCGAACAACGTGCGAGTCAATTCCATCCTGCCCGGTTGGATCATGACCCAGCGGCAGCAGGATCTGTGGCTGACTCCGGAGGGCGAGGCCGAGATCATGCAGCGTCAATGCATCAAGCGCAAACTCGTGCCGGACGACATCGCCCGCGTCGTGCTGTTCTTCGCCGCCGACGACAGCGGCGCCTGTACTAACCAGAACTACATTGTCGATGGCGGTTGGGTCTAATGCAGCGGATTTGACGTTTGGGTCCTCCTGCCTGCATCTTTGCAACTTACACGTCGAACTCAAGACTGCGCTAGAAGCGACAATCCAGCTGGTGCTCCTTCGGCGCCCACATTGGTGACGGATTGTGCGGCGCCGGCCCTCGTCACCGGTCATGCGGAGCCGTCCGCTCACTGGTGTCCGCAGGTCAAGTCGCCTTCCGAGCAATTGATTTGAACGACCAGCTCCGCAGTTCGCATCCGCGTGATGCGCTCCTTGCAGATCAGGATCGCCAGCGGGTGGACGGAGCCGCCGGTCGATCCGAGTGCTTCGAACTCGCATTCCTGATCCCGGAAGTGCAGCCAAGTCGATTGCGCTTCGCGAAGGGCCGACTGTCCGGCCGGAGAGATTTTCTCCAGCAAGCGTTGGTAGGCGGCGTTCAGCGCGCCGTCCGCCTGCTCAGCGCTCTTCTCGTTCTTCGCCGTGATGCCCTGCTGAGTCTGTGCACGAAGCACAGCGTGGGGCAACGCCACAAGAACGAGGCAGGCGACGGTCGTAACTATCCTTTGCATCAACTCCTCCAGTCTGTTACGCGCACTTGGGTTTGTACTGCGCCATAGCTCCGACCATCATCTCTCGGATGCTGGTCGGCGGCGACAAACAACGGGAGCCGACAGCACCGCGCCACATGGCTTCTTCAGCACGAACGGAGGACATACTGGCAGCACAGAATTTCCGGCGCATTACAGGCCTGGACAACAGCATTGCTGTCGTAACCGTCGGTCTCCGTGCCGGTGCTTTGCACGACATGCCAAGAACGGCAACTTTGGCCCGTCGCCGCTCTCGCGAACTTGCCGACCTTGTGCGTCGTGGTTGGCAGGCGACGTGCGTTGTCTTCAGATCGAGCTGATAGTTATCTCCCACTTTGCACCGCGCCAGCCTGAGGAGCGCCTGCGACATCGTGCGCCGCGTGATCACGCATCTTCACCGTCAGATGCTCCGTTATGAATCGGGCCATCTCCTCCAGCGCCAGCGTCGCCTCCGGGACCATCCCTGCGTAAAGCTGGAAGTCGTGCCACATATGCGGAAACTCGCGATGCGAGACCGGGACTCTCGCCACGCTGAGTGCTTGGACGAGACGCTCGGAATCTGCGCGCAAGATTTCCTCGGAGGCCGATTGAACAAGGATCGGAGACAGGCCCGCGAGATCAGCGTAAAGCGGCGATACGAGCGGTGAATCGGCGGGCCGCCCCTTCAAATAGGCCGCTGCGGCGTGAGCGAGCCACGAAGCGCGTAGCAGCGCGTCAATCAAATGCGCCGACTGACGGCATGGACGAAGCCAACCTCATCATCCAGCGCGCGATCGACGAAACGGGCGATCGCAGCTAGTTGAACTGGCTGTCCGAAATCACCAATACGGCCACCGCAAGGCACCATCAGATGAGGACCTCCGTTTGCTTGGCTTCAAACCGGGAGGCAAAATGAGGTCGTCGAAGAAAGTCGCCGTCGTAACGGGCGCATCGCAGGGCATCGGCGCCGGAATAGTCCGGCAATTCCTTGCCAGGAGCTATCGCGTTGTCGCCTGCTCGCGGACCATCACACCCGCAGGCCAGCCGAATCTGGTCGAGGTCGCAGGCGACATTTCGCAGGCCGAGATCGCTGGGCGCGTCATCACAACTGCAATGGAGCGTTTCGGGCGCATCGACACGGTGATCAACAACGCCGGCGCGTTCCTGCCCAAGCCCTTTACCGAGTACACGGAGAGCGATTTCTCGAATCTCGTCCGAGTCAATCTCGGAGGCTTCTTTCATGTCTCGCAGATGGCGATCGCCGAAATGCTCCGCCAGGGCAGCGGACATATCGTCAACATCACCTCCAGCCTCCTGGCTGAGCAGCCGGTGAAGGGCGTGCCGGCGGCTCTGACGGCGATCACCAAGGGCGGGCTCAACGCCGTGACACGATCGCTCGCCATCGAATATGCCGACAAGGGTATCCGCGTGAATGCGGTGGCCCCGGGCGCGATCCGAACGCCGATGCATGCGACCGATGCGCATGCTTTTCTTGCCACCCTGCACCCCATGGGCCGCATCGGGGAAATTCAGGAGGTCGTCGACGCGGTCCTCTATCTCGATGATGCGGCCTTCGTGACCGGAGAAGTCTTGCACGTCGATGGCGGAGCCAACGCCGGGCGGTGGTGACTCCGGGAGTCCACCAGTTTGCCCGCAGCACCGAGCGGAGCATTGAGCGTCCGTCCCCGCGCGCTCGTCGAACTGTTCGGCCTTGACGTGCCGATCACCAGCGACGCTGAGCCGCAAGGTCATCAGCGAATTTCGGAATGCACGCGAAAGCCTGATCCGGGCCGGCGCCAAAGGCCGCGGTTTGTGCGCGACCGATCACCGACGAACATTCTGAAGGTTGAAGTCCGCTGCGCGATTGGAATTCGCTTAGTCCCTCTCGGGATAGCAATCCGTTCCCACGGCAGGGACAGCCGCTCCCAAGGATCAGGACGTCAAAATGCTCGGGCTGAGACGTTGTTTTCTCCCTTTATGACAGGTGCCACGAGGACCTCCGAGCCAACCGCTGGATGGGCAAACGATGGTCCGAGTCAAGGGTTCCCGTGCGGCGCAGCCACGCTATTGCCTACCAGACCTCCCTCTATTCGGCGACGCGGCCAAACCGGTTGCAGGCGGAGAATCGTTCCAGTGATCGATTTCCGCCCGCTCAATAAGTAGCTATCGCCGCGCAAGCTGGATGACTGAATCTCTCGGCACGAACGATCCAGACATGCCAAGCTGGGATTTTCCAAATGCAGGCGAAACACACCGCTCAATGCTCTTTTTCACATGTTCACCAAGAGTATTTCAGCGTGCCAGCGCCGCCGTAAGTCTGCGAGCCCATGCCGAACACACCCTCGAATCTTGCCATGGCGGTCCAGTCGGCGTTGATGTGAAGTTCAGCCGCGGCCGTGGTAAGCGCTGAATTCTTCGGCGCAGCGGCGCCGTTCACGGTGAAGTTTGCTCCGGACAATGCCTGGAAGACGGCGCCGAGCGACGGATCCCTTGCCCAGTCATGCGCCCAGGCAAAGCGGCCGCTCAATCCCAGCGGCATGCCGTTGACGACTTGCAGATTATCGAACCGGGCACCAAACTCGCTTCTGATGTCGGTCGCGCTCATTGCATTGTAGGAGAGGCCGAAGCCGCCGCCGGTTATATCGGTCTCGCTGTAGCCCGGCGTCCGGAGATCCTGGGCCTGGAAGGCGGCATAGGGCATCACGCCGACGATGGCCCCGGTGTTCTGCGTATCTTTGATCGGCACCGAATAACGGTAGCCGGTTTCGAACCGCCCCCCATAGCTCTGCCCGGTGAACTTTGCATGTAGCGGATCAGCAAGCGCGGCGCGGTCGGTGGTGAACCAGTGATTGGCGAAGGCGAGCGCGCCGGAGAGATAGAGCGGTCCCCAATGCGTCTTGGAATAGATAGCGGCGCCGACTGCATCGCTCCTCCCACCGCCGAGCGCTTGCGCCAGATTCCAATTGGTACCGCCGCCGGTCAGGCCGAAGCCGTAAGTGACGTTCGGCGTAGCGCGATAGTCGATGCCGGCGGCCAAGCCATAGTCGCGGGCCATGACATTGTTGGAGCCGAGCGTGGCATTGCCGTCGGTGACGCTCGTACCGCCGAACGCCGAGCCCCAGGCGCTCCAACGCTGATCGAAGCTTGACGGCATCTGGTCCCGCGGACGTGGCGTCCGCAACGCCTTGGCGTAAGCGAACGCGACATCGCGCGGCAGGCTCGAATCCTGCTCCGGCGCAAAGCCTGCCGCGCCGTCACCATTGGCCCGGCCTTCCCCGCCCCGGGTCGGATCCAGCATCAGGACGAGGAAATCGTTCATGAACTGACCGGCCCCCTTGCTCGCATCCGTGGCCGGCTCGCCGGAGAGCTGCGACAGCGCGTTGCCTGGGTTCGGGGTCGTAAACAGCGCGGAGAAGCCTGCCGGCAGCGAGCCGCCGGCATTGAAGTAGCCATTGATGGCATTGGCGGCATTCTGCTGGTTGACGTTCAGCCGATCGCCGGCGCCGAGACTGGCCCTTAGATCCAGATAGACGTCGGTCGTGTCGTAAGTGACGACGGCAGAGTAGCTCGACGGCAAGTTGAGGACGTTAACGCTGCTGAATCGACCGCTGATGCTGGTCGGATCGAGAATGTCATAATGCGTGTTACCTTTGAAGTTGCCGGGCTGGACGACGACATCCAACGTGCCGTTGAGCGAGACTGCGCCGGTCACGTCGACGCGCGAGACGCTCGCTCCAGCGATGGTGACGAGATAGATCGCGCCGGACTGGAAAGCCAAATTGCCGTTGATGTTCATGATGGTGCCGGCTACACCGGGTGTGCCGGGCGCGAGCGTGCCGCCGATATTGACGTTCGCTGAGCTCAGCGTGCCGACGCCGGCGAGCACCCCGCCGTTGTTGACGGCGATGGATGTGGCGCTGCTCGCTCCGTTGAGCACCACAGTGCCGGAATTAACGTTGACCTGGTTGATGCCAGTGAACCCATAGGCGCTGCCATATATGAAGCTGCCGCTGCCGAGATTGAAATTGATCGTGTTCGCGGCGCCCTGGCCGACGATGTTGCCTGTGACAGTGCCGCCTGAGATGTTCAGCACGTCCGCATTGGCCGAGAGCTTGATTGCACCATTGATCGTGCCACCGGCCTGATCGATCGTCACGGGGCTCGTCGCCAGATGGACGTCGATCGCCGCCGCCGAGCCTGTGATCGTGCCCGAGTTCACGATCGTGCTGTCCGCAGCGAAAGTGACACCGCTGCCGATGCTGATGGCGGTCGCGGCCGTGATCGTCCCGCTCGCGCTGTTGACGATGCCACCGGCGAACACGCTGACGTTATTGACGTTGAGGCCGGCATTGCCTGCGGAAATCATGCCGCTGTTCGTGATGCCGCCCAAAAAGGTCGAGCCGGTAACGAACATACCGGTCAGCTGCGCCGCAATCGTTCCGGAATTGGCGATGCCGCCGGAGAATGTCGAGTTGCTGATGAGGAATATGCCGTTGCGCAGCGACGAGATCGTCCCACTATTGCTGATGCCGCCGGCGAACGTTCCGACGCCGAGGATGTCGATGCCGAAATGACCCGCGGAAATCGTGCCGCTGTTGGCGATGCCGCCGCCGAATGAATTGACGTCGTTAACGCGGGTGCCGGAGCTGCCCGCGGAAATCATGCCGCTGTTGCTTATGCCGCCCGAGAACGTCGAGCTGCGGACGACGATGCCGCTGCCCTGCGCGGAAATCGTGCCGCTATTGGCTATGCCGCCGGCGAAGGTGATGCCGCGATAGGCGTTGATGCCGGTATCGCCCGCAGAAATCGTGCCGCTGTTCGTGATGCCCCCCGAAAAGGTCGAGCTGTCCAACGAGATGCCGCTGCCGTTCGCAGCGATCGTCCCGCTATTCCTGATGCCGCCGGCGAACGTGCCGAGGCCGACGATGTTGATACCGCTCGCCATCCCGGAAATCGTGCCGGCGTTGCTGATGCCGCCGGCGAAGCTACCGACATGTTCGACATAAATGCCGGAGAGCCGAGCGGTGATCGTGCCGGTATTGGCGACGGCGCCCGCGAAGGTCGAGATGCCGTTGAGGAGAATGCCGTAAGCGGTACTGCCCGTTATCGCGCCGGCATTGCTGATATTGCCTGAGAACGTCGAAACGTTGTTGACGTTGATTCCGGTCCAGCCCGCCGCGAGCGTGCCGGAATTGCCGTTGGTGATGCCGCCTGAGAAAGCCGAAACATTGCCGACGACGATCGCGGTGCGCCCCACCGAGATCGTGCCGGTATTGGCGACGCCGCCCGCGAAGCTCGAAACATTGTTGACGTAAATGCCATCGATGGTGCGTGCCGAGATCGTGCCGGCATTGTTGATACCACCGGCGAAGGTCGAGACGCCGGAAATGACGATGCCATACTTATCCGCCGAGATCGCACCAGCGCTGCTGATGCCGCCTGAGAAAACCGAGACGGTAGAAATGGCAATGCCGTCGTTGTTGGTGGCCGAGATCGTGCCGGAGCTGTTGATGCCGCCCGCAAATGTCGAAACATCTTGGACGTAGACGCCGGTAAAGCCCGCCGAGATCGTGCCGACATTGCTGATCCCGCCCGAGAAAGCCGAGATGGTGGAAAGGAAGATGGCATCGTTGCCGCCCGAGATCGTGCCGGTATTGGTGACGCCGCCGACTGCGCTCGACGAGCCGAACATGCCGGTATTGGTGACGTTGATGCCGTTCTGGTTCGCCGAGAGCACGCCGGCATTGCTGATGCCCCCCGCGAAGCTCGAAACGCCGGTGACGTAAATGCCGTGGGTGCGTGCCGAGATCGTGCCGGTATTGCTGATGTCGCCCGCGAAGGTCGAAGCGCCGGAAACGACGATGGCATACCTGCTCGACGCGATCGTGCCGGCATTGCTGATGCTGCCCGTGAATGTCGAGACATTGTTGACGTAGATGCCGTAGGTGTGCGCCGTAATCGTGCCGGTGTTGCCGATTCCACCTGCGAAACTCGAAACCAACTGGACATCGATGCCGGCGCCCGCCGAGATCGTGCCGGCGTTACTGATGCCGCCGCTCAAGATCCCAACATTCTCGACATAGATGTCGGCCAGGCGGGCAGTGATCGTGCCGGTATTGCTGATGCCGCCTGCGAAGGTCGAGATGCCGTTGACAAAAATGCCGTAGGCGGTACCCGCCGAGATCACGCCGGCATTGCTGATATTGCCGGAGAACGTCGAAACGTTGTTGATATTAATTCCGGTCCAGCCCACCGCGAGCGTGCCGGAACTGCTGTTGGTGATGCCGCCCGAGAAGGCCGAAACATTGTTGACGGCGATGGCGGTAAAGCCCACCGAGATCGTGCCGGTATTGCCGATCCCGCCCGCGAAGGTCGAAACATTGACGTAAACGCCATAATTGTGTGCCGAGATCGTGCCGGTATTGCTGACGCCGCCGGATATGGCGCCATTCACGGCAACGATGCCGCTCTCGGACGCGATGATCGAGCCGGCGTTGACGATGGCGCCGCCGATCGAGGCAGTGTTGATGGTAATGCCGGTCCGCGTCGGCGGCGAGCCACCGTTCGCGGTGATGACGCCGGTGCTGGTATTGATGATACTGCCGGTGACGGTGGCACCGTTGAAGACTTCGATGCAGTTGATCGCGCTCGAATTGCTCACCGCGGAGGACGTGCCGCCGTTCTGAGTGACGCAGGCGGCGAAAGCCGGAGCCGCCCCACCGCCAATCAAAAGCGCTGCCAGCGAGCTCGATGCCAGCAGCGCACCTATCCGTTGGCGTTGACCACCTCGTTGAACGCGCTTTTCACCGGGCCCTAATGCCGGACAAAGCGTCGCAATAATTGGTGCATATCCTGCACCGAGACACTGTCCTTGAGTTGAATCTGTGTATGCAGCCATGAGGAGCAGCGCAGTCTCGAACTTCAATTCCAGGTTGAACTTCAATCTACACTGGAGAGATCGCGCGTGAATGCTGAACTCCTCATCGTGTCTAGGAGTTTATAGTTAATGGCCGTTTAAGCTGACGATCGCGCGAACGACGGCGAACGCTATCGCAAAGATTGTGGACGACTATATTCGTGATGTAGTGAGCCGAAGCGGCGCGAGCGCTCGAGCAACATCGGTGATGATTTCCGCAGCTAAGACAAACGACCGGTTCATGCAGATCCTGACCGCGCGCGGCTTGCCCGCATCGCGCTCCATCGCCCGTTGCAAACAGGCCTCCCAACCGCCAAAGACGATTTTAAGCGCGGCCACTCAATGCAGTCAAAAGAGGCTTAAGCTGGTTTTCATAGACCCGCCAACGACCGACTGCGCTTCGATAGATGGGTTTGCGGACCTGCGTCGCACTGGCCGTGCGGACCGGCCGCTCGGTTCTGTGAAACGAAAGGCAGCGGTTGTCCCAGGGTAAGCCGCAATAGGCGATGATGCGCTGAGCCTGGCTATCCAGATCAGCCACTACGTCTTCATAGCGGACGTCGAGGAAGCTTGCGGCCGGCAGGACGCTGCGCCAATGCGCCATCAACCGCTCGTAGCGCCGGTAATAGCGGCCGAGCTCGCCGAGATCATAGGTGTGGTTTTGCTCGGCGGAAAACAGCTTGGAAAAGCATGACACGCAGGTGTCCACCGGATCGCGTGTGGTGTGAATGATCTTGGCGCGCGGTAGCGCGAGATGAATGAGCCCAAGGAAATAATAGTTCGACGGCATCTTGTCGGTGACGCGCCGCTCGGTCGTGCCTGCCGCCTGCGCAGCAAGCCCGCTGAGTTGCGCGACATAGTCGCTTCCGATCTGCCGCAGCGCTGTGCTGTCGAGCGCGTCGACGAAGTGCGGATATGGGATCGTACGGCCGTCCATCCCGCGAACGGTAAGAACGACGTCATTGAAGGCCTGCAGCTCGCCGGCACCGTGCACCATCGGATGGCTGGCGAGGATCTGTTCGATCAAGGTCGTACCCGAGCGCGGCATGCCAACAACAAAGATCGGCGACTGTGAAGGATCACCGCCACCGGTCTTCGCTTTGATCATGTCCAGAGAGAACACCCGCTCGATGTCGTCGAACAGCGCGAAAGCCGCCTTCTCGTCATAGGAAATGGTCGCGCGCTTGGCCGCATTGCCGGCGCACAAATGCTGGAACGAGCGTGGATAGTCCTGGAGATCGGCATAGGCCTTGCCGAGCGCGAAGTCGATCTGCATGCGGTCCGTCTTGGATAGGCCCTCGCTCTTCGCCGCAATTGCTTCCATGGCGGCGAGATGCGGGTCGCCAGCGCGGAACTTCTTGGAATCGGCGAGATTGACATAGACACCCGCGACCGTCGGATCGAGCCGCAACGCTTCGAGATAAGCATGCTCCGCCTCGCCCAGCTGTCCCAGTTCCTTCAGCACGTTACCCATGTTGTTATAGGCATCCGCCAGATCCGGCTTGAGCGCCAGCGCGCGGCGATAAGAGGCGAGCGCGCCATCGAGGTCGCCGCGCTCGAACGCGACCCGTCCCATCAGATTGGCTATGTCGTGATTGTCCGCATTGAGCACGAGCGCGTGGTCGGCGACCGCTGCCGCCTCATCGACTTTCTTCTGGTCGAGTAGCACAGTGCCATAGTGCCGATGAATCTTCTCGCTGTTCGGCTCGATGACGAACGCGCGACGCAGCAGATCGGCGGCTTCATCGAGTCGATCGAGATCCTTCACGGCCAACGCCAGATTATCGAGCGTATCGGGATTGTTGGGGGCAAGCGCGAGCGCCTCGCGGTAAGCGGTCTCTGCTTCTTCGGCGCGCTTGAGCTCACGCAGGCAAGTGCCGAGATTGTTCCAGCCGTCGGTAAAGCCCCGCTGCAATTCGATGGCGCGGCGATAGGAGGGCTCAGCCTCGGCAAAACGCTTCAATCGCTGCAGAGCGTTGCCACGATTGCTGTGCGCCTGCGCAAAATGGTCCTGCAACGCGATGGCGCGCTCGTAAGACGAGAGCGCCTCCTCGAACTTGCCCTGATCGAACAGTGCGATACCGAGATTGTTGTGGGCGGCCGCACTGCTCGGATCGAGCGCGATGGCACGGCAGCTCGCCGCGATGCCTTCGTCGACGCGGCCGGCAAGCCGGAGCATCTCACCGAGATTGGCGTGGTAGAGCGCCACATCGGGATCGATCGCGATCGCCTGCTGCACATGCGCAATGGCATCGGACAATTTGCCGGACTGATGCGCGATGATGCCGAGCATGTGTGCCGCTTCGGCATTGTCGGACTCGGCTTCGATCGCGCGCCGCGTCAACTCATGTGCATCGGCCAGAAATCCGTTGCGGCGCTTCTGTTCGGCGGCAATGAGGGCATGGCCCGGCGGAATTGCCTGCACGGGCGTAGCAATGGGCGCCTCAACCTGTGCGGCCTCCGCCGCCATGATCGCCGCGGCATGTGCGGCACGCCGTTCGCCTTCGGCCTTGAACGGCGTGAGCCGCGCGCGGTCGCCTTGCACGACAGCCGCAAGCTCCCCGGCGACGTGCGACACGATTTCGGTCCACTCATCACCGCGCTTTTGCCGGAACAGGCGCATGGTCGGGTACCAGGGATTATCCTCGCGGTTGAGCATCCAGCGCCAATCGGTCACCCAGGGCAGCAACACCCAAACCGGTTTGCCGAGCGCGCCGGCGAGATGTGCAACCGAGGTGTCGACCGTGATGACGAGGTCGAGCGCGTCGACCGCGCCAGCGGTATCGGCGAAATCGACAAATTGTGCGCCGAGATCTTCAATAGCAGGCGTACCCTTGAGCCTTTTCAGATCGGTCGTGCGCGGCCCAAACTGCAGGCTTACGAATGAAGCTCCCACGACTGCGAGAAGGGGCGCCAAGACATTTAGATCAAGCGAGCGGCGAGTGTCGTTGACGTGCTCGGGATTGCCGGCCCACACCAGCCCAACTTTGAGACCTTGCAACCTGGAGAGGTGCTTTCCCCAGCGCTGCGCGGTATCGGCGGGTGGGCGGAGATAGGGAACGTCGGATGGAATGGACTCAAGTCGGGTCCTGAACAGCCGGGGCAGACTCAACAGCACGGCATCGCATTGGTACGGAGCAGGATCGACGCGATCGCCGCATACGGTGATGCCCGGCAGGCTCTCGCGGAGCAACCTTACGAGCTGCTGATGCACACGCAATGTGACGTGGCCCGCGCGCTGCGCAAGTGGCGGGATGTACCGTACGAATTGCAGGGTATCACCGAATCCCTGTTCAGCTTGAACATAGATGTGTTTGCCGGCGAGACTGCCGCCCGTCCAAGGAATTTCCGGAAAGCGCGGACCCTTGCGTTCGGTCGAGCGCAGCCGCCATTCATATTCGTCAAGGCCCTCGCCGAATTCACCGCGCATGAGCAGGAGAATGCCGAGGCCGGAATGGGCATTGGCGTGATGCGGCGCCAGCGCGACCGCGCGCCGGAGCGCGGCGATACCTTCATCAAAGCTGCCACTGTGATGCAGGGTCGTGCCGTAATTGGCCCAACCATCGGCAAAGTCTGGCGACAGCTCAAGGGCGAGGCGATAGGCGGCGATCGCGTCGTCGAATTTCCGTAACGCGTGGAGCGCATTGCCGAGATTGCCGTGGGCCGCGGCAAAATTCGGCGCGGCCGCGATTGCCTTGCGTTGAGCACGCGCGGCCTCTTCGTAGTCTTTCAGCTCGTAGAGCGCGACGCCGAGATTACTCAGCGCCGCCGGCATATTGGGCTCGATGGCAAGCGCACGCCGCGCCTCAACAACGGCGAGCTTTGGCCGCCCGGCAAGGCGAAGCATCTCGCCGAGATTGGCATGAAACAGCGCAATCTGCGGTACGAGCCTGGTCGCGCGCTCGACATGCTGGATGGCTTCTGCGAGCTTGCCATTTTGGTGCGCGATGACGCCGAGGAGGTGCTCGGCTTCCGGCGCGTCCGGCTGCGCTTGAAGGATCTGACGGCACACCGCCTCGGCTTCCATCAGCCGTCCTTCGTTGCGGCATCGGTCGGCATATTGCAGTGCCTCGCCAAACGACATGAATGCCGTTTGTGGCTGCCCAGCCATATTGTTCATTGCCCAGATGCACCCCTGCCAGGCCCGTCCGCGATTCCGCACACGTTATCTTTCGGGGGCTGGCTTGTGAACCCCAGCCGCCCGTTTGCGGTCCGGTAGGCGCGGATTGTCATCGCAGCCGCTATCGCATATTGGGGCGCGCGGTTCTTGGCTGCGCTCCTACGCGATGTCGTGTAGGGATTGCCATCGGTTCGGTCAGAAGCGGTATGCACATTTGACATCTTCCCCTGTTTCCTATCGGGGTTGCATGGAGCTCGACACTGCAATGCGGAAGTTGCGAAGGCCGGCGCTTGCCGGCATCATGCTCTTGACACTTGCCGGCGGCGCCGGCGCGCAGCAACCGTTCGAACGCCCGGTGCTGCGGCCTGCCCTGCTACCAAACGTGTCTCAAGCTCAGCAGGCACCGGCGCAAGGCAACGTACCGCAGAGCACGACGGCCACCTATGCCGATTGGGTCGTGCAGTGCCTGACCCACGCTGGCACTCCCCCCGAGAAAATGTGCGAAATGGCGCAGCTCACTCAATTGCAGGGCAAGAACGTACCATTCTCGCGTATCGCGGTCGGGCATCCGGCGAAAGATCATCCAATCAAGCTCATCGTCCAGCTTCCGGTGAACGCGTCGTTTGCCACGGCCGTCCGGATCCAGACCACTGATAGCGATCCAGGCCTGACGGCGCCGTTTGCGCGCTGCGTGCCGGGGGGCTGCTTTGCCGAATTCGATCTCAAGGAAGACACTCTAAAAAAACTCCGCGCTGCGAGTGGCGTCGGCAAGCTGTCCTTCGCTGAAGCTGGCGGACAAGTCGTCGCCGTACCGCTGTCCTTCAACGGCTTCGCGCAAGCCTACGAGGCGCTACTCAAGGAGTGAGTTCACTCGTTTTGCCGAATGGGCTCAGCTTGAACCACCGGTCATGGCCAGGCTTTTTGTGGCCATCCGCGCCGAGCCACCAGGGTAAACGGCTTCGCAACTCGCACATCCAGTTCGAAGCCGCCATGACACGGCAAGTTGGCGTCGCTTTCCGCCGAGGCGGGCCAAACATCAGAAAGATCTCAATATCGTCGGCGCCGTCACGGCGCATCGTTTCAAGCGGAGAGCTTGCCCGCTTTCGGTTGCCGACGCGCGTTTTTCTCTACGACCGCGCGAACTTGCGTGTGAGACCGTCCCAGTAGTCGGGATACGCGCCGTCAAGCAGTTCGAGCTGCGAAGCGTACACGGTCGCGCTCAAGGGATAGCGGGTCTCGAACATGAAGGCCATGGTACCGGACAGCCGTTCGGGGACGAGATTCTTGTGCGATGCCTTTTCGAAAGCCTCGGCGTCCGGACCGCGATCGGTCTACCGTATCCGTCGTCGACAGCCGATCGCCTACACGCACTGAGCAAGCGCGAGGTTTAGCGTGAAAAGGCTTGCCGCTTCGCTGATAAATGCTTTTCTCGTCGCCGAATAATTCGCTTTCGAACAAACTCTTCGGCAACGCTGCCATTGTTCGGTTATCACCGGCTCGCACCGTGAGCTCGCTTGACCGCAGCTTGCAATACCGCTGTAGTTTCTTCCGTTTGAGTTGGCGCAATGACCAGCGAAGTCACTGATGCCGTCTTATTCAAAAAGCGCGAACTGAAGATGGCTCTTGCGAGAGGTGCTCATCCTGCCTTCGTAAGTAAAGCCGCTCCCACACATCGACCAGCGCCTCGGCCAA
>NZ_CAFK01000023.1 GCF_000239815.1 Bradyrhizobium sp. STM 3843 | reverse complement strand
CCTACACGGGGCAGGGCACCAAGGGTGCGATGGGCACCGCGTCCTTCGCTGGCCATGTCCCGACCAATGGCGCCGATTGCGGGAGCTGTCACACCAAGGCGGCGAGTGGAGGCTTTGTCAGCTGGGCAGGCGCCGCGTTCACCCATACGGCAGCCACCACCAATTGTTCGTCCTGCCACAACGGCTCAGCCGCAATGGGCATGACCACGCCGCCGCACATCCCGACCGTGACACTGCAGTGCTCGAACTGTCACACCAATACAGCAGCGAGCTTTACCACCTACACCATGAATCACGCGGCTGTTCACGCGACGCGGTGTGACAGCTGTCATAGCGGCGCGTATCGGAGCCAGGGCCGAAGGGGCGCGCAAGGTCCCGGACATGGCGCAAAAGCGCAGGATTGCGGCTGCTGCCACCAGAGCGCCGCGGCCAATTTCTCGACCTGGGATGACGATCCGCGGGGATCGGCTGGTGGCTGCACGACAACAGCGAAGGCACTCACCCCGGCGAATCCGACGCTCAAATCGGCGACAGCAACCACCGCCAATCGGACCATGACGACAGTTCCGACGAACTCGCCGCAAGCCGCGACTGCGCCGTCCTCGACGGCGCCTGCCGCGACCGCCGTCGCGCCAGGCACGAATACAGCCATTCTGTTCAGCAACAAGCCGGTCGCTGCTAATCCGATGGCATCGGCACCGACGCTGGCCGGAAATCCGGCAAACGACAACGTCGCAGCCGGCACTGCTGCCAAGCCGGATCCGGCGCCAAAACCGGGAGCCTTGCCGACCTTCTCGGCGGCGTCGCAATCGGCCAACCCGCAGGCTGCTGCTCCGGCCCCGGGACAGGTCCCCTCGAATGATCCGCGGACGAGGTTGTCGCCCACAATTGGCCGGCCAGCAGCGGAGCAAGCGGAGCCTTCGGCAGGCGGCCTCCCGTCGTTCGGTTCGACCAAGCAACTCAGGCCTGGTCTCGCTGGCTTTGGCGCATCGAGCCTCGGTGCAGGAAAGTTCGATCATCTCACGGCGAGGGGGCCGTGCGCGTCCTGCCACAATGGACGAGATGCGACTGGAAAGCCTCAGGCCCATATCGTCACCAATGCGCCATGCGACACTTGTCACAAGAGCACGGTCACATTCGCGGGCGCCCGCTTCAGCCACACCGGAACGACGGCGGCGTGCAGTTCGTGCCACAACGGCACGGTTGCAAGCGGCAAGCCGCAGAAGCATGTGACGACCAACGCGCCGTGCGAGACCTGCCACAAGAGCACGGTGACGTTCGCGGGAGCGCGCTTCGATCACGCCGGTACAACGGCCGCTTGTAGCTCCTGCCACAATGGCATCATCGCAGCCGGCAAGCCGCAGAAGCACGTGGCGACCAATGCGCCCTGCGAGACCTGTCACAAGAGCACCGCGACTTTTGCCGGAGCGCGCTTCAATCACACCGGTGCCACCGCGCCCTGCGCAAGCTGTCACAACGGGACGACCGCGACCGGCAAGCCGCAAAGACACGTCGTAACCAATGCAGCTTGCGATACTTGCCACAAGAGCACAGTCTCGTTCAGCGGCGCGCGCATGGATCACGCGACCTTGTCCGCGCCCTGCGCCAGCTGTCACAACGGAACGACCGCAAGCGGCAAAAGCCCCCGGCATTTCGTGACAAACGCTCCATGCGAAAGCTGTCACCGCAGCGTCAGCTGGACGTCCGTCACGTACCAGCACATGTCGGCGAGCTTCCCGAATCATGGGGCTGCGATCGGCTGTGTCGGTTGCCACAGCAGTAATTCCCAAGTCGTTCCCTGGAAGTTCGCGGCCTACAAGCCCGATTGCGCCGCCTGTCACGCTGGTGACTTCCATCCACAGCAGCATACGAAGTATCTCAAGCCTGTACCGATGAACTACACCGCCGCGGAGCTCCGGGATTGCACCGGCGCGTGCCACATCTTTGCCGATCAGACGCAGACCGCCATCGTAAACCGTCGACCGAAAGCGCATCGCGTGAACGGAGGCGGATGGTGAGCGCGTGCAGCCGTCTTCCGCTCGTCCAACCGTCGGCGATCGCCGCCGTGCGGCTATCGTTGGTGCTGTGTGTGGCTGGGTCCTGCGTGTTCGGCGTGAGCATCAGGCGCGTGCAAGCTCAGCCCGTGATTGACCAGTTCGTGTCCTCTGCCGATGTCACGACCGTGGGCAATTGCAGCTTGCTGCGGATCAACTTCCATGTCCGTGTCCGTTATACCGGCCACTTTCCGCAGGACCACGGCGACCAGCTCAGCATCAACCTTCAGCTCGTTGATCGCGAAGCGATTCTGGCGCGTCGTCTGGTCAGACGTGAGGGAATCAGGGTCGAGCGAGCGCAATCATCAGGACTCCAGGATGTCTACCTTGCCCTGGACGAGGCGAAGGGCCCGGTGCTCATCGCCCAGTTCGCGAGCTCGGTTGCTTACCAGGTCGTGCAATCCGGAAGCTTTGAGTCGATTGCGATCGTGATCGCCCGGAAGGGGCCCGTCTCTGCTTGCAAGATAGGCGCCTTTCTCGCGAGCCCCCCTGACAGCCGCGGTCCCACGCAAAAAGGCTCCACCATTCCGCCGAGCTCGGTCCGTCGAGAAGGCCCACAGCAAAGCCTCTCGGAAACCGACATCAGGTTGATCGAGGGGGCGATGGACGAAGCGCGCGCAGCGATCCGGAAGGGTAATTTCAGCGGCGCGATCGCCATCTTGCGGCGGCTGTTGAAATATCCGGAAAACAGCTCAAGCGCAGAGGCCCAGGAACTGCTCGGCGTGGCTTATCAGAAGTCCGGGCAGACCGCCGCGGCACAAGCCGAATACGAGGATTATCTTCGTCGCTACCAGAGCGGCGAGGGCAACGAGCGCGTCCGGCAACGTCTTGCGGCCATTCTCACTGCCAGCAGCGCGCCCGAGCGGCCGCGCGACGTGCCGGCCGGCGGTCCCGATGCTCTCCCGATCAAGGCGGCGGCTCCCACGGGGGAAACCCGCTGGTCGGTTTCAGGGAGCGCTTCCACCACCTTCATCACCAATGACAGCACGAATGCGGTCAAGGATCTGTCGACCGCACCCAATCCGAACGCCGATGCCGACGCACATCGGGTGCACCAGAACACGCTGCTCACCAATATTGATGTGTTCGGGACGGCCGACAATGATCGCGTCAGGACGAAATTCAAACTGGCCTTCACCCATGAGCGCCAGTTCGATACAAGCACAGACAAATACGGCGTCTCGACCGCGCAGGTCGACTATACCCTCAAGGAAGCCGATGCGACGCTCCGTGTCGGCCGCCAGTCGCGCAACACGGGCGGCGTGATCGGCCGCTTCGATGGCGCGGTGCTGAGCTGGCAACAAAGCCCCGCGATCCGATTCAACGTGCTGGCAGGCTCGCCAAACTGGAGTCGGTTCGACGCCCCATTCAAGGACAACAAGTCGCTCTACGGCGCCAGTATCGACTTCGGCAAGATCCTGGGCGGCTTGGAGACGAGCGTTTATCTGATCACCCAATACGACCGGAACATCATCGACCGCCAGGCGGTGGGAGCCGAATTCCGCTACTTCGACAGCAATAAATCGGTCCTCGGCACGATCGACTACGACACCTATTTTCGACAGCTGAATGCGGCCATTTTCTCCGGCACCTATACGCTGGAGGACAAGTCAGTGTTCAATGCGTCGGTGGACTATCGCAAGGTGCCATATCTCTCGACGTGGAATGCGCTTCAGGGGCAACCGTTCCTGACGCTCTATGACATGATGAAATTCAACACGGCAGCCGAGATCAAGCAGTTCGCGATCGACCGCACGCCGACCTTCGAGTCGGCCATGATCAGCTACTCGAAGCCGTTGAACGAAAACTGGCAGGTCAGCACTGACGCGACGGTCACAAATCTGACCGGTACATTGCCCTCGGGCGGCGTCGACGGTACGCCAGCAAGCGGGCTCGAATATTATCTCTCCGCGCAGCTGACGGGAAACAGCATCTTCGCGCCGGGCGACCTGTTCATGGGAGCGGTCCGCTACGCGAGTCTTGCGGACTCGAACATCTACGTGTTGGATTTCAACTCGCGCTATCCGGTGACGCCGAATCTGGCGATCAGTCCGCGGCTACGGCTCGGCTACCGGGCCGGGACCCGGACCGATCTGAAAGAGTACACGATCCTGCCGTCGATCTTGGGCACCTACCTATGGTCGAAGGAGATCAGCATGGAGACGGAGATCGGCTATAGGTTCGTCGACAGCACGCTTGCCAATATCAAGTCGACCACAAAAGACCTGTTCGCGACCGTCACCTTGCGGCACGATTTCGGCGCGGACGGCGTGACGAAATGTCAAGCCTCGATGGTCAGCTGCGCATGGGCACGTCCGGCCGCACTCGACGGTCCGAGCCAGGACGCAGGTCTGCCGGTGAAGTCGCAGTTCTCTCCGTTTGCTTCCTATGCAATCGAGACAGGGTTGCGCTACTGGTACAGCTCAGGCCAGAATCGCTACCGGTATTTCGCCGATCAGACCGGGACGGCGCAGGTGTCCCGTCTCGCTTATGGCGGGCTGACCGGACACAGCGGCGAGATGTTCTTCCGTGTGGATGCACTCGATGGTCCGTTCACCAACATGTTCGTCAAGGGCTATGTTGGCGCAGGCAAGATCAGCTCGGGCAGCCTGGTAGACGAGGACTTCGCGCCCTTTGTCAACCCGTCGTCCAAGACGGTGAGCAGCGCCAGCGGCCAGCTGCAATATGCCAATCTCGATGTCGGCTTCAACCTTCTGGAGATGGAGCGGTTTCGGCTCGGCGCCTTCGTCGGCTATCACTATTGGACGGAGACGGTCGACGCGCGAGGCTGTACCCAGCTCGGCGCCAATCCGGTCATTTGTGCGCCTGCACTTGGCCCAGCGGTCAAAGTCGTAACCGAGCAGGATCATTGGCATACCGGGCACGCCGGCATCGCTCTGGAGACGCGGCTGTGGGACCGCCTGAGCTGGCAAGCCGAGGTCGCCTATGCGTGGACCCGCCAGAATGCGACGGACACGCACTACTTCACCTTCGGACGCGACCCCGCGTCCGGAAGCGGCTCCGGGTTTCAAACCGAGACAGTGCTGAACTATCAACTGACGGACAGCTTCCGCCTCGGCATCGGCGGGCGCTGGTGGCACCTCAGCACGGATTCCGTGGACTCGTTTAATCAGCTCCTGAGATACACGACCGAGCGCTACGGTGTGTTCGTTCAGGGCTCCTATAAATTCAACTAATTGCAGCGTAGATCGGGAGGTCTTTGTTGTGAAATCTCAAGTAAGAGCGATCGGCCGCGGCATCGATCACAATGCCTTCTTCGACCGCGCCCTCGACCAGCTGCACCAGGAGCGCCGCTACCGGGTGTTTGCCGACCTGGAGCGCCTCGCT
>NZ_CAFK01000024.1 GCF_000239815.1 Bradyrhizobium sp. STM 3843 | reverse complement strand
CCGCCGCTGCCCCCGGCCATGGCCGGCAGCGTGCCGGGCCAGCCGCCGCGCCGGCGGCTGAAGATCGAGGATGATCCGTTCGGCGCGGTCGGTGACTATATGGGGCCGTTCCTGGTCAAATCGGCCGTGGAAATTTCCGCGGGCTACGACAGCAACCCGGCGCGGCTGGCCAACGCGCGCGGCATGCCGTTCTGGGTGGTCGCGCCGGAATTTCTCGCCGTCTCCGACTGGGACCGTCACGCGGTGGTCGCCGATCTCCGCGGCTCCTTCACCGGCTATGGCGGCTCGCTGCCCGCCACCATCGACGGCGGTGTCAACCCGGCGCCGACCAATCTCGATCGGCCGGACTTCACTGGCCATATCGACGGTCGGCTCGATGTCACCAGGGACACCTCGATCGGCGCGCAGCTGCGGCTGCGGGCCGCCACCGACAATCCCGGCAGCCCCAACATCCAGGCCGGGCTCGCCCGCTATCCGGTCTACACCACGCTCGGCACCACGGTCGGCGTCGACCAGCGCTTCAATCGCCTGCAGGTCTCGGCGGGCGCAACGGTCGATCGCACCAGCTATGAACAGAGCAAGCTCACCGACGGCAGCTTGACGTCGAACGACGACCGCAACTTCAACCAATATGGCGGGGTCGGACGCGTCTCCTACGAAGTCTCGCCGGGGGTGAAGCCGTTCGCGGAGGTCGAGGGCGACAGCCGCATCCATGACACGCAATTTGATCGCTCCGGCTATCAGCGCGATTCCTCCGGCGGCTATGCCAAGGCCGGCACCTCGTTCGAGCTGACGCGGCTGCTGACAGGCGAGGTCTCGATCGGCTACGCCGCGCGCAACTATGTCGATCCCAGGCTGAACCGGCTGGAGGGCTTTTTGACCACGGCCTCGCTGGTGTGGTCGGCGACGCCGCTCACAACGGCAAAATTCTTCTCCGACACCCAGTTGGCCGAGACCACGGTCGCCGGCGCCTCCGGCGTGCTGGTACGCACCTACACGGTCGAGGTCGACCACGACTTCCGCCGCTGGCTGACGGGAATCGGCAAGTTCACCTTCGGCACGCTCGACTATCAGGGTTTTGGCCGCAGCGATAAAACCTATTCGGCGGAAGGCAACCTGGTCTTCAAGATGACGCGCAATCTCTGGCTCAAGGGCACATTGCGCTACGACGTGCTGGATTCCAACGTCGCCGGCGCAAGCTCATCCGGCACGGTGGTGATGCTCGGCGTGCGGCTACAGAATTGAACCGTCGCACAGCCCGACTCCACCGGCGATCTCTTCGGCCGCCCTTCGAGACGCCCGCCTGTGGCGGGCTCCTCAGGGCGAGGTCTTGCAGTACGTGACGTTCTCGCCCCTCATGGTGAGGGCGCGGCAAAGCCGCGCGTCTCGAACCATGAGGCCCCGGTACATCCGCGAGCTGCTGTTCTTACGCTGCGGTCACCGTAAGATTGGCACCATCGGCCTGCACGATTCGTACCCGGCTGCCGGCCGGAATATCAGGACCGGCCACCCGCCACACCGTATCGTCGATGCGCACGGTGCCGGAGCCGTCGACGATCGGCTTCTCCAACGTAAACACCCGGCCGACCAGCGCGGCCGCGCGCCGGTTGAGATAGGGATTGTCACCGGCCGGCCGCGCCGCGCTGCGGGCGAGCCGCCGCCACACCGGCACGGCCGCGGCGGCAAACAGCGCGAACATCAGGATCTGCAGCTGCCAGCTTGGGGTGAACGCGAACGATGCCAGCCCGACCAGCAGCGCAGCGAGGCCCAGCCAGAACAGGAAGACGCCGGGCGCGAGCAGCTCCAGCGCCATCAGGATGACGCCGAAGATCAGCCAGTTCCAGGTGCCCAGTGTCACAAACATCTCGGTCATGACATGACCTCCGTTGTCATCACGTCCGCGGCGGGACCGGCGGCGCGGGCGGCGAAGGCGGCGTGCTGCCGGCCGCCGGCACCGAGCCCCCTCGCCGCGCCGCCGCCGCAGCCGACACCGCGCTTTCGCCGAACGTCGCCTTCGCGATCTCGCCGATGCCGGCGAGCGAGCCGAGCATACCCGTCGCCTCCATCGGCAGCATGATCACCTTCTGGTTTGGCGAGTCCGCCAGCTGGCCGAATGCCTTGATGTATTTGTCGGCGATGAAGTAGTTGAGCGCGGCGACGTCGCCCTTCGCGATCGCTTCCGACACCACCTGCGTCGCCTTGGCCTCGGCCTGCGCGGCGCGCTCGCGTGCTTCTGCATCGAGGAAGGCGGACTGCCGACGGCCCTCGGCCTGCAGGATCTGGCTCTGCTTGGCGCCTTCGGCGCGCAGGATCTCCGACTGACGCTGGCCTTCCGCCTGCAGGATGTCGGCGCGCTTGACACGTTCGGCCTTCATCTGCCGACCCATCGCCTCGACCAGGTCGGCCGGCGGCACGATATCCTTGATCTCGATGCGGTTGACCTTGACGCCCCAGGGCGAGACCGCAGCATCCACCACGCGCAACAGCCGCTCGTTGATCTCGTCGCGATGCGACAGCACCTGGTCGAGGTCCATCGCGCCCATCACCGAACGGATGTTGGTCATGGTCAGCACGATGATGGATTGCGAGAGGCTGGCGACCTCGTAGCTCGCCTTCGCCGCATCGAACACCTGGAAGAAGGCGACGCCATCCACCGTCACAGTGGCGTTGTCCTTGGTGATCACCTCCTGCTCGGGAATCTCGATCACCTGCTCCATTACGTTCATCTTGCGCCCGATCCGGTCGAAATAGGGCACGATGATATTCAATCCCGGCGACAGCGTGCGGGTGTATTTGCCGAACCGCTCGACCGTCCAGTCATAACCCTGCGGCACCGTCTTCACGCCGGCGAACAGCGTGAGGACGACCAGCAGCACCAGCGCAATCGCAAAAATGTCGAAACCACTCATAACCCCTCCAAGGCGAAACACCCGATCAGCAGGCTTGGGCTTTCGCACGATTCCGCAGCCATCCAAGAAATAGGGATTGCCGCGTGAATTTGTCTTGGTGGCGGCGAGGCCGGTTCAGCGAACTATTTTTGTCGCATGGTATGGTAAAAGGTCTTGCGGGAAGCAGGAGCGTTCCTAACAAGCGGCGCACATGCGAGGCAGGTTAATCGCATATAGCAGGAGCGTCGGGCCTCATGGTTCGAGACGCGCGGCTTTGCCGCGCCCTCACCATGAGGATCAAAGATCTCGCCGCGCAATAAGGCCTCATCCTGAGGAGCCCGCCGCAGGCGGGCGTCTCGAAGGACGGCCGCGGAGAGACTGCCAAAGACCCATTTCGGCGTATGCGATCGCCCGGCGCGCAGGGCGCGGCGCGTCAGCAAGGCTTCACTTCGGCGGCTCGACCGACTCTCAGATCCAACCCTGCAGCTCGCGCAGCACAAGTTGTCGGATCACGTCCATGCCCGGCTCGCTGTCGTTCAAGCAGGGAACGGCGGTGAAGGCTTCGCCGCCATTGTGCTTGAAAATCTCGGCATTCTCGCCGGCGATCTCCTCCAGCGTCTCCAGGCAGTCGGCGGCGAAGCCCGGCATCACCACGGCAATGCGCTTCACGCCATCCTTGGCGAGTTGCTCGATGGTCTTGTCGGTATAGGGCTGCAGCCATTCGGCGCGGCCGAAGCGCGACTGGAAGGTCAGCAGGAGCCTGCTCTCATCCAGGCCGAGCCGCTTGCGCAGCAGCTCGGTGGTGGCGACGGACTGCTCGCGATAGGGATCGCCCTTGTCGACATACTCCTTCGGCATGCCGTGGAAGGAGGCCACGATCAGCTCGGGCTTGAACGACAGGGTAGCGAGGTGGCTCTCGATTCCGGTCGCGAGCGCCTCGATGTAGAAATCGTCGTCGTAGTAAGGCGGCGTGACCCGCAGGGTCGGCTGCGCGCGCAAGCTCGCCAGCACGCGGAAAACCTCGTCGCAGACGGTGGCCGAGGTCGCGGCTGAGTATTGCGGATAGAGCGGCACCACCAGGATGCGGTCGCAACCCTTTTCTATCAGCGCATCGATGCCCGCCTTGATCGACGGATTGCCGTAGCGCATCGCCCAATCGACCACGACCTGGCGACCGTTGTCGGCGATGCTGGCGGCGAGCTTCTCGCTCTGGGCGCGGGTGATCGTCTTCAGCGGCGATTCGTTCTTCTCGGTGTTCCAGATCGTCTGGTAATCGCGCGCCTTCTGGCGCGGCCGCGTGTTGAGGATGATGCCGTTGAGAATGAGCTTCCACAACAGGCCCTGGTTCTCGATCACACGCGGATCGGACAGGAATTCCTTCAAGTAAACCCGCACGCCCGCGGCATCAGCGGTATCGGGCGTGCCGAGATTGACCAGGAGCACGCCGACGCGCGACGGATTGGCGATAGACAGCGGTGTTGCTTTGTCGAGAGAGATGGCGGCAGTCATGGTATCCGGGCGGGACGACGGATGGCTTGGACGGATGGCTTGGCGGGGTGCGGTAACCCCGTCTAGATAATGGCTATTGTGACGATGTCATCAGGCCGGAGGAGCCATGACGATTGCTGAACTCTGCATTTTCGCCAGCGTGATATTATACCTATTAACGCTCGCCCCGGTGAAATGGATCAGCGCCGGACGGTACGACAATGCACGGCCGCGCGACCCGGCGTTTTACCAGGGCGGCATCCGCGAGCGCGCATTGGGCGCGCACCAGAACGGGATCGAGGCGTTCCCGTTCTTCGCCGTCGCCGTGCTGCTCGCCGAGTTCCGTGCCGCACCCCAGAATCTGATCAACGAGCTCTCGATGCTGTTTCTGATCGTGCGCACGGCCTATGTGCTCACCTATATCGGCAACCGTCCGGCGCTGCGCTCGATCCTCTGGGCACTCGGCTTCCTGATCACGGTCGCGATCTTCTTCCTGCCGCTCCTGCGCAACTATCTGCCGATCTGAGCCATGAATTTCAGCGCGGCGATGCGGATCACACCGAGCGGCCGCCAACACGGTTAATGACGCGCACAGCCACAGCCTGCCGGAATTGGCAGCATGGGCAGGCCCATTTTCGTTCCGGCTTTGATCCGCGCCGCCACGGTCAGTTGATTGGATTCGCCGCCGAAATTTTCTATACGGCAACGGGATTTTGGACCCGCGACAGGCGCGCCCTGAAAGGACGCCAAAGGACTCGTGATGACGTTGAACGGCAAGACGCTGGCCGCCACAGTCAGCGCCCCCGATAACTTCCAGACCGCCCTGCACTCGACCGTGCGGGCCGCCGCCGACTGGCTGATCGCACATCAGAAGGGCGACGGGCACTGGGTCGGGCGGGCGGAATCCAACGCCTGCATGGAGGCCCAATGGTGCCTCGCGCTGTGGTTCATGGGACTGGAGGATCATCCGCTGCGCCCGCGCATGGGCCAGGCGCTGTTGCAGACGCAGCGCGCCGACGGCTCCTGGCAGATCTATTTCAATGCGCCCAACGGCGACATCAACGCGACGGTGGAGGCCTATGCGGCGCTCCGCTCGCTGGGCCATCGTGACGACGAGCCGGTGCTGCAGCGCGCCCGCCAATGGATCGAGGCCAAGGGTGGCTTGCGCAATGTCCGTGTCTTCACCCGTTACTGGCTTGCACTGCTCGGCGAGTGGCCGTGGGAGAAGGTGCCGAACATCCCACCCGAGGTGATCTGGTTCCCGGTCTGGTTTCCGTTCTCGATCTACAATTTCGCGCAATGGGCGCGCGCCACGCTGATGCCGATCGCGATCCTCTCGGCGCGACGGCCAAGCCGGCCACTGCCGGCGGAGAACCGGCTGGACGCGCTGTTTCCGAAAGGTCGCGGCGCCTTCGATTACGAGCTGCCGGTCAAGGCCGATGCCGGCGGCTGGGACAAGTTCTTCCGCGGCGCCGACAAGGTGCTGCATGCGCTGCAAAACCTCGGCAACTGGCTCAATCTCGGCCTGTGGCGTCCGGCGGCGATGAGCCGCGTGCTGGAGTGGATGATCCGCCACCAGGATTTCGACGGCGCCTGGGGCGGTATCCAGCCGCCCTGGATCTACGGGCTGATGGCGCTCTACGTCGAAGGCTATCCGATCAACCATCCGGTCGTCGCCAAGGGTCTCGACGCCCTCAACGATCCGGGCTGGCGGGTGGATATCGGAGAGGCGACCTACATCCAGGCCACCAACAGCCCGGTCTGGGACACGATCCTGACCTTGCTCGCATTCGACGATGCTGGCGTGATCGGCGACTATCCGGAAGCCGTCGAGAAGGCCGTCAATTGGGTGCTGGCACGGCAGGTGCGCGTGCCCGGCGACTGGTCGGTGAAGCTGCCGCATGTCAAGCCGGGCGGCTGGGCCTTCGAATATGCCAACAATTATTACCCGGACACGGACGACACGGCGGTGGCGCTGATCGCGCTGGCGCCGCTGCGCCACGATCCGAAATGGCAGGCCAAAGGCATCGATGAGGCGATCCAGCTTGGCGTCGACTGGCTGATCGGCATGCAGAGCCAAAGCGGCGGCTGGGGCGCCTTCGACAAGGACAACAACCAGCAGATCCTGACCAAGATCCCGTTCTGCGACTTCGGCGAGGCACTCGATCCGCCGTCGGTGGACGTCACGGCTCACGTCATCGAGGCGTTCGGCAAGCTCGGGCTGTCGCGCAACCATCCGACCATGGTGCGCGCGCTGGACTACGTCCGCCGCGAGCAGGAGCCGAGCGGGCCGTGGTTCGGCCGCTGGGGCGTGAACTACGTCTACGGCACCGGCGCCGTGTTGCCGGCGCTCGCCGCCATCGGCGAAGACATGAGCCAGCCCTACATCCAGCGCGCCTGCGAATGGCTGGTCGCACAGCAGCAGGACAATGGCGGCTGGGGCGAGAGCTGCGCGTCCTACATGGATATCAGCGCGGTCGGCCGCGGCACCGCGACGGCCTCACAGACCGCATGGGCGCTGATGGCTCTGCTCGCCGCCAACCGGCCTGGGGATCGCGAGGCGATCGAGCGCGGCTGCCTGTGGCTGATCGAGCATCAGTCCGCCGGCACCTGGGCCGAGCCGGAATTCACCGGCACCGGCTTCCCCGGCTATGGCGTGGGCCAGACCATCAAGCTCACCGATCCGTCGCTGCAACAGCGGCTGATGCAGGGACCGGAGCTCTCCCGCGCCTTCATGCTGCGCTATGGCATGTATTGCCACTATTTCCCGCTGATGGCGCTGGGACGCACCCTGCGGCCGCAGGCGCATGGCAAGGCGCAGAGCACCCCAGCGGCTAACGCGGTGATTTGAAGGTCGAGCTCATGCTCGGTGTCATGCCCCGCGCATGCGGGGCATCCAGTACGCCGCGGCTTGTCGATTGATCACTGCCGTCTCTGGAATACTGGATCGCCCGGTCAAGCCGGGCGATGACAGCGGTTCACGCGGCACCCGCCTGAGCGGAGCCACTGCCGAGCACTCCGCCCTCACGCCGCCTTCGGCACCTCGAGCAGGCCACGGCGCCGCAGCAGCGCGTCCGGCTCCGGCTCGCGGCCGCGGAAGGCGACATAGGCGGCTTCCGGATCGACCGAGCCGCCCGAGGAATAGACGTTGTCGTGGAGCCGCTTGGCGACTGCGGGATCGAAGATGTTGCCGGCCTCCTCGAAGGCGCCGAACGCGTCGGCATCCATCACCTCCGACCACATGTAGCTGTAATAGCCCGAGGCATAGTGATCGGTGGAGAAGATGTGGCCGAACTGGGTCGGGCGGTGGCGCATCGCGATCTCCGCGGGCATGCCGATCTTGTCGAGCTCCGCGCGCTCGAACGCCCGCACATCCTGGGCTGCGGCGGCCGGCTGGGTGTGGAATTCGAGATCGACCAGCGCCGAGGCGACGAACTCGACCGTCGCGAAGCTCTGGCCGAACTTGCGCGCCGCGAGGAAGCGATTGAGCAGGTCCTCCGGCAGCGACTCGCCGGTCTGGTAATGACGGGCGAATTTCTGCAGCACCTCGGGCCGCTCCTGCCAATGCTCATAGAGCTGCGAGGGCAGTTCGACGAAATCGGTGAACACGGCGGTTCCCGACAGCGAGGGATAGGTCACGTTGGAGAGGATGCCGTGCAGGCCGTGGCCAAACTCGTGGAAGAGGGTCCGGGCATCGATCGGCGACAGCAGCGCGGGCTGGCCCTCCGCCCCTTTCGCGAAGTTGCAGACGTTGATGATCAAGGGTGCAACCTCGCCATCCAGCTTCTGCTGATCACGCAGCGAGGTCATCCAGGCGCCGGAGCGCTTCGAGGACCGGGCGAAGTAGTCGCCATAGAACAGCGCCTTGTGCTTGCCCGCGGCATCCCTGACCTCCCAGACCCGGACGTCCGGATGCCAGACCGGAACGTCGGTGCGCTCGACGAAGGTGATGCCGAACAGGTGCGTGGCCACGTCGAACGCGGCGGCGATCATGTTGTCTAGCGCCAGATAGGGCTTGATCGCGGCGTCGTCGAAATTGGCCTTGGCCTGCCGGAGCTTCTCGGCGTAGTAGCGCCAGTCCCAGGCCTCGAGCTTGAAATTGCCGCCCTCCGCCGCGATCAGCTTCTGCAGCTCGTCGCGGTCGGCCAGCGCCTTGGCCCGCGCCGGCTGCCACACCCGTTCCAACAGGCCGCGCACGGCTTCCGGAGTCTTCGCCATGGAGTCCTCCAGGCGATAGGCCGCGTAGGTCGGGAACCCCATGATCTTGGCCGCCTCCTCGCGAAGCGCGAGGACCTCGCCGATCACCGCCTTGTTGTCGTTGGGGTTGCCATTGTCGCCGCGCGCGGTGAAGGCCTTGTACACCTTCTCGCGCAGGTCGCGCCGGGCCGAACTCTGCAGGAACGGCTCGACCGCCGAGCGCGACAGCGTCACGATCGCCTTGCCGGGCATGCCGCGCTCCTCGGCCGCAGTCTTGGCGGCCGCGACGAACTGCTCGGACAACCCGGCGCGGTCGTCCTCGGAAAGCTCCAGGAACCAGTCCTGCTCGTCGCCGAGCAAATGATGGCTGAAGGTGGTGCCGAGCTGGGCGAGCCGCTCGTTGATCTCGGCCATCCGCGTCTTGGCGTCCTCCGAGAGGCCGGCGCCGGCGCGGCGGAAACGCGTATAGGTGCGCTCCAGCAGCCGCAGCTCCTCCGGGGTCAGGTCCAGGCTCTTGCGCTTCTCGTGCAGCTGCGCGACGCGGCCGAACAGCACCGCATTCATCTGGATCGGATTCCAGTGCCGCGCCATCCGCAGGGAGACATCCTTGTCGAGCTCCAGGATCTCCGGATTGGAATTCGCCGAGACCAGGTCGTAGAACACGGCCGCGACCTTGGAGAGCAGCTTGCCCGACCGCTCCAGCGCCGTGATGGTGTTGGCGAAGTCGGGCTCGGCCGGATCATGGGTGATCGCCACGATCTCAGCGGCATGATCGGCGAAGGCGCGCTCGAAGGCGGGGAGGAAATGCTCCGGCTTGATCTCGTGGAACGGCGGCGTCTGGTGCGGCGTCTCCCAGGCCTTCAGGAGCGGGTTGGTCGCAGTAGCGTCGGTGCTGTCTGACATCGGCAAAATCCGTCCTCTCCGAGATCTCAAATCCCGCTTTCTTACCACGTCGAGTGACTTTTTTGCGGTCATTTCCCCTTGATGCGACGTGGCTTTTCGGAGAGATTGCGCCCTTCACAAGGACCCCATCATGAGCGCAGAGAACCAGCCCACCGCCTCCCGCCAGATCGTCTGGACCAGCGTGATCACCGTGATCTCGGCTGCGATCCTGATCGGCGCCGAAGTGTTCGGTGCAGCCTTCGCCGGCGGCTGGGCGCTTTCGATTCTGTTCGGGCTCGGCGACACCGGCACCCACGTGCTGCAGGCCTTGCTGTTCGCGCTCGGCGTCTTCGTGATGGCGGCCTTCATCCGCGGCGCGCAGCGCGTCGAGCCGTTCGTGAAGCGCGCCTGAGCTGCAGCGAAAACACTGCTGCACAAGGCGTCGCGCGCGACACATCTTTCAAGTGGCTTAACGTCCGTTCAGATTGTCGCGCCCATTCAGCTCGCCATGTGTGCTCGTAAGCACATGGTTAGGGAAATTGCGCGCAAGTTTGAAAAAAATCTTGCGATCGAAAATCAAAACGCTTATTTCCCAACTTGCCCAATTTCGCACGTGCCTGTGGTCGTGTGTCAGTCGGTAGGTATCCGGACAAGAGGCCGGACAGCCGCCAAGGGATGAGGAACCGAGGGGCCCTCGGCTTTGTCAGGATCGCGATCATCCGATCGAGATCAGTACAAACCGAAAGCCCAGCATCTCTCTCAAGAGATGCCGCTGAAGGTGACCTCACCTCTTGCAACCGTGACTGGCAGCCGGAGGCGAACCGGCGCACCCCGCTCTCAACGGGGGACGCGACTTAAAGCAACGACGGAGCGGGCTTTTTTGGTCTCTACCGGCAGTCCAACGCCGGCGCGGGCTACTGAAAAGGCTTGTCCTTCATTGCCAGGTGTGCGGGCGGGAACCCTCCCAACCAATCCACGGCAGCACAATTCGGCTTCGGTTCGAGGTTTTGTCACCTTTCCATCGGGTGGCAACGCCAAAGCACCGCCGTCGAGAACGTTTGAACGGGCCTCGTCGCTGGAGGCCGTTTGGAGGGTGCTATGACCGAACGTATCCGGGAATTCCTGCGCAACCGCCGCGAGGAAGGTCTGGACACCGAGCCCTGTCTCGTTGTCGACCTCGAGATCGTGCGCGACAACTACATCAGCTTCGCCAAGGCGCTGCCGGACAGCCGCGTGTTCTATGCGGTGAAGGCCAACCCTGCGCCCGAAGTGCTGTCGCTGCTGGCCTCGCTCGGCTCCTCGTTCGACACGGCGACCGTCGCCGAGATCGAGATGGCGCTGGCCGCCGGTGCGACACCGGATCGCATCTCCTACGGCAACACGATCAAGAAGGAGCGCGACATCGCGCGCGCCTACGCGCTCGGCATTCGCCTGTTCGCGGTCGACTGCGCCGCCGAAGTCGAGAAGATCTCGCGTGCCGCGCCCGGCGCCAAGGTGTTCTGCCGCATTCTCTACGATTGCGCCGGCGCCGAATGGCCGCTGTCGCGCAAGTTCGGCTGCGACCCGGAGATGGCGGTCGAGGTGCTGGATCTCGCCAAGCGGCTGGGCCTGGAGCCCTGCGGCATTTCGTTCCATGTCGGCTCGCAGCAGCGCAAGGTGAAGGCGTGGGACCGCGCGCTCGCCATGGCCTCCACCGTGTTCCGCGACTGCGCCGAGCGCGGCATCAACCTGACCATGGTCAACATGGGCGGGGGCTTCCCGACCAAGTACCTGAAGGACGTGCCGCCGGTCGTGCAGTACGGCCGCTCGATCTTTCGTGCGCTGCGCAAGCACTTCGGCAACCAGATCCCCGAGACGATCATCGAGCCCGGCCGCGGCATGGTCGGCAATGCCGGGGTGATCGAGTCGGAAGTGGTGCTGATCTCGAAGAAGAGCGACGAGGACGAGCTGCGCTGGGTCTATCTCGACATCGGCAAGTTCGGCGGCCTCGCCGAGACCATGGACGAGTCGATCCGTTACGCGATCCGCACGCCGCATGACGGCGCGGACATGACGCCTTGCGTGCTCGCCGGTCCGACTTGCGATTCGGCCGACGTGCTCTACGAGAAGCTGCCATATCCGCTGCCGGTGACGCTCTCGATCGGCGACAAGGTGATGATCGAAGGGACCGGGGCCTACACGTCGACCTATTCGTCGGTGGCCTTCAACGGCATCCCGCCGCTCAAGACCTACCACATCTGAGCGCCCGCAGTTCCGAGCGCCGCGTGGGATGAACTCCCACCCCGACCCTCCCGCGCAAGCGGGAGAGGGGACGATAACCCGACACTCCCGACCTGACCTGACGAGCTTCCGCGCGGGCGATCGCCTGCCGCGGCAAGCCGGAGACTGACGTGCCATGACTGCTTTTCGGTCCAACCCGACTGCGCCTGTTCGGACTGCCGCTCCGTTCGCGATCCGCAGCGAGCGAGCTTCCGACGTGCCGGCGCGCGAGGCCCTGCTGGATGCCTGCTTTGGCGACAACCGCCATGAGCGCACCTGCCAGCGCCTGCGCGACGGACGCGCGCCCGCCACAGGCCTTGCCCTGTCGGCGGTTCGCGACGGGCGCCTGGTGGGGACCGTGCGGTTGTGGCACGTCAGCGCCGGTGGGCGCGATGCGCTGATGCTGGGGCCGCTGGCCGTCGCTGGCGACGCGCGCGGCCTCGGCATCGGCGCCGCGCTGATGGAGGCCGCACTTGGTCTTGCGAGCGCGCGCGGCCATGGCGCGGTGATCCTGCTCGGCGATGCGCCCTATTATACCCGCTTCGGCTTCTCGGCCGAGAAGACCGCCGCGCTCGAGCTGCCGGGACCGTTCGAGCGGGCGCGGCTGCTCGGCTGCGAGCTCGTCGCCGGCGCACTCGACGGCGCCTGGGGCATGATCGCCGCCACCGGAGCGCGGGAGCGCAAGGCCCAAGACAGCAAGACCCAAGAGCGCAAGACGCGGCGCAGCCGCAAGGCGGCGTTGATATCATGCGCGGCGTGAGCGTCGAAGCCCGGCCGGGTGCGGAGCCGAAGCGGCGGCGGACCCTGGTGCCCACGCTGGTCCTGATCCTGCTTGCGCTGATGATCGTCCGCGACATCATGATCCGGCGCTGGAGCGGGACAGGAACGGCCCCGCCCGACGTCACGCGGGTCCACTGAGCGACCATCCCGCCCGCACTCCGCCACCTCCGCCCGAGGGGTTGCGCAGGTGCAGCAAAAGCCCTTAAACCCCGCCAAAATTGATCGAGAGGTTCCTGATGGCCAGACGCCTGATTTCCACCGGCTCACCGTTCGAGAAGACCGCGGGCTACAGCCGCGCCGTCGTCGATGGTGACTTCGCCTTCGTCGCCGGCACCACCGGCTACAATTACACCACGATGACGATGCCGGCCGATGTCACGAGCCAGTCACGCAACTGTTTCAAGACCATTGCAGCGGCCCTGAAGGAGGCCGGCTTCGAGATGACCGACGTCGTCCGCGCGACCTATTACCTCACCGACGTCGCTGATGCGGATGCGCATTTCGCCGTCTGTGGCGAGGTGCTGGGTGAGATCCGCCCGGCCGCCACGCTGGTGGTGGTTGCCGCGCTGCTGAAGCCGGAGATGAAGGTCGAGATCGAGGTCACGGCCAAGCGGCGCACCTGAATATATCCATCCAACGCACCTTTCGCGGAGAAACCATCCCATGAGCTCGCAGATCCACGCGAAGATCACCGGCCCCATCGTCATGATCGGCTTCGGCTCGATCGGCAAGGGCACCCTGCCCTTGATCGAGCGGCACTTCGACTATGACAAGAAGCGCTTCGTGATCATCGATCCGCATGACAATGGCGAGCTCGCCAAGCAGCACGGCGTGCGCTTCATCCAGCAGGCCGTCACCCGCGACAATTACCGCGAGCTGCTGGTGCCGCTGCTCACCGAGGGCGGCGGCCAGGGCTTCTGCGTCAACCTGTCGGTCGACACCTCCTCGGTCGACATCATGACGATGTGCCGTGAGGTCGGCGCGCTCTATATCGACACCGTGGTCGAGCCCTGGGCCGGCTTCTATTTCGACAAGAAGATGGACGTCGAGAAGCGCTCCAACTACGCGCTGCGCGAGACCCTGCTCGCGGCGCGCCGCAAGAGCCCGGGCGGCACCACCGCGGTCTCCACCTGCGGCGCCAATCCCGGCATGGTGTCCTGGTTCGTCAAGCAGGCGCTGCTCAACATCGCGCGCGACACCGGCACCGAGATCAACGAGCCGAAGAGCCGCGAAGGCTGGGCCCAGCTGATGCAGAAGCTCGGCGTCAAGGGCGTCCACATCGCCGAGCGCGACACCCAGCGCTCCAAGAACCCGAAGCCGATGGACGTGTTCGTCAACACCTGGTCGGTCGAAGGCTTCGTGTCCGAAGGCATGCAGCCGGCCGAGCTCGGCTGGGGCACCAACGAAAAGTGGATGCCGGACAATGGCCGCTGCCATCCCGACGGCTGCGGCGCCGCGATCTATTTGCTGCAGCCCGGCGCCAACACCCGCGTGCGCTCCTGGTGCCCGACGCCGGGCGCGCAATACGGCTTCCTGGTGACCCACAACGAGTCGATCTCGATCGCCGACTATTTCTCCGTCCGCGACGGCGACAAGGTGGTGTACCGCCCGACCTGCCACTACGCCTATCACCCGGCAAATGACGCGGTGCTGTCGTTGCACGAGATCTTCGGCGCCACCGGCAAGATGCAGGAGAAGTGGCACATCCTGGACGAGCACGAGATCGTCGACGGCATCGACGAACTCGGCGTGCTGGTCTACGGCCACGCCAAGAACGCCTATTGGTACGGCTCGCAGCTCTCGATCGAGGAGACGCGCAAGCTCGCGCCCTACCAGAACGCGACCGGCCTGCAGGTCTCGTCAGCGGTGCTCGCGGGCATGGTGTGGGCGCTGGAGAACCCCAACGCCGGCATCGTCGAGGCCGACGAGGTGGACTTCCGCCGCTGCCTGGAAATCCAGACCCCGTATCTCGGCCCGGTGAAGGGCTTCTACACCGACTGGACCCCGCTCACTGACCGCCCCGGCCTGTTCCCGGAGGATATCGACACCAACGATCCGTGGCAGTTCCGGAATATTCTGGTGCGGTAAATTCCCTCCGCCATCGTGCCCCGCGAAGGCGGGGCACCTAGTACGCCGCGGCGGTCATGGGAATCGAGATGCTGGTGTTTACTGGATCCCCCGCCTGCGCGGGGGATGACGGCGGAAATCGAAGCTACTTCTTCTCGATCGGCGGGGCGACCTTCTCGGCCGGGGCCGGCGGCAGGGCCGGCTTGGCGCCCTCCTTCACGGCGGCAGGATCGGGCCGCGCAGGCTCGGGCGCCGGCGTGGTCGGCCGTGTGCCGCCCGGCTTCGATTCGGCCGGCGTTGGGGAGGGCTCGGGCGAGGCTGAGGGCGTCGCCTGCGCCATCTGATCGAGATGATTGGCATGGATCTGGGTTAGCGACAGCGCCGCCATGATGGCGCCGGCAACAAGCAGGCCGACACCCAGCAGCAACTCCCTGCGCAATCTCTGTTTGCTGTTCACTGAGGCCATGGGTCACCCACAAGTTGCTTGCAGGAACCAACGAATGACGGTCGGCGCGGTTCCCAATGGAAGCCGCGCCGTGATGCCTCAGACCTTCAACAGCCCGGCTGCGCCGTTTTCGTCGGAGAAAGCGAGCCAGGTGCCGTTGGCGTTCCAGGCCAGCGCCACGATCGGTGGGGTACCGTTGCGGCGCACCAGGATCTCGGCCCCATCGTGCATCCGCACCATCAGCACCGTGCCGTCCTCATAGCCGGCCGCAAGGATGTCCTGCTTGGGATGGCAGGCCACCGCCGTCACCTTGGCCTGTAGCGGCGCCAGCATCGCCGGCTCCTTGCCCATCGGGCCATCTTTGCCAACGAAGGGCCACATGATCACCATGTCGGCCCCGGAGGTCGCGAGAAACTTGCCGCCGCCGCCCCAGGCCATCGACTTCACCCGCGACGGATATCCGGTCATGCGCATGTGCTTGCCGTCGGCGAGACGCCAGCCATGCAGCGCCGGCTCATGCATCGCGGTGACCAGGAACTTGTTGTCCGGGCTGAAACTGACGGCGAGATGCGAGCCCGCCCAGGCCAGGAACTCCGGCGTGCCCGCCATATTGGGAAACCACAAGGTCGCGCCGTTGTAATGGGCGATCGCGAGCCGCAGGCCCTTGGGCGCGAAGGCGAGGCCGCCGACCGTGGAGGGGACCTCCAGAGACTTCTCCTCGCCCTTGGGCGAGCGGACGAAGGCGGTCTTGCCGACCGACCAAGCCACGCTGCCCTCACCATGCACGGCGACATTGTCGATCCAGCGCCGCTTCGGATCGGTCGCCAGCACCGCCACCTCGCCCTTGCCGTCGACCGCAACGACCTTGCCGTCGTCGCTGCCGATGACCATGCGCGCGCCGTCGGAGACGGCGGAGAGGATTCCGCCGCCGACCGCCTCGACCTTGCTGATCGCGCCTTCGAGATCGACGAAGGCGACGCTCTCCTCGGTGCCGACAAAGACGGCACGGTCGCCGAGATAATGTACGGCGCTCACGGCCATGCCGAGCGCGACCGGCTTCACCCGGTCGGTGACGGAGACGATGGATGCGGCCTCGCCGCCTGGCTCGAACGAACTCATCAGGTCACGATGCAGCGCTCAAAACCCTCGCGAATGGCCGCTTCCGGCAGTTCGCGACCGATGAAGACGACCCGGCTCTCGCGGGGCTCGCCCTCCTTCCACTTCCGCTGATGGTCGCCCTCCAGCATCATATGGACGCCCTGGAAGACGTAGCGATCCTCATCATCCTGGAACGCCAGGATGCCCTTGGAGCGCAGGATCTTCGGTCCTTCCGTCTGCACCAGCTGCTGCAGCCACGGCATGAACTTGGTCGGATCGAGCGGCTTGTCGGTGCGCAACGACAGGGACTGCATGTCCTCGTCGTGATAGTGCTTCAGCCCGTGATCATGATGATGGTGGTGGCCATGGTCATGATCATGGTGGTGATGATCGTGGTCGTGATCGTCCACCTCGAGGAAATCAGGCTCGATCTCCAGGATGCGATCGAGATCGAAGGCGCCGCGCTCGAGCACGTCGGCAATCGCCACCTGGCAACGCTCGGTGCGATGCAGCTGCGCGTAGGGATTGATGCCGCGAATCCGCGCCTCGACCTCGGCAAGCTCCGGCTTCGACACCAGATCGGTCTTGTTGAGCACGATGACGTCGGCGAACGCGATCTGGTTCTTGGCTTCCGGCGCATCCTTCAGGCGGTCGGCCAGCCATTTCGCGTCGGCGACCGTGACCACGGCATCGAGCCGCGCATTCTTCTGCACGTCCTCGTCAACGAAGAAGGTCTGCGCCACCGGCGCCGGATCGGCAAGCCCCGTGGTCTCGACGATGATGGCGTCGAACTTGCCCTTGCGGCGCATCAGGCCGTCGATGATGCGCACGAGGTCGCCGCGCACCGTGCAGCAGATGCAGCCATTGTTCATCTCGAACACTTCTTCGTCGGCGCCGACGATCAGGTCGTTGTCGATGCCGATCTCGCCGAACTCGTTGACGATGACGGCGTACTTCTTGCCATGATCTTCGGAGAGGATGCGGTTGAGAAGCGTGGTCTTGCCGGCGCCGAGATAGCCGGTCAACACCGTCACGGGGACTTTCTGGGAGGTCACGTCAGACATACTCACTCCGCAAAGTGCTCGCATTCAATAGGGATGGCTTGACTCATCGGGCCTCGCGGCCGAGCGCGCCGGTCAGGGCCCTTATATTGTGCCTGACCAAGGCAATGTAAGTGGGTGCCGCGCCGTTTTCCTCGCTCAGAGCATCGGAATACAGCGTCCCGCCGATCGTGGCCCCGGCCTCGGCGGCGATCCGATCGATCAACCGGTCATCATTGAAGTTCTCCAGGAACACCGCCGGAATCCGGTTGCGCTTGATGGTCTCGACGATCCCGGCCATGTCGCGGGCGCTCGGCTCGGTCTCGGTGGAGACCCCGAGCAGCGCGATGAATTGCACCCCGTACGCGTCGGCCAAATAGCCAAACGCATCATGGGTCGCGATCACCTTGCGCCGCTCCGGCGGAATCTTGTCGACCTCCGCGCGCACCTCGCGATCCAAGGCGTCGAGCTCGGTCAGGTAACGGTCGGCGTTGGCCTTGAAGATCGGCGCATCGGCAGGATCAGCAGCGACGAGCGCCTCGCGGATGTTCCTGACATAGATCATCGCGTTCTTGACCGACTGCCAGGCATGGGGATCGGCATCCGCGCCACGCTTGCGCACGGCGATGCCATCAGTGGCGGTGACGATCTTGGCCTTGGCTGCGGAGGCCTGCAGGAGGCGCGGCAGCCAGCCCTCGAGCCCGAGCCCGTTGACGACGAGCAGCTTGGCTTCGCCGACATCCTTCGCATCATGCGGCGTCGGAGTATAGACATGCACGTCGCTGTCGGGCCCGACCAGCGTGATGACATTGACCTTGTTGCCGCCGACCTGACGAACGAAGTCGCCGAGGATCGAGAAGCTCGCGACCACATTGAGGCGCGTCTGCGCACGCGCCGGTGTCGAGCAAAGGCCAAGCAGCGCGAAAATCAGGATAAGGTGGACATTCCGCATGACGGCATCACGCCTCGAGGTGGCGGCCCGGGAACAGCTGCGGCAGCACGCCGCCGACGCGTCCGAACAGCACCGAGCCGAGATAGATGAGCGCCGCGACCAGGATGATCGCGGGGCCTGATGGAATGCGCGTCTGGAACGACAGCACCAGCCCGATATAGCCGGACAAAATCGCGGCCGCCACCGCGATGCAGATCATGGGCGTGATGTCGCGCGACCAGAACCGGGCGATGCCGGCAGGCAGGATCATCAGCCCGACCGCGAGCAAGGTGCCGAGCGCCTGGAAGCCGTTGACGAGATTGACCACGATCAGCCCGAGAAAGATCAGGTGGGCCGGCGCGCCGGCCCGGCTCACCGTGCGCAGGAACAGCGGATCGACGCTCTCGATCACCAGCGGGCGATAGATCACCGCGAGCACGACGAGCGTCAGCGTCGCGTTGGTCGCCACCATCAGCAGCGTCGGATCGTCCATGGCCAGGATGTTGCCGAACAGCACGTGCAGCAGATCGATGTTGGTGCCCTTCACCGAGACGATGGTGACGCCGATCGCGAGCGAGGCCAGATAGAAGGTCGCCAGCGAGGCGTCCTCCTTCAGCCCGGTCGAGCGCGACACCAGCCCTGAGAGCAGCGCCACCGCAAAGCCCGCCACCAGGCCGCCGGCAGTCAGCGCGAACAGGTTCAGCCCCGAGAGCAGAAAGCCGATGGCAGCACCGGGCAGAATCGCATGCGCCATGGCGTCGCCCATCAGGCTCATCCGGCGCAGCATCAGGAACACGCCGATCGGGCCGGCGCCGAGAGACAGCGCGATCACAGCAGCAAGCGCGCGGCGCATGAACGCGAAATCGGAAAACGGCGCGATCAGGACATCTGAAATCATCATGCCGCTCGCGACGGAAGCTGGTCGGGCACGCAGGTCCGGGCCGTCTCGTCGAAAGCCTCGCACATCCGTCGCGCCTGCGCGAGATTGTCGGCGCTCAGCACCTCGGCCGTCGCGCCCCAGGCCACCGGCTCCCGCGCCAGCAGCAGCGTCTGCGGAAAATGCCCGCGTACCATGTCGAGGTCGTGCAGCGCCGCCACCACCGTGCGCCCCTCCTGGTGCCAGTGCTCGACCAGCCGCAACAGGTCGGCCGAGGTGCTGGCGTCCATCGCGTTGAACGGCTCGTCCAGCACGATCACGCGCGCATCCTGCAGCAGCACGCGCGCGAACAGCATGCGCTGCATCTGGCCGCCCGAGAGCGTCCCGATGCTGCGGTTCTCGAAGCCGGTCAGGCCGACGGCTGCGATCGCCTGCGCGATCCGCTTCCGTGCCGCCTTGCCGATGCCGCCGAACGGACCAACGGTTCGCCATAGCCCGGTGCTGGCGAAATCGAACACCGAGATCGGGAAGGAGCGGTCGATATCGGCGATCTGCGGCAGATAGGCGATGCCGCGCCGGTCCAGGCCGCCGGTGCTGATGCTACCCGCCAGCGGCTTGAGCAGGCCGACGAGGCCGCGGAACAGCGTCGACTTGCCGGCCCCGTTGGGACCGACCACCGCGAGCAGGCTGCCCGGGGCAACCTCGCCCGTCAGGTGGTGGACGGCCGGATGGCGGTCGTAGCCGAGCGTCACATCCTGGAATTTCAGCGGCACGGTCATTGGCATCAGCGCATCGCCAGCCAGACGATCACCCATAGCCCGGCACTGGCCGCCATGGCGGCGGCCAAGCGCGCTGCGACCGGCATCCGCAGGATCGACCACGGCGCGGCCTGCGCCGGATGCGGTGCTGCGGGCCCGTGGCTGTGCGGATGCGGGTGGGCGTGGGCATGAAGATCGCGTGAAACCATCAGCGGATGTTATATTATAACATTGCCGCTGTCCACGGGAGCTGACGGCCCGGCCGGAAAAACGCCGGCCGTCAGGTGAGATACCTGACCAGCGCAAGCGCGGCGAACAGGCCGGCGATCGACAGACCAACGGACCCGACCACATAGAGGGCCGCCAAGCCGACCGCCCCGCGCTCATAGAGCAGTGCCGTGTCGAGCGAAAACGCAGAAAACGTGGTGTAGCCGCCGAGGATGCCGGTCATCAAAAACAATCGCCAGTGCTGGCTGGCATCGCCCTTGAACGCCAGATAACCGGCGATCAGGCCCATTACGATCGATCCCGTGATGTTGATGATGAAGGTGCCGAACGGAAAAGCGGTGCCGAATGCTTTGGCGCTCGCCATGTTCACCGCGTGCCGCAACGAGGCGCCTGTGCCACCGCCGAGAAACACCAGCACATATCCGATGAGCTGCTTCACCTGAACCTCATTTCCATCACGTCGCCGGCCACGCCGAATTTCTCCATCAAAGGCGATCTACCGAGAAAAAATTTGCCGCACGCACGCGTCAGTGACAAGGACCGTTCTCTTCGGGAATTCTCTGTCAGCAAAAAGGGCGGCAAGACTGCCGCCCTTTTCCAGCTCGTGCGCTGTGCGCCGATCAGACCGTCTTGTCGAACAGCTCGTCGACATAATCCCAGTTGATGAGATTTTCGACGAACGCCTTCAGGTAGTCCGGGCGGCGGTTGCGATAGTCGATGTAATAGGAGTGCTCCCAGACGTCGCAGCCGAGGATCGGGGTGGCGCCGTGCACCAGCGGATTCTCGCCGTTCGGGGTCTTGGAAATTTCGAGCTTGCCGTTCTTGACCTGGAGCCAGCACCAGCCGGAGCCGAACTGGCCGACGCCGGCGGCGGCGAAATCGGCCTTGAATTTCTCGAAGCCGCCGAGATCCTCGTTGATCTTCTTCTCCAGACGACCCGGCACTTTGCTGTCGCCGCCGTCCTTCTTCATCCACTGCCAGAAGTGGATGTGGTTGTAGTGCTGGCCGGCATTGTTGAAGACTGCGGCATTCTTGCCGTATGAGCCCTTCACAATCTCCTCGAGGGACTTCCCTTCGAATTCAGTCCCCTTGATCGCATTGTTGCCATTGGTCACATAGGCCTGGTGATGCTTGTCGTGGTGATATTCGAGCGTCTCCTTCGACATATAGGGCGCCAGGGCTTCATAGTCGTAAGGGAGCGGGGGAAGGGTAAAGGTCATGGGGTGGTTTCCGCAACTTGTGGGAAGACGGGATTTAACGGGACCTCCTTATAGAAGGTTCCAAGAGTGTAAAACACTGTGATTTTGGAAAAAACGAGCCGCTTTGATGAGCATTGAGATCGAAGTCCTCAATGGCGACGCCTCCTGGAAGCTGGTCGAGCCGCTTTACAACGCGGTCTGGCCACCTGAGGTGGTGGCAACATTACCCTGGGCCGGTATCAAATTTGCCCATGCCGATCTCCGCGTCGTGGTGCAGGACGAGGCCGGCGATGTCGTCTGCCATGTCGGGCTCTACCGCCGCGTGATCACCTGGAACGGCCAGAAGATGAATGCCGGCGGCATCGGCGGAGTCATCACGCGCGAGGACGTCCGCAATCGCGGGCTCGCGACGCTCGTGCTCAACGCCGCCATCCAGACCTTCAGGCACGAGGACTCCGTCAATTTCGCAATCCTGTTCTGCGAGCCGTATCGTGCACCGTTCTACATGGCGCGCGGCTTCAAGCCATTCGACGGCGATGTCTATGCCGAGCAGCCAGATCGCGGGCGCGTGCGATTCGATGCGATTGGACCTTACGTCCACGACGTCAAGCGCAACGCGCCGACGCGCGGCACGCTCGATCTCTGCGGTCTGCCGTGGTGAGACATGACGAACGAATGACCTGGACACGGTGAGGTTGACGCGCACCTCATCGTGATGAGGTGGCTTTGGACAAACAGTCGCAGCCGGTTGCATGGCCGCAATTTGCTGTTATGGAACCCGTCTCAATTCCAGGGGGTATCATGACCGGCAAGCTGAATGTTCTGGGTCTTTCGATCGCTGCGCTGATGATTGTTGCGCAACCGGCCCTGGCTGCAGACGATCCGACCGGGACCTGGCTGACGCAGGCAGGCGACGCCAAGATCAAGGTCGGCAAATGCGGCGCCAATCTTTGCGGGAATGTGGTGTGGCTGAAGCAGCCGATCGATCCCGGCACCGCCAAGCCCGCAGTCGACGACAAAAATCCGGATCGCGAACTCGCCAAGCGACCGATCATGGGCCTGCAGCTCTTCATCGGCATGCATCCGGACGGCGCCAACAGATGGTCTGGCAAGATCTACAATGCCGATGACGGCCAAAGCTATGACAGCCACATCTCGGTCGCCGATCCCGACGCGCTCAAGGTCGAAGGCTGCGTCGGCGCGCTCTGCGGCGGCGAAACCTGGACGCGGGCGAAATAGGAGGATGACGGCAAGGCACAGCGCGACTACGCTGCCGCCGCAGCAATGATCATGGGGCTTTAGAAGGGGGCCGCAATGAAGGGAGCACGGACCGGCAGGACAGGACGTAGCGGGCTGTTGACCGTCGCCTGCATGAACATGGCCAAGACCGACCTGGGTGTCGAGCTCGACACCCTCACGCGGGCTCTGCAAAAATGCTATGATACGCATTTCCTGCCCGTATGGGGCTTTCCGGTCAGGCTCTACACGACCAAGAAGGCCAAGCCCTCCGACTGGCAGTTGGTGTTCCTCGACGATACCGACGATGCCGGCAGGCTCGGCTATCACAAGCTGACCAAGGGCGGTCAACCGGTGTCGAAAATCTTCGTCAGGACGGTGCTCGCCGCCGGCGAGTCCGTCAGCGTGACGGCATGCCATGAGCTGTTCGAGATGGTCATTGATCCGCTCGCCAACATATGGGCCGATGGCGCTGACGGGATCGAATACGCCTACGAGTTGAGCGATGCCGTCGAGGAGGATCGCTTCAAGGTCGACGGCATCGAGATGTCGAACTTCCTCTACCCGACCTGGTTCGAGCCGCGCAAACACCCGCCTGGCACCAAGTTCGATCACCTCGGCCGGCTCAAGAAGCCGTTCAGCATGTCCAAGGGCGGCTATCTCATCGTCAGGAAGAACGGCAAGGTAACGGAGCAGTTCAGTTCACCGGCGAAAGAGCGTCGGTTCGCGCAGGAGGATCGCGTCGGCCATCGCAGCGAGCATCGCAAGGGCGCGCGGGGCCGATTGATCGTCCCCCGTTCGAAACGCAAGGCGAAATGAGCCCACACGCCATCGGCGCGCTCAGCCGGTGGCTGCCTTCAGCGCGGTCGCGGCCGAGGCATAGCCGCCGCGGGCGCCATCGATGAAATGCACATGGTCAGGACGCAGCGCCGAGGGCGTGAAGCAGGTCATCATCGCCGCGTCCTGCCGGTGCAGCCCGTAGCGCACGATGCCGCATGAGGCGGCGTCAGCGAGCCGCGCGCTCAATGCCCGCGCCAGCTCCTCGGTGCAGTCGAGGATCATGCGCAACGCGTCGTCATATTTGCGGAAGTCGGAGTTCTCCACCACCTGCTTCGTATAGAGCGCCGGCTCGAAACCGCCGATGCGGATGCCGAAGCGCATGATCAGATAGACGAACAGCGTCCGCCCGAGGATGCGAACGCGACGTGCGAAAAGCGGACCGCCGCGCGATGCGCGGACCTCATAATCCAGCCCCTGCGGCGGCCATTTCAAGGCCGGCCCATCCGCCGGCACCGGCCGCCCCGAATCGGGGCTGTGCTCGACCAGCGTGATGATGTCCTCGATCACCTTGCGATACTCGCGCGGATCGGCGTCCTGCGCCGGCAGCACCAGCACCGACAGGATGAGCCCGCGCGCGGACGGGATCTCCTCGAAGCGGCAGGACAGGCCGGAGAGATCGGGCTCGATGCCCGGCGGGGCGGCCTGCACCGCGAATTCGCCGCGCTTCATCGCGGTCTCCGCCCAGCCGAGGCCACCGCCGGAGAACATGGCATAGGATAGATTGGCCGAAGGACCGTAACGCGCCACCCGCACATCCAGGCCGTGGGCGCGGATCGCCGCGACCGGGACCAATGCCACACGCATGGCCAGTCCCAGGTCTTCGCGCACCCAGCTCGCGGTCGCCGCCAGCGCGCCGCGCGCCCGCTCGACATCGTCCGGCCCCACCGCGAAGCTCGCGCCGTCGCCGCCGAACACGAATGGGAATTCCCGCCCCTCCAGGCCGTTGGTCACGGCCGCGATGACCGCCGCGCCGGCCATGTTGACCGCCTTGTAGCGCCTGTCCGCGATCGCCTTGGTCGAATCGACGATATCAGCCACGCCGACGGTCCAATCGTCCGGCAACGGCCGGTACAGCGACGGCTCCATCAACCGGGCAAAGCCGCGGAAGACCGGAATGGAGGCGTAGAAGTCGGCGGCGCTCTTGTTCGACATGGATGGATGATCCGTCTCCATTGCGTCCTCAAAGAGGAATTACGGCCGATGCTGTCAAGCGGGTTCAAGGCATGGGGATTTGAATCAAAACCACCCGACAGCAGATCCGAACTTTTGCGCAGGTGCTTGTCATCGAATTCTTTCCCCGGCCCTGCTAGGCTCGTGCGATGACACAGACCCCGCCCGTCCCGCAACTCTCCGCCCGCGCGCTGCAGATCGCCGACCGCATCAACACCGCGGGCTTCGAGGGCCAGGTGCTGAACGCGACACCGCTCGCCGTCCGCGTCGGATCGAGCGGCATTGCGGTGGTGTTTCGCTATGGCGTCGTCGTCTTCATCGGCATGTCGGCGGCGGAAGAGACCGAGTTTCTCGAGCGCCTGCGGCCGCGGTCGTTCGGGCTGATCGATCCGCCCGAGGAGGAGACCGCCAAGGTCCAGGTCGCGCGCGAGGCGGACGAGCCTATACAGGTGGGCGGCCCGATCGTCGTCAAGGAGTTTTCCGTGGAACGGCTGCTCATCGTCGCCGATGCGCTCGCCAAGAGCGTGGTGCTCGGCCGCGGCGAGCGCGAGGTCGCCAACGTGTTCGATACGATCGAGCCGTTTGCGCGCGAGCTCGCCGTGCAGGGGCGCAGCTCGCGCGGCGGCAAGGCGATGCTGAAGCTGCTCGGCGAGGCGCTGCTGGTGCAGCATCGCGTCTCGGGACGCGTCGCTGTCGGCGAGAAGCCCGACGTATTGTGGGACCGTCCGGACCTGGAGCGGCTCTACGCGCGGCTCGAGGACGAGTATGAGTTGAGCGAGCGCGCCGAGTCACTGAACCGCAAGCTGTCGGTGATCGCGGAGACCGCGACCACGCTCGCGGACATCATCGATACCAAGCGTTCGCTCCGGCTCGAGATCATCGTCGTGATCCTGATCGCCTTCGAGATCATCGTCACCTTCTACGAGGCCTATGCCCGCGGCGGGCATTGACGATCGCGGTCTCTGCCCTGGCAAAATCCTTGGTTGTATTGTCATACGCCGCACGTATCATCAGGGATCGTCTCAACGGCGAACCAGGTGGCAACATGAACGGTCTCGTCAAGGCTTATCGCCGCGCACAAAGGTCCGCGGCCGTCCCGGCGCTCGTGCTCGCCGGCACCATCCTGCTGCTGAACCCCGCGCCGGCCCGCGCGGCCTCGTCCCCCGTGACGCTCTGTACCGCGCTCGACATCTGCTACTGCGTCAATCCCGACTACCGCGATGCGATCACGGCCAATGTGGCACGGGTACGAAAGCTGATCGCGGACAACCGGGCCCAGGGCAAAGCCATCGGCTATCTCAGTGTCCCGCTCTCGCCGGCCGGCGGCGGCGCCTATCTCGTCAATTCCGACATGGCGAAAGCGACCGCCGAGCACGTCGGCAAGCGTTTCGGCGCGCGCACCGTCTATCTGCTCAATCCCGGCGAAGAAGGCAGCGCCGCCATGCAGGGCGCCAGCGGCGCCGACTACATGTACATGTGGACGCAGATCCTCGAAGGCGAGAGAGGCCTCGGCGAGGACTTCGATTTCTTCTACTTCTCCGGCCCTACCGACTTTGCCCGTTATTTCGAGCTGACCGGCACCGCAGATCTCGAAAGACTGGAAGCGTGGTTCGACGACAAGATCGCGACCAACCCGAAATACAAGGATGCGATCGCCAATGGCAGCCTGACCAAGGCCGGCTTCCGCAACTATTATGGCCTGCGTGCGTCGGTCGCATTCAGCTATGGTTCACACGACGAATGGAACATTGCGCGCCTGATCAATGACCGGCGGCGAGGCGCCGCGGACTTCGGCATTGCCAACCAGCTGGCGGTCTTATTCGACGGCCAGCCGGTGTCGCCGGGCGGCTATGAGACGCCGACGGCGTCCGGCGATGTCGGCCGCTGCATCAAATAGGACGCGCCGGCCCGGATAAAGGCGGAGGATCGCGTCGTGACGCTCGCTTACGGATTTACCAAGGCCAGGATCACGTCCGAGCCGCGCCTTACATCCAGCCGGCAGCATCACGAAATCCAGTATCACCTGCATGTCGGCATGCTGATCGATGATGAGGAATGGGATTTCGCCATCAATGTCGGCACCAATGACGCCGACGACCTCCTGAAATACAAGCTGGTCTTCGACTTCCGCCACCCGATCATCCAGACGCTCGCCGCCGGCGAAAGCGGCGTCCATGATCTCACCGGCCAGAGCACCCTGCCCGCCCTCGATTTCCTGCGCAGCGATCTCCTGACCAACACCGGGCGCTGGCGCGACAGCGATGTGATGGACGGCTCCGATGTCGTCGAACCCGTGGCCTCGTTGAAGCGGCTGCTGTCGCGTGCGCAGCAGGACAATCGCGACGTCTATGTGTTCGGCCGCTTCTACATCGATGGCAACGGCATCCACGACGTCCATATGAACCAGGGCTCGACCGGAGGCTACATCCACCATGTCGGCAACGATGCCAACGACCACAACGATATCTGGCAGGATGGCGCTGTCCTGGTCGATGTCGGCGAGCCGGAATGGGCGGCCTATTTCGCCGCCTTCAATCAGCAGCTGGTGCCGACCGACGAGCTCGGCAATCCGCTGCCCGATAGCAGCAGCATTTGATTCCCGTCCAACCGCTCAGTCACTCCAGCGCGCTGACATTCCAGGTCGCATGACGCACACCCGGCAGTTTGGCGAGCTCGGCGATAACGCGGTCGAGATCGCCCGGTTCGACCGCAAGCGGCACCAGCAGCGCCGTGATCTCGACATTGTCCTCGGAGCGATAGGCCACCTCGGTCTCCCGCACCGGATATTTCGCGGTCTCCAGCCGGTCCTCGAGTGCCTCCCGGATTTCCGCTGCGCTCAACGCATCGGTGCTCACAACGATCTCGTAATTGGCTTCCGAGTGCTTCTCGGTGAGCGGAATCCGATCGATGGCATTGACCAGCGGCCGCAGCAGCGTGTTGCCGGACAGCACGAACAGCGTCAGTGCCGCCGATTGCGCAATCAGGTCCGCGCCGGCACAGGCCCCGACCGCGGCGGAGGCCCACAAGGTCGCCGCAGTGTTGAGGCCGCGGATATTCTGGCCCTCTTTCATGATCGCGCCGGCGCCGAGAAAGCCGATGCCGGACACCACATAGGCGATGACGCGCACCGCGCCTTCCGCACCGGTGAGACGGTTGCCGATATCGACAAAGGCTGCGGCCCCGACCGCCACCAGCACGTTGGTGCGCAGGCCCGCGCTGCGCTGCCGATATTGCCGCTCCGCACCGATCAAGGTCCCGAGCACAAAGGCCGTGAACAGGCTGACCAGGGTGTCGAGGAAATCGTACAGCTGGAAGGTTTGCAGGAAGCGCATGCGGGGCCTGTTGCCGTCTCACTCTTGATGATGCGGCAACTCCCTAGCCGCGCCGGCCACCGTGATCAACCTCTTCGCCCCGGCAAGCGCCGGACATCGATGGCGACCGTCAAACATCATTGATCGGAATCAAATCCTGCCCCATCAACCCCATTTAGGCTGCCATGAGCAACAGACAGATGACGCCCGTGTCCGATACCAGAAAGGATCTCAGCCCTGCCGTCCGGGTGGGACATGATGCCGTCAGCGCGGTGAGGCTGTCGCAGGAGCTCACCGCCGATATCGATGCCTGGGCCGAAGCGCATCAGATCACGCGCGCCGATGCCATCCGTCAGCTGCTGGAGATCGGCCTGCGGGCGGCTGCGCCAGCAACGGCTCCACACGAGACCATACCCGACCCGCACGCGATCGACGCGATCGAGCGGATCGCCATCGCGCAGGTCGACCGGATGCTCGATCCTGATCTGCCTGCAGACGAGCGGGAACGCCGGATTCGGCGCCTGATCGAAGGGCCCCCGGAATTCTCCAGGGAGCGGATCGACCTGCCGAAGCCCATCAAGTAATCATCCGCATGACGGATTGCGCTCAGGCGAAGGCACGCAAGTCGGGCCTATCGGACGAAGCTGAGATAGGAAGCCAGCGCCTCGATCTCTTCCGGTCCCAATTGGCTCGCGACCACCGGCATCGGTGAACCTGGCGTCGAATGGTAGCCTTGCCCCCACTGCTCGAGCCGCGATCTCAGATAGGCATAGGAAAGCCCACCCAACCGAGGAATATCGCGCACACCCTCCGCGTTTGGCCCGTGGCAGGCATAGCAGGCGACGATATTGGCCTCCGGAATGCCTTCCATATAGACCGTTCGCCCTCTCGCTGCGGAGGCGCGGTTGCCGTCATTGGCGGGCTTCGGCTCAATCGTCGCAAAATATTGCGCAAGCGCGCGAGCCCGGTCCGGCTGGAGCGCGGCTGTGGCGCCCCACATGTATTGCTTCGAGAACGGCGCATCGCGAATATGATCGTGGAAGTCCCTGATCTGGCTTTCGATGTATTGCGGCCGCTGGCCGGCCAGCCTCGGCGCGACCATATAGCCTTGTCCTGATGTACCGTGGCACCACGTGCAATTGCGAACCTCGTCGTTGTCGCCGGCTCGCACCGGACCGATCGGAGCAAACAGCGCAAGCAGAAACAGAGCGAGCCAAAGATTCGACTGTTTCATGGTGCGGTACCTTCGCGCATCGCAGATCGCTCCTGAGGTCTGCACCTCATGTCGCCGGCCAGGGCCGTCGGTGATGATGGCAACCTCATCGCAGTTCACTGACATAAGCAGCAACCGCTTCGACCTGAGCCCGCGTCAGATTGTGCGCAGTCGGTGCCATAACCGCCGAGGTGTCCACCGCGGTGCCCTGTCCGCGTGCTTTGCTCCAACCGGACAATTGGCCAACCGTATAGGCGTAGAGCTGACCGGCCAGGCGCGGAATCTCGCTGTGCCCCCTGCCGTCGAGGCCATGGCAGGCCGCGCAGGCCGGCACGTTGCTCTCCGGCAACCCGTCCTCATAGATCCGCTTGCCGAGGCCAGACAATGCGCGCGGCGCGCCACCGAGCGGCTTCGGGTCGAGAGCCTGGAAGTGCGCGGCCAAGGCCGATATCATCGACGGGCTCAGCGCGTGGGCCACATTGGCCATAATCGGATTGGTTCGTCGTCGTTCGAGGAAGGCGCGAAGCTGGTTCTCGATATATTGCGGCTGCTGGCCGGCAAGGCGCGGCATCGGAAAATAGCCGTAATAGCCTTGGCCAGATAATCCGTGGCAGGTCTTGCAATATTGCAGCTTGGCTTCGAAGCCGCCCCGCGCAACTGACTCCTGCGTGCGATCCGCGGCCACGGCCGCCGCGGCCAACATCGTGGCTCCCCCGATCAGCCCCAGACGAATGCCCCTCATTGATCCGCCTCTGCGTCAGCACGCCGGATTGGGTCGCCCCTGCAGCTCACAGCCCGGCGCCCCAGATGTGGAAATTCAGCCCCACCTTGACGACGTGGATCGTCTGCCTGACGTCGACAGGTCCCGACAGAACGTTCACGGGATCCGACATCGTCACCGTGCCGTGGCCGAAGCGATAGTAGTCGTATTCGACGTTGGCCGACCAATGGTCCGCAAAGCCCCAATCCACGCCGCCGCCGACAGTCCAGCCGACGCGGTTTTCGGTCCCTCTGAAGGCGAACGGAACCCCGACGAACGAACCCGTGACGTCGTATTTGTCGCCGGCCAATGCCCCGCCGCCCTTGGCATAGAATAACAGATTGTCCGCGGCATAGCCGAAACGCGCCGTCAAGCTCGTCAGAAAGTCGGTCGTCGCCTTCACGCTGGCCGTATCGGGATTGCCGAGCGGCAGAGTAACGGACTTGGTGCTCTTCATCGTAGACCCTGAGGCCGCGCCCTCGATTCCCACGACCAGCGACGAGCTGAACTGATAGTCGCAGCCGATCTGGCCGCCGATCAGGACGCCGCTTGGCGTCGGGCTGACCGTTGTAACGCCCGTCGTGACCGGCGCGCCAGCGAACTGATCCTGCACGAGCTGAACAGGATCGGTGATGTCTTTGGTGGCGAAAGCACCGCCGAGATGCCCGCCGAGATAGCAGCTCGTCCAGTTGAAGCGCGCAGCGAAGCTCGCGGGTTCTTTCAGCGGCAGATCGGCTGCGACGGCGGGCCCTGCGAGAACGGCGGCGAGCGCCGCGATGCTGGGGAGACTGGCTCTTTTCATCGGACGTTCTCCTTGAACTGTGGGCCCCTTACATCGCAAACCAGGCGTGCAGGAATAGCGAATTGTTGTCGTGGGCTCCGACCGTGGTGCCGTTGAACTTGTTGTAGTAGTTGTATTGCAGTCCGATCCTGGCGTTGAACCAAGGCCACAGCGGCGACTTGCTGAGCCCGAAGGGAATGTAGGCGACCTCGGCGGTCCAGCCATCACTGTTCGGTGTCAGTGCCAGGCCGGTGGTTGCATCGATCCCGTAAAGCGTGGGGTCGGCCGTGCCCCAGATGTTGAAATACTGTCCGGTCAACACAATCCGATTGTCGCCGCCGAACGCCACCGAGGCCTGGAGCTTCAAGCTATTGACGAGATTCGTTGGATTGGCGGCCGCGAGCGAAGCAAAGCTTGCATCAAGCCGCTGGAATTCCCGGATATAGCTGCCACGCAAGGTCAGCCAGTAGTCGTCGCCTTGATACTGATACTGGGTATCGAAGCCCAAATCAGTGAATTTGTCGGCCAGTGGCTGCACGGCAGTCGACCAGGTCGCGAAGCTGGTGTCGACCCACGGATGGACTTCGGAATACATGCCGAACGTGCCGACCATCAGTGAATGCCGGCCCCAATGCGGCTCGAGCGCCACGCGCCAATATGGCGCAATACCGCCGATCTGTCCGACCCCGAACGGGTCGGTGCCGAGCGCGTTCTGCTGGCTGAAGCTGAGGGTCTTGTAGCCGGTGACCTCCAGATAGAGCAGGTCGTTGATCATCGTGTAGGCGCCAACGCCGCCAACATGTGCGGCGAAGGCGCCCTCAATCATGGTCTTGGTCGCCGGCGTGTTCGCAAGCGTCGATGCAGCGTAGGGAAAGCCCCAGGCCGGCGTCGTATTCCAGAGATCCTGGACCGTCGGATTGTTGTTAGCGGTGATACCGTAAACCAGATCGAGCGGCCCGAAGCTTGCCGTGCGGGCAAATCGCACGTCAGTGTTGTCCCACGTCCATGTGTGCCCGAAAGGATCACCAAAGCCGCCGGCCGGCACGGCGTTGTAGGTCACCTGCGCGAAAGCACCGATGTCCCTGGTAATGGCGCCGCCCCAGAAAACGCTGAAGGGCGACAGCACGGTGTTGTCGTTCGGGCTGTACGGATCGGTGGGCGGCGGAAGCGGCGCCTGCGTATGCGTAAAGCCGACGATGGCCATCATCGAGATCGGCGGAACATAGGTCTGGCTGTCGTCATGGACAGGCTGCGCCGTTGTGGTCGCCGCATAGCCGCGCAGCTTGTCGTATTCCGCTCGGACGCTCTGCGCCTCATTCGAGGAGAAAGGTGTGGTCTTAAACGGTCCGCCGCCCGCCGTGTAGCCAAGTAGCTTGAACCTTCGACCATACGGCGTCAACGCCGGGAAATCGGTATGGCAGGCGCCACAGGGCTGACCAGTCTGTCGCGCAAAGCTCGGTAACGCGTGGACCGGCGACGCAAAGGCGATAATGAACAGTCCGGCAACGAGCGCGGCTGCGCCGACAGCAAGCCATCTGCAAGCCCGACGATATCGCCCGCTTCGGCCCCGCAAGACTCGCGCTGCGCTCCCCATCCTACACGCTCCACGTGCACGCACCGAAACATGTCCCCTGCCGTGAGCTAACCGCGAGGTACTGAATGCGACTGTTCAAAAGAGAACAGCGAACAGAAATGCTTTCGTGTGATGTCTTTCTGAAACAAGACGGCCGCACGGCTCCGGCTGGGAGGCGTGCTGTCGGACTTCCGCTTTGCTCATCACGACAGCTCCCGGGGCCTGGAATGAGTTTGAGATCATTAGGACGCGCATTGCTGGCGGCGATCGTCATCGGCAGTTTCGCCACCTCCGCTCGCACCGAGGATAGTGGCGGAGGGGCGATTCCAAAGGCGGAGTTAGAGGCCAAGCTCAGCTACTGCAAAACCTGCCACGGCTTGTCGGGACAGGGCTTTCGCGGTGCGTTTCCAATGCCCCGCCTGGCCGGGCAGCAGCCCGACTACTTGATCAACCAGCTGCAAGCTTTCGTCGAGCGCCGCCGCACCAATCCGGTGATGTTCAATGTCGCGCATGTACTGAGCCCGGGGATGGAAAAGGCGCTCGCCGAACGTTTCCAGACTCTCAACCCGAAGCCACTTGGCGGCGGCTCGAAAGAGCTCGCGGGAGAAGGACAGCGCATCTACGAACAAGGAATCCCATCGGCGGAAGTACCGCCCTGCGCATCTTGCCATGGCGCAGATGCGAAAGGCGCCGAAGCCTTTCCGCGGCTCGCCGGCCAGCTTCATGATTACATCATCAGTAAACTCACAAACTGGAGCAAAGAGCGCGGCCAGGACAAGGCGAAGCCCGACAATTCGGACATCATGGCGCCGATCGCGCACAATCTCACGCAGGCGCAAATCAAGGCGGTTGCCGCCTATCTTAGTGACCTGGACTGAAGTCGGCGCTCACATCCGCACTCGTTGTGCGGCGCGACGACTAACGGCCTGCGCCGACTTCGTATGCTCTTGGGAACCGATCGACGAATGCCGGCAGCCGTTGGCGGCGACGCCGACTGACTTCAGGTCAGCTGCCCAGCACCGACAGCAAAAGCGTCGCATAGACTTGAATCCGACCGCGGCTGTCGTAGCTGATGAAGCCGCGCTCACGAAACTTATTCATGAAGGTGCTGACCCGCGATCGCGTCGTGCCGATCATCTCAGCTAGCGTCTCCTGGCTCAGGGACACCGGGACGGGCTTATCGTTGCCCTCACGAAGATCGGCCAGTCGCAGGAGCAACCGTGCCAGCCTCTCCTCGGTCGAATGCAACAGTTGGTCGATCAGGTCGCCTTCGAGGCGATCATTGCGGGAAATCAAATGAGACAGGAAGAACGCCGAAAATGCCGACTCCATATGCAGCAGTGACAGCATCGTGTCACGCGCGATCAAAGTCACCGCGCAGTCCTCAAGCGCGACTATATTCGCGGTCCTGACATTCGCTCCAGCTAGACAAGCCTCGCCAAAGAATTGGCCCTGCTGAAAAATCCCGACGATGGCCTCCTTGCCGACTGCGGACAGGATCGTTGCCTTCACCATGCCTCGCCGGACGTACCCGATGGAATCGCCTGGGTCGCCCTGCGTGAATATCCTCTCATTCTTGAGATAAGTCTCCAGCGTGACGCCGGTGCTCGTCCTTTCGAGGAAAGCTCTGGCATCAATCTCGTGAGTCAGGTTTTTATCAGGCCACGACATGCAGCCACCAAAATATCCAGCACCAAACTCTTGCTTCTCAAGCTCAGCTTTTCTCCGGCACCGCTTTCCTAGTCTCCGGCACCGCTTTCCTAGAAAAATTTTGACATCACACGGCCGGCCAGTATTGCGTTAGATCAATGCAGGCCTCAAGCCGCGCTGCGCTCGGCCACCGCCTCGTAGATGTCGTCCTCCTGCGCGGTATGCATGCGTACCAGGGTCTCGATCGCCTCGATGACGCGCTGGGCATCGCGGATCAGATAGCGGTCGATCTTCTCGGTCGGCAGGTCGTCGGCGATGCGCGCCAGAAGCCGCGCCAGATGCAGGATCTCACGATGGGCCCGGCTCATGGCGGAAAGCCCGTGGCTCTCCTGCAACAACCTCGCGAGCTTGGGATAGATCGCGCCTTCGTCGTCACGTTCGTGCGCGACCACCTGGTCCTGCACCAGCCGATTGGCCTCGGTGATCAGGGCCGTGGCCGCTTCGGCAGCCGCGTCGTCAAGGGCATCGACGATCGATCTCAGCCGGTCGAGGCCGCGGATCAGCGCCTGGTGGTCGTGGCGAAGCTCGCGCCCGACCTCGAGCGTGATATGCGAGGTGCGGCCGCGATAGGCCGGCCACAATGCTCGCAGTGCATTGAGGATGACGGCCACGTCGATCGCCTCCTGGATCAGCGCGGCCGGCACCGGCCGCAGCCAGCCGAGCGCCGCCGCGCCCATCGCGAGCAACGACAGGCTCATCCCGATGACGATGCTTTGCAGCGCGATGCGCCGCGCGCGCTGGGCGATCAGGATCGCCTCGCCGACCCGGTCGAGCCGGTCGGCGAGAATCACGACGTCGGCGGCTTCCGACGAGGCGCTGGCCCCGCGCGCGCCGAGCGCAATACCGACATCGGCGGCCGCGAGCGCCGGCGCATCATTGATGCCGTCGCCGACCATGATGGTCGGATGCAGGCGCTGTTCGGTCCTGACGGCCTCGACCTTGTCGGCCGGCACGCGGTCGGCGAGCACGGCGTCGAGATCCAGCGCCGCGCCGATCGCCTGCGCTGCTGCAGCGCGGTCACCGGTCACCATCACCATCCGCGCGACGCCTGCCTCGCGCAGCAGGCGAATGGCGCGTGGCGTATCGGCACGCAATTCGTCGGCGAGCAATAGCGCGCCGACCGGACGATGCTCGACCGCGACAAAGACGATCAGCGCCGAGCGCCAGGAGGCGCGACGGATCGCGCGGGCCGCCCACGGCGGCGCGCTTCCGCTGGCCAGGATCAGGTCGCGAGAGCCTGCGCCGATGCGCCGGCCCTCGATCAGCCCGTCGAGCCCCGAGCCCAGCGTCTCCCGCACCTGCTCCGGCACCTTGAGCCTGAAGCCACGCGCGAGGCCTGCCTGCACGATGGCATGCGCCACTACGTGATGCGAGGCCTGCTCGAGCGAGGCGCCGAGCAGCAGCACGGCATCGGCATCTTCGCCGGGCGCGGCTTCGACCGACAACAAGCGCGCGCCGCCGACCGTCAGCGTCCCAGTCTTGTCGAACAGCACGGTGTGCGCACGCGCGAGCGCCTCCAGCTTGCCGCCGCCCTTGACCAGGATGCCGCGGCGCGCGGCCTGGGCCACTCCGGCGATGAAGGCGACGGGCGCCGCGAGAATCAACGGGCATGGCGTTGCCGCGACAAGCACCGCGAGGCTGCGGGTCAGATCACCCGAGGCGAACCAGGCCAAGGCGGCAATCGCGAGGCTCACGGGCAGGAAGATCAGCGCATAACGGTCCGCCATCCGCACGAACGGCGCCTTCGCGGTCTGTGCCGCCGTCACCAGCTTGACGATGCCGGCATATGTGCTTTCGCCGGCGGTCGCGGTCACCGACAGGTCGAAGGTCTCGCCAGCGTTCAACGAGCCGGACAGGATCGCGGTGCCGCGCGGCTTGGTCACCGGGATCGGCTCGCCGGTCAGCGCCGATTCGTCGACAACAGCAACGGCCGATTCGATGATGCCGTCCACCGGCACGATCTCACCGGCGCGCACCATCAGGCGATCACCGATTGCGACATCGCCGACCGGCACATCCTCGATGTGATCGTCGGTCCGGCGATGCGCCTCGTGCGGGGCGCGGTCGACCAGCGCGCGCAGATCATGTTCGGCGCGCGCGACCGCAATGTCCTCCAGCACATTGCCGCCGGCATACATCAACGCCACCACGGCCCCGGCCAGCGGCTGTCGCAGCACGATCGCCGCGGTCATCGACACCAGGGCGATGGCGTCGACGCCGATCCGGCCGGCAAGAACATCCTTGATGATCGATACGACCAGGCCGGCGATCACCGGCACCGTTGCGAGCGTGAAGGCGAGATCGGCGAGTTCGGGGCGGCCCAGCGCGTGAGCGATACCGCCCGCGGCCAGCCCAGCGACCGCGATTGCAACGAGTGTCCACCGCAGAAGGCGCTCGACCATGACCGGCAGGTTCCGTGAAGATGACCTGCACTATCGCTGCGGAAGGCCGCCTCAGGCTTGACCGAAATCAACGGTTGAGATGCGGTTTCTGCGAACCGGACGCAGCTGAGTCAGGCGGTGTTCCCGGCGTCGACCGTGAGCACCGTGCCGGTGATGTTACGACCACCCTCGCCGAACAGATATTCGACCATCGCCGCGACATCCTCGGCCTCGGCGAGCCGGCGCAGCGCGCTGCGGCCGGCGATGCGCTGGCGCTGCGCGTCGTCCATGCTCTGCGTCAGCTCGGTTGCGATGAAGCCGGGCGCGACCGCGTTCACGGTGATGCCGAGCTTGCCGACCTCGCGCGCCAGCGAGCGGGTGAAGCCGTTGGCGGCCGCCTTGGTCGCCCCGTAGACGGAGAGGCCATTGTAGCCGGTGCCGGCGATGATCGAGGAGATATTGACGATGCGCCCCTCGCCCGCCGCCATCATGTGACGGACGACATATTTCGTCAGGATCATCGGAGCCAGCACGTTGAGCCGCACCAGCGCCTCGATCTCGGAATTGTGCATGGTCGCGAGCAGGCCCTCGGTGCCGAGACCGGCATTGTTGACGAGGCCATGGATCGGACCGAACTCATCGCGGACCGATTTGACGAAGGCCGGGATCGCCTCGACCGCGCTCAGATCGCAGGCGCGGAAATGAATGCCGCCGCTGCTGGCGCTAAACTCGGCGATCGCGGCGTTGAGCTCGGCGCTGTCGCGGCGCGCCACCGCGATGACGTCATAGCCGGCGCCCGCCAGGCGGCGCGCGATCGCAAGCCCGATGCCGCGGCTGCCTCCGGTGACCAGGACATTACGCATCGGTACGCGCCAGCTTGCCGGCCGCGGTCACATCGAGCGCCGGCACGAAGCGGATCATCGCCGGCACCTTGTGCGGCGCCAGGCTGGCCCGGCACGCGGCCACGATCTCATCGCGAAGGCCAGCCGCGTGGCTGTCGTCGCAGCCTTCGGTCAGAACCACGTCGGCGACGACGATGCCGCCGGTGATCGGGCTCTTGCGCGATTTGGCTCGCGCCATCCGCACCTCCGGATGGCGGTTGATGACCGCCTCGATCTCCTCGGGATGAACCTTGAGGCCGCCGACATTGATAATGCCGTTGCGGCGGCCGACGAAGTAGTAGCGGTCGCCGCGCAGCTCGACCATGTCGCCGGTATCGACGAAGCCATCCGCGTCGGTGAGAGCGGCGGCATTGCGGCCGACATAGGCCTGCGCGGCGCGCTTGGAGCGGATGCGCAACGAGCCGTCGACCACCTTCATGTCGACCCCATCGCGCCCTGGACCTTCCCCTGCACCGAGAAGACCAGCCGGAAAACCTTCGCGGCCGTCGTTGACGGCGAAGCCGACGCCGGCTTCGGTCGAGGCATAGGCATGGCCGATCGAGGCGTTTGGAAACGCCAGCGCCAGGCCGTCGAGCACGGCCTGGTCGGCGATCTCGCCGGACAGCCGCACATAACGCGGCGCAAAGCCGCTGGCCGCGCCGCTCATCAGCAGCTTGCGCCAATGCGACGGCGTGCCGGACATATGGGTGACGCCGCGCGCCTTCAACCGCGCAACATGATCGGCGAGCATCTCGTCCGGATCGGACAGCACCATGGAGCCGCCGCCGACGATCGCGCGCAGGAAGATCTGCAGGCCGCCATAGCGGCGGATATCGTAGAACGTGGCCCAGACCGGCGACGCACCCGGCGCCGGTCTGTCGCCGATGATCGCCCCGCACAGGCCTTCGAGGGTGTGGCGGACAATCTTCGGCACGCCCGACGTGCCCGAGGTCAGCATCAGCCATTCGGTCGCACGCGTCGTTTGCCCGCGGCACTCCACCTCTCGCGGCAGCCCGACTGCAAGCACGCGGTCGACGCCGCAATCCGCAAAGCGCTCCGGCTGGTCGGTCACGACAGTATCGATCTCGGCATCGGAGATGACACTCGCGAGGTATTCCGGCTTGAGGTCGGGCGGACACAGCAGCATGCGCCGTGCGACCCCATCGATCTCGATCATCGCAAGGCCTGCGAGCAGCTGGCCGGAGGTGGCGAGCAGCACCGCGCGCCCATCGAGCTCATTGCTTCGGCCGGCAAGGCAACTCTGAACGGTGAGATCGGAAAGCCGCAACAGATGCCGCGGATCGGAGATCGTGCGCCCCGTCAGTTCGGGACCGAGATGGTCGCGGAGCGCGAAGACCTCACGCGGGGACATTCTCATAGGCCCTGATGAAATCGCCCACGGTGTGCGGGAACACCGCATCTTCGGCGAGCGTGAACGGGTCCACGCCGAGATCGTCCTCCAGGCGCGCCACCAGGATCGCGAAGGCGAGCGAATCGAAGCCGGTTTCGTTGAGCGTCAGATCATCGGCGAGCGGCGGCAGCTTGACCTTCTGCTCCTCGGCAATCTGCTTCATCGCCGCGATGATCCTTAACCGTGCCGACATGAACGAACCCGCCTTTTCGCTAAATTTGCTGAAGCGGATGATAAAACGAAAAAGTGAAGGAAGGCGGAGCTCGACGCGATCTTTCCTCGCATTGGTAAATGCATTGCGGTCAGTATGAGTAAAATCCCGCTCGCCTACAGACGGATCGCGCCGGAAGCGATCCGCGCATAGGTGGCCGCGTCGAGCGGATGGTAGATTCCCGTCGCAGCGTCCCTGACAAACAGCGGATCGCGCAACGTCCCGGGATCGAACCCGTCCTGCATCAATTGCTGCTTCTTCTGCTTGAAGGTTTCGGTCGCATCGAGCGAGGCCGCGATGCGCAAGGCGACCGGCTGCGCATAGGCCGGCAGGCGGCGCGCCAGCTCGATCGCGAAGACCGCGAGATCGAAACGCTGATCGATCACCAGCGCGGCCATTCCGGCACGGCCATCCGCGCCCGGCACGGCCACGCCATAGGTGGCGGCTTCGACGACGCCGGGACATTGCAGGATCGCGGCATTGACTTCGCCGGTCGCGACATTCTCACCCTTCCAGCGGAACGTATCGCCGACGCGGTCGACGAAATAGAAGAAGCCCTGCTCGTCCTGCCGCATCAGGTCGCCGGTGCGAAACCAGGCGTCGCCGCGCGCAAAGACGTCGCGCAGGATCTTGTTCTCGGTCTCGCCTGCGTCGGTATAGCCTTCGAAACGGCCGCCGCCGGAATCGGCGGTGCCGATGCGCCCGATCGCCTCGCCGACTTCGCCGCGCGCACAAGCCACGCAATGCCCGTCCGCGCCGCGCATGACGCCGCCTGCCTCTTGATCGATCCGGACGATCGCAGCCGGGAAACGATGCGCAAGCAGTGATGGCACGCGGCCGATCGATCCCGCTTTGCCCTCGACATTGTAGAGCGAGAAATTGCCTTCGGTTGCGGCGTAGAATTCGAGGATCTGCGGGATCGCAAAGCGTGCCTGAAACGCCTCCCAGACATCGCCGCGCAGCCCGTTGCCGCAGGCGAGCCGCAGACGATGCGCGCGATCGAGCTGCGACGGCCCTGCCTTCAACAGATAGCGGCAGAGCTCGCCGATATATTGGAACAGCGTGCAATCGTGCCGAACGATGTCGGGCCAGAAGTTTCGCACCGAGAACTTCTCGACCAGCACGGCACTGGCCCCGGCGCGCAGCATGCTGCAGGGGGCGACGATGCCGCCGACGGAATGATAGACCGGCAGGCAATCGTAGAGCCGGTCGTCCGCCGTGGCGCCGGTCAGCCCGGCGAACCAGCCGCCCCAATTGAGGATGCGGCGATGGCTGATGCTCGCGGCCTTCGGCAGGCCGGTCGTGCCGGAGGTGTAGATCAAGAGCGCGCGGTCGTTGATGGTGACCTCGCGCCGCTCGGCCGGAGACAGCGCGCCGCCCTCGATCCGCGCGAGCGCAGCAGTGATATCGGTCGCATCCTGCCGGCTGCCATGGGTCCAGACCTCTGGCGCGGCCCGGAGCAGCGGTGCGGCCTCCTGATAGGCTGCGGCGAACGCGTCCGCGACGATCACATGCTTAGGGCTCGCCACATCGATGCAATGCGCGAGCGACGCTCCGACCAGGTTGGTATTGATCAACGCGACCACGCCACCGATGCGGCTGATGCCGAGCCACGCCGCCAGATAATCCGGGCGGCTGGGCATCATCAGGCAGACCGTCTCGCCCGGGGCGATGCCGGCAGCGAGCGCCCAGCGTGCATATTGGTTAATGCGCCTCGCAAGCTCGCGATAGCTGAAGCTCTCGCACGCGGAGATCAGCGCCGGCCGCTCCGGTGCCGCGAGCGCCCAATCGTCGATGACGTCGGCGAACAGCCGCGCCGGTTGCGCTTCAATCCGCGCGGTCAGCTCAATCGCGTTGAGCCAGGCCTTCGCCGCCGAGGGCTTTCCGCCCAGCCGCGGCCGGTCTGCCGACCGATCCAAGAGCCCAGAATTCATTGCCGACCACCGCCTGTCTCGGCTCCATATAAGCGGTCCGGCCTGCGCAGCCGTTAACCGGCAGGGTTAATCCAGACCGAGTCCACCGCACATGTTCCGATATGGGTCTTTTACGAAGTTGAGGGAAAATCGCGTGTAGGATGTAGATCGGCGAAACCTGCCAATGTGAAGGCTGGCATGCCCAAGGGATCGGTGACGGGATCGGTAACGGAAGCCGTCAAGGATGTGACACTGACCAGACGCGCCTGGCTGCGCTCTGCAGGCTGGTCCGCATTGGCCGTGAGTCCGCTCGCGCGCACGGTCGCGGCATGGGCGCAATCCTATCCGTCTCGACCGGTCACCTGGGTCATCCCCTTCGCGCCGGGCGGCGCGACCGACCAATTGTCGACCGGGCTTTGCGAGCGGCTGACGGCGCGGCTCGGCCAGCCGTTCGCGCTGCAACACCGGCCGGGCGCCGGCGGCAACGTCGCAACCCGCAGCGTGATCGAGGCCGCGCCGGACGGCTACACGATCCTGGCAACATCGACCGCCAATGTCATCGGGGCCTCGTTCGATCCGTCGCTGCCGTTCGATGTGACCAAAGATCTCACGCCGGTTGCCGGCATGGCCCGCACACCGCTGCTGCTGCTGGTCAACAATGACCTGCCGGTCCGTAACCTCAGCGAATTCGTCGGCTATGCTAAAGCCAATCCAGACAAGCTCAGCGTGACGACGGCCGGCCCCGGCACCGTCCAGCACCTCTCAGCAGAGCTATTCCGAAGCAAGGCCGGCATCAAATGGAACATCGTCCATTACCGCGGCTCGACTCCCGCTTTGGTCGACGTCGCCTCAGGCCACGTCCATGCCGCGTTCGACAACATCCCGTCCGCATTGGAGATGGTGAAGGCCGGCAAGCTCCGTGCAATTGCAGTGACCACCCAGACCCGATCGGACACTCTGCCCGACTTGCCGCAGATCACAGACATCCTACCCGGCTTCGATACGTCCGGCTTCTATGGGGTGGCAGTGCCACGTGGCACGCCCCGCCCCATCGTCGAGCTTCTCAACCGCGAGATCAATGCCGCCTTGTCTGATCCCGCGATCCGGGAACGCTATGCCGCGCTGGGCGCGATCCCGCTGACGGGCAATGTCAGCGAGTACGACGCATTGTTCGCGGCCGAAATCGCCCGCTGGCGCAAGATCGTCGCGCTGCTGGACGTCCACAAGACCGATTAGCCCGCAACGCCGTAGAGCACGAGCCGGTTGAGCCTCGCCGTGAAGGCGGCTGGATCCTCCGGCAGTTCGCCATCGAGAATCTGAGCCTGCTCCAGCAGCAGGAACGCCATGTCGTCGACCTTGGCCTTGTCGGCAGCGGCCTTGGCGATCGCCACCACCAGCGGGTGCCGCAGATTGATCTCGAGGATCGGCTTCGACCGCGCGCCGCGCGCCTGCTGCGACAGGATGCGCTCCAGCTCGCGATCCGGACCATGACTGCCGGCGACGAGGCAGGAGGCGCTCGTGGTCAGCCGGGTCGAGACCTTCACGTCAGTGACGCGCTCGCCGAGGCTCGCCTTGATCAGCGCGATGGTCTCGGCCTCGTCGGCGGCCGGCTTGGACTCATCCTCGGCCTTCTCCTCCGTGAGCGGAATCAGGTCAAAGTCGATGTCACCCTGGCTCAGCGACTTCAGCGGCTTGCCGTCATAGTCGAGTCGCGACGAGGTCCAGAAGGCGTCGACGGGGTCGGTCAACAGCAGCACCTCGATGCCACGCGCCTTGGCGGCCTCCAGCCGCGGATTGGATTTCAGTCGCTCGACGCTGTCGCCGACCAGGAAATAGATCTCGGTCTGGTTCGGTTTGAAGTCGGCGACGTATTGCTTCAACGACCGCCGCTCGCCCGCGGTAGTCGTGAAGCGTGACAGCGCCAGCAGCTTGTCGCGACGCTCGTAGTCCTCATAGAGGCCTTCCTTGATGACGGCGCCGAACGCGTCCCAGATCTTATCAAAGTTGTCGGCATCCTTCTCCGCAAGCTGCTCCAGCTCGCTGATGACGCGGCCGGTCACGGCTTTGCGGATTTGCGCCAGTTGCGGGTTGTTCTGCAGCATCTCGCGGGAGATGTTGAGCGGCAGATCCTCGCTGTCGATCACGCCGCGGATGAAGCGCAGGTAGGCCGGCAGCAGATCGGCATCGTCGGTGATGAAGACGCGCCGCACATACAGCTTCACCTTGCCCTTGCGTGCCGGCTCGAACAGGTCGAACGGCTTGGTCGAGGGCGCGAACAGCAGAACGGCATAGGAATAGCGGCCTTCGGCACGATAATGCAGGGTCATCGCCGGCTCGTCGAACGCGTTCGCGATCGACTTGTAGGCCTGCTTGTAGTCCTCGGCGGTCAGCTCGGACTTCGAGCGCTGCCACAGCGCGCTGGCGGAATTGATCTGGCGCGGCTCGCCTTCCTCGGGCACGAGCAGAATGGGAAACTGGATGTTGTCGGAATAGGCGGTGACGATCCGCTCGATCTCGTAGGCCTCGAGATATTTCTTGGCGTCATCCTTGAGGTGCAGCACGATCTCGGTGCCGCGGGTCACGCGCTTGGCGTCCTCCTCGGAGGCCGGCGCGATCTCGAAGCCGGCGCCGCCCGACGACGTCCAGGTCCACACCTCGTCGGTTCCGGCGCGACGGCTGATCACGACGATGCGGTCTGCAACCATGAACGCCGAATAGAACCCGACGCCGAACTGACCGATCAGCCCGGCGCCGTCTTTGGCCTCGGCGAGCCGCGAGACGAAGGCCTTGGTTCCGGAGCGGGCGATGGTGCCGAGATGCTCGACCAGCTCCTCCTTATCCATGCCGATGCCGGTATCGGCGACGGTCAGGGTGTCGGCGGCCTTGTTCGGGATGATGCGGATCTTCGGGGCCTCGCCGTCGCCGATCAGCTCGGGCTTCGCGATCGCCTCGTAGCGCAGCTTGTCGCAGGCGTCGGAGGCGTTGGAAATCAGCTCGCGCAGAAAAATCTCGGTCTCGGAATAGACCGAGTGCACCATCAGATGCAGCAGCTCGGAAACCTCGGCTTGAAAGCGGTGGGACACGGCGGCGGTGTCGGTCATCGTCATGCGTCTGCCCATGGATTGGAAGGTGCCGTCGATATAGCGCGACAACCATCGAGATCAAGCCTCGGGACCCACCCGCTCAGGCGAGACGACCGCGTGGAAATCAACCTGGCCAAGGATGTCTTCCGCGGCCGTCGCCTCCCGCGGGCTTCTCAGACAAGGCCTGGTACTCTGGAGACATGCCAGAAGCCTCCCTGCCGCCGGGCCGACCAGAAGACCATAGGTCAGCAGGAACTGCATCATCGCCGTCGCCCGGCTTGCCAAGCCCAGTGCGGCACCGAGCAGGAGCGCGCCCGAAGCGTCACTAGCCGCGGCCCGAACCGGTCGGTCAAGGCTTCCCAGCCGGAACTCGCCGTGCGCCCATGATCAGGCGGTGGAGGCCTTCTTTCGAGAGACGACAGCCTGCTTTCGCAGTTTTTGATCTGGATCAATGACTGACCTTGGCGCCTCTGGGCATCTTGTCCGATGGTCCGCCCCTCGCTCGACGCGCCTAATTAGTTGCATATGCAACAAATAACTTTCGCACTGCCGGTTTCATTGTGACAACATCATAATGTCACGCAAGCTTCACCGAACCGGCTTACGCCTCGCGCCGCACTTCACAACGGCACGGGGATTCGCATGGCGAGCTTCAACAAGACCCTGCAGACGCAACGCTTCGACGACTATCGCTACTATCATCAGAGCCGGATCAATCAGACGCTGCACCTGATCAGCGCCGTGATCTTCCTGGTCACCTACGCGCTCCTGTTCAAGGACCCGGCGCTGGCCGGCCTGATCGGATGGCTCGCGATGTTGACCCGACAGACCGGTCATTTCTTCTTCGAGCCGAACGGCTACGACGCGGTCAACGACGTGACCAACGAGTACAAGGAATCCGTCAAGGTCGGTTACAACCAGAAGCGCAAGATCGTGCTGCTGCTGGTGTGGGGCATGGTCCCGGTCATGCTGTTCTTCTTCCCGACCCTGTTCGGCCTGTTCGCCGAGCCCACCAGCCGGATGGACTTCGTCCGTCATGTCGGACTGCTCTGGCTCGCGGTCGGGATCGGCGGTGGCCTGTTCCGGGTGATCCAGCTATTCGCAATCAAGGACGTCCCGACCGGGGTGATCTGGGCGCTCAAGGTGCTGAGCGACCCGTTCCACAACATCGCGCTCTATTGGAAGTCACCTCTGGCGCTCGCCCGCGGCGAACTGATCGATCCGACCATCAAGGACGCCTCGCACTGGGGCGCGGCCGATGACGAGGTCGAAGCCGAGGAAGCGGCGCACCTGACCTGAGGGCACATTCATACCGCTTCCGCCGCCACCGGCGGCGGGAGTGGTGGCCCGCCTGAAAGCATCACTCTAGCATGGAACAACTCTCAATGTCTGCCGTTGCGGCTTAGTGCTGGTGGGCATCAGGAGCTTCTCCCCATGTGTGACTACAGCTTGCATACCGTTTCGTCCCGCGATGCCGAACTTTCGGACGTGCTGGTCTCCTGCCGCTTCCCAGGCACCGAGACCCGCGGCTTCTGCAGCAAAGAAGATCCTTTGACCGCGGTGTGCCTGCGTCCGGGTACCGAGCTCGCCTTCGAGGACGACGTTCGCATCAAGGGCCTGTTCTTCCGCCGCAAGGTCGGCGCGCAGCTGGCCCGTTTCCGCAAGGTCGACACCAACAAGCCGACCGAACATCACGACGCGCTGGAATTCGCCAACGGCCGGATCGTCAAGCTCACCGACCTCGCCACTGGCCAGCGCGCCCGCGTGCTGCAGCTGCCGGCCGAGCCGGCGACCAAGCGGACCGCCGCACCGATCACGATCGAGCTGCGTGCGACGCAGCCTTGAATGCCAAATGACGGCGCAAGCGTCAGGCGCGCGCCCATGATGGTGGCGCCTGGCGCGCGGCCCTGGCCGCTGCAACGCCGCAAAATGAATGGTTGGCGCGCCACGACGACAAGGACTGCCGCCGAATGCGGACGATCGCAGGCCACGTTCCCGCATCCGACGTCGCAGGGCCGTTCGCCGGCTGGACGCGTGAGCAGAAACACGTCGTCACGGCGAGCTTTCTGGGCTGGACGCTCGACGCGTTCGACTTCTTTCTGCTCGTCTTCGTGCTCAAGGACATTGCGGCCGAATTTCACACCGAGGTCTCTGACGTCAGCTTTGCCATCCTGCTGACGCTCGCGATGCGGCCGATCGGAGCGCTGCTGTTCGGCCGCGCCGCCGACCGGTGGGGGCGCCGGCCGGCCTTGATGGTCAACGTGCTGCTCTATTCGCTCCTCGAATTTGCCTCCGGCTTCGCGCCAAGCCTGACCGCGCTGCTCGTGCTGCGGGCGCTCTACGGCATCGCAATGGGCGGCGAATGGGGCGTGGGCGCCTCGCTCGCGATGGAATCGATCCCGCCGCACGCACGGGGTTTCGTGTCCGGCCTTTTGCAGTCCGGCTATCCAACCGGCTACTTCCTGGCCTCGATCGTCTATGGGCTCCTGTTTGCCGTGATCGGCTGGCGCGGCATGTTCATGATCGGCGTGATTCCGGCGCTGCTCGTGTTCTACATCCGTCGCAACGTGCCGGAATCCCCTGCTTTCGAGCGAAGCCGTACCGCAGAACGCACGAATGTGCTGCAGCTGCTGCGCCAGCACTGGCGCCTCGGCCTCTATGCCGTGGTGCTGATGACCGCGTTCAATTTCTTCAGCCACGGCACCCAGGACATCTATCCGACCTTCCTGGAGCTGCAGCACAAGCTTTCGGCGCATGAGGTCAGCCTGGTCGCGATCATCTATAATCTCGGCGCCATCTGCGGCGGATTGCTGTTCGGCGCGCTGTCCGAACGGTATGGCCGGCGCCGCTGCATCGTCATCGCGGCCATCCTGTCGCTGCCCGTCATTCCGCTCTGGGCCTATGGCGGCAGCATCGCACTGCTCGCGACCGGCGCCTTCCTGATGCAGTTCATGGTGCAGGGCGCCTGGGGCGTGATCCCGGTGCATCTGAACGAGCTGTCGCCATCCGACGCCCGCGGCACCTTCCCCGGCTTCGTCTACCAGCTCGGCAATCTCATCGCCTCGGTGAACGCGCCGCTGCAGGCCGGCATCGCGGCGCATTACGGCGGCAACTATGCGTTCGCACTCGCCGGCGTGGCTGCGGTGGTCGCGATCGTGATTGCGGTGCTCACGGCACTGGGGCGCGAGGCGCGCGGTATCAGGTTCGTGGATTGAGCAGCCGCTAGCGATTCCGCGTGCGATCCTGCTATTTCTCCCGCGTCTGTCACGCCCGGGGGATTGCAATGTGACCATCGCCACCATCTGCACCGCTTTGCTCGGCCTGCTGCTGTTCGGGCTTGGCCTCAATGTTTCGATCACGCGCAAGCGCCACGCCAAGGGCATCGGCCACGACACGGGGCCGACCGACCCGGTGCATCGGGCCGTGCGGGCGCACGGCAATACCGCGGAATATGCACCGTTCTTCGCAGTGCTGTTCCTGTGGTACGCCGCACATGGCGCACCTGCCTGGATCAACGCCGTGATCGTCGTTGCCACCGCTGCGCGTCTGCTGATCGTGGCGGGGCTGTTGTGGGGCGGGCCGCTGAATCAGGCCAACCCGCTGCGGGCCATCGGGGCGCTGTTCACCTACATTTGCGGACTCGTGCTCGCCGCCGCGCTCGTGGTGTGAGAGTACTGTTTCTCGACAGGAGCGGCATCAGACCAGAGGCTGGTCGCGACGCCTGCATCAGCCGGCTGGCCCCGCAGAAAAATCGCGACCGACGGCGCGAGCTCCGCTGTTGCAGCTCGATCTGCTTCAGCACGCAGGCCTGCAGGCGGCCTGCTGCTGTCTTGTCTTCACCACATCCCTCGGTTTAGTATCCTTTCGATTTCAGCGATTTATTGAGCCCGATGCGGCGCGAATGCTGCATCGCCAGCGCCCTTTCGACGTCACGTCGCGTGCCTTCGTGGCGGCCGCGCGCGACAATTGCCGGACAGTGCAATGGGTGTCTTGCAGCAGCATACCATTCTTTCGGTGGTCGGAATTGCCTTTGCGATCGCGGCGGTCGCCTGGTTGCAGCCGGTCACCGCTGGCGGCACCACCTTCGTCGTGGTCTGCGTGGTTCTGGTCGTCAACGCGTTTGGCGCCCTGTTCATCCGGCTTGCCGCATTGCTTCCTTCAGGACCGGCGCCACGCGCCGGACAGCTTCACGCCGGCCGTCGCAAAACCAAGGGGCGCGGCTGATGGGCAGACTCGCACAATTGGTCCTCGGCTGCTCCGTGCTGCTGCTTCTGGCAGCGCCGCGCCCCGGCCAGGCGCTGACCTGCGCGCCCGACGAGGAAGAGATATCCGGCACATGCGTGAAGCGCGCCTCTCCCTCGAGGCCTGCAGAGCTGCGCCCGCGTTTCGAGCATGAGTATCGTCCTCCTCCCATCGGCAATGCCATACGCGAAACCGGCGGCTCGATCGGGCATCTGCTACCTTTTGACGCCGGGGGCGCTGCATCACACACCACGGGCACGCTGACCGACGTTGGGCATCTGGTCCCGGTGCGCGCCTATCTGCGCAGCGCCGATATTCCGCCGCCCTCGATCGGCGCCTATGGCGTGGTCGCTTTCCGCGCGCGGCCGACGCCCGCAACCCGCAGCCGCCTGCTGATGGCCTGCACGTCCTTCGTCGCCTCCATCCCACCGCAAGCGTTGATCCCGAGCAGCGTTGCCGTCAGCGACCAGATGCTGACCATATGGCCGCTGGACAATCCGGCCGCGGCGGAGGCCGTCAGGGACGACTGCAACTTCGCGATCGACCATTACGACCTGTTTGGCGGCGACTCCGCGATCGCCGATGCCGAGAAGCAGGGCGCGACCTTCGGCGAAGACGGCCCGTTCCTGATCGGCTGGTCACCGTCGAACACGCGGGGCGTTCCGGACAAGCTGGTGCTGGTCGTCGACATGTCGCGTTACAACAGCCAGGACAGTTTCGATCACGCCTTCCTGTTCTGGAAGCAGAAGATCGTCGAGGATCCGGCGCTGTGGCGCAGCGGCTTTTCAGTGGAAGGCATCCGGCTCGCGGTGCGCGACTTCGCCGACGGCTATGGCGACACGATCCTGAAGGCCGCGGTCTCGCTCTGGAAGAAATAGCCGGACGGCAAACCGTGCCCGCGGGAATCACCACGACAGCGAGTGCGGTTCGGGTCAGGACACCGGCCAGGTCAGGCCAGCGGTTCGCCGAGCGTGTGCATCAGCCGGTTGGCCCAGCCGAAGATCGCGGCCGACAGCACCAGATCGAGTTGCTCCAGCTCGCTGAGCCCGACGTCCTTCAACTTGGCGGCATCATCGGCGCTGGCCTCGATCGGTGTCGTCGACAGCTTGGCGGCGAAGTCGAACAGCGCCTGGTGGCGCGGCTCTAGCCTTGCATTGCGCTCGTCGGCAAAGATCGCATCGACCACGTCGGTGCGCTTGGTCAGATTGAGAAAGCGCGAGGTGTGCACCGCGGTACAATAGATGCAGCGGTTGACGACCGAAGCAGCGGTCGCGCCGAGCTCGCGCTCCGCGGAGGCAAGGCCGTCCTTGCCGTACATGATCAGGTTGAACAGCGGCGAACGAACATCGAGCGATTCCGGATCGTGCGCCAGCGTCAGAACATAGGCCGAAACGCCCTTGTTGGACGGCGTGATCTTCATGGCCGCGCGCTGCTCCGGCGTGGCCGTCTCGAAATCGACCGGGGTCACGTAAGGCGACCATTCGGGAACCTCAGCCGTGAATTCGTGAACCGGCTTTTTCATCGCCCCTCGACCTCCTTCAAGAACGTCAAGCCGGCGATCACGCGCAGCTGGTAGTTCACGAAAGCCGCGAGCTCGGAGAGCCGGACGATGTCGGGCTCGCTCACGCCAGCCGCTTTCAACGCCTCGATGTCGCCGCGGGTGGCCTGCCGCGGTGCCAGCGTCAGCATGTCAGCGTGACGGGCCATCGCGTCCCGCCGCGGATCGCCGATTGAGCCGCCGGGATGCGCCAGCGGCGCGACCTCGGCATCCCCGCCATGCGCGAGGTAGCCTTCGTAATGCGCCACCAGCGCAGCGTTGCCGACGTGACGGCACATCCGCGCCGCCAGCGCCGCCCGCAGCGCGTGGCTCAGACCACCGGGCTCGCGCGGCACCAGCACGGCATCATGCGCCGCCTCGCTCAGGCGCAGCACCTCGGCGCGCACCTTGAGCGCCGCCCCGAGCTTGGAGTCCGGCGGCACGCCGGCAAGCTTTTCGATCAGCGTCGTCATGCATCTCCTCGCGAATGGCAGGGGTTGTCCGCATCCTGCACCGAGATGGTCAGCGGCTCGCCTGTCTGCAGGAAGGCCGTCAGCGCGGCTTCGTAAGGCGCGGGATCCAGCCCGCGCCCCGCGAGCCAACCCGGCTCGTAGTAGCTCTGGCGATAGCGCTCGCCGGAGTCGCAGATCAGCGTCACCAGCGATCCGCTCTGGCCGGCGCGGCGCATCTCCGCCGCCAGCCGGCACAGCGCCAGGAAATTGGTCCCGGTCGAGCCGCCGACCGCGCGCGGCAGCCGCCGCGTCAGCACGTTCATCGCCGCGATCGAGGCCGCATCCGGCACCTTCATCATGCGATCGACCACGCCCGGCACGAAGGACGGTTCGCAGCGCGGCCGCCCCACCCCTTCGATCAGCGACGGCCGCTCGCACACCCGCGCGCAATCGCCGCTGCAGAAGGCATCGAAGAAGGCCGAATGCTCGACATCGGCGACACACAGCCGGGTCGGATAGCGGCGGTAGCGCAGATAGCGCCCGATGGTTGCCGAGGTGCCGCCGGTGCCGGCGCCCATCACGATCCACTCCGGCACCGGGTGGCGCTCGCCGGCGAGCTGATTGAAGATCGACTCGGCGATGTTGTTGTTGCCGCGCCAGTCGGTCGCGCGTTCGGCGAAGGTGAACTGATCCATGTAGTGGCCGCCGAGGCGCTCGGCGAGCGCGGCCGCCTCGGCGTAGAGCGCGTGCCCATCGTCGATCAGGTGGCAGTTGCCGCCATAGTGCGCGATCGCCGCGATCTTCTCGGCCGAGGTGGTGCGCGGCATCACCGCGTAGAACGGCACGCCGATCATCTGCGCGAAATACGCCTCCGAAACCGCGGTCGAGCCGGACGACGCCTCGACCACCGGCGTCCCCTCGCGGATGTGTCCGTTGCAGAGCGCGTAGAGAAACAGCGAGCGGGCCAGCCGGTGCTTCAGACTGCCGGTCGGATGGGTCGATTCGTCCTTGAGATAAATGTCAATGCCCGCCAGCACCGGCACGATCAGCCGGATCAGATGCGTGTCCGCGGTGCGGCACTGGTCGGCTTCGATCGCCGCCACCGCATCGTCGGCCCAGCCGCGGCGGAAGCTCGGTCCGGCGGCAGCTTGGTGCAAGACGGAAGGGGGTGTCGACATGAGACGCAAGGGACCATAATACAATTTTCGCATCAAGGCTTATCTATCATTCTTCTGATGAATGATCCGGCAGAGGCCGGCTAAACTTTATGCTTCAAGCAAATGAACGCGGGTGCATAATACCTGGTATGCATGATGACGTGATCGACATCCGGCTGCTCGAGGCCTTTGCCGCGGTGATGTCCGCGGGCAGCATCACGGCCGCTGCAAAGCTGCTGGGGCGCTCACAGCCCGTGGTGACGCGGCAGATCCAGGATCTCGAGGCCGACGTCGGCTATCTGCTGTTCTCGCGCAACGGTCCGCGGATCACGCCGACCCCGAAGGGCGTGCTGTTCCACGCCGAAGTCGAGCGGCTGCTGCTCGGGCTGAAGCATGTCCGCGAACGCGCCGCGGCGATCGGCGCCGGCGCCCTGCCCGTGCTGAGTCTCGCCGCGATCCCGGCGCTCGCCGCAGGAATCGTCCCGGTCGCGCTCGCCGCCATCAATGGCGACCTGCTGCCGGGCCATGTTCACGTGCAGTCGCTCTCGGCGGAGAATGTCGCGCAGTCCGTGCTGTCGCAGTCGGTCGATTTCGGCCTGGCCAGCCTGCCGATCCAGCATCCCGGTCTCGACGTGCAATGGGTCTGCGAGGTGCCGTGCGTCGCGTGTCTGGCCGCCGACCATCCGCTTGCGAAGAAGAAAGTGATCCGGCTCAAGGATCTCCGCGGGCGCAGGCTCCTGACCATGGCCAATCCCTACCGGCTGCGGCGTCGCGTCGAGGACGCGCTGGAGCGCGCCGGCGTCAGGCCACAGGAGATGATCGAGACCAACGCCTCGCTGACCGCGGTCGCCATGGCCAAGCAGTCACTCGGCATCGCCATCGTCGAGCCGGTCGCGACCGCGAGCCTCGAGATCGCCGGCGTCGTGACGCGACGGCTCGACGTCGCCATCCCGTTCCTGTTCGCCGCGATTTCGCCAGCCGGACGCGAACTCACCCCGACGCTCGCCGCTCTCAACGATGCGCTGCGCGCAGCCGTGACCTTGATGCCCGGCGCGAGGCTGCACGAGGGGAGCGTCGCCTTCACTGATGCGAGCGACGACACTCCTCAATTCGAGAGAGCCGACCGATGACGATGCTGTCCCCCGACGCCGCGGGCCTCGCCGCGCTGGAAGCCCGCCTGCGCCAGGACCTCTCTTGGCTGGAGTGGCCGGCCAAATCATGGGTGCCGCGCCGCTTGGTCGATGGGCAGGAGGTGACCGACGTCGTAATCGTCGGCGGCGGCATGGCCGGGCTGGTGGCCTCCGCGATGCTCACCCGTTTCGGCGTCGACAATCATGTCGTGCTGGACCGCGCCAAGGCCGGCCAGGAAGGGCCCTGGGTCACCTATGCCCGCATGCTCACACTGCGCTCGCCGAAGGAATTGACCGGCCCCGCGATGGGCCTGCCGGCGCTCACCTTCCGCGCCTTCTATGAGGCGCAATACGGGCGCGAAGCCTGGCGGACGCTCGATCGGGCGCCGCGGACGCTGTGGATGGATTATCTGACCTGGTACCGCAAGATGCTCAATCTGCCGGTCCGCAATGAGGTTGCCGTCGCGCGCATCCAGCCGCGCGGCGATGACCTGCTGGCGCTCGACATCAGCGAGGCCGGTGCAGCGCGGCAGATCCTTGCCCGTCACGTCGTGCTCGCCACCGGGCGCGACGGTCTCGGCGGTCCCTACGTGCCGGAGATCGCTCAGCGGATCGATCGCCGTTTCTGGGCCCACACCGCCGACATGATCGATTTCGCGCAGCTCAAGACCAAGCGCGTCGCCATGGTCGGCGCCGGAGCCTCCGCGATGGACAATGCGGCCGTCGCGCTCGAAGCGGGTGCTGCGCGGCTCGATCTGTTCATCCGCCGCGCCGATATTCCGCGCATCAACAAGTTCACCGGCATCGGCAGCCAGGGCGTGGTGCACGGCTTTGCCGGCCTGCCGGATGAATGGAAATGGCGCTTCCTCGATCACACATTGAACGCGCAGACGCCGCCGCCGCGGCCCTCGGTGCTGCGAGTCTCGGCCTTCCCGCAGGCGCAGTTTCACCTGGCGAGCCCGATCACCGATCTCACTGAGATCGATGATCATGTCGTGGTGACCACGCCGAAGGGCCGTTACGAGATCGACTTCATCATCTTCGGCACCGGCTTCAAGGTCGACCTCGCGCTGCGGCCCGAGCTCGCCGAATTCGCGCCCCACATCCGCTTCTGGCGCGACCGTTTTCCGAGCCCAAAGGGAATGGAGAATGCCGAGCTCGAAACCTCACCCGATCTCGGCGAGGCTTTCGAATTTCTGGAGAAAGTGCCCGGCGCCTGCCCCGCTCTGTCGCGGCTGCACTGCTTCAACTATCCGGCAACGCTCAGCCACGGCAAGCTCTCCGGCGACATTCCCGCGATCAGCGAAGGCGCCGACCGGCTGGCGCGCGGCATCGTGCGGCGGCTGTTTGTTGATGACCGCGAGCGGCATTTCGAGAACCTGAAGGCCTTCGCGACGCCGGAGATCCTCGGCGACGAATGGCGCGATGCCGATGCCCCATCCGCGCCGCAGCCGGCCCCGCTCGACGCTTCAACCTGACCCCGAACCGAACAGGCACGCGCCCATGCAGACGACCAACAAAACGGCCATCGTCGCGGCAATCGCCGGCAATGCGATGGAATGGTACGACTTCACGGTGTTCGCGCTGATGACACCTGTCATTAAGACCCTGTTCTTCCCGGTCGATCCCAAGGTGCCCGGCAGCGAGATCAACGCGCTGCTGCTGACAACAGCGCTGTTCGGCACCGGCTTCTTCATGCGGCCGGTCGGCGGACTCGTGCTCGGCTATTTCGGCGACATCAAGGGACGCAAGGCCGCGATGACGCTCGGCATGGCGCTGATGGCGCTGTCGGTCGCGCTGTTGGCGCTGACGCCGACCTATGCCACGGCCGGCCTCGCCGCGCCGTTCATCGTGCTGATCGCGCGGCTGCTGCAGGGCTTCTCGGTCGGCGGTGAGTTCGGCACCTCGACCGCCTACCTGATCGAGGCCGCGCCGCCCGGCAGCACCGGCTTGTTCGGCTCGTGGCAGATCGGCGGCCAGCTGATCGCCAATGCGCTCGGTGCCACGCTCGGCGCCGGCATCACCCTGGTGTTCACGCCGGAGCAGCTCAATGCCGGCGCCTGGCGCATCCCCTTCATCGTCGGGCTGGCCATCGTGCCGATCCTGTTCGTGATGCGCGCCAAGATCGTCGAGCCGGAGGTGTCGTCCCGCATCAGGGCCGCAACACACAGAGAGGGCTTTGCGGCCGCGCTGAGATATCCGGGGCGCAACTATCTGATCGGCATGGGTATGGTGGTCGCCAGCGCCGTCTCGTTCTACGTCACCTTCGGCTACACCGTCACCTATGCCAAGGAGGTGCTCAAGCTACCCTTGATGCAGAGCTATCTGGTGCAGCTGATCGCCGCGGTGGTGATGATCGTCGTCGTGCCGCTCGCCGGCGCCGTGTCCGACCGCTATCCACGCAAGCCGCTGCTCCTGGTGTCGCTGATCGGTTATTTCGTGCTGCTCTACCCGCTCTATGCCTGGGTGATCGCGGCGCCCTCGATCGGCAAACTGCTGGTCTGCCAGATCGTGATCGGCTGCTTCGGCGCCTTCTTCCTCGGCGTCTACTGCACCGCGCTGGTCGAGCTGTTCCCGGTGCGCATCCGGTCCACCTCGCTTTCCATCGTCAACAACGTCGCGGTGCTGATCTTCGGCGGCTTCGCGCAGTTCTTCGTGACCTGGCTGATCGCGCTGACCGGCTCGCCGCTGGCGCCGATCTTCTATGTCATGATCGGCGTCGGCCTCGGGCTCATCGCCGTGATCGCCATGCGCGGCGATCCGCGCGAGATCATCGTGGAGACGCCCGCGCCCGCAACGCTTCCGCTGCGCACGCCAAACGGCTGAGAGGGCTTGCGATCCCGCCAACGGATCAGAGCACGCGGACTCGGCGCGGCCGCAGCAGAAGCACGACACCGAATGCGGCCAGCACTGCCGCGACGGTTGCGGCCGAGAAGGCCGCGAGCGGACCATAGGACAGGATCAGCTGCGCCACGACCAGATAGAACGAGACGACGCCGACCGCGCCGATGGCATTGCCCCTGACCACCCGCAGCGCATTGTCGCGGCCGCCTTCGAGATGCGCAAACAGAGTGAGCGGCCAGGCGATCACCGGAATCAGCGACACGACGCCTGAGATGTCGGGCCCGAGAATGCGCGCGAAGCTCGTCGTCAACAGCACCATAGCAGCCGCGGTGAGAAGCCGCACCGGCAGGCTGATCGCCGGGCCTCCATCCGCGACCCGCGGCGCCCCAATCTCCTCCTTGGTGAGCCGCAGCAGAATGGCCACCGTGATCAGGACGACGGCAACCGCAAGCACCGGCGACTGCAGCCCAAGCAAGGCCCAGGCAGACGCACAGAAAACGACAAGGCTGAGCATGCAGGCCGATGCGAGCGTGCTGACGCGCGTCAGCACCGCGTAGGCAACATAGCCGGTGAGCACGGCCGCCAGCCCGGCCAGCGAGGCGATCGCCGCACGCTGTGCGAAAGCCGTTCCCTGCTCGACCGCGAGATACACCGAGATCGGCCCGGAGGTCAGCGGCAGGCCCGACAGGAGGCCGCCGATGAACGTCCCCCATTGCCGCGCGGCGAGCGAAATCGCCAGCATCATCAGCGGGGTCACCGCAAGCTTGATGGCGAGCATCATGTCCGCATCCGTCGCACCACCCATCCGGTCCTGCCGACTTCATGACGCGACCTGATGAGCGCGGCAAGGGAATGCGCTCCATCATCAGCGCAACCGCGTCATGCGCGATCGCGCGAGGCCGATCACGGCGCTGATACAAGGCGACCGTGATGACCGCGACGGAGCGCGCGTGCTCGCTCAAGCCAACAGCAGGTCGCCGGGGCCAAAACCGGCTCGCGCCCCACGCTGATATCATTCTTCCTTCAGTCGCAAGTGCTCCACAAAAATCCCTCAGGTTGCAGCTAACGCTTTCTTGTCGCGAGCAACGCGTCGGATGCGGGTCAAGGAGTCCTTGAGATCCCATGAAGCCGCGCAAACGAAGCGTTCACGCCCCATTCAGTGCTCCGTGCCTATGCCATCCCCTTGGCGGAGGGCGACAGTCGCGGGCAGGACGAGAACTTGGATCGGTGGACGATTTCGACAAAATGGCGCTCGTGGTCGACTGGCTCGACGCCTGCAGGAACCGTAAGCTCGACGTCCTGCTAGATCTCTATGATCCGAGCGCCAGCCTCGAATGCCGCTGCGACCGCATCGTCATCAGCGGCCGCGCTGCGCTGTCAGCCTATTGGCAATCGAAGCTGACTGCAGCGGCTCCGGAGGCTTTCGTTCTCGAAGAGATTTCCCCCTTCGGTGAGCGCATCCTGCTCGACTGCTCCGATTTCGAAACCCGCCGCGTGCGCATCGCGTTCACCTTCGACGCACGCGGAAAGATCGCGCACACGGACTGCCGGCCGGCACCGACATAGCTGCATCAGGCTGCCGGGTCAGGCCGCCTCTTGGGCGAGCGGCAGACGGCAGCGCACCACCGTGCGACCACCGTCGCGCAGCAGTGCAAAGCTTCCGTTGAGCGCCCGGACGCGCTCGTCCATGCCGCGCAAGCCGCGGCCGAACGGGCTGTCGGGTGGAAAACCTTCCCCATCATCGGCGACCTCGATCGCAACCTCCGCGCCGGTGATTTCGGCCGCGACATCGATCGCGCCCGCATGCGCATGCCGCAGAACATTGGTCACGCTTTCCTGGATGACGCGGTAGGTGGTCAGCGACAGCAGGCCGTCGATCTCGTTCAAGCTTGCATCGATCCTGCAGCTCAGCTTGAGCCGCGGCGCCTGCGCCTGGACGTTGCCGAGCAGCGCACGGATGCTTTGCTCCAGCCCAAGCTCCTTCACATGGAGCGGGCTCAGTCCTTCGAGAATGCGGCGGCTGACCTGCTGAAGGTTTTCCGCGGCCTGCAGAATGCCGTGGACGGCAGAGGCAGCCTCGGGATCATCGGCGACGCGGTCGGAGAGCGCGGTCGCGTTGGCGCGGATTGCGAACAGCAGCGGCCCGAGCTCATCGTGCAGTTCCTGTCCGAGGTCGTGGCGCTCGTCGTCCTGCACCGAGACCAGCTTTCGGATCAGACCGCGGTTGTCGAGGCTGAGACGCTTGAGCGTGCTGGCGAGCTGGTTGGCCTCCTTGCAGCTCCTGCGGATTTCCGGCGGACCCGCGACCGGGGTCAGCGTATCGTAGTCGCCCTGGCGCATGCGCGTCAGTCCCTCCTGCAGCCGCTCGAGCGGCCGCAACGCCGTGCCGGTGGTGAAATACACGCTCAGCGCCGCGATCAGCATCAGCGCCGACCCCGAGCCGACGATCGCCAGGAACCCGACATATTTCTCGAAGATGTCCGCCGAGAGGTCGGGCGTGAACAAGAGGTCACCGACGTGATCCTTGCCGATAGAGATCGGATAGACGGCACCGAGCTCGGGAATGTCCAAGAGCGCAATGAACCAGCGTGGCACGTGGGAAGGAACGATCATGGCCGGCCGATCGGAGGAATGGCCTACGGATCGAAAGGCGATCGTCTTGCCGGATCCGAGCGCACTGGAGAAGGCGGCGAGCGTCCGCTGCGGCTCGCCCGATGTCGCGAGCGCAGCGTTGAGGGCTGCAGCAACAGCCTGTGTGGCTGCTGCCTGCTGGCCGGTTTCATACTCGAACTGATCGGGCGACACGATCTTCAGCGCAATACCGCCGAGCACCAGGGCCGCCAAGATCATCGCGAGCATCGGCAGGAACAGCCGTGCCCGCAGCGACAAATTTTCCCATGTTCTGGACAATGCCAACTCCCCTGGAAGCGAGTTGTACTTTCAAGTCTCGGCAGGACTCCTATGTTAGCTGGGAACGAGGACACCGTGCAGGATTCACCGAAGCCAGCCATCAGAGTCTTGATCGTCGACGACCATCCGGTGGTCGTGCAGGGCTGCCGTTCGCTGTTCGCATCCGACTGCTCCGTCAAAATCGAAGAGGCCGGCGATGCCAATTCCGGCCATCGCGCCTTTCTGCAGAAGCGGCCTGACGTGACCATCATCGACATCAAGCTGCCGGATCTGTCCGGCTTCGAGCTGATGCGACGGATCCGCAAGGATGATCCGGATGCGAAGATCATCATGTTCAGCATGAACGATGATCCGGCCTTCGTCGTCCGCGCGGTGGAAATGGGAGCGCAAGGTTATGTCTCGAAGGGGGACGACCCGCGCCTGTTCGTGAAGGCTGTCCGCCGCGTCGCCGACGGCGACAAGTTCATCTCGCCTCGTCTTGCCGAGGCCGTGACGTTTTCGGCCGCCGCGGTGAAGGCCAGTCCGTCGACGCAAATGAACGGACGGGAGCTGGAGATCCTCCGCATGCTCGGCCGCGGCGACAAGATCATCGAAATCGCGGACGCGCTCGGCGTTTCCTACAAGACGGTGGCCAACACCACCTCGCTGCTCAAGCAGAAGCTCGGCGCCAAGAACCATTCCGACCTCGTACGTATTGCCGTCGAGATGGAACTGGACTGACCGCCCACGTCGACCGAAGCTGGCGATCGGGCTGGCCGCGCCCGCGACGCGGCCAGCCCGTCGCCGAAGCCGCAGGCGTCGGGGCAATAATGCGACGCCTGCAGCAACGGGTGACGTGGAGTGCCGTTCATTGATGCCCTGCACGGCCGAACCTACCAGCGCGACCAGGCCCAGCCGTCGCTGAGCTGATAGGTCGCAATGCGGCGTTGGCTTTCCCGGACCGCGACACGCGACGGCAGCCGTGCTCGCCGGCGGGAGTGTTCCGGAGCCTTTTGCGGACGCGCTGGCGGAGCCACCGCTTCAGCCTGTCGCGCGGGGACCGGTTTATCCGCCGCGGGCGCCAGCACCGGATCGACCTCGTCATTGGCAGGAAACGCCGCGGCGATCGGCATCGTGGTGTCGAACTTGACCGCTGCCGGCCATTTGTTGTCGCTGTGGATACGGATGATCGTTCGATCGATGTCGCCATCAGCGGTCTGCTGCGCGGGTGTCGGCAGATACCAGTCGGCGACAAACAGCAGCGCCAGCAGAATGCCGCCCGCAAAGAGGAGATAACGAACGAGGGGCATGACCCATCACACGCGCGGAAGCTCATTCCGCGGCGCCTCAACGGCAGGATTTGAAGGAAGGCCGGTGATCATTCCAAGGCGCGGCTGCAACACCTTCGCGGCTGCGACACTTAAAGGATCATCGGAACGAAGGTCTGATCCGTGGCGCAGGGCGGGATGCCGCCCCACGCAGCTCCGAAACGGGCGGTTACCAGCTCACCCATTTGTCGTCGCGCCAATAACCGCGACCTTCATGCTCCCGGAACGTGTACCTCTCCGTCGGCCCCCACCGCCAATTGTCCTCATGGACAATCACGCGCGCCTCGGGCGGATATTCATGGACCTCGTGCGTGTGCCAGCACACGTTTCCGGTACAGACGATCGCTGCAGATGCGCTGATCGCGGAGGCGGCCAGGAAAGCGGCTCCGATCGCGGCGCCGGCTGCGGCCTTTGTTAAGCTTCTCATCTCGTATCTCCTCGCTTCGATGAACGCTGCCCCATCGCAAACGGGGAATGCCCGGACGCGTTCCGACGCGAAGGGAAAAAGTCGGGAAAAGCTGGCAATAGATTCGGGAAGAACAGGAACCACAGGCCGGGTGCCGCGTTGTCCATTCGCTTCAAGACACAATCACGTTCCCGTTGCTCCGGCGCAGACCCACATGCGCCGGAGCTTTTTTTATCGTCCGCCGCTCAAGGCGGGGTGAGGGCAACCGTTGTGATCGGAGCCAGCTCGAATGCACGCGCGGAGCGGTATTCAATGAAACGCTGTGCGGCGACGATCATCCCGATCGCAAAGATCGCCGCGAGCGACGCATTGGCCAGTTGATGCATGACGCCCATCTGGAGACTTCCTTTGCTCAGGTCTCAGCACAAACAGGCCAAGCCATTCGCAGTTCCAGACTTCGGGAAAAACCGGCAAATTCATTTGAACACGATCGAACCCGCGTGAGCGGCCGAGGCCACGATACGAACTAACACCCGCTTGGACGTCAGGCGATGGCAGTGAGATGGCGCCGCACCGAGTGATCGAACTTGGGCTTCGCGTCTGCGGCGATATTGCGGTCCCACCACGCGCCGTAGATGCGATCGAAGGCCAGCGGAGCAACCACGTCGGCGATGCGGCGGACCGCGGCGGTCCCCAGCGGGACATAGTTCGGATAGGAATACATGAAGCTGACATGGCGGCGATTCATCGCCACCATCGCGATGTCCCCGACGAACAACGCGCCTCGTCCATCGGCGGCGGTCTTCCAGTGCAGCACCGTGGCTCCCGGGAAATGACCGCCGGTACGGTACAGGACAATGTCCGGGGAGAGCTGAATGCTGTCGCCCGACCACGCCACGATCGAGGGGCACGGCCGGGTGACAAAGGCACGATCGTCACCATGAAGATAGATCGGCGCGCCGGCAAAGGCCTCGCTCCAATCGGCGACTGCGCCATAGAAATGCGGATGCGAGACTGCGATCGCCTTCAATCCGCCGAGCGAGCGCACATGGCCGATCGCCGCGTCGGTCGCGAGCGGCACGCAATCCCACATCACGCAGCCGTCGCTCTCGCACAGCAACAATGCGCGCTGGCCGATCGCGAAACGTGGCTCGATCTGCAAACCTGGGACACCGAGATCGTCCCGCCAGATCAGCCGGTGCCCCCGCAACATCTCCTCACGACTGAGGAAGCTCTGCCCACTCCAGTTCACGAATTGCCGCTCGTCCTCGCAGATCAGGCAGGCGTCGGGTGGCGCGGCCGTATCGGGGAACTGTGCGCCGCATTGGGAACAGGTCCAGAGGGGCATGGATGATCCGGATCGAAACAGAGGGCAAAGCCGCACCCGCGGCTAACGCCGCCACTCTATCACCGCACGCTTCCGCCACCGAGTCGATCGGAATTCGAATGCGCGGCTCTAGGAACTGGACTTCGCCGGCCCTGTTGGCAGGGTCATCGCGGACGGCGATGCGGGAAGACAGCCATGGGCGCATCGCCCCCCAGTCGAACCGCTTAACAGGAGAGGCGCGCAATGACCGATCCGAATGACGATCGCCCGGCATTCGACCGCCGGCGTGGACGCAATGCCACCGGCTGGATCATCGCCCTCGTCTGCGTGATTGCCGTCGTCGTGGCCGCGATCTACTACACCAACCGGGACAGAACGACCGCCTCCAACCAGAACGGCTCATCGCCGGTGACCACCGGGTCCAGCAAGAGCAGCCCCACCCCGGCGAACAAATAGTCCCTCCCCGATGGGCGGCCGGGGTTCAGATCCTTCTCGACCATGCGCCCCTATGTCGCCGGCCCGTCGGCATATGGACGCATCAGACAGCGATGGCCGCCTGGGTCAACCAGGCGGCCTCGTGTTGCTGGCAAGAGTTTGAAGCGTCCGCCCCCTACCTGCCGGATAACGCGAGCAGATCGAACTTGTAGTTGACGCCCACCAGAACCGTATGCATCTGCGATTTCAGGCTGACGACGTTCGGACCTCCGGCGAGCGCGGCCGCGCCCGTCAGCGGACCCGTCACACGGCCGAAATCCGCATAGTCATATTCGGCGAATGCCGACCAGTGCCGGTCGAACATCCATTCGACGCCGGCTCCGACCGTCCACCCGGTACGATCAAACGACGCAGTCGCCGATTGGCCGGAGCCGTTGTTGACGACCGCGACGCTCGTTCGCGTCCATGCCGCACCGCCCTTCAGATAGGCCAGGATCGCGGGAGTCACGAGATAGCCCGCCCGCACCGTGGCGGTGTAGAGGTTGTTCGCCGTCGTGCTGGTCGCGAGCTGCGGCACCTGGGGGATGGAGCTGAACGAGTTGATCTTGGCAAAATCCGCCATCGCCTGGATGCCGACGACGAAGCGATCCATCTGGTAATCGCAGCCGAGCTGCAAGCCGCCGATCACGTCATCGCCATCGCTGGAGGTCGCCACCGGTGTTTGCAGCAGCAACGGCTGGACCGCCGCAGCGCTAACAGTGTTGCCCTGGGCGGGAGGCGGGTTCGGCTGCTGCGCCTGCCCTCCGCCATTGTTGTTCGGCGGAGGATTGTTCTGCGGCCATCCGGGCTTGTTCGGAGGAACAGGCTGCCAGGCGTGTCCGCCGTGATCGTGCTTCGGCCACTGATCTTTTGCCCATTCGTCTTTGGGCCACTTGTCTTTCTGCCAGCCGTCCTTCTGCCAGTCGTGCTTGTCATAGGCCGGCTGCTGTTGCCAGCTGGAGCTGCCCGACTTGTCGTAGTCGGCGTATTGTCGCGTTTGCGGCCAGCCGTAGCCGCCATGTGCGTCGTGCCCGTCCTGCCGCAGCCACGTCGACCTGTCATACGCGCCATCCGCGTGCTGCTGCTGCCAGTCGTGACCGCCTGACTTGTCATGGTCGCCGTATTGCCCGATGTGTGGCCAGCCGTAGCCCAAGTCCTTGTACGAGTCCTTGTCGTAGGCGTGTTGCTGACCCTGCCACGGCCAGTCATGGTCGGCGTGCTTGTTGTGGTCGTAGTTTGAACCAACCTGTGGCCAACCGTAGCCAGCATCATGGTCGTGGCCATCGTGCTGATCGTAGTGCGACCACTTATGGTCCGGGTATTTATCGTGGTCGTGATGCTTGCCGTCCTTCCACCCGTCATGATCACCGTGCTGGCCGTGACCATGGTGGTGGTAGGGCGGCTTCCATCCACCACCGTTCCCGTTCTGATTGGTCGGCGGCGGCGTGGTCTGCTGGGTCGACCCGCCAGCCGTGTTGGTGGTGGCTGGCTGCTGGGCCGACGCAACATTGGTGTTGCCGCTCTGGCTCAATGTCTGCTGCTGGCGTGACCATCCATAGCCGACGTTGACGCCGGCATGACAGCCGCTCCACCTGTAGGCGAAGACGCTGGTCGACGGCGGGGGAAGTGGGGGAGGCAGGGCGAGATCGGTCGCCCATACTTGATTGGTACTCGCAGCGAAAGAAGATAGGCACAGGCACACGCAAACTACGCGACGCATCGAACTCACAACTCCTGAACACGTGCCGCACGAAACGACGAACGCATCAGGAGCGTCAGATTATGTCGCGAACTAATTCGAAAAATGTCAAACGCGTGGGATGCGATTTGACGAGGCTGACGCAACAACATTCGGTTGTGAGTGTTGCATTGGAGCTGCAGAGTCCCGACGGAAGGAAGTAGTTCGCACTCTCTTCTGCAATGGACGTTGACGACGCATTCGTCAGCTAACGCGCATCTTTCGCGGACATATCCTGAAAGTAGTGCGACGTTGGAGACTTCAAAAAAAGGCCAACACCGGATGCGGCAACCCGCTCGCGCGCGAGCCATACATCTTCAGGTAGAGGACATATCGACTGCGAGGGATCGGAGATGTACGCCGGTGTCGCGGGTCAGGCGCGTCGAGGCATGTCTGAGTTGAGATTTCGATGCGAGGTCTTTGTGACTTGCTCAACGCGTTGCGACGCACATCGACATCGACGGCACGAACCATCTCGCTGCGCGCTGACGACGGCCCGGCTCGGCATTCATCCGGCAAGAATGCGAAGGATGAGTCGCGGCTGACGCATCGGGCCGCGCCCAGCGTAAGCTCACGCCAGCGAGCCCCTCCAACTGCATTATGCCGTGATCGCGACGCGCCCTCGCCGCGCGGTCGCGCGGCTTGTGATCATAGTGCGGCGAAGATGGTGCATTCGTTTGGCCGAGCAGCTTCACGATGACAAACATCGCGCGGGTCTGCGGCGGAGTCCTGCTCCGTCGCAATCAGGCAAGTTCTCGACGGCGGTTGGCGCACCCGCGGCCAGCGCCTGCGACGTCCAGCGCAGCAGCATGTTGGAGAGCGGCTCAAGCGCGCGAGCCGTCAGGTTATCTGCCGGCGTCCGCGGCGCGTCGCACGCTGTCGCGCATCCTCGCCGCTCTGGAGCACGAGGGCCCAGCGACGGCGAGGACTCCACAAGCGCCTGCGCCTCGCCGCCCGTCCGGCTCCCGATCAGCGCGGGCTGGACGCGTCAGCCTTAGTAGAAGGTATGGATGCGGTCGAGATTGGCTTGCTCTAGCCGGCCCGCGCCTGGGCGTCAGCGGCTTTGGCTTGCCCCAGTCATCTATAGGCGATGGGATCAGGTTTGATCACCATCACGCTACAAGTTCTTGTTCTGAGCATGATCTCCGCGCAAACGCGTTCCGCGTTTGTCGCCAGGGAGAACCGCTGCGCACCTTTCCGGATCATGGTCCCAGGTGACGAGCGGCACCGTTCGACGGGCTATTGCTCCGCCGCCAGGCGGACGATCTGGCGGCCGCCATTCATGTCGCGAAGCTGGTTGACGTAGTCCTCGGGACGTGTCCAGCGGACCGGGGTCTTCAAACCCATGAACTCCGCGATGCTGCCGATGAACGACGTGCAATTCGCCGTCTCGGCGTTCCACACCGGCGAGTCCGCCTGCAGTTTCTTGATGTAGGCGAACACCCTCTTGGCGTCGGCTTCGTTCAGGTAGACACGGTAGCTCGCCGTCAGATAGTCCGGGTCGAGATCGCCATAGCTGGCGCCGGTCTCGGACGGCACGAAGGTGAAATAGCCGAGCATGTAGGCCAGCGTGTCGCCGGCCGGCGTGAGCCCCGCCACATCGACCGCGCGCTCACTGGTCTTGCCGTACCAGACGAAAGCGTGGCCCCAGCTCGCGGCAGTGCGCGCTCTGAAGTCGACATAATAAGGCCCTTTGGCCTCGCGCGCGCGCCGTTCAGGCGCACTCGCTTTGGCCTCATGTCGGCTTGGGGCGTGCATCGGCCGCGCGGACGCCGTCTGCACGCCGCAAGACAGCAGCAGCGCTGCAATGGAAATTCCGACCAAGCACGAACGCTGCATGGCAAGCACGCCCCAAGATAGATGATAGTGGGCCAGGAGACTGGCCGGGCTCAGTAAGCGCGGCGAACCACGGGGCCGGCGACAACCGGGCCTTTGCCAATCGGCGCTTTGCCGATGGGGGACTTGCCAATCGGAGCTTTGCCGATTGGCATCTTGCCGACGGCGGCTTGCTCATAAACCGGCTGAGGGTGCGGCAGGTCCGCAGCATGCGCCACGGTTGCCAGCGCGAGCAGGGCGCCCGCGGCAATCACGAATGTCTTCACGCAACATCTCCTCGAGGTTGGACATGGCCCCAGCCCCTCCCCGATACCGTGACCATGCACGGCGGAATGCGTCGAGAGTGGGGCAATCGCGAGTTCGTGGCGTGACACAGCCGGCAAGTGCGACCAATATGTCACACGACGGGTTCCATTTGCGCACTTTATTAGTGCGCTTCATTGGTGCGCTTCGCCCAGGCGGCAGGTGCGCCGCGATGATCAGGGATTGCGCCGGGAAAACGACACGGCGTAGGCGCCGTTCCGAACGTCGATCATCGGATCATCGGACTCCTCGATGCCGTCGGTGAGCTGCCCCGGCAGGAACAAGAGCTTCTTCTGCGCCTCGTCGCTATCGGGCACAGCCTTGTCGATCGTCAGCACGCCGAGCTCGACCAGCTTGCGGTCGTCGGGCCAGGGCTTGGCCGGATCCTTGGTGGAGTCGCCGGCCGCAGCGAGCTGGGCCTTGAAGTGAAACGTCACCGGCCCCTGCTTCAACCGTGCCGGCAGCTCCTGCATCAGGAAGTCCGGCGCCCGCTTCGCAGCCTCAGCCTTGTCCAGATGCACCACCTTGTCGGGCACCATCTGATAACGGATGGCCTGCCGCTCGCCCGCCTTGTTGACGAAGACGAACGCATTGATGCCGAAATAGGCCTCGTCGGCAAAACTGTCCGGCGTGGCGACCGTGCCGAGGGCGGCCGGGACGGTCGGGTGGCTCGCAAAGAACTGCTCGACTTTCGTCGGCTTGGCCGCATCAGGCGGGCTCTCCGCAATCGCCACCAGCAGGTCGCGAAACTCCTCGCTGGTCGACACCGGGAAGAACTTGAGCGAATTGATCACAATGTCGGTGTCGCTGCCGTCAGGCAGATGAAACTTCACCGCCATGCCGTGCGGATTGGCGTCGTCGGAGCCGTCGGGCAAATTCGGCACGCCCGTGGAGTCCGAAAAGCGCACCGTCACCGGAACCTCGGTGCCGCCGAACAAGACCGCCCGGCTCAAGCCGGCGGCGTCCGGAGACGCCTTGAAATGTCCCTCGACCACAACGCCCTTGGCGTGATTGGCGCGGAACCCGGCATGGACTCCGAACACCTTGTTCATCTGGTTGACGAGCTGTTCCTCGAGCGGCGCATCCTGCGCCAGTGCAATGCCGGGCAAGGCCAAGCCAAACCCCACCAGCGCGGCAACGACTTTGCAATTCGTCATTTTGCAATTCGGCATGAGGAGCTCCTCCTGTCACCAGTGCCCAACATAGCACGACAGCTCGGCGACATGAGCGACTTTCGTCTGCGCAACTCTCGGGCGCCTCATGAGCAGGGTCGCCGATCATTCGGCGGCCCCCGTGCCTCACGCGCTGCGCAGCGCGTGAGGCCGGATCGCGCGAGCGACCTACTGACTCTGACTGGAGACGACGCGAGGGCCGGAGCCGGGCGGCAGGCAGGTGAAGGTCACTTCCCTGCCCGGCGTAGCCGCCACCGCGCGCAGTGCGGCGTCCGTCGCTGAACTCCCGTTGGCTGCCGTGAAGATTTGTGACGCCGGGGCGTACAGATAGCTCACGACGGCTCCGTTGGCGACGACGCTCGCCACCAGATCGCACTCGGTCACCTGTCCGCCCAGCGCCAGCGAGGTGAACGGTGCCCCGGCGCGCTGCTCGAGCAAGGTGACGCGGGCCGCGGCGGTGGCGAGGTTGACGTTGCTCAGCGTCACCTGCTGTCCGACGATGGGAGCGAGATCGCTGTCGAACGCCAGCACATATTGCTCCACATCGCGCCGCGTGGCGTCGGGGTTGATCAGCGGGAAGCCGCTGTTGAGCGTCGGATTGAACACCAATGCATTGAAGAAGCTGAAGATGGTGTCGACAGATCCCTCGTTGGTGAAACCGAAGCCGCGGATCTGCGGCCCCATATTGCCGGTATCCCGTCCGTTGAAGAAGTAGACCGCCGGCATGCCGAACATGCCGACCTTGGTGTACATGTTGCGCAGGTGCGGGATCTTGAAGATCTGGTCGATGCCTTCGAAGCTCGCATTGGTGCTGGTGCCGAACTGGCCTTTCGACGGGTCGAGCGCGTGGCAGCCGTTGCAGGTGAAGGCGGACAGACCGAGGACCTTGCCGAGGCCCGGCACGTCGAGACCGTCGGCGGGACGCTGGCCGCTGTAGAACGCCGCGCCCCGGCTTTGCGATGCTGTCAGCGAGTTATCCAAGTTGCGCACCGGATTGGGCGGCAATTGAACCTGCAGCGCGAAGTTGGTAAAGGCCTGCATCTGCGCCGCGGTCGGTGCATTGGCAGTCCCCAGCAGTCCCTGGAACGCGACCTGGAAGTTGTTGAAGGACAGGTTCTCATCGGTCGCATTGACGCCGAAGACGCCGTTGGCGCGGTCGCCACGCCAATGCATCGCGCCCGCATGGGCGAGGCCACGCAGGGTCTGCGTGGTCATCGGCCCTTTCATCGGATGGAACACGTTGACGGCGTTGGTGCCGTTGAGCGGCGTGGTCACGCCGAACAGCAGCTTACCGAGGTCGATCGAGAGCTGGTCGCCAAGATTGACCGGGATCGGGTTCGACGTCACCTTGCCGCTGGGATTGCCGAGATCCCAGGCGAGCTCGTCCTTGTCGCCGAACGTATGACAGCTCGAGCACGACGCCTCGCCGTTGCTTCCGAACGGGCGGGCATCGTAGAGCATCGGCCGGCCCTGGACCACCGAGGCTGGCTCCGGATTGGTCATGGCAACGCTCGCGACTTCGCCGCGCGACCCGAGATTGACGACCTTCACCGCGTTGTCGAAGCGGGTCAGGGCGTAAAGCTGGTTGCGGCTCTGGTCGAGCACGACGCCGCTCGGTCCGCCGCCGCTCAGCGAGATGTAGTTGGCGCTGGCGATGGTCGGATCAAGGCTGTTGCTCTCCAGTGCCGCGGTGTCGAGCACGCCGATCTTGCTGGAGCCGAACGCGGCCACGTAGAGCGTGCGTCCGTCGGCCGAGACCGTCATGCCGGTCGGCGTCGCCAGGCTGTGCTGCGCCTGACTGGGGTCGAAGCCCGAATCTCCCGGCAGCAGGCCGTAGTTGATGTGGCTGTTGAGATGAACGGGCGTAACCGACTGGCCGGAGACCACGGTGATGCGCGACTCCGCGAGGTGGCCGGTCACGGCGTGTCCGGCGCTCCGCGTCGGATCTTCGAAGCGAACCTGGTTCTCTGATTCGGTGTTCGACACATAGAGATGACCGCTGACCGGATTGGCCACCATGTTGAACAGAGTGGTGCCGACATGGGCCACGGCGCCGGTCTGCGTCAGCGCATTGGCATCGATGGCAAACACGTCGGTGTCCGGCAGGCTGAAACGCACCGAGTTGTCCCAGACCCGGTTGAGCTCATCCTGCCAATGACCGGTCGTGTTGTTGAACTTGACGATCTCCGACACTTTTGGCGCGGGCTCCCCTGAGGTGTCCGCGGCCGGGCCGAGGTTGCCGCCGGGGCTGATCGAGAGGTCGATCAGCAAACAACCCTGCCTGGGGTTGAAGCCGTCGCAGATCCGCCCCTCGTTGATCGCCGTGGTCTGGTTGCCGGTCTCGAAACCCGCGACATAGACCGTGTTGCCATCCGGGCTGACCGCGAGCGCGCGCGGCGTGTCGGTGAAGAAGCTCATGATCCGGACCGGCGTTCCTCCCATCGTGGCGCCGAGGTTGTTCGGATCGAACACCCAGACGTCGGCACGGGGGACGCCCGGCGTGGTGAGCTGCGGGTCGCCGGCGCCGGGAACGTTGGCGATCGACGGATCGGTCCGCTGCTGGCCGCGGTGCGCGGTGGTGATGAAGGCAAGCCCCTTGCGCCCGGCAAAAACGATGTCACGCGGCTCGTCGCCGACGAGTAAGGTGCGCACCACGTGAGGGGTGCCGACCAGCGAGACGATGCTGATGCTGTCCGACAAATGGTTGACGACCCAGACCTCGGTGTCGCTGCGGGCGGCCACCGCCACCGGCTCGAGGCCGACCGGGATGTGAGCGGTCTGTGTCAGTGCGCCCACGCCGATCTGGTACGCCTCCAGGGTTCCGTTCGGCGTATTGACCGCGAACAGCGTGCTGCCATCGGGCGATGTCGCCAGTGGCCGGACTTGCCCGCTTTCGAAAGTGATGAAATTCGGCGGCGAGGCCGCGCCGGCAGAGCTCACCAACAACGGCGCCCCCAGCAGCACGCTCGATGTTGCGATCGCCAGCGCAAGGGCCCGTCGCGTCGCGCCGATCAGCGGCCGCAAAGACTGTGTCATGACCTTGATCTCCCTCACCCATTTTTTTGGTTTCGGGGCAGGACCCTGGTCTCGATGATGTTGAAGCAAGTTTCCGCCCCACAACCAGACATAGCAGGCCGAGTCTGATCAGTCACTCACAAAAATGATCACTTGGTTTTTTGAATTCGCACGCGCAGGCCGACGGTCTTCACAAATTCATCATGCATACGGATTGGCGGCTTTGCGGCGCTGCAACGAATGCGCGCCGTCTCTGCGGCAGGCGACGCGGAGAACTATGCGGAAAATCTACGCGGCATCAGGGTCGTGCCCCCACAATCCGGTCGACAGCACGTCGATGAGGCGTTCGATCGCCTCCTGCTCCGGCAGGCCGAGGTGCTGGTTGCCCAGCATGTGCCGCTCGATCACGAAATAATTGTAGAAGAACAGATAGATCGTCGCCAGCACGAAGGCCGGGTCCTGCCCGCACCATCCAGCGCGGCGCTTCGTGCGGTCGAGCACGGGACCCAAGAGATAGCGGAACTGGGCCGGAATGTCATGAAACAGCGCGGCGAAATGCCGGTTCTTGAACTCGATGACGTCGATGAACATCAGCAAAAGGAACGCGGCCTCGTCATAGACGATGGATCGCACTGCGGTGGCGAGCAGCCGCAGGTCACGGCGCGAGAACGGATCCTCGAGCAGCAGGATGACCTGACGCGTGAAGGCGAGCATGCAGGCCTGGTAGTTGCGGACCAGGCTCTCGAAGATCTTCTCCTTCTTGGGATAATAAGTGTAGATCGCCCCCTGCGAGACGCCGGCTCTGTCGGCGATGTCGCGAATGTTGGTGCCGTGGAAGCCCTGGGTGGTGAAAAGCGCGAGCGCGGCGGCCTCGATCGCCAGCTGATTGTCATCGGGCCGGTCGGGAGCGATCTGTGGCAGGAACAGCATCGGCACCTTGATCCTGTCCCTACCCTTGTCCCTGCCTTTGCGGCCCGATTGAGACGACATGGTCGGCGGCGAATGCCATAACCGGCCGCAGAGCAGCCGGATGAACTCGATCCGGTCCCGCGCCGCCTCCTCGAGCAGTTGCGGCCGGGCGCGCGTGTCGTCGGCCTGGCGCAACGCAGCGCCATCGATGCAAGGGAGCCGCGACCACAAGCCGCCGAACAGCAGATCGACAAAGCGCTTGATCGCCAGCTCGTTGCTGACGCCCAGATGCTGGTTGCCGCGCATATGCTTTTCGATCAGGGCGAAATGGAAGAAGTAGTGATAGACGGCAGCCAGCACGAACGCCGGATCGTGTCCGCGCCATCCAGCCCGGCGCTCCGCCGCCGTCAAGGCCGCCCCGACCATCGCCCGCATCCGCGCCGGGAGATTGTCGAATGCGCCCTGGAAATGCTGGAATTTGAATTCGATCACGTCGATCAGGACCAGCAGCAGAATCTCCGGCTCGTCCTGCATCTTGGTCCAGATCGCCGACGCGAACGCCCGCAAATCGCGCTTCGAGAGCGGGTCCTTGAGCCGCCTGACCGTGGTGTCGATGAAGTGGTCGAGCCGTGCGCGGTACTGTCGCGCCAGTTCGCCAAAGATCGCCTCCTTGCTGGGATAAAAAGTGTAGATGGCGGCGGAGGAAACGCCGGCCCGGTCGGCAATCTCGCGGGTGTTGGTGCCGTGAAACCCTTGCGTCGTGAACAGCGCCAGCGCCGCCCGTGCGATGCGTTCGCGCTGGTCGGACGGCGGTGGATGGCTATCTCGGCGGGACCTTGTGCGCTTGTCAGTCATTAAAAATTGTCAGTCATGAAAACGAATGCTCGGTCGTGCCCTGATGCGTCGGGGGCAGTCACACGCGATGCATGCATCATATCCCTACCTATACGCACCATGGATGCGTAACCGCAATGGCGCCGCGCGCTGCCCTATCGAATGGCGGACTACGGTCCGCCGATCTTGCTGCATCACAAGCGCGAGACATCGCCAACTTCACCGTCATTCCGGGGCGATGCGCTAGCATCGAACCCGGAATCTCGAGATTCCGGGTTCAGCCCTCCGCGCAAAATGGCTTTGCCATTTTGTCGCGCGGGCTGCCCCGGAATGACGCTCGTGACGCACTAAGACTCATCCCCCGACGCGCTCACATCGCGACCATCCTGAGACGATCGCTAACGAAAGATATGCCACCATTCGTCTCCATCGCCCCGCTTGCGGTCCGAAGCGGAATGTCACTATGGTAGACGCGCATGACCCGTGTCTTCATCCTCCGCGAGGCCTCGTTCCGGATTTGGGATCCGTTGCACATTCGGCCGGTCCATTGGGTCGGGCGCGATCACCGCGCAGCATAGACTGAGGGAGCATCACCTGTGTCCGAACCGCAAAGCTTCCCCATCGACAAGATTCGCATTCCCGAGAAGATGCGGCACGCGCTCAAACCCGAGATCGTTGAAGAGCTGGCCGAGAGCATTCTGGAGGTCGGACAACGCGAGGCCATTCTCGTCCGCCGTGAAAAGGACCACTTCGTTCTGGTCGAGGGCCTGCATCGGCTGGAAGCCTGCAAGGCGCTCGGCGAAGGTGCGATCATCGGACAGCTGATCTCAGCCGAGGCGGCCCGCCAGAGAGACCTCCCGCCTGCACCCATCGATCCCGAACGCGAGAAGATGGAGCGACTGAAAAAACTCCGACTCGAAAAAGAGGCCGCAGAGAAGCTCGCCAACACGTCAAGAGCTGTCTCAGACGCGGACGCTGCGACGCGCCGGCGCGCGCACGCGGAAACAACGAGCCGGAGCAAACTCACTGCAAACTCGAAACCATCGCGTCAGGAGCGGGGATCACCACCCAGGACATTGTCGGACTGGATCAAGCAACAAGAACGCAGTGGCGGTCGCTATTGACCGTCCACGGCGCGACCGGCCTGTCCCTGTCCTGCCCCTGAGTTTCATTCACAGCAGCCCGTGGGATCGCGCCCGATCATCCGCGCCAGCACGTAACTTATGTTAAAGAACTTGGAGCTAGGGTCACGCTTGCCAGCAACTGACACAAGGCTGACCTCCACGGGCAATGGACGCTTCCTGGTTCGGTTTGCAGGACATGGGACGAGATGTCGCATGTTCCAGCCAGAGCAGGTTACCGATTTGACTGAGTAACGGTCGCCTTCCGACCGTCGCTCCGTATTTGCACGGGCCTCGCATTAATAACAATTAGCATCTGGTTCCATAGGGTTCCACGCAATGGCTGTTGGGCTGCTTGCGTGTGCACCAGGGTATCCCCGTGCGACCGCTCTCCCCGCGCCTTACCGATGCGCCCGTGGAGACTGCTATGTCATCTGCACTACCCGTCCGCCTCAAACTGACGATCGGCATCAAGATCTATGCGTTGATCGGCCTGAGCTTCATCGGCCTGATCGGCCTTGCCGCCTTCAACTCCAGTGAGCTCGCAGCCAGCCTCAAGCAGCAGAAGCAGCTGGAGCTTCAGCATCTCACCGAGCTTGCCCTCAGCATTTTCGCCGAGGAGCACGCCGCCGCACAAAAGGGAACGATCTCGGTCGCGGACGCGCAGAAGCGGGCGCTGGAGCGCGCCTCGCAGCTGCGCTATGGCGGCAACGAGTACTTCTTCGTGACCGACATGACCGCGCGGATGCTGATGCATCCGATCTCGACCAAGCTGATCGGCCAGGATGTCTCTGACATGAAGGATCCGAACGGCAAGAAGCTGTTCGTGGAGATGATCGATGTCGTGCGGCAACATGGCCGCGGCTTCGTCAATTACGACTGGCCGAAGCCGGGCTCCGAGGCGCCGCAGCCCAAACTCACTCATGTCGCGGGTTTCGCGCCCTGGAATTGGCTCGTCGGCACCGGCGTCTACATCGACGATCTCTCGGCACAGACCTGGGCTTCGACCCGGCAGTCCTTGATGGCGGCCGGCCTCGTGCTCCTGATTCTGCTGGTGGTGTCGACGCTGGTCGGACGCGGCATCACCGGACCGCTGCATCGGATGACTGCGGTGATGAAGAGCCTCGCCGGCGGCGATCTCGACGTCGAGGTGCCCGGGGTCGGACGCGGCGATGAAGTCGGCGAGATGGCCGGCGCCGTCGAGGTGTTCAAGAGCAACGCGGTCGCGCGTCACGCGCTGGAGGCGGAGCAGAAGGAAGCCGAGCAGCGGGCGCTGGCCCGCCGCAAGGCCGACATGTACAAGATGGCCGACGACTTCGAGGGCGCCATCGGCGAAATCGTCGAGACGGTCTCGTCGGCCTCGTCCAAGCTGGAAGTGTCGGCGGACACGCTGAGCAAGACGGCGGTGCGCGCCGGCGAGCTCGCGACCGCAGTCGCGGCCGCCTCCGAGGAAGCCTCCACCAACGTGCAGTCCGTCGCCTCCGCCACCGAGGAGATGACCTCCTCGGTCACCGAGATCGGCCGTCAGGTGCACGAATCGGCGCGCATGGCCAATGAAGCCGTCGAGCAGGCGAAGCGGACCAACGAGCGGGTGAGCGAACTCTCGCGCGCAGCGAGCCGCATCGGTGATGTCGTCGAGCTGATCAACAGCATCGCCGGGCAGACCAACCTGCTGGCGCTGAACGCCACCATCGAGGCCGCGCGCGCCGGCGAGGCCGGACGCGGCTTTGCCGTGGTCGCCGCCGAGGTGAAGGCGCTGGCCGAGCAGACGGCCAAGGCCACCGATGAGATCGGCCAGCAGGTGGCCGGCATCCAGACCGCGACGCAGGAGTCGGTGCAGGCGATCAGGCTGATCTCCGGAAGCATCGAGCGGCTGTCGGAAGTCTCTTCCACCATTGCCGCCGCGGTCGAGGAGCAGAATGCCGCGACCAAGGAGATTTCGCGCAACGTCCAGCAGGCTGCGCACGGCACCCAGCAGGTCTCCGTCAACATCACCGACGTCCAGCGCGGCGCCACCGAGACCGGTTCGGCCTCGACCCAGGTGCTGGAAGCGGCCCAGGGGCTGTCGACAGACAGCAACCGGCTGAAGCGCGAGGTGAGCCGCTTCCTGCAATCGGTCCGCGCGGCCTGACAGGCCCGCAACAAAGCCTACTCAACGAATTGCCAAGACCAACAAATCTCAACGAGTTTGAATCCCTGTCATGATGACCTTCCTCGACTTCCAGCCCCGCAACGCGCTCCTGAACCACAGCAGATCGTTTGCACATCGTTCTGCGATCACGCTCGCCCTTTTGGTCGTCACCCCGCTCCATGCCGCACCCGGCGACAATCTCACCGCGGTGCGCGACCTCAGCGGCAAGGTCGGTCCGATCGTCGGGTCGGCCCTCGCCTGCAGCGACATCTCCCGTCCCCGTATCCAAGCCGTCATTGGCAAGTTCCAAGCCGTCATTCGCGACGCCTCGAACAGCCAGGCCGATCGCGATGAGACCACGCGGCTGTTCGACCGCTCCATCGCCGACGGTCGCCAGGCGGTGGCGAACGGGCGCCAGGACTGCCGGCGCGCCGAGCTCCAGCTCGCAGACCTCGAACGATCGATTGGCGCGCCGGTCGCCACGGCCGGCGCGTTGCCGGACGCCGCGACCGGACCGCGCTCCGCCGCTGCAGCCGGCGCGACGAGCGCGACGCCTGCTCAGCCGGTTCGCGGCGTCACGGACCGCGAGATCACGTTCGGGAGCGTCGTGCCACTGTCCGGCGCAAACAAGGAATCCGGTCGCCTGCTCAAAGTCGGCATCGAAGCCGCCTTCAACCGCGCCAACGAAGCCGGCGGCGTCAATGGGCGCATGCTCAAGCTCGTCGTCGCCAACGACGACTATGATCCGAACCGCACGCTCGACGCCATGAAACAGCTCTACGAGAAGGAGCAGGTGTTCGGCTTCATCGGCAATTTCGGGACCGCTACGGCGGCCGTCGCGATCCCCTATTCACTCGAACGCCGGGTGCTGTTCTTCAGCCCCTACACCGGGGCCAACGTCACGCGCCACGATCCGCCGGACCGCTATGTCTTCAACTATCGTCCGAGCTATGCGGAAGAGGCCGATGCGCTGGTGCGCTATCTGGTGAAGCTGCGCCGGGTGCCGCCGCGCCAGATTGCGCTGTTCGCGCAGGACGATTCCTTCGGCGATGCCGGGTTTGCCGGCGTGGCCAAGGCGTATCGCGCGCTCGGCCTCAACGACGCCGCGATCCTGCGCGTCAACTACACCCGCAACACGGTGGATGTGGAGCCCGCGATCAACCAGCTCAAGGCGCAGAAGGTGCCCGTCCGCGCCGTCATCATGGTCGCGACCTCCCGCGCGGCAGCGAAGTTCATCGAAAAGGCGCATGACGCGCTTCCCGGTGCGGCCTTCGTCAATGTGTCGGCCGTCGGCGCCTCGGCATTGGCCAACGAACTCACGCTGCTCGGTCCGCAATACGCAACGGGGGTCATCGTGACCCAGGCCGTTCCCGCCGTCTCCGGCTATTCGAGCCTGGTGCTCGACTACAAGGCCGCGCTGGCGAAACATTTCCCCGGCGAGCCGGCGGACTACACCTCGCTCGAGGGTTACATCGAGGCGAGCATCCTGATTCAAGCCCTGAAGAACGCCGGTCAAGAGCTCAACACCGAGCGATTGATCGATACGCTCGAATCGATGCGCAACATCGATCTCGGTCTCGGAGCCCGGCTCAGTTTCGGCACGGCCGAACATCAGGCCTCGCACAAGATCTGGGGTACGGTGCTCGACGGGACCGGCACCTATCAGCCAATCGAACTGGAATGACCGGGGTCGCCGGCGCAGGCCGACCGACGGCTCCCTACGACGCGCGACCCATCGCGCAAAACTGAAAGCTGCGTAAGGTGGGCAAGGCGCCGCCATCAGGCGGCGCGTGCCCACCACCCCGCACACTCTCTCGCAGCGACGGTCGCCATTGACTGTCCGCCGCACGACCGATCCGACCGGACCTACTACCGAAATTTCGCTCCGCGATACTTGCGAATTTGTCGAGCAGCACCAGTTCAGAAGCGAGCGCCGTACGGCTGTTCTTTATAGTACCTGACTCACGCGCGCGGGCGCTGACTGAGTTTGTAATCCGGTGCAGGCACGCCCATTGGCTTGTAAAAGCATCCGACCATCAGGACCGGGACGCCTCGGCTTGCAATCTCGATTAACCGTCCATTCTGCGGAGAGTCATGCAGCTCCGACGTGACGTGTGCTAGTCCTTTGTTGGTGACCCGAAAGATCGCGACGAGCGCACTCTCCGCTTCATCCCTCGGACCGGGATAGCGGTCCGCCGCATCGTCGACTGTTACCATCTTGAGAGGGACTCCAGATGGTGTGTTGAATTGTTCAATGCCAATGTCGCTTGTGCGACGGCTGCCGACATTGCCGAGACGCCCATCTCTCTTTACGCAAAGGCCTAAGAACTCTAGCAATGCACGGCAGTGCATCAGCCCAGCTTCGATAGCGGGATTGGTGAAGCCCTGCAGAGTACCTTCCACCACCAGCTTGCCGTCAGCATAAAGCTCCATAGGCACCGATCCAAATGTGGAGCTAAGATTAAGCGCCAAATTGAGAGTCTCGATTGCATGCATACGAGCGGGCAGGAGTTCACTCAAAAGCCGATCACGATTCACGATTGATCCTCAAGAAGAGTTGGACAAGTGAGCTGCAGGGATGAGGCAGCCGGTCACGTCGATAAGATTCGACTAGGCGCTAGTCGCGTTTAGGACGCAGCCAGACCGCAAGATCGCTTTGCACACACTCAAATCTGACCTCCCTTTTCGGCTTTTTCGATGTAGCTCTGGATTGCTTTAAGCGTCTTCAGGATGACCGCTATTCGGTAGTCTTCAACGCCTTCTTGGAGCGAGCTATGGACCTCGTCCACGGCCGATAGGATGTCCTGAAGGTCGAATTCGCGCACTTTGAACTTCGTCGAACGTCGCGTTGATCCGCCCAACGCGCTATAAGTCTACATGAACAGGCGATACGGGTAGACGTTTCCCGGTAGATCAGGCACGTTCGCGATGGTCCGAACCAACCTCTGTGAGTACCGTATACTTACAGGTACGGGATCGTACAGCGCGTCGTTGTTCCAGTCCATCTTGGTTAGGGCGAGCGCCTCGTGGGCGGTCAGTTCAAGTGAACCTCTACCGGCGTGTCGGATGAGCTGCAGCGGCTTGGGGATGCTCTTCTTGCCCTGGTAATAGTCGCCTTTGCTCGACACCTGGGGTGCGTTGCCGGCCACCCACACCAGCGCTGAGTTACCTGACCGCACGACTACAGTCCCTCGCGGAACCGGATAGCTCGAAGGCTTGGTTGGCGCGTGATCGCGAAAGCGACGAGGCCTCGCCTCGCGCGGAGGGGGCAAGAAAGCCCGGTCCCCTGGGAGAGCACGGAGCAGCCGTTAAGACCATCGCGCAGGGAAGGCCGGTTGTTCGGCCAATCCTGTGGTGACTGCCGCCTGCTTTTCTTGTTGCAGGCGGGCCATGGGTGCGGCCTGCACCCGGCCTTCCCTGCGCCCTCCTCATTGAAGGGCGCCCATCTGGCAAAGCTCGGACGCGCGATCGCGCCGCGGGGCTGCGAAGTCGCGCCGCCAGACCAGATATCGAGGGAAAAGCGCCTGACATGGCGCGCGCTCGGAATAAAGCTCTTATGGGATTGAGATGCAACGTTTTGGTTGGGCCAAGCAGAGAACCAGGCCAGTTGCTAGGCACCCAATGCGCTGGCGAGAGCGACAAAGCTGTCCGCGTAGACATCGAACCAGGTCTCCGATGCGGTATCAACGGTCCCGCCCGGGCCGAATTCCAATTCGCGCGCCACGAATGCAGTGCGCATCCCGAACGCGCGCGCGGCTTTGAGATCGTATTTGTGGCATGCGACCATCAAGATCTCCCCAGGCTGGTAGCCGAGGTAATCGACTGCGAGCTGGTAAACCGCAGGAGCCGGTTTGTAACTCTGTGCAAGCTCAGCCGTCAGCACAGCGTCAAACGGCAGGCCGGCATGCTTGACCACCGCGACCACCGCGGCCATGCCCGCATTGGAAAGGGTGGCCGTGACGAAGCGCCGTCGCAGTCGCGTCAGCCCTTCGACGCTGTCCGGGAGTTGCGGTGACAGTGCACTTAACTAGAACAGACCGCCGACGTAGAAAGCTCTCCTGCCACTTCCGGCTTGGCTCGACATCGCCCCTGCATCCAAAACATACCCAAACTGCCCGTCGTGCTAGTTTGCCGCACCACGTCGGGCAAATTGCGGCTTGCACCGTCGGGCAAATCAGAACGATCATCTTCGCCGTCTCGCGCTCACTGGAGGGGCGTTTCGCGATCGTCACGGACCGTGGAGCGTGGGATGCGGTGGCCGCATCGGGTCGCAGTGCGCGTTTCGCGTGCGGACGAACGACCCGGTCGCGGACGGTCAAGCCGTGTGGTCTCGACACCCCGACGCTGGTGTCCCGCGCAACGCGCCTTAAAGGCGCGTGATCGCGAAAGCGATGAGGCTTCGCCTCGCGCGGAGGGGGCAAGAAAGCCCGGTCCCCTGGGAGAGCACGGAGCAGCCGTTAAGACCATCGCGCAGGGAAGGCCGGATGTTCGGCCAATCCTGTGGTGACTGCCGCCTGCTTTTCTTGTTGCAGGCGGGCCATGGGTGCGGCCTGCACCCGGCCTTCCCTGCGCCCTCCTCATTGAAGGGCGTCCATCTGGCAAAGCTCGGACGCGCGATCGCGCCGCGAGGCCGCGAAGTCGCGCCGCCAGACCAGAGATCGAGGGAAAAGCGCCCGATGGCGCGCACTCGGAATAAAGCTCGTATGGGATTGAGATGCAACGTTTTGGGTGGACTACGCAGAGAACCCAGCCAGTTGCTAGGCTCGCAATGCGCTGGCGAGAGCGACAAAGCTGTCCGTGTAGACATCGAACCAGGCCTCCGATGCGGTATCAACGTTCCCGCCCGGACCGAATTCCAATTCGCGCGCCACGAATGCAGTGCGCATCCCGAACGCGCGCGCGGCTTTCAGATCGTATTTGTGGCATGCGACCATCAAGATCTCCCCAGGCTGATAGCCGAGGTAATCGACTGCGAGCTGGTAAACCGCAGGAGCCGGTTTGTAACTCTGTGCAAGCTCAGCCGTCAGCACGGCGTCAAACGGCAGGCCGGCATGCTTGACCACCGCGACCACCGCGGCCATGCCCGCATTGGAAAGGGTGGCTGTGACGAAGCGCCGCCGCAGTCGCGTCAGTCCTTCGACACTGTCCGGCCAGGGATCAAGCCGGGTCCAGATTTGGTTGAGCTCATCTCGCTCGGCCGGCGTGAAGGCTGCCGACAGTCCCTGGCGTTCCAGCAGCGTATCCAGAGCTTCGCGATAGATGCGGTCCACACGCAACCATGGTCGGTGACCCGCGATGACGTGGTCGAGTGCTTGGCGGTAGAGATCGCGCCATTCAGAGGACAGGGCAGCCCAATCGATATCCAGGCCCTTGGCCTGGTTCAAGGCATGACCCACGCGCAGGATAGGCTGGTAGAAATCCACGCACGTGCCCTGAACATCGAAGGCGAGCGCACGAACCGCTTCCAGGGCCCGGTCATGTCTCGCAAAAACCCGTTCCGTCACGGCTTCCCTCTCCGTTCATCTCATGCGGCCAGGTGGCCCGGATCGTGCGCCATGGCGCAACATCGGATCGACGACGGGTTGTAGGGATGGAATTCTCCGAAGGGAACAATCGCATCCGCGAAATGGTGACACAGTGTCACGTTGTGACTGCGACCTCCGCCGATTTGTCATCTTTGTGTGTGCGCGGCCTGGTCGCGCATGTCGGTGCACGAGCGGCGGTTGAGAGGTTTGAAGATGAGCAAAGGCGGCACGCGGCGCCGGCGCGCTCTAACCCTCGGCGGGGGGCAGAAATCCGCTCAGCGCTTTCGCTTCGGCCATCAGGGCCTCAATCGCAATCCGGATCGCCTGCTCGTCGAAGCGGGTGCGGATCGAGGACACCGACAGCGCGCCGCGGAGCTTGCCGTGCACATCGATGACCGGCACAGCTGCAGCGGCGACTTCGGGGTCGCGTTCGCCTGCAGACAGATGAAAGCCCCTGGCGCGGATGGCTCGGCTGTCGGGGTCGTCGCCATTGCCGAAAGCGACGAGAACGCGTCCTGCAGCGCCGCGGTCGATCGGAAGCCGCTGGCCCTCCTCGAGATGGTGCCGCACCGACCGTGGCGAGTTGAGCCGGTAGAGGCAGATGCGTTCGTTGCCGTCGGCGATGTAGAACGAGGCGGTCTCGCCGGTCGCATCGACCAGGCGGCGCAAGCATGGCCTGACCACATCGCCGAGATCGAGGCTGCGCTGATACAGCGCGCCGAGCCGCCACAGCTCCTGTCCGGGACGGAACAGGCGATCGGCGCCTCGCACCAGGAATCCCTCGGCTTCGAGCGTCGCGGCCAGCCGCAGCACCGTGCTCTTGTAGAGATCGGTCGCGTCCGCAATCTCGGTCAACGACATCGCTGCACGATCCGAATTGAACGCCTTCAGGATCGCCAGCGCACGCGCCACCGCATCGACACCCGTCTTGGCCAAGCCCGCTTCCCCATGAGTTCTGCTGTACAGAACAAATATTGAAAAGGACGGCCATAGTCCATCAAAAACGATGAAAGCCAATTCTGTAGAACAGAACCCGCTTGACTCGCCTGATCGCTGCTGCCATTGAGTTGCACGTATCAGAATAAGTTCTGCGGGATGAAACAAATGGATGAGCGGCCCCCGCTGGCGGTGGACCTCAGCAATGTGATGATCCGCTTCGGCGACTTCGTTGCTGTGCGGAGCATGGATCTCGCGGTCGGCGAGACCGAGTTCGTTGCGGTCGTTGGACCGACCGGCTGTGGCAAGTCCACCATTCTCAACACGGTCACCGGATTGCTGCGGCCCTCAGCCGGCGATGTCCGCATTTTTGGCAAGGCGCTCGCGGGACTCAACGAGCAGTCCGGCTACATGCTGCAGCAGGACGGCTTGCTGCCGTGGAAGACCGCCGAGGACAATGTCGGGCTCGGCCTCGTCTTTCAGGGCAAGCCGATCACGGACGCGCGCGAGAAGGCGCGCGTCTGGCTCGCCAAGGTCGGGCTCAAGGGCTTCGAGAAGCGCTACCCGCATCAGCTCTCGGGTGGCCAGCGCAAGCGTGTCGCGATGGCCCAGACCCTGATCATGGAGCCGCGGATCGTACTGATGGACGAGCCTTTCTCGGCGCTCGACGTCCACACCCGCCGCCTGATGCATCGCATCCTGCTCGAACTCTGGCAGGCCGACCGGCGCTCGCTGATCTTCATCACGCACGATCTCGACGAGGCCATCACGCTGGCGGACCGGGTGGTGGTGATGTCGGCCGGCCCCGGCAGCCGCATGGTCGGCGACGTCAGGATCTCGCTGCCGCGGCCGCGCGACGTGTCGGCGCTGCAGACCACCGACGAATTCATGGCGCTCTATCGCGAGATCTGGTCGCTGCTCGGAGCCGAAGTGGAGAAGAGCTATGCCACGCAGGCTTAAGATCCTCCTCACCCAGCTCGCGATCGTGCTCGGCGTGATCTGCTTGTGGGAGGCAGGCGTCCGTGCCGGGCTGATCGATTCCTTCTTCTTCCCGGCTCCATCGGCGCTCGCCGCGCGGATCGCCGAATGGGCAAGCAGCCAGGATTTCTGGACGGATGTCGCCACCACGCTGGCGGAAACCGTGCTGTCCTTCATCGCCGGAATCGGCATCGGCACGGTGCTCGGCATCTGGCTGGGCCTAAGCCCGTTTGCCGCTGACGTGGTTCAGCCTTTCATCAAGATGTTCAACGCGATCCCGCGCATCCTGCTCGGGCCGATTTTCGTGATCTGGTTCGGTCTCGGCCTGACCTCCAAGGTCGCGCTGGGCGTGACCTTGGTGCTGTTCGTCGCCTTCTTCAACACCTTCCAGGGTATCCGCGAAGTCAATCCGGTCGTGCTCGCCAATGCCCGGCTGCTGCGGGCATCGCGTGCCTCGCTGCTGCGCCACGTCTATCTGCCCTCGGCCACCACCTGGATCTTGTCGAGCCTGCGCGTCTCGGTCGGCATGGCCGTGATGGGCGCGGTGGTGGCCGAATATCTCGGCTCGTCCGCCGGACTGGGCCACCTGATCGCGCAGGCCGAGGGCGTGCTCGATGCCACCGGCGTGTTTGCCGGAATCGTCGTGCTGTCGGCCTTCGTGGTCGCGCTCGATGCCATCGTCGACCGGATCGAGAAACGCCTCTTGGTCTGGCGGCCGGCCCATGTTCACGAAGCCTGATCGATACCGGGGAGGATAAAAAAGATGCGCGTCGCAACTCGCCTGTTTGCCGCAATGCTGGCCGTCGCCCTATCGGGCGCCGCCGCCCATGCCGCCGAGCCCGAGAAGCCCAAGCTGAAGCTTGCGGTCGGCTCACAGATTCTCAACTACATGCCGCTCGAACTCGGCGTGAAGCTCGGCATGTTCAAGGAGGAAGGGCTCGACGTCACCGTCGAGAATTTCCAGGCGGGTGGCTCCAAGGCACTGCAGGCGCTGATCGGCGGCTCGGTCGACGGCACGGTCGGCTTCTATGACCACACGATCCAGATGCAGGCCCAGGGCAAGGAGATCACCTGCGTCTTCCTGCTCAACGAGACGCCCGGCGTGCTGCTCGGCGTCCGCAAGGATCTCGCCGACCAGGTCAAGACCGGCGCCGATCTCAAGGGCCTCAAGCTCGGAATCACCACGCCCGGCTCGTCGACCGACACGATGGCGCGCTTCTACCTCAAGAAGTCCGGGTTGACGCCGCGCGATGTCAGCATCATCGCGGTCGGCAGCGGTGCTCCCGGCATGGTGGCGCTCGAAGCCAAGACCATCGATGCGCTGGTCTATTTCGATCCCACCGCGACGCTGCTGGCGCGCAAGAACTCCGCCAAGCCGCTGTTCGATGCACGGACGATCGATGGCTCGAAACAGGCGTTCGGCGGCGCCTATCCCAGCGCCTGCCTCTATCTGCCCCAGGCGTTCATCGACAAGAATCCGGAAACCACGCAGCGCATGGTCAATGCGATGCTCAAGACCCATCGCTGGATCCATTCGGTGCCGACCGAACAGCTGGTCGATGCGATCCCGGCCGGCTACAAGACCGACAATCGCGACGTCAACATAGAGATCCTGAACGCCTCCAAGGCCCTGTTCTCGCAAACCGGCCTGATGGATATCGAAGCCGCCAAGGTGCCGCTCGCAGTGCTGAGCGATTACGACCCCAAGATCGCCGCCGCCAAGATCGATCTCACCAAGACCTTCACCAATCGCTTCGTCGAACACGCGGCGCAGCAGCTGAAGTAATCGACCGCGCGCGTCGCGCCACACGCGAGCGCTGCGCGAGAAGGAAGTTCATCATGTCCCTGCCGCTCAACGGCGTCCGTGTCCTCGATCTGTCGAACGTGCTTGCGGGTCCGTTCTGCGGCTATCACCTCGCGCGCCTCGGCGCCGAGGTGATCAAGATCGAGAACCCGAAAGGCGGCGATCTGGCGCGGCGGCTGGGCGCGGATGCCGAGCGCGCCGAGCGACTGCAGGGACTGTCGTTCGTCGCCGTCAATGCCGGCAAGCAGTCGGTCGCGCTCGATCTCAAGTCCGAGGCGGGACGTGATGTCTTCCTGCGCATGGTGGATCAAGCCGACGTGCTGCTGGAAAACTTCCGCCCCAACGTCATGAAGCGGCTGGGTCTCGGTTTCGAGGTGCTGAGCGCGCGCAATCCGCGCCTGGTCTATTGCGCGATCTCAGGCTTCGGCCAAAGCGGGCCATGGGCGGGCCGCCCGGCCTATGACCAGATCGTGCAGGGCCTGTCGGGCGCGATGAGCGTCACCGGCGATGCGCAATCGGCGCCCTTGCGTACGGGGTTTCCGATCTCCGATACCATCGCCGGCCTGACCGCAGGGTTTGCGATCTCATCGGCGCTGGTCGAGCAGCGCCAGACCGGCCGCGGCCGCTTCATTGACGTCTCCCTGCTCGAGGCGACCCTGGCCGCGATGGGCTGGGTGGTCTCCAATCATCTGAATGCAGGCGTCGAGCCGCAGCCGATGGGCAACCAGAACTTCACCGCTGCTCCGTCTGGCACGTTCCGGACAGCGACCGGGCCTTTGAACATTGCCGCCAATGAGCACAAGCAATATCACGCGCTGTGCGACATTATCGGTCGGCCCGATCTCAAGACCGATCCGCGCTTTTCGCGCCGTGACCTGCGCAAGCTCAATCGGAACGCGCTCAATGACGAATTGAACGAGAGTCTGCAGTCGCGCTCCGCCGAAGAGTGGGAGGCGGCATTGAACGACGCCGGCGTGCCGGCCGGGCGCGTGCTCAGCGTTGCCGAGGTGTTGCAAGAGAAGCAGCTGCGCGACCGCCACTTCGTTGAGACCCTGCCGGCGGAGCCGGGGGCTGCGCAGCCGCTGCGGGTGACGCGGCCGGGCTTTCGCCTGGACGAGGACTACCCGGCCCCGTCCCAACCGCCGGTGCTCGGCGCCGATACCGAACGATGGCTGGCGCGGCTCGGCTATTCCTATGCTGATATCGAGGACCTCGTCGCAAGCGGTGTGGCCGGCACACCCAATCATGGCGCCGCTTACTGGTCGGGACTGCGGGCGCCGAGGGGCGGCGCGGAGACATGAGCAGTCGCACGAAAGCCGCATCGCTGCGCGAGGGCCCGCGGCAAGAAAGGAAACGACCATGACGGAGCAGGATGCGCTGGCGCAGGCCGCGCGCTGGTGGCGGACATCGATCTGCGACATCGCACCAGGCCGCATCGCCTATCGCGGCTATCCGATTGAGGAGTTGATCGGCCGAATCTCGTTTCCCGCTATGATCTGGCTGATGCTGCGCGGAGATCTGCCGACGCCCGCCCAGGAACGTCTCCTGCAGGCGGCCCTCGTCGCCTCCGTCGATCATGGCCCTCATGCGCCCTCGATCGCGATCGCGCAGATGGCGGTCAGTTGCGGGCTGCCGCTCAACGGCGCCATGGCGTCGGCGATCAACACGCTCGACGATGTCCATGGTGGCGCCGGCGAGCAGGCGGTGGCGCTCTACGACGATGTGCTACTACGCGCCGAAGCGTTGGAGATCGACGCAGCAGCCGCCGAAGCCATTGACCATTTCACGACGACGCACAGCAAATATCTGCCGGGCTTCGGCCATCGCTTCCATCCCGTCGATCCGCGCGCCGCTCCCTTGCTGGGGCTGGTCGATCAGGCCGTGTCAGACGGTGCCGTCAGCGGCCGCTACGCCGCAGCCGCGCGCGCGATCGAGCGTGTGATGCAGGCGCGCAAGGGCAAGCTGATCCCAATGAATATCGACGGCGCCACCGCCGTCATCTATGGCGAACTCGGCTTCGCACCGCCGCTCGCCCGCGGCATCTTCTGCCTGTCGCGGGCGGTCGGCATTCTCGCCCATGCCTGGGAGCAGACCGGCCGCAAGGATCGAAACAAGGGGCCGATGCCGAAGCAGTTCGGCTACAAATATGAGGGCGAGCCCCGCCGCGGCCTCGACGCGACCTCATCATGATGTATCTCGATGCGCCTCCTCGCCTGATCGAGACACGCCTGTTCTCCACCATGCCTGCGGAGTTCCGAAGGAGCGGCGTCCGCTCGGGCTGGGCGGATGCAAACAAGAGTGGACACCCTGTAGACAGCTTCATCGAGGGGCCGGCCTTCGACCGGGATGGACATCTCTATCTGGTCGACATTCCCTTCGGCCGCATCTTCAAAGTGGCGCCCAACGGGACGTGGTCGCTGGTCATCGAATATGAAGGCTGGCCGAACGGCCTCAAGATCACCGCCGACGGTCGCATCCTAGTCGCCGACTACATGAACGGGCTGATGGAGCTGGATCCGGCGCGCGGCACGATCCGTGCCCTTCTCGGCCACCATAATTCGGAGTCCTTCAAGGGTTGTAACGATCTTCACATCGGATCGGCCGGCGAGATCTTCTTCACCGATCAGGGCCAGACCGGATTGCACGATCCGACCGGCCGGGTGTTCCGGCTGAGCCCGGATGGCCGGCTGGATAAGCTGATCGCGAACGGGCCGAGTCCGAACGGTCTCGTGCTCGATCCCCATGGCGCCGTGCTGTTCGTCGCGATGACGCGCGACAACAGCATCTGGCGCGTCCCCTTGATGCGCGACGGCAGCGTCGCCAAAGTCGGACGCTTCGCCTCCTTCTTCGGCACCAGCGGGCCGGACGGCCTGGCGCGCGACAGCAAGGGGCGTCTGTACGTCGCGCACGCCTCGCTCGGCCATGTCTTCGTGCTGGCGCCGAACGGCGAATGCATCGCGCGCATCAGATCCTGCGCCGGTCCCACCTGCACCAATATCGCCCTCGATGAGGCCGGCAAACGACTGATCGTGACGGAATCATCGACCGGATCGCTGCTGGTGGCGGATTGGCCAGAAGATCTCTAGCACCGCTGCTCTTCTTCGCCATGCTGCCGAAAGAGCTCGAGCAAGCGCTTGCGCATGATCATGCCGGGACGGTCGGACGGCATATGCATCTCGATCTTGCGGCCCATATCGACGATGGCGTCGGGATCAGTCGATTCCAGCATGTCGCGATCTTCGGCGATGATCGCGGCATCCCAGTCGATCAGCTCCTGCGTCGAACAGTCGACCTCGGTGTCGTTGCGGAACAGCAGCTGAACGACCTGGATCTGTCCATCGGAGATCGGCGTCGCGCAGTTGAAGATGATGTGACGGATACCTGAAGGATATTCCATGTCGAGACGACGGCAGAACGGCATGAACCATTTGTTGCGTTGGTGCCGCCTGGTCATCGGCTCCTTCGTGCCGGTGATCCTGTAGGCATTGGGCGGGTTTCGAACCGTGATGATGGTCTCGGCATCGAAGCCGGCATCAGACTCGACGATCTCGTACTTCTCCGGCTTGGGCTGGTTGATGTCGCCGAAGGTCCCCTTGTGAACGAAGGCGAAGTGGGCATTGTCGAAGGAATTTTCCATCAGCCGCAACGCCGCCGTGTTCCATTTGTCATAGAACTGATTGATGCGGCGATAGCCCGGCATATCGTCCTCGGGGATCGAGGGGATGTCGCTCAGGGGCTCATCGAGGGCCACCCAGACATAGCCATAGCGGGCCGTGGCACGGAACGAGCGCGCCTTCGCCTCCGGGACAGGCTGCTCGAACGGAAACTGCGGGATCATCACCAGCTTGCCGTCGCGGTCGTATTCCCAGCCGTGATAGCCGCAGACGATGTTGCCGTTGTTGCACCAACCCTTCGACAGCTTTGCGGTGCGGTGGCAGCACCGATCTTCGAGCGCGGCGGGCTCGCCCTTGGCGTCGAGGAACAGCACGATCGGCTCGCCCAGCAGGGTGAAAGGCTTCGGACCATCCTTGAGATGATCGACCGGCATCAGCGCATACCAGAACCGGCGCAGCACGGGCTGCTTCGTGCTCAACATGACTTGTCCTCCCTGAGCCTATGCGGCCAGGCGCGTGATGACGCGCGCGGCATCGGTTTTGAGCTTTTGCAGGTCGAGCCCAGGGATGCCGCCATCCTCGACGACGATACGGCCGCCGATCAGGAGATAGCGGAGTTTCGGCGAGCCGCCGCAGGTCACCGGCGCAACCAGAGGATCATGCATGCCGAAATGACGGGGTTCATCAAGATTGAAGATGGCGATATCGGCCTGCTGCCCCGGCGCCAGCGTGCCGACGTGGGGCATGCCGAGCACACGGGCGCCGCCCGCGGTTGCCCAGTGCACGACGTCCTCCGCCGTCACGGCGCCCGCACCCTTCACTGCCCGATGGGTGTGCCAGGCGCTGTGCATCTCGCAGAGCATGTCAGCGGCTTCATTGGAGGCAGCCCCGTCGACGCCGAGCGAGACCGCACCGCCGAGGCGCGCCATCGCATCGGCGGGCGCGACACCCGAGCCGAGGCGGCAGTTGGATTGCGGACAATGCGCCATTCCGGTGCCGGTGCTCGCCAGGATCCGCACCTCCTCCTCATCGAGATGCACCAGATGCGCGAACCATACGTCCTCGCCCAGCCAGTCGTGATCGGCCAGCCAATGTACCGGACGCTTGCCGTGGACGGACATGCAGAACTCGACATAGTCGGCCGTTTCCGACAGATGGCTGTGCAGCCGCACCCCCATCCGACGCGCTGCCGCGATCACTTCGCGCAGTTCGCCAGGATCGAGCGACCAGGTCGGCGTGGTCGGCGCCAGCGCAACCCGTGACACGCTATTCGGCGACGAATCGTGGAAGCGCTGCGCGCACGCCTCCACCGACTGCAACATGCGATCGAGCGTTTCAACCGGCATCGCTGCAAATCTGTCCGTATCGACGTGGCGCGCCGTGGTGCCGCCACCGCGGCAAAACACCAGGCGAATGCCAAGACTGCGCGCGACGTCGAAGATCACCTGAGCCGGGTCGAACCGGAAGGTGTCGCTGAAGAGATAATGATGGTCGGCGACCGTCGTCGTGCCCGACAGCAGCAGCTCCACCAGTCCGATCCGGGCCGCGACCGCGAGCGCCTCCTCGTCGAATTTCGACCAGAACCGATAGGGCACCGCGCGCAGCCAGCCGGCCAGCGGCAGGTCGATCCCGGAGCGTACGCCCTTCAAGACGCTCTGGAACAGATGATGATGCGTCGAGACCAGACCGGGATAGACCACGCCGCCCCGCGCATCGAGCCGTTCCTCGCCCGGCTCCGGCGCGAGCGCGCCGATTGCAACGATCACACCGTCACGGATGCGAATCCGGCCAGTGGTCCGCATTGCGGCGCCGGGCAGGCCGGTGAAGATGCCTGCAGCATTGTCGATCAGCATCGCGGTCATGTCTCGGTCCTGGTCTCACTCTCGTGCCAATTCGACAAAGCCAGTTGCGACAGCCCGACCATGGCCGCGAACAACAACACCCCGGTCAGCGTGATCAGGAACAGCGCAGCAAACATGCGGGGAATATCGAGGGAGAACCCCGCATCCAGGATTTCGTAGGCGAGCCCCGACGAACGACCACCAGTGCCCGCAACGAACTCCGCGACCACGGCCCCTATCAGCGCGAGGCCGCTCGATATCCGCAAACCGCCGAAGAAATAGGGCAACGCGCCGGGAATGCGCAGCTTGACCAGCGTCTTGAAACGGCTGGCGCGATTCATCCGAAAGAAGCTCGCAAGTCCGGGGTCAACGCTGCGCAGGCCGAGCGTCGTGTTCGAGATGATCGGAAACAGCGCCACCAGCGTGGCACAGATGGTCAGCGACAGCTGGGTGTTCTTGACCAGGATGATGATGAGCGGTGCGATCGCCACCACTGGCGTCACCTGCAGGAGCACAGCGTAGGGAAACAGGCTGACTTCGATCGCCCGGCTCTGCACGAACATGAAGGCGATCAGCGTGCCGAGAATGACGGCCGCCACGAATGCCTGCAGGGTCACGCGCAAGGTCACAAGCAGCGCACGGAGCAGCGAGGGACCATGTTGCAGGAAGCTGCTAAAAACGTCGCTCGGCTTCGGAAATAGATAGACGGGAACGGCAGCTAGCCGAAAACCGATCTCCCAAACCGCGAACAGCACGACCCCGACCGCAAGCGGGGCTGCGATACACACGAACGTCTCGGATTCGAACAGCGGCTTCACTTTTGCCCTCCCCCGGCCGATTGCAGGGACGCCTCGGCGAGCCACGTCGACAATTCGCGGCAATAGGCTGAAAATTGGGGACTATCGCGAAATCCCTGATCGCGTGGCTGCGGATGATCGATGGTCATGACGCGGAAGATGCGCCCCGGATTGGCGGCCATGACGATGATCCGGGTCGAAAGGAACACGGCTTCGTAAATCGAATGGGTGACGAACACCGTGGTCAGCTTGCGTTCCCACGACAGATTGACGAGATCATCGTCGAGCCTGTTGCGCGTGAACTCGTCGAGTGCGCCGAACGGCTCGTCCATCAACAGGAGATTTGGGTTCGTGACCAGGGCACGGGCGATGGAAACGCGCATTTTCATTCCACCGGAGAGCTGCCTCGGAAAATGCCGGTTGAATGCAGAGAGGCCGACGCGCGCAATGGCATCGGCAACCTTCGGATCCGCGATGGCTCGCGGCATATTGGCGAACTCGAGCGGCAAGCGGACATTGGCCTCGACCCGAGCCCAGGGCATCAAGGTCGGCTCCTGGAACACGAAGGCGAGGCGTCGGCCCTCCTTCCCCACTTGCGCGAAATCGCCGCGCCACCACAACAGCCGGCCATCGGAGGGCTCGATGAGATTGGCGATCAGCTTGAGCAAGGTGCTCTTGCCGCAACCGGATGGACCGATCAGGGTCAGGAATTCGCCCTCGGCGATGGCAAGGTCGATCGGCGCCAGGCCGCGCGCACCGTTGGCAAAAACTTTCTCGGCAGACAGGACCTCGACCGCCGGCGGCCGGTCATCAGCGATCGTCTGCTTTGCCCTCTCGTCGAATGTCTCAACGGGCAACAGCGCCGCCATCTCAGCTTCCCTTATTTCAGACCGATCTTCAGGTTCCTGACGAACCGGTCATCGAACGACTTCTGCCAATCCACCTTCGGATCAAGCAGGCCGCCGGCGACCAGAAAATCGTAGATCTGCTTGTATCGGTCGGCCGTGATGATGCCGACACCGAGCGTTGCGGCGTCGCCGCGGTCGATGGCCTTCATCTGCTTCATTCGCTCGATCGCGAACGCGAGCTGCCCGTCCGTCATCTTCGGGTTGTCGGCCTTGATCAGCGCATTTCCGGGCGCGGGATCCTTCATGTAGTCGTACCAGCCTTCCAGCGAGGCCTTGACGAACCGCTCCACCACGCCGGGCTTTTCAGCGATCATCTTCTCGGTCGTGACGATTGTTGAGCCATAAGGCGGATAGCCGCCATCGGCGAGCAGGAAGAACTTGACCTTCTCGTGTTGCTGCTCGGCCTGATACGGCTCGGACGACGGATAGGCCTGCTGGGCCACCGTCTTGTCGGCGAAGAAGGGCTGCAGATTGAAGGTATAGGGGCGGATCTGGTCGTCGGTATAGCCGTATTTGGTACGCAGCCAGGGCCAGAATGTCGTGCGCGCCGATCCGGCAATCAGGATCGGCTGCCCCTTGAGCGCGCCGAGATCGGCGACGTCGTCATGGGCCATGATGCCCTGCAGGTCGAACTGGAACGAGGAAGCGACTGTCACAAGCGGCAGGTTCTGCTCGCGTCCCTTGAGAACCTGGATGTCGTAGCCCATCATGAAATCGGTATCGCCAGCCAGCAGAAGCTGTGAGCCGTTCACCTGCGGGCCGCCCATCTTGATCGTGACATCCAGGCCGGCCTTCTCGTACAGCCCGGTCGCCTTGGCCTGGTAGAACCCGCCATGTTCGGCTTGCGCGAACCAGCTCGTCAGGAACGTTACCTTGTCGGCAGCCCGCGCCGGCGTGAAAGCGGCGGCCAATGCTGCGCTCGCCAACAGACCGGCTGCGATCATTCTGGACAGAGTTTTCACAGCCATACTTATGCCCTTCTGCATCTCGCCGGCGCCGACCGGCGAGCAGTGTCCTGAGAGACTTCCGAGCTTTTAGGATGCCTAAGCAGACTGTCACCTCAAAGCATTTTAATTCGAGCAATCTGTTGCCTTTCGAGCAACGCCCCTTTCGTGTGCAGTTGACTTCGGCCGACGAGATCGATCGCGCTCCATCGACCCATCCCCTTCGCAACTCCCGGTCCATTAAGCAGAGCCGAACATGGGCTTGGCAGGAACGTATCCAGTATTCCTGCGCATCTTGTTGCCCGCGCAGCGATGCTGATTTCATGGGCAACTGGCTGCCAGAGATAGGCACAAGGTGGCTGCGAGGGCGAAGGGCCTCGTGCCGGTGACCAAGTCGTCACCGGCACCGAGTTCGTCAGAACTTCATGGTGACGCCGGCATAAACCGTCTCTTCCGCGCAGCTGTTGTTGCTGCTTCCTTTGAAAAGACAGCTTGAGCTGCGATTATGATCGAGGCCGAACTTGTTCTGCCAGTAGCGGTACGCAACCCAGAGATCGACGAAGTGGGCGTAGCGCGGTCCCCAGAGTGCCTTGCTCGCATCGAATGTCAGCCGAATGGGCTCCGAGTTCAGCGTCACTACAGTGGGCGTGCTGACGACCGGGTTCTTCTCGTAACCTTTTGGTCCCTGCCAGGCGGCTCGGCCGCTGATCGACCAGAACTGCATGTTCTCCGGCAAGAAGCCTAGATCCATGTAGTAATTGGCTTCGACCGACCAGGTGGGATCGAAACTTCGCTCGCCGTCGGTGAGACAGGTGGCGCCGGCCGCGGGATAAGGAATGCCAGCTCCGAAGAGGCCGCATTGTGCGAAGGCGTTGCGGCTGGAATATTCCCAGTAAGCCAGCGGCGCGACGTTGAAGTAGCCCTTGTAAGGCAGGTCAAAGGCAAACTGCAGACCGGCCACGACGGCGCGTTTGGAGTTCGCCAAGAAGCTGTTTTCCGTGTTTGCGTCCATGCCGACGTCGAAAGAAATGTTGTGGAGCGGCCCGATCGCAAAAGCCTTGGTGTTGAATATCTCGTTCCACCCGAAAGTCGAACGAAACAGACCATAAATTTCAGTCATCCCGGCGCAACTGGCCGGCAAGCCGGATACGCTGCTCACGATGGCGCCGGACGAGTTGGTAAGGCACGGATTGGCCGGATCGTTATGATCCGACTTCATCATGGAGACTGAGAGGAAATTGGTACCATACGCCCAGATGTCGAAATGCGTGAAAGCGTAGACCTGCTTCGCCGTGGTACCGTTGACGCTTCCGTTCGGTCGAACGCTGAAAAGACCAGGATCAGTTGCCTTTGGCATCCACGCATATGTCAGGCGGTCATCGACCACGAGAAAGAACGGAAGATAGGGCGTCTTCTTGACGGACTTGACCGCCAGATCGTCCGCGCGGACAAAGTCATTTGCAGTCAGAGCAATCAGCGACAGAGCCGCCGCAGTCAGGAATCGTCGAAGATCGAACATTGAGTGTGCCCCTGGTTTGACAAGCGGGCGCTCGCAACCGTTCGCAGCGACGGCTTCGTCGCCACGGCTTCCGATCGAGCATTTTACAAGGAGCGTCCCCCGACGACTGCGTCCTCGCCCGTCCTCAAGATGCACAGGCAGGCTGTCGCCTAGAAGCATTTTGATTCGAGCAATGCGTTGCCTTTCAGATCACGCGCGAATATTTGCTGACATGCTGCACCAACATTGCTGATGCACGACAACGTCCGCCGGCGGCGTCGAACACGTAGCTGATCTGTTCGTTAGTAGCAGGCTGCATGGTCAATCGCGTCCACGCGCGCGGCGTGATGCGCTTCGCGAGACGCGGCTAGAACCGGCTCATTTCCCGCGCTACCTTTGCAAGAAAGCGCCTGCGCTTCTCCGCGGTCGCGACGTTCATGTGGTAAAGCGCGTAATAGCGCACGCGCGCCTTGCCGCCGGTGAACCACGGCAGATAGCGCTTGATGATCTTGCGCGGCGGATCGGCCATGCCGATCGCCTGCCAGCGCGGCCGGCCATAGGTCGCGATGCCCGTAATGCGTTCGATGTGTTGCAGCATCGGCTTCGCATGACCTGGATCTGAGAGATCGAGCGCGATGCCCGGGCCGAACATGCGGTCGAACCAGCCTTTGAGCATCGCCGGGGGTCCGAACGACCAGGTCGGAAACTGCACGATCAGCGCGTTCGCCGCCATCAGGCGCGCGGCATAGGCCTCGTTGTTGAGCCGGTTGCGCACGGGATCGTGGTAGTCGCGGCGGCGCTCCGCGTTCAGGACGGGATCAAACCCCTCGGCATAGAGATCGAGCAGATCCACCGTATGCCCGGCCCGGGCGAGCCCGGCGAGCGCCTCGGCTCGAATGGCCGCATGGAAGCCGTCGGCGAGCGGATGGCAATACACGTAAAGTACGCGCATCGCTCATCCCCTCGCGCTAACAAAGCTCCGCATCTTGCCGGGATTGAGCAGGCCGTGTGGATCGACCTCATGCTTGAAGCCGAGTTGGTCCGCATCGGCGCGCTTGTAGCGGCTGCCGTCCTCAATCGTGAACACGTGTGGATTGGCGATGAAGACACCGCGCTCCTCGTGCAGACGGATGATTTCGTTCAGACGGTCCGCATCGGTGAAGCGGATCACCGGCAAGCTGCTGCACGTGACCCGGCCGCCAAAGCGAATGAATTCGAGGTGCTGCAGGGCCTCATCCGGAAACAGCTCGCGCATCTCGGCGACCTTTTCCAGCACACGGTCATGAGGGTAGAGACATTGCAGGTAGGTCACGGAGCGATCGCTCTTCAAGACCTGCAGCGTGGTGTGATTCCAGCAATATTCATAGAGCGGGACCCGGCTCGGGCTGTCATCGGTCGGCGTCTCCAGCGTGATCGTGCCGCGGCCGCCGAGAAGCGACCTGAAACTCTCAAGAGACGGCGCGGCGATCATCGCCATCAGCACGCTCTTACCCTCGGGGCAATGCGGCTTCAGCGCGCCAAAATAGGAGGGCAATGGCCAGGTGATGGGCGAGAGAACCTTCTTCACGATCCCATCGGCGAGAGCAGCCTCGTAACCGAACGCCGCAGCTTCGATGAAATCGTCAAAGGCGACCACGACGTCGATCCAGTTCCACGCCGGCGCCAGCGGCATTTCCAGCGCCGTGATGATGCCGGTGGTGCCATAGGCGCGATTGACCTTCTGTGCGGCGTCGCCACGCAATTCGATCACGCGCGGCTGCTCCTCGAGGGTCACGATCCGCGCTGCCAGAATGTTGCCCGGCTCCCGCAAGCCGCCATAGGTCACGGATCCGATCCCGCCCGACCCGCCCGCGACAAAGCCGCCGATCGTCGCCATGCGCTTGGTCGATGGATGCAGCCGCAGCTCCCACCCCTCGGCCTGCGCTGCGGCATCGATCGCATTCATCTTGGCGCCCGCGCCGACCCGGACGGCGCCCGGCTTGATCCATTCGATGGTTTCAAGCCCCGAGATATCAAGGAGAACACCTCCTTCGAGTGGCACAGCCTGCCCGTAATTGCCGGTCCCTCCTCCACGCACAGTGACCGGCACCCGATGGCGGGCGCAGACGGATGCGATCCGAATCACGTCGTCCTCGTTGCGGGGCAATGCGATCAGATCGGCCGACTTGCCATCGAGCTGCGCATTCAGGATGGGGCTATACCAGAAGAAGTCACGCGACCTCCGGCGCAGGACCTTCTGTTCGGTGACGACCGGAATGTCGCCGAGATCGGCCACAAGCCGGTCCAGCGCATCGACTGCGACATCGCTCATGATCGGTCACACCTGGATGGAGGCTGGGCGAGTTCAGACGCAATGACCTCGGATCTGACCACGAAGCCAAAGCACTGGTTAACATTGTAGATCGTTGCGGCCATGCAGTAGTCGGGCGACGTCGTGGCGGCACAGTCCTCCAGAAGCACGCAATCGTAGCCTCGGAAATTCGCATCCTGCAGGGTGCAGAGCACGCACTGATCGGCGTTCACGCCCGCGAACAGCAGCGTGGTCACGCCGAGATTGCGAAGAATGCTGTCGAGCTCCGTGTCCTGGAATCCGGACATCCGGTACTTCGCGACATGGATGTCGGTGGGCGCGACCGGAAGCTCATCGACAATGGCCGCCGACCAACTGCCCCGCTCCAGCACCTTTGCCCCCGAGCCCGGCAGCGCGTCACCCAGACCAATGCCAACGCCGCTCGGTTTGTAGACATGCAGCAGCGACGGGCTGAGGTTGAGACGGTCGGGCCGATTGCCCCAATTGAGCCAGATGATCGGCACCGAAGAGCCGCGCAGCATCGGAACCAACCGGCGCAACGGCGCGATCGGACGGCGTGCCGGCGCGATATCGACGCCGATGTGCGCCAGCCAACCTTCGGAGTGGCAGAAGTCGTTCTGCATATCGACGACGACGAGCGCAGTGCGGGCAAGGTCGAACGTGATCAGCTTGCCCTGCGCCTGGACCGTGATCGGTCGTGGCAGGACCACTTGCCGCACCAGATTGGCGCGCTCGTCGGAAACCATCCAGCTATTTGATCCGGTCGATCCGAGCGGCAGCAAGCCTTCGTCGTTGACGGCAGGATCGGTCGATACCGCGTCCATGGATCAGAGCCCTTGCAGAACGCGGATATCCTCCGCGTCGAGCTCCACCGGCTCGCCGCTGCGGATCAATTCGGAAAAGCCCTCGTTGGGCGTCATCACGGTAAGCGTGTAGAGCTTGCCTGGTCCCGTATTCTCGATGACGTGCTCGGAGCCGGGATGCAACAAGAGCGAGTCCCCTTTCTTGATCGGCAGAACCTTGCCGTCGCAGCGCGCGACGCCCACCCCGTGCAACACGTGAAAAAACTCGTGCGCGGAAGCATGTTCGTTGGGCGGCGTCGCCCCACCAGGTTGGAAAATCTCGATGACGAAGATGTTGCCGATCCGGTCCGTCACCTGATCGAACAGGACTGCGAAATAGTTGGTGTCCTTCGGCGAAATGCGAAAGGCTTTCGCACGCGTGAGTTCGGCAACGCTGAACGACATATGATGATTTCCTTCGACCGTGCGCGTGTCGTCATCACGCATGTCGCATGCCCCAACGTCACTTCAAAGCGCTTTAATTCGACAGACCCGTTGCCTTTTCGGCAACGAAACGCCATCCTTCGCAATCCATTGGGGGCAAGGATGCTTCACAGCCGGCTGCTGAACTATGTCGATGAGGTCGCCCGTACGGGCTCGATACGCAAGGCCGCGGACCGTCTGAATGTCGCAGCGTCGGCTATCAGTCGCCAAATTCTGGCACTCGAAACCCAGCTCGGAACGCCGATCTTCCAGCGTCTTCCCAAGAAGCTGATCCTCACCGCCGCCGGCGAAGTGCTGATCGGACATGTTCGTCAGACGCTCAAGGAGCTGACCCGCACACAGATCAAGATCGAGGAATTGAAGGGCCTGCGTCGGGGCGAGATCACAGTGGCGATGATGAGCGGTCTCGCCTCGAACCTCGTCCCCAGTACAGTCAAGGAATTTCGAGCTGCCAATCCGAGGGTCAAGCTCAATCTGACGCTGTTCAATACGGGAGCGGAGATCCAGCTCGCCGTTGCCAATGGTGAAGCGGATCTCGGCATCGGATTCGACTTCGGCAAGGACAGCAGCCTGAAAGTCCTGGCCCGAGGCGTCGGTCGGCTCGGCGCAGTCATGGCGCCCAATCACCCGCTGGCCAAGCGAACCAGCATCCGCCTCAGCGATTGCACCGATTACCCGCTGGTCATCGCCGACAGCACCAGTGCGATCCGGCCCTATCTCGATACGGCTTTCGCCCGCGTCGCGATCGACCTGCAGCCGGCGATCGAGACGAACTCGATCGAGATCATGCGGCACGCTGTCATTTTGAACGACGGGATCACGTTTCTGACGCCGTTCGACGTCGAGTCTGAGCGGCGTGCCGGGCGGCTGACCTATGTGACCATTCGAGAGCTCTCCCACGATACTCAGGCGCTGATGCTGATCGGCCATATTCGCGGGACCAGCGCGATCGCGAGCGTGTTGGCAGAGATGCTGAAGGCCATGATCAGGGACGTTGCCGAGTAAATGGCGGCCACCGGTGGCGCGCAGGGTAATGATGGCAGCCGTCTACGGACCACATCGCGTTGCCGAAAGGGCAACACAACAAGCTAAATTAAGCGCTTATCATGCCCGTGCGGATGGCTGACACTGGGACCGTCTGAACGCGTTGGCGCAAGCGTGGGGGGCACCAAGATGCGCAGCGACCCGGCCGGAACGGAAAGCGACTGAGATGAAGCTGAAATCGCACTGGTGGTGGGACCTTTCTACCGAGGACTTCGGTCGCCTCGACATGGAGAAGATCGTCGCTGTCCTGCCGGTCGGCGCCGTCGAGCAACACGGACCACATCTGCCCGTCCGCGTTGACACCGCCATCGTTGACGGCATCATGCAGCACGCAGTTGCGCGGATGGCCGACGACTTTCCGGCGCTCATCCTGCCAACCATGTCTATCGGAAAATCGAACGAGCATTCCGCGTTTCCAGGGACGTTGGCGCTGTCGGCGGAAACGCTCGGGCGCCTTTGGTACGAAGTCTGCGAAAGCGTTCACAGAGCCGGAGTCCGCAAGGTCGTCTTCGTCAATTCGCACGGAGGACAGCCGCAAGTCATGGAGATCGTCTGCCGCGAGCTCCGTGTCAGGCTGGGAATGCTCGCCATCTCCTCGCAATGGTCGCGTTTCACAGACATGTCCGACCTTTTCACCGCGACCGAGCGCAAGCACGGAATCCATGCCGGAGAAATCGAGACCAGCGCGATGCTCTATCTTCATCCCGGTCTGGTCGACATGACCCTTGCGGAGGATTTTCAGTCTCTGTCCCACACCCTGGAGACGGAATGCGAAATCCTGATGCCGGAGAGCCACGCAGTCGGATTCGGTTGGCAAATGCAGGACATCAACCCCAAGGGAGCATGCGGTAATGCGGCCCTCGCAGATGACAAGCGTGGCCAACAAGCGATCGACCGCGCCGCCAATCGCCTGATCAAGCTGATCTCCGAGGTCGATAAGTATCCGCTCTCTCGCATCAGGACGACAGCGGCCTCGGCGCCGCCGATCAAAGATTGAGTCTGCGGCAGGCCGGCGATTCGAACCGTTCGCATCTAAGAGTTCACTTCGACGAAGTCCGAACAGATGTCAGCAAAATCTATCCAGCTCCCGGTCCTTCCGCCTGAGATCGAGACCTTGACGTTGAAGGACGGCGCACGTCTCGATGCGGACGTCTATCGCCCGGCGGCGCCGGGATCCTACCCGGTTCTGCTTCAGCGCCAGGCCTACAGCAGGCGCATCGCCTGCAGCATCTGTTATGCGCATCCTGCCTGGTACGCCGCACACGGCTATATCGTCGTGGTGCAAGACGTCAGGGGACGCGGCACGTCGGAGGGGACATTTCGACCAGGCGAAACCGAAATCGAGGACGGCGCCGAGACGGTTGAATGGGCGGCGCGTCTCGATGGTGCGAACGGCGACGTCGGGATGTACGGCTTTTCCTATCAAGCCTACAACCAACTGCTTGCGGCTGCGGGCGACTGCCCGTCGCTGAAGGCGCTCGCGCCGGCGATGGGCCCTTGGAATCCGGCGCACTGGGCCTACGAGAACGGCGCCCTCCAGATGAAGCACATGATCGGCTGGGGCATTCAGATCACGGCCGAGGCCGCACGACGCGCAGGCGACGACGAGGCGTTCAGTGTCCTTCAGGCCGCCGGAAGCAACCTGCCGTTCAATGGGCCGGTCGCGGCGATGCCACAGCTATTGCAGAAGTACCGGCATTATTCACACGTCATGGACTGGCTCGAAACCCCGGTCGATTCACCGTATTGGCACCGCATTTCGCCCGTGACACATGTCGACGCCATTCGCGCCCGCCATCTGCCGATGCTGTTCGTCGGTGGCTGGTTCGACCCTTTCCTGCCGGCGACAGTCGAGTCCTTCCAAGCTCTCGCAACCAGCAGCGAGGACATCAGACTGATTGTCGGACCCTGGATCCACTTCCCCTGGACGCGAAAGGTGGGCTCGGTCGACTTCGGTCCCGAGGCGCAGCGCAACGTGGACATCGATCACATCCGGTTCTTTGACCGCGTCCTCAAGGGCTCGCCGCGTGAAGCGGAACACCGAAGGATCGAGCTTTTCGACATGGGCCTGAAAACATGGCGCCAATACCAAGACCTACCTAATACCACGCAGGCCCTGTTGCTGGGCGGCACGGGTCGGACATCGATGGACCCTCAGGATGGCTCCCTTGGCCTTCGTCAGGCCTCGGATGACCATGTCGAGCATATCGTTCATGATCCCTGGCGGCCCGCACCGACCACCGGCGGCTACTATGGCGTGCCGACCGGGCCAGTCGACCGCCGGATGACCGATGAACGCGGCGACGTGCTCACCTTCACGACGCAAGCCCTCGAGACTTCGATAGAGATCGTTGGCGAACCCGCGGTCGAACTCGACTTGAGCTGTGATCGCCCCAGCTTTGATCTTTCATGTATTCTTTCGGTCGTGACCTCAGATGACAAAGTCTTCCAGATTTCCAGCGGATATGCGCACTATCGCAAAGCGAGGGCCGGTCGATATCAGCTGAAGTTGGCCACTACGTGCGCGACGCTCAAGAAGGGCGAGCGGCTGCGTCTCTCCATCGCGGGCGCGGACTATCCGGCGTATCCCGTCAATCCGGGAACGGGCGAAGATCCGGTGATGACCCCAAAAACGCATGCCGTCGTGACCACAATTGCGGTCCATCATGGTCCATCACGGGCTTCCCTTCTCCGGCTGCCTGTCGGGTCCGCTTCAGACATCGGTTCCGACAGATATCGGGCCGGCTCTTAGGCATTCGTGTCGGCCCTTGCCGGCGTCTCGAACGTTCGCAGGTGATCGATCGTGCCTGCCGCAGCTTTGACGACAGCGTACAGGCAACAATCGTGAGTATCAGCGTTTCCGCCCGGTCAGCTTGCCCCCGGTACGAAGCGCGCGCGATCCGTCATTCGTCCAGCAGATCCAAGAACTGTTCGACCCTTCGCAAGGCATGCTCGCTGCTCCGTCCGGCAAAGATGATCCGATTGCCGTCGCGCTGCAGCGAGCGTGAATATGACTTCCGGAGCTTCCCCGCGAGCATCGTTGCGGCAATCGCCTCCGGTCCGACATCAAGACGCATGATCCCCCGCTCCCTGCAATTGACCCTGAGCTTGGCGACAGCGAAAAAATTGTTAGCCGCAGGCGGCAACTTGCCGAACCGGCGGTGCGTTTCATCCTCGAGCTCCTCCAACTCCTCATCACTTCGGCACCGAGCAGCTCGAGCATAGATTTCAAGCCTGACCGCCTCCGACTGCACATAGTCCGAGGGAAGCAGCTGGGCGATCGGCAAGTTCAGCTCCGGGACCCAGAGTGCGCACATTCCGTCGCGATCTCCCTCCAGGGCAAGGGTCAGCAGATGGCCGTAGAGAGTCGGACCGAACACCTGCATGTGACCGGACTGTCGATCCGAGAGCATGTCGCCGCCGCCACGGAGGTCGAGATCGCGCGCGCTGATCGCAAAACCCGCGCCCGGGCGATTCAGCTCCTCGAGAACGGCTAGCCGCTTTTCCGAGCGGTCGGAGCCGCCCTCCGTCAGAAAATGCGCAAACGCCCGGATACCGCCGCGCCCCACCCGCCCCCTGAGCTGATGCAGTTGCGCCAAGCCAAATCTTTCCGGCCAGCACACCACGATGGTGTTTGCACGCGGGATGTCGAGCCCGCTTTCCACGATGTTGGTCGCAAGCAATACGTCGGCCTTGGCTTCGACGAATTCCATCAACCTCTCGTCGATCTCATCTGCAGGCAGCTTGCCGTGAATCGTGATGATACGTAGTTCAGGCGCCAGCGAGTGGATATTGGCCAGCATGGGATCCAGATCCTGGATCCGGGGACAAATGACGAAACTCTGACCGTTGCGCCTATGCTCGCGGACCAGGGCAGCGGCGATCGCAATGTCCGAAAGCGGCGCCACCTTGGTGACGACCGGAACACGATGAACCGGCGGAGTTGCGATCACGCTGAGATCCCGCAAGCCGGTCAAGCCGGCTGCAAGTGTGCGGGGGATCGGTGTCGCGCTCATCCAAAGCCGGTGACCGTTCTTGTTGAGACCCGACAGCATGGCTTTTTCGGCCGCCCCGAAATGCTGCTCCTCGTCGATGATGATCAGGCCAAGATCGGCAAACTTCACTTCCTTCGCTGCCAGCGAGAGAGTCCCGACGACAACCTTGAGCTCTCCGCTCCTGAGTCCCTCTCTCACCTGCCGCGCCTCGGCAGCCGACGCGACCCGCGACAGATTTCCGACCTCGATGCCGAGCGGCGCAAAGCGCTTGCGGAACGTTTCGACATGCTGTCGTGCCAGCACCGTCGTCGGCACGACGATCGCAACCTGCTTTCCTGCAAGCACGGCGGCCGCCGCTGCGCGCAATGCCACCTCGGTCTTACCGAAGCCGACATCACCGCAGACGATACGATCCATCGGGTGCCCCGAGGCAAGGTCATCCAGGACGTCGCGGATGGCTTTGGCTTGATCGGGGGTGGTGAAATACGGAAAGCGGGCGACGAACTGTTCATAGCTGGCAGGGCGCGGCACGAGCTTCGCTGCCGGGCGCCGCCGGCGCTTGCTCATCTGCTTGGCGAGCTCCTTGGCGACGACGTGAACCTCGGTCTCGGCAGCAGCTCGCCGCGGCCGCCATGAGCTGCCGTCGGCCTTATCCAGCGAAGTGTCTCCGAGCTCAGCAGCGTACGGCCAGGTCAGGGCCAATTCCGCGAGAGGCACCAGAACGGCGTCGTTTCCGGCAAACACCAACCTGACCATCTCGCGCGCGGAGAGATCTCCCGTGCCCATTGACCGCAAACCGCCAAGGCGGGCCAGCCCGCGTTGCAGGTGGACGACCACGGATCCGAGTTCGGGCAGGTCCACCGCATCGAAGCCTGGCGTCCATGCCCAGTTCGCCGGTTGCGGTTGATGCGCCCTGCTGCCGAGCACGTCGGCAGCAGTGATGACCACGAGCGGCCTCCTTCCGGGAACGACAAAGCCGGCATCGAAGCCGGCCAGCATCGCGGCCTCCCGCCTGCCCTTCGCTGTCGCCTGCGCCCAATCGGGGACGCATTCGGCCTTGACAGCGCTCATCCGGGCCATGAGACGCAAATCTGCGTCCACCGCGGCGACGAACAGCAGACGTGCGTCACCACGCTGGGCTTCCTCGATAAACGCTCGCAGCGCCTTCCGCGGAGAAGCTTCCTTGTAGAACTCCGGCGTCGCCCGATACGGAGCAGTCGGGGGCAGCAGGGCGATCCTCTTCGCCGCTTGATCCCATTCGCGCTGGCTCAAATATGCGCGATCACGCTCGCCAGAGGCGGCCGCATCCTCGATCGTGCTCAGCCAAGTGTCGGCGTTCCTGGGCACAGCGGTGTCGGCAATCCACTTGGCGCGCGCGCAGTAGTCGAAGAGGTCAGCCTTTTTCGGAGCACGGTCCTTGAACGCCAGGCGCTCGGACATTGGATCGATCAGGAGCTCTTTGTGTTCGGAAATCACCTCCTGATCCATCGGGTTGAAGGCTGCGATCCGCCGTATCCTGCCTCCGGAATGCTCGATTCTGAAGGGGCCGAGCGCGCCGGCTGGAAAGATCTCGAACGTATTGCCGTGAAACAGAACGCCACCGGGATAGTCTGGACTGTCGTCCAGATCATATCCGAGAGCACCAAAGCGGACCTGGAGATCGTCTTCGGAATAGACGCCCCCGGTGCGAAGCGGCAAGCCGATTCGAGACCAGTTCGCCGGCAGCGGCAAGCGCTCCATCATTGCTTCCGCCGTGGTGATCAGCAGGATCGACTTCTTCGCGCCGGCGAGACGTCTTAACGTGGAGCTCCGCCTGCCCGCGATATCACGTGACGGCTCAAGCTGATCGAATGGCAGCGTGTTCAAACGCGGGTAGACGAGCACATCACACGTTGGCTCGATGACCTGGATGATGGAACCCAACCGCTCGGCCCGGCGCTCATTCTCGGCGAGAAACACAAGACCGCTGCGGCCCGACGTACGCCACTGGGTCACGAGATGCAGTGCCAACATCCCCAATGGAGATGAGGAGGAAACGCCGATTCGGGCTGGCGCCGCCTTCTTAGGTGCAGCGGAGGCCTTCTTCCGCGGAGCAGCCTTCTTTGGTGACGTGGAGTGCTTTGGTGAAGCGGTCTTTCGCTGCGCTGGGCTGCGAGGGGTACGAAGAACAGAGGGCAAGGGGGTCTCATGCGTGATCTGCAAACGCCAGGGAACCCCCCAGCGAATCTGCCCCGAGCTTTAACGGATTCGGTCGTTCAAAGGGACCCAAACTTCGGGGGGCTTGATCACCGCGTTGGCTTGAGCTCGAAGGTGTCACCAAGCAGCATCAGCAGCGCCACTCGCATCCCCGGAAAGCGGCGCGCAAGCATGAACAATCCGCAGACCGACCGATTGCAGCCGTTCCCCGCAAAAGCAGATCAGCGCATGTGGTATTCCGCCTGGGTTCTTGGTGTCGGCTTCGCGTCTTGCTCGCCATCATGAACGCATTGTCAGGGTGGACCGAAGATGTGCGATGCGCCAACAACGAAGCACACCACTGAGATGGCCTCGCTTGCCGAAGCTGAGACGCTGCTCAACCTGCCCTGCCTGTTTGACCGCGTCATCCTCATGTTGGTTGGAACGCTTTATCCGCCGCTTCTGGCAGATGCCACGCGACGCGTTAGCCACCTGTCGGTTGGCCTTGCGTTCTGCGCGATGAGCGCAGGTGTCGTTCGCCGCGTCGGATTCGTTCCGTGCTCCAGCTGGCTTCGATGGCTGTTCTCCGCTTGCGAACAGGTTCAACGCACGTAGGAGCGTGCGGCACGGGGCCAGGGCTCACGACGTGAGCTCGCTGGATAGCGGTTTGCAATCTCGCTGTCGTCTCCCCGGTTTGACTTGGCGCAATGACCAACAGAGTCACTCACGCCATCTTGTTCCGGAAACATGAACTGAGGGTGGCTCAATGATTAGGACGGTGTTGCTGGCGGCCGCCATCGTTGTCGCCTCTGCAACCTCGGCGCTCGCGCAGGGCACTAGGGTTGTCTCAGCCCAATGTGCGACCGACATTCAGACCTTCTGCGCGGGTAAAGGGCACGGTTCGGGCCAGACCCGGAGCTGTCTGGAGGCCAATCGGGACAAAGTGTCCGCCGATTGCCGTCACGCGCTTGATACGACCGGGCCAGGGCGAGGCAGACGTTCCAACCGATAGGGATCGAGGACCACTCCGGGAGCGCCTGTAGACTTGATCCGAGCATTTGCATCTGGCAGGTCGGCCAGCGGCTGCTCTATTTTCGGCTGGACGCGACTGGAATGCGCAAGGAAGATTGGACCAAGGCGTTTCCGCCGCTGCAGCAGTTGCCGCCTGAGACAGTCGAGCGACTACGCGCCGGGAGCCTGCTCGTCGAACTGCCTGAAGGCAGCCGTATCTTCGGGCCAGGGCAGGCCCCGGAGTCCTTCCTGCTGCTGCTCGCAGGGACGATCCGCGTGCAGCAGACCTCGGAATCCGGCCGTGAGATCGTGCTCTACCGGGTGCACGCCGGCGAGAGCTGTGCGCTGACGACGGCCTGCCTGATGGGCTACGAGGAATATCAGGCTGAGGGGATTGCAGAGACCAAGGTGCGGGCGGTTGCGATTCCACGGCTGCTGTTCGATGATTTGATCGCAACCTCACGCGCATTCCGGCAGTTCGTGTTCACGGCCTTCAGCCGGCGAGTGACCAATCTGTTCCGGGTGATCGAGGAGGTTGCGTTTGAGCGCATCGACGCCAGGCTCGCGCAAAAACTCCTGGCACTCGCTGGGAACAACGCGCAGATCGTCGCCACGCACCAGGAGCTCGCCAACGAGCTCGGTAGCGTCCGCGAGGTGATCAGCCGCCAGTTGAACGAGTTTGCGCGGCGCGGCTGGATCAAGTCACTGCGCGGGACCGTTGAAATCACCGAGAAAGCGGCACTGTCCCGGCTGGCTCAGCACAGTTGATCCGCCAGATATGAACACCTGCCCGCCTCGGTGACTTAGTTACATACGGAAGGCCGGTCGCGCCCTAGGTTTTCGCCCATCACGGAGCAATGGGAGCGCCAAATGGCACAGAATATCGGAAAACTCGACCGGACGATCCGCGTCATCGTCGGGGCGGCCGTCCTCAGCTTGGTCTTCGTCGGACCCAAGACGATGTGGGGCCTGTTGGGGCTGATTCCTCTTGGCACCGCACTGATCGGGTGGTGCCCGCCCTATGCGATGCTGGGAATCAGCACCTGCGGAACGAAATCAAGCTCAGCGACATAGCGATTCGCATCTCGTCTGGCGGTGCGGCCGAAAGACGGCCGCATCGCCGGTTGAACTGCCTGAAGCAAGAAGCGTCCCGACCGCCTCGATCCAACAGTGGAGGAGATAATGTCCTACCCCATCGATACCGGCGTAAAACCGAAGGTGGCGGGCTTCTTCGATCCCGACACCAGCACGATCAGCTATGTCGTGCAGGATCCGCAGTCGGCGTCATGTGCGATCGTCGATCCGGTGATGGACATCGACTATGCGGCCGGCCGGATCAGCTTCAAGTCCGCAGATATTGTAATCGATTATGTCAGAACCAACGGGCTGACGCTCGAATGGCTGATCGAAACGCACGCCCATGCCGATCACCTCTCGGCCTCGCCCTATATCCAGGAGAAGCTTGGCGGAAAGATTGGGATCGGCGACCATATCCTGACCGTCCAGGAGACGTTCGGGAAGGTCTTCAACGAAGGCACGGAATTTCGCCGGGACGGCAGCCAATTCGACCGGCTGTTCAAGGACGGCGAGACTTATACGATCGGCAACATGACCGCTTTTGTGATGCACACGCCAGGACACACGCCCGCTTGCGCGACGCATGTGATCGGCGACGCAGCATTCGTCGGTGATACGCTGTTCATGCCTGATGGTGGGACCGCTCGGGCGGATTTCCCGGGCGGCAACGCGCGGACGCTGTTTCGCTCGATCCGGAGGATCCTGGAGACGCTGCCGCCGGAAACCCGACTGTTCATGTGCCATGACTACGCGCCAGACGGACGGGACGTCCGGTGGGAGACGACGGTGGGCGAAGAGCGGGCCGCGAACATCCACGTCCGCGACGGCGTGACCGAGGACGAGTTCGTCGCCATGCGCGAGGCGCGTGACAAGACGCTTGGAATGCCGCGGCTGATCATTCCCTCGCTTCAGGTCAATATCCGCGCCGGGCACCTGCCCCCGCCCGATGCGAGCGGCAAAACGTTCCTGAAGGTCCCGATCAATGCTCTCTGAGGTGATGCCGGCTTACCCTCAGCGAGCCCCTGCGGCCCGCCACGTCAGGCAACTGCCCGATGCCGCGCGGCTACGACATCGGGCAAAATTAGCGCGTGGATTTCAGGTGACCTGCCCGCCCCGCGCGCGCCAGCCGCTCATCCCGCCGGCGTAGTGGCAGACATCCTGCCGACCAGCGGCAAGCGCGCTCCGCAGCGCCTTGGCCGACCGGCCACCTGCCTGGCAGATCAAGACAACGGACTTGCCTTGCGCAAGCCGCGCAGGATCGAATTGCGATAGAGGATGATTGATCGCGCCAGGAATATGCCCGCTCTTGAACTCATGCGGCTCGCGGACATCGACGATGACACAGCTCCGCTCCTGACGGGCTCGGACCAGTTCGTCGTGCTCGATCACCGGCACGCTCGCCGAGCCCATCAGCTTGTTCAAAAATCCAGACAGCATCGTTTCGACCTTTCTCTTGTGCGGACGCCGACGCCGCGAAACGCCGTCGGCGTGCTCGTCCTGGCCTAGTTCCGCCTTTGCTTGGCCTCAGTGGATTCGACCCAGAGGAAGAACGCGCCGGCCAGAATGGCGAGCGCCGCGAACCAGACCGCATCCGGCACGCCGGTGAGGTCAGGCAGTCGCAACTTGCCGAGCGCCCAGACGTTGAGAATATGCGCCTTGAGCCAGTCGAAGCTCAACGCATAGAGAATGGCACCCGCAATCATTCCTAGCGCGCCGACGGCGGCATGAACGCTGCCGGTCGCAATGGCGCCGAGCGCAGTGCCCGGACAATAGCCATAGACGACCATGCCGATGCCGAACAGCGCCGCGCCGAGCGCGACCGCAAGCATGTTGGCATCCTTGACGTAGTACTTGGTGTTGCCGGTATCGACCAGCAGCAGCACGCCGACGCCTCCGACCACGATCGCGGTGCCCATGACTTTGAGCACGGTGAAATCACGCAGGCGGAATTGATTTTCGATCACATTGCAACTCGTGACTTTGCCACGTTGCAGCAGAAAGCCGAATACAGTCCCCATCAGAAGCGGACCGAGAACGCTTGCCAGTGCGGTCATGATCTCATCCTTTCACGATTTGCGGAACATGATGCGCGACACCAACAGGCCGGTCGCAAACATCACGACGAGGAAGAGCCAACTGGACACCGCAAGCTGCAGACCACCGGAGATGCCGTGCCCGCTGGTGCATCCGCCGGCCAGACGCGCGCCATACATGATGACGATGCCGCCGAGGAAAGCCGCGATGAACCGTTTGAGGACGGACGGTCCGAAGCGCTCCTTCCAGACCTCAGGCACCAACTCCAGCCGCCAGGTTCCCGACAGGATCGCAGACAGGAAGGCACCAAGCGGAATGCCGACCAAAAACCAGACCCCATAGTCCCACTTCAGCGGCATCGACTTCCAATAGCTGTTCGCGGCGACTGCATCGGTACCCATCACCGGAATCGCAAACAGTGAAGCCACGCGCGAATAGGCCGTGGTGACGCCCAGAGGATCTCCAAACGCCGCAAATGCCACCCAGCTCAGAACGCCAATTCCGGCGCCGACCAGATAGGGTGACCAGTTGATCCATCCGGACTTCTTGGTATCGCGGACTATGACGTCCGTCATCATCGTCATAGCAATGTCCTCCCTGCCTCTGGCAGCCTCCTTGCTGCCGTCCCGGCATTATATATTCATATCTTCGAATTTGTGAAGATAATTATGATGCCGCACGGCCGGCGAGATCGCCGGCCTGCTGTGCCGGTTTCCGGGACATGGTCCACCGGTCGACCACGAGATCGGTCATCACCGCCCCGATCCACATTCCGCCCAGCACCAGCCAGGCGGTCAGCGCGAACACGGAAGCTCCGGTGACGCCAGCGCCGACGGCGCAGCCTCCGGCCAGCATCGCACCGAACCCCATCAGCACGGCGCCAACCAGATAGCGCCGCATCCCGCGTCCGTCGAAGAAACCCTCGAGATTCAGCTCATGGGCAAGCGCGGCTGCCGCGAACGACCCGAGAAAGACTCCGGGTATGACGCCGAGATCGAAGTCGGGCCTCAGATGCGGGCTCGCAAGAACCTGCATCAGCAGCTCGGCCGATGGGCCGCTGAAGGTGAGACTCTTCAACGTCACCGGCGCAAAAGAGGCCTGGCCGAGCTGGTAGGTGAAGAGCCAACCCGCAACCACGGCCACACCGGTCGCAACGGCAGCCAGGGTCACACGCAGCCCGATCCGGAACCGCGCGACACCTGCGAGCCCTGCAAGCAGCCAGAGCAGGCTGAAGCCAAGCTTCTCGGGCGTGCCGCCGCCGATCACGCTCATGATGTCGCGGGACGGGCCACCATCGACCAGCCAGAGACTGGTCAGCCACTCCCGTGCTGGCGCAAGCAGGCCACGATAAGCCGATTGTGCCGTCACTGCGAACACGAGCCCCGACAGCAGCGCCCGCAGATTACCGTTGGCCGACAACACCAAGAGCCGGCTCGCGCAACCGCGCGCCAGAATCATGCCGCAGCCGAACATCAGCCCCCCGATCATCGCGCCGGAGATGCTGCCCTGCTGCGCGAGCTGGCGCGCTTCGGAGACATCAAGCAGGCCTGCCGCGACGAACGCCTGGGTGCCGAGCAGCGCCGAGGCGAATGTCAGCAGCCAGACCGTCAGACGTGCTCCGCCCTGCCCGCGCGAGAATTCGATCGTCGCGGCTCGCAAGCAGAACCGGCTGCGCTGCGCGAAGAAGCCGAACAATCCTCCGACCAGAAGCCCGCCCAACAGCGAGACGAGCTCTTCGCCGAGGAGATCGACCGCTTCATTGAGCAAGGGAATGCCTCGTGCTTGCGCTTGCCGGCTACGGGCGCAGGTAGGCGTAGCCGTCCTGCTGCAGCTCCGTCAATCGGACGACGCCGCCCTTCTCGGCGACGATAAACCCATCTGTCAGGTCGTCGAGCTTCACGCCCTGCGCCTTCATGGTGTTGGCACAGGCCTCGAGCGCCGTTCCGCCTTTGATCAGACGAGCCGCGAGCTCCGCGATGTTGGGCTCGATGGAAATCGCGTGGAAAGCACGCAAAGCCGGCCCGTGCACAACCAGTCGGATGTCGGCCTTGCCGGGTCCGCCGGTGCCGTCGATATGGTTCTGGATGTTGCCGAGCACGAACAGCACGCGGTCTTGGTCCGACAAATGGTACGCAACGCGTTGCCGCGGCCGTTCGGGACCGGCCGCCTGGGCCCGGTTGGCGCCCAGCACGCCAACCACGGCCGCAAGGCCCGCGCGCATGATCGATCGTCGTTCCATGACATCCTCCTGACGCGCCGCTCTGACCAAGCTTCCGCCACTCAAGGGCGCACGATAGTCCAGTGCTTTTCCGCCAAATCCATCATAGTGGCAACACCCGTCTCGACCACCGTGACTCCGGGCAGCAGCGGGGGCGAGGCACCTTCCTTGCGAGCAAGCGTCTCGAGCGTGTTGCCGCAGGCAACGAAACTGACGTTCGGCATCGACTTGGCAAAGCCCGTGAGGCGCTCCTTGACCGGCGAGCGGTCGGCCAGCATCATGTCGAGCCCGCCGTTGAAGGCGACGACGACGATGTCGACCTCCTCGCCCTGGCCGGTATAGTGGCGCGAGACATTTGCCGCCACGTCGAGCACGGCATGCATTTTCACCGGGTCATCATCGCTGATCTGAAGCACCAACCTATGCGGTTCGGTCGCCAGAAGCGGTCCAGCGGTAACGATCAAAAGCCCGGCGGAGATGATCGCCGAAATAAGACCCCGACGGCTTTGGGTCCTTCCGGTCACTCGACCCCTCGGGATTTTCCCTCCTTGGCATCCTCTGGCGTGACGTCGACCGCGGTCGCGCGCCCAGTGATCTTGACCGGCGCAATGCAGTCCTTCATGCACGGGTCCTTCTGCCAGAACGCCTTTTCACTGGTGGCGCGGTCGTCCATGATGAAGCCGGCTTCGTTCGGCATCTTGATCGAGGCAAGGTTCTTGTTGTTGAGCTCGAAGTTCTGATCGGTGACGACGTCGTTGAGGTACAAGACGTAGGCGACGAGCGAATAGTAGTCGTCGACACTGAGCGTCTCGGCATTGCCGAACGGCATCGCGTGCCGCACATAGTCGAACACGGTCGACGCATAGGGCCAGTAGGATCCGACCGTCTTGACCGGATTGTCGGCCGTCAAGGATCCCTTGCCGCCCGCGAGCACCGGCCAGCGGCCGTTGCCCTCGCCGAACTCGCCATGGCAGGTCGCGCAATTGTCCATGAACAGCTTCTCGCCCTGAGCCACGGTGCCCTTGCCGACCGGCAATCCCTGTCCGTCAGGACGCACATCGATATCCCAGCCGCGGATCTCCTCCGGTGTCGGCGCCCGACCGATATCGTAGTGCGGAGCCGGTTTCGCTTCGCCCTTCAACTCGGTTGATCCGCCCGCGAACGCGGCAGACCCACTCAAGCAGGCCAGCACAAACGCAACGACAAGCTCAGGCGACTTCAACATTCTCGACCTCACCGTTGGCCTGCACGTGCCAGGTCTGGATGCCATTGTTGTGATAGATGGAGTTGTAGCCGCGCACCTTGCGCAGCTCCGCCTTGGACGGCTGCACATAGCCGGTCTCGTCCTGTGCGCGCGACTGCAGCAGCAGCGGCTGCCCGTTCCAGTCGAACTCGTAGTAGAAGCGGGTCAACGCCTTGTCGAGCACCGGACCGTCGAGCCGCGCCGGCCACCAGTTGCGTCCGCCATCGAGCGACACATCGACCCGCTTGACCTTGCCATTCCCAGACCAGGCGAGACCGGACAAAACGGTGAAGCCCTTGCCGTGCTTGATCGGCGCCTGCGGACTGGGATTGGTGATCACGGATTTCGTATCCATCACCCAGGTGAAGCGCCGCGCCTTTCCGTTTGGCAGCAGGTCGGTGTATTTCGAGGTTTCCTCGCGGGTCTGCCAGGGTTGATCGCCGACCTTGATCCGGCGCAGCCACTTGACCCAGAGATTGCCCTGCCAGCCCGGCACGACGAGCCGCATCGGATAGCCCTGCTCGGGATAGAGCGCTTCGCCATTCATTTTGTAAGCAACGATGCAGTCGTCGAGCGCCTTCTCGATCGGCAGGCTACGATCCATCGCGGCCGAGTCAGCACCCTCGACCAGCAGCCATTTGCCGTTGCTCTTGACGCCGACCTCCTCCAGCAGCGTTCGCAGCGACACGCCGGTGTACTGCACGCAGTGGACCATCCCGTGGGTGAACTGACAGCCGTTCAGCTGAGCCCCGCGCCACTCCATGCCGGAATTTGCCGCGCATTCCATGAAATGGATGCGGTTGACGCGCGGATAACGCTTCAATTCGTCCAGGGTCAAGATCAACGGGCGCTCGACGAGGCCGTGGATCATCAGGCGATGATCGGCCGGATCGATGTCGGCCATGCCGCCATGATGCCGCTCGAAGCACAGGCCGTTGGGCGTGATGATGCCCTCGAGCTCATGCAGCGGCGTGAAACTGACTGAGGATTCACGCGAAGCCGTCAGCCATTCGACGTCGCGCCGGATCACGTCCTTCTCGAATTTCGACGGCTTGCCATAGGGGCGCACGGCGACGCCCTCGCCGAGCGATCGCGTCCACTCCGGCACGTTCGGCGGCTGGTTCGCCGGGTTGCCGCCGGCGCGCGCCGCTGGCGCAAGCGCCGATGCTGCGAGTCCGCCGGCTGCAGCGAGAAAGCCGCGCCGAGATTGGCGAGCAATCGAGGTTGATTGAATCTTGTTGTCCTTGGACATCGTCCTCTAAACTCCGGTGACTTTGACGGCGCGGTTGGGTTCGAGACGAATGGTCTTCTGCCGCTGCAAATAGGAGGACACGACCTCCCAGATCGGCGGCCCCTGCGTGCCTTCATTGACGCTGGCCCAGCCAGCGACCTGATATTCGCGCGACGGATCGATCGCAGCGCCGGTCTTGATCAGCCGCATGTCGGAGATGCGTTGCCCCTGCGGCTTGTTGATATCGATGGCGTAAGACATGCCGCCGATGCGCACCATGTCGCCTCCCTGCTGATAATAGGGATCGACATTGAACAGGTTGTCGGCGACATCCTCGATGATCTCCTTGAGCCGCGCTCCGGTCATGCCCATGCGGTACACGGCGGGATAAGTGATCGCGGTCGCGTTGGTCACATCCTCGAAGGTGATATCCTGGCCCGGCATCACCGTGGTGCCCCAGCGGAAGCCGGGCGATAGCGCGATCTCCGCGTCGCGCTCCTGCAGCAGCGCCTGGCAGATCAGATCGTCGAACGTACCGTTGAAATTGCCGCGGCGATAAAGCAGCGTCTCGGTGCGGCCCAGCGCGCGGCCGAGCTCGGCTGCGAACGGCTTGCGCACCTCGGCGATCTTGGCGGCCATCTGTGCGTCGGGCGTGATGACGTCCGAGAACAGCGGAATCAGCTTGTAGCGGTAAGCCTTGACCTCGCCGTCCCTGACGTCGAGATCGAGCCGCGAGACGAACTTGCCGGACGAGCCGGACGCGATCAGCAGGGTCTTGCCGACCTTGACCGCCTCCGGGAGCGCATCATGCGTGTGGCCGGTGAGGATGACATCGAGGCCCCTCACGCGGCTTGCGAGCTTACGATCGACATCGAAGCCGTTGTGAGAGAGCAGCACCACCAGATCGGCGCCCGCCTTGCGGGCCTTGTCGACCTGCGCCTGCACATCCTCCTCGCGTACGCCGAACGACCAGTTCGGGATCATCCAGCGCGGATTGGCGACAGGCGTATAGGGAAACGCCTGGCCGAGAACTGCGATCTTGGCGCCGCCGCGCTCAATCGTCGTGGACGCCTCGAAGGCAGGCTCGTTCCATTCGGTATCGCGAATGTTGAGGCCAAGGAATGGGAAGCCGAGTGCATCGACGGCCTGCTTGACGCGTTCGGTGCCGTAGGTGAACTCCCAATGTCCGGTCATCGCGTCCGGCTTCAGGAGCGCCATGCAGTCGATCATGTCCTGGCCGCGGGTCTGCAACGACGACCACGAGCCCTGCCAGGTGTCGCCGCCATCAAGCAGCACCACCCGATCACCACGTTCGGCGCGGATTGCCTTGATCACAGTTGCGGCCCGATCGAGCCCACCGATCTGCCCGTAGGTTTTGGCCAGCGCCTCGAAATCCTCCGAGGTCAGCGCGTAGGCGGCCGATGAGCCCGGCGCGACGCCGAACCGCGCTAGAAAATCGCGGCCGGTTATATGCGGCGGCTGGCCTTTGGCATCGCCAACGCCGAGATTGGTCGACGGCTCCCTGAAATAGAGCGGCATCAGCTGGCCATGGATGTCAGTCACATGCACCAGGGTCACGTTGCCGAGCGGCTCGAAAGCCAGGAGCTCCTTCTCAGTCAGCTTCTGCTGGGCGAAAGCCCGCGTCGCAGTGCCGCCGGCTCCGGCCGCCAGCGCGGCGGTCGCAAGCGCAACCTGAACGAACTCGCGACGTGAAATCATCGCTCTCTCCTTACGACCGGGGGTTAGTTGCGGACCGAGGGCGTCTCGACCGGAAGGCCGATGCCGCGCCACGCCACATACAGTTCGAGTGCAAGGAATTCGTCCGACAGCGGCTTGTACGGCACTCCACGGACGTCGAACATGCAGCCTTCGAACCGCTCATGGAGCGGGATCAGCCGCTGGTCGCGCAGCCGGTAGGTGGGAAAGCCGTTGCTCTGGCCCTGGCTCAGGAAATCCGCCCGCAGGAACTTGCCGTTGTTCTGCTCGTGACAGGACGCACAGGCGAGATCCAGCTGCCCGACGCGCGTGTAGTAGATCTGCTTGCCTTTCTCGAACCATGGCGACATCGGGCCGTCGGTCTTCACGGTCACCGGCATGCCGCGCGATTGATTGCGAACAAAGGCCGTCATGTCGGTGAGCTGCTGCGACTTGAAAGCCCAGGGCTCAGCCTTCATGTGCTCGCTGCGGCAGATGTTGATCTGCTGCTCCAGATTGACCGGCTTGTTGAGCTTCTCGCTCCACTTCGGCATTGCCGCGCCGACGCCCTTCATGCTGGTCTCAGCGTCGCCGTGGCAACTCATGCACGATTTGCCCTCACTGCCTTCGACCGTCTTCCACATGTCCGTGGCGCGCTCGATCGCCAGGAATCCCGGATTCTCCAAGTCATCGTCCTGCAGGGCGCGCGTCTCCTTGGAGCGATACTCGTAGCCCGAGATGATGGTCTTGAAGACGTGACCGGGAGGCGCCGGAATGCCTTTGCGCTCGGCCTCCTGGCCCGACGCGGCAAATCCCGACAAGACCAGCGCAACTGCAGTCAGCAGGGCAAGTGAATCATAACGCGCGACCATCCGTCCCTCCCGTGGCATTCGGACGTCAGTGAAATCAGGCTTTGAGCGTGATCTTTTCTTCCGCCGTGATCACCGTGCCGTCGTCATCAGTCCAGGCAAACTTGAACGTGCCGGCTTCGTCGACCCGGGCGTCGAACTGGATGTAGGGGTTGGCGGAGATGGCCGGCTCGAGCGCACAGGCAAACACTGCCTTGCCGTTGAACTCGCAGGTGAACTTGTTGATGATCTTGCGTGGAATCGTCTTGCCCTGCGCATCCTTGCGCTGCCCCGATTCCATCAAATGCGACACCAGGGTCTTGATCTGGATGATCTCGCCCTGCTTGGCTTCCTTCGGAAGCTTGATCCGCGGCCTGTCTGCCATATTGTCCTCCCTGTTTTAGCCGCCGCAGCCGCCGATAGTGACCTTCACGGTCTTGCGCTCGGTGAAGAGCGAACCGTCGCTCATTTTTGCCACCGCGATGACGTTCTGGGTCTGCGCGAGCCGGATGCGAATCGATGCTTCGGCCTTGCCGGACAGCGGCGAGAACATCAGTGTGGCGACGCCGCCATTCGGATTGCCGTCGGCTACGAACAGAACTTCCTTGACGTAATTATCCGCGGTCATCGGGCTGTCGACCGTGAGCGATAGCGGCACGGTGTTGCCGTTCTCCGCGATCTCGGGAAGATCGAGCGAGATCTTGCCGCTTGCCGCCTCCTTGCCGCCGGTGAATTTCTTGATCAGCTCGGCCGCGTCATTACTTGGCTCGGCATCTGCGGTCATCGGCATCAGCGTCAGGGCGACGAGACCGCCGCCAAGAAGAAACGCCTGTCGTCTGTTGATTGCGCCCATGCATCCTCCTCAAAAGGCGGTTATTTCAACGTCTCGAGAAACGCGACCACATCCTCGACCTGCGCAGCAGTGAGGATCGACTTGCCGACAAATTCCGGCCTGACCCGGTTGAGCCCCTCGTTCCGGAAGAACGCAGGCATGACAGTGTCGGCGAATATCAGCTTGGGATTGGCAACGATCAGGCGCAGCTGCGCCTCGCTGTAGCGCCCAGCCACCCCATCGAGCGAAGGACCGACCTCGCCATGAAATTCTTCAGATTTCAGGCTCGATACCTGATGACAGGCGAGACAGTTGCCGAGCGTCCGGTTGAGAAACACTTTTTGCCCGGCTTCGGCGCTGCCGGGCGCGCCCGTCAGTGACTTGGGCAGCGCGCCATCGACGACGTCGAGCTTGATGGGCTCTTCGGCCTGCGCCGCAACGGCGAGCAGCAGGCACCCCAAAACGGCCGCAAGCGGGCTCCGCATGTTTCCACCCTGATGCGAGGCTTCCCTCGCCCTGATCGATGGGCTTACGACCCATCATATTCACAAATTATGATATGAGAATGAATCGGCTGTCAAGACGATTTGTGTGCGGCGATGCCGTCAACCTCTCGACGCGGAAAGATATTCGAGAAACGTGCCGTGCTGATAAGCCTGCTCGCGCACGAAGCGGAACATCGCGAGGAAATGCCTCGGCTTCAGATAGCCGGGCGCACGTGCCACCTCGCGCGCCATCGGCTCTTTCTGCGCGAGGCCGTCGGACGAGGACGGAAAGAACTGGAACGTCGGCGTGAAGCGAATCGCGTATTTTTCGGCGAGCTCCTTTTCGCTCGCTTCCTTGCCATCGAAGTCGACGACCTTCCTTGAGCCGATCAGATTCAGCTGCAGCACCTGGAAATTGGCGCGGATGTAGCTCGCGATCTCCTGATCGGCGAAATTGACGAGGTGCGTTTCGCGACAATACGGGCAGCCCCGCAGCTCCCACATGATGGCGAGCCGCTTGCCTTCGGTCGCGGCGGTCTCGAGATCATCGCGCAGATCGAGAAAGCTGCTCAGGAACCATGGCTCATGATAGAGCCCGTCATCGCCGAGCACAGGCTCGGCTTTCGCCGGCAGTTGGGCCGCAGCAGCGATGACCGCGGGCGCCAGCGCGACAAACGCCCGGCGCGTCATTCTCGTCTGCGAAGCTGCCGATACATTCATCCGCTTTACCGAAGCCACGACCTTACGCTACATAATATTCAAATATTAAAATGTGAAAAGGACATTCGATGCTGCATCGCGCCATCATCCTTGCCTTGCTCCTCTGGGCTGGTTGGGGCTCGTGCATCAATGCCGCTGAGACGCCGGACCCGGCCGGGACCATGCAAACGGTCATGGCCAGCCTTCGCGCTGCAGCGAGCTATGCGCGCACCAGCAATCTCGCGCTGGCGCAGGTCGAGCTTGGTGACGCAAGAGGTGCTTGGGACAGTTGGCTCGGCAGTTTCTCCGATCGGCCTGCACCCTACCCGTCTTCGGCCTTGCACGGCCTGCTGATTGCCGGAAAAGACAATCTCGCGCGGGCAAGTGACGCGCTCCGTGCCGGCGACAGCTCGGGTGCAACATCCGAAATTCTGGCATTGCGCCGATCCATTCGAGAACTGAGGCGCGAGGCAGGACTGTTCGAGCTGAACGACTGCGTGTTCGATCTGGCGGCGCCGATGGAGCGGCTACGATCTGCGGCCGTGCGGTTCGGCGAGGCAAAGGCCGGCGCTGAAGAGGTTAAGACTGCTGGCGTGGCTTTGCGCAATCACCTGCAGCGCTGCAACGGCCTTGCCTCGCCCGAGATCGCCAGCGAGGCCGAATTCCGCCGGTTGATGGACGGCGCGATCTCGAGCGCCGGCGAGATCGGCAGTGCGGCGACAGCGGGAGATGCCGGCCTCGTCCATCGCTACCAGATCGAGCTGCAGTCCTTCGTCAACCTGCTCGACTTTCGCTTCGGCTGATCAGCCGATGGTCGAGAGCGCCGGAAACTGCTCGAAGATCCATTCCGAGATGCGCGGGATCACGCCAGATAGAAACGCGATTCCGGTCAGGACCAGGAAGCCGCCCATCGTCTTTTCGATCAGCGCGAGGTGCGGGCGCAGGCCCTTGAGCACGGTCATGAACTGTCCGGTAAAGGCTGCCGCGATCAGGAATGGAACGCCGGTACCGATCGAATAGGCCGACAGCAACAGGGCTCCCTTGCCCACCGTTGCCTCGGCTCCGGCCATCATCAAGACAGCCGCAAGAACCGGTCCCGCACAGGGGCTCCAGCCGAAGGCGAACGCCAGCCCCATGACGAACGCCCCGAGCAGCCCGGCCGGCTTCTGCGCAAGCTGAACCGTGGCACTCCGATACAGGAGCGGGATCTTCAGTAGCCCGAGAAAGTGCAGACCCATGGCGACGATCACAGCGCCGGCGATGACCCCGAGCTGAGCGAGATGGCTGGAAATGAAGCGGCCGAATACCGACGCTGTGGCCCCAAGTCCGACGAAAACCAGCGAGAAGCCGGCGACGAAGCACAGCGCCGAACGGATGGTCTGCCGCCGATGGCTGGCGCTGAGTTCGCCGCCTGCCTCGACCGACACGCCCGCCATATAGAAGAGAAAGGGCGGGACCAGTGGCAGGATGCAGGGTGAAAGGAAAGACAGAAGGCCCGCCAGGAACGCGGCCCCGATCGTCACATCCAGATCCATGTCCTTACAGCCCTCCCCTGGTACATATTCGAATTTAATGATAGATAGAGGACCAAGTCCAGGGTGGTCCGATGCTCCACAAAGTTCTTCGATTTGCCGTTGCCGCACTGGCCGCGTTCTGGCTGCCGGCCCAAGCCTTTGCCGCAGAGCTCGTGATGTTCGAGCGCGCCGGCTGCACCTGGTGCGCACGCTTCGACGCCGAGATTGCGCCGGTCTACGCCAAGACGGACGAAGGGCGGGCCTTGCCGCTGCGCCGGGTCGACCGCGACAAGCCGCTTCCGGACGATCTCGCGGCGATCGACCCGGGCGCGTTCACGCCGACCTTCGTGGTCGTCGACCAGGGTCGGGAAATCGGTCGAATCAGAGGATATCCGGGCGACACTTTTTTCTTTGGGCTTCTCGGCCGTATACTGATCGCCGCGCCAGCGCTTCAGGCCCGCTCTTGAAGGGAAATTAGGAGATCACGACCCCATGCCGCTTCCGAAGCTCAAGGACATCGAAACCTCTGCCGAACTTGAGCAGATGATCGAAAAGGCGCGGGAAGCCAGCGAGATGCTCAAGGCGCTGTCGCACGAATCGCGCCTGTTGCTGCTCTGCATCCTCGCGGAGGGAGAGAAGTCGGTCACTGAACTCGAGCAGTTCCTCGGCGAACGGCAGTCGACGGTCTCGCAGCAATTGGCCCGCCTGCGGCTGGACCGGCTGGTGACGACGCGGCGGGACGGCAAGACGATCTACTACAGCCTGGCGAGCGACGATGTCCGCAAGATCCTCACCGCCATCTACGACGTGTATTGCGAACCGGTGCGCAAGCGAAAGCGCTAATATAACCCGGATGCGACGCTGGATTCCTTGCCGCGGGTGGCGCAGAATGGCGGAAGACAAGCAAGGACATCCGGGGGAATGTTCAGCCAATCTGCCATGATGTTCGCCTGTGGCCTTATTGCCGGTGGCGTGCTTGGCGTCGCAGGACGCGCGGGACGCTTCTGCACGCTGGCGATGCTGGAAGATGCCTTCTTCGGCTCGGATACGCGCCGGCTCAAATCATTCACGTTGGCGGCAGCCGTTGCGCTGGTCGGAACCCAGCTTCTCTCCGCTTTCGGCTTCGTCGACCTTGCTCGTTCGATCTATCTCATCCCATCCATTCCGCTTGGCGGCGCCATCCTCGGCGGCCTTCTGTTCGGCATCGGCATGGCGCTGGTCGGCACCTGCGGCTTCGGAACGCTGGTCCGGATCGGCGGCGGCGACCTGCGCGCCGTCGTGGTCTTCCTTGTGCTCGGAATTTCTGCGCTGGCAGCGATGCGCGGCCTGACCGGCTACCTGCGTCTCGCGCTGACCGAACCACTGTCGTTGCGCCTGCCTGAAGGCATGACCCAGGCGGCGGATTCGCTCTTGTCATTTGGGCTGGGCCGGCTGGCGCAGCCGATCGCAGTTACCGTTGCGGCTGTCGCGCTCACGGCCTGGTCGCTCGCGGATGGGCAACTTGTGAAGTCGCCACGGCTGTTGCTTGCGGGACTCGGCGTCGGGCTTGCGGTCGTATTCGGCTGGTTCGCCACGGGCTGGCTCGGCAACGATGATTTCGACCCGGCGCGTCTTGCCTCTTTGACCTTCGTCGCTCCGCTCGGCAACACGGTACTTTATATCGCCACCATGTCGGGCGCCCACGCCGATTTCTCGATCGGCTCGGTGGCCGGCGTGATCCTCGGCTCCTTTCTCTCGGCGATATTTTCGCGGCGCTTCCGTTGGGAAGCCTGCGACGACGCGCGTGAGTTGAAGCGCCACATGACCGGCGCGCTGTTGATGGGGACTGGCGGAATCATGTCGATGGGCTGCACCATCGGTCAGGGCCTCTCCGCATTTTCCACGCTGGCCGTCTCAGCCCCGATCACGATGCTCGCGATCGCTTGTGGCGCGCGCGTCGGCCTCGAATACACCATGACGGGTGAGTGGCGGCCGGCGCTGCGCAATCTGCTGAGCGTGCACTCCTGGTCGACCAAATAGGTAGGACGCGGCAAATTGGCGTACTCTTCCTCAGCAGAGGGTGACGAGCCTTCGCCCAGCTCTGGAGGGAAGCCAACGGGGAGCTGCCGACCGACCGCTCCAAGCGAGATCGTCAGGTCGATGATTGCCGGAGTCTGCGGCAGCATGGCCCACCTGCTGCTGATGTCCTTCAAATCCTGGTCGGGACTGCTTCCCTCGTTCCAGCCCTATGAAAATCTGCAAGCCACGCTCCACCAGATCACGGGAAGCTCGGTCGATCCGATCGTGCCCTGGGCTCTGTCTTTCCTGAACGGTTCAACCATCGTCGGCGTGGTCTTCGGTCAGCTCTATCGATGGCTGCCGGGCTCCTCCGGCGAAACCAAAGGCGCGGTTTACGGCGTCCTCGGTTGGCTCATCATGGGAATCCTGTTCTTCCCTATGATCGGTCTCGGCGTCTTCGCCACTGCCACGGGGCTCGGCATCGCTCCCGCCCTGTTCTCGCTTGCCATGCTACTCACCTATAGTGTGGTTCTCGGCAGCGTCTATGGTGCGCTCGATCGCGCCGGCCGCTGAATGGCCTTCTCACTCTACCACGTCGATCGGGACGCGCGCTGCATCATGCAGCTCTCACGCCCTCGATGAACCTTCTCACTTCCAGCTTCAGTCGGGCGCTGTCGCCTGCCAGTGACTTCGCGGCCGACAATACCTCGGCGGCCGCAGAGCCGGTCTCGACGGCGCCGCGCTGCACGTCGGTCACGTTGGAGGACACCTGCTGGGTGCCCGAGGCCGCATGCTGAACGTTGCGCGAGATCTCCTGGGTGGCCGCGCCCTGCTGTTCAACCGCCGCAGCAATGGTCGATGAAATCTCCGAAAGCTTCTCGATTGTCGTGCCGATCTCCCGGATGGCGCCGACCGACTGCTGGGTCGCGGCCTGAATGCCGGAAATCTGCTGACCGATCTCGCCGGTGGCCTTTGCCGTCTGCTCCGCCAACGCCTTGACTTCCGACGCCACCACGGCAAAGCCGCGCCCGGCATCCCCGGCACGGGCCGCCTCGATGGTGGCGTTGAGGGCAAGCAGGTTGGTCTGCCCGGCAATGGTGTTGATCAGCTCCACGACGTCGCCGATCCGTGCCGCCGCCTTCGACAGTTCACCGACTTGATCGTTGGTCTTGCGCGCCTGCGCGACCGCCTCGTTCGCCATCCGGGCTGAGTCTTGGACCTGGCGGCTGATCTCTGTGACCGATGCGGACAGCTCCTCGGTCGCGGAAGCGACGGATTGCACGTTGGCAGACGCTTCCTCGGAGGCAGATGTCACCGCAGTCGCCAGCTTCTGCGCGCGATTTGCTGTGTTGCTCAGGCCGTCGGCGTGACCTTCAAGCCCGTTCGATGCCGTCGAAACCGTCTCGACGATCTCTGCAACCACGCTTTCGAAGCGCCTGGTCATGTCATCCAACCGCTTGGCGCGCTCGATCTTCACCCGCGCATCCGTCGCCGCCTCGTCATCGGCTGCCTTCTTGGCGATCAGCGCAGTCTTGAAGACTTGCAACGCATCCGCCATCGTGCCGATCTCCGTCCGTTCGCCACGATGCGGGATCTCAGTCGCGAGATCACCCTGGCCCAGCGCCTGCATCGGCCGCAGAATGGAGGCGATGGATAGAGTGATGTCGCGGACGAACCAGAAGCCGACGACGATGCCGGCCACGACCGCTGTCACGATAATCGCGGACACCATGGTGAATGACTGCGCATAGCCCTGCGCAGCGTTCCGGGTCTCGGCTTCCGCACCTTGATTGTTGAGGTCGATCGCCTTCTTGAGATAGCCGTCAGATTCATTGGCTACGCTGCGGACGGTCTTACGAAACTGTTCGCTTGCCGCGCGCGCCGCGTCGGCGCCTCCCTTCCGGGAGATGTCGAGCACATCGGCCGTCGCCCTGACATATTCGTCCCAGCTTTTCGACCAGTTCTCGAACAGCGATCGCTCCTCGGCAGACGAGATCAGGACAGAATAGGCTTGGCGCGCGTCCGCAATGGAGCCCAGCGTGGCTTTCATGTTCTTTTCGAGCATTGCCCGCTCGTCTGGGCTCTCAGCCGTCATATAGGCGCGGAGCTGCGCTCGGTTGAGATTGATGTCCGACCGCAACTCACCGAGAACGCGGACGCTCGGCAGCCAGCTGTTGGCGATCTGCTCGGTGTGCGCGTTGATCACCTGCATGCCGTGGACCGCCATCGCGCCAAGCAGCGCCATGGCCACCAGCAGCAGCAAAATGACCGCCACCATCTTTCCGCGAATTGAGAGCTGCGACATCAATTTAGCCCAATGGGGTTTATGAGCGACTGCTTGCTACAGCTGGCCCGGATCCGACACTAGCCATCAAAGCTCGCCGAATGGTTAAGATCCAGTACCATACCACCGGTCGTTGCTGTGTCCGGCTTCGACGCAAAGATGTCAGCTGTTCAATGATCTCCGAAATACACGGATTTCGTTCAGGTGTTAGCACAACGATTTTCGACTTCTTCCGACCTGTTACGAGCGTTTCGCGCGGACGCGTCAGGCAGGCGCGTGCTCGCGACGGCCTGTGATCGGCTCCGCCAGCATGCGACGACAACACCTGTGGTCCATGCGGAAGTTCGTGCTCGGCCCGCGGGCCATGCGAGCGCACATGTCGACGTCAGGATCGCGGGGCAACATCGGCATTCAATGCACGCTCTTAACTCCACAGAGGTGTCAGCGCGGCAAGATATCGTGCTCTTCCGCATCCGCTTCGATCCACCAAACGTCTCTCTGACGACAGCAGACGGGCGCGCGGTGCGAACGGCGGATTAGGCTCCGCCAATCCGACCTACGCGCTGTCCGTAAGTCCCCGACACGACACGCGGCGACGGCGTCGAGCGGGCGTGCCTGAACGATCCCGGCATGGTCCGCTTCCCGTGCCGTTACGCGCCTGCGGAATCGCGCAAGGAGCGGAACTGGCGAGATCAGAACTCGTTCAGAATAGACGCTCGTCCTTGCCCGGGGCATCGGACCAGGATTGCACCGTTTCGTCCCTGCCACTATCCTTGGGGCCGGACATGCGCTGGCCCGCATCCAACAGGAGCGCCCCATGCCGACCGCGAGCTTGGCTCCCCTGGACGAGACCATCGGAATCGCGGAGCTGACGCGCGATCCCTATCCGATCTATCAGCGCCTGAGACGCGAAGCGCCCGTGTTGCGGGTCAAGTCCGTGGGCCGGACGTTCCTCACCAAAGCGGCTGATACCAAATACGTGAAGGACAATGCGGCGCTGTTCTCGTCCAACGACCCGAACACGCCGATGAAGCGGGCCTTCCTCGCGCATACGCTGATGCGCAAGGACCACGACGAGCACCGGGCCGAGCGCATGGCGATGATGCCGGCCCTGATGCCGAAGACGATCGAATCCGTCTGGGAGCCGCTCTATACAACATTCGCCGCAGCGTATCTCGACCGGCTGCCGCGCGGCGAGATCGTCGATCTGTTTCCCGCCCTCGCCGGACCGCTGGCCGCGCGCATCCTCGCGCATGTGATGGGCGTTCCGGACGCTGATGATGCGGACATGCAGCGCTGGTCGCAGACCCTGATCGACGGCGCCGGAAATTTTGGCTGGACGCCGGGACCGTTCGATGCGACCGACGTCGCCAATGCCGAAATGGACCGATGCATCCGCGCCAACGCCGGGCGCGTGCGGCGTGAGCCGGATTCGTCCGCGCTCTCCTTCATGGTGAACGCGAAGAACCCGATTCCGGAAAGCCAGATCATCGCCAACATCAAGATCGCGATCGGCGGCGGCATCAACGAGCCGCGCGACGCCCTTCTGACGATCCTCCATGGCCTCCTGACCAATCCGGAGCAGCTTGCCGTCGTGCGCGAACAGAACAAGTGGCGCTCCGCCTTCGAGGAAGGGGTGCGATGGGTGGCGCCGATCCAGGCGAGCTCACGCCTCGTGATGGAGGACACCGAGATTCGCGGCTGCCTGATCCCGAAGGGCGACACCGTGATGACGATCCAGGCCTCGGCGAACCGC
>NZ_CAFK01000025.1 GCF_000239815.1 Bradyrhizobium sp. STM 3843 | reverse complement strand
GGCGAGGCGCTCCAGATCGGCAAACACCCGGTAGCGGCGCTCCTGGTGCAGCTGGTCGAGGGCGCGGTCGAAATAGCTATTGTAATCCATGGTGTGATCCGTCCCCCTGGCGCCTGGCTGGCGGCTCCGCGCGGCATCGAGTGCCGGGGAGAGCGCCGCTGCGGTAAGCCCGCAATGCTGCATCGAAGCCCGGTTCGCGTGCCACGTCGTTGATCCAGATCAGCATTCCGTCGTAACGGCCCGCCAAATACGAGACGTTCGCAACTGATCAGCCGGCACGTGGGTGTGCAAAGTTTTTTTCAATGGTCGATGGAATGGCCAAATTGATGCACGCTTTTGGCGCGATATTGACGCGATCCCTGTCGATTGAGACATTGCCAGGGCTTTCGCATCACCGGGCGCCGTGCCCGAAATCACGAGGGCGTTCATGAAATTTCTACCTGTTCTGATTGTCGCCTGCGTTTTCAGCCAGGCTGCCTTTGCCGAAGGGCTGGAATGTCGGCGCGTCGCCGACCCCACCCCGCGACTGAGCTGTGTGGAGAAGCCGGCAACTGCCGAAGCACCATCGGCGGCACGACCGGACGCCTGGACTCCGCCAGCCACAAGCCGACGCGACTCGGACGCGGCGCGCGACAGTGACGGCGTCACCTCGCGCACCACCCGGATCTGCCGCGACTGCTAAAGACAATCCACGCCTGACGCCAAGGGGGGCACGAAGGGGGCGCGAAAGGTGGCACGCGCAGATCGCGCATCTGAACGGGACTGGCACATGATGGCCGCAAATTTGCGGTGCGACGCCTTGCCCTGTGGCCAGAAGCCGATGTCAAATCCAGATCGTAGGTGGAACCTGCTCTAGTGTCCCGGTTCTGACGTTCGTATCATTTTGCGGCGTCAGATCCGCCACGTCAGCTGTTACGTTCCGCCCCGGTACTGGATGATCGGATCATATGGCCTATCTGCCATCGCAGATGAATCTGCTTGAAGCCCTCCCGACCGTCATTGGAACGGCAGCCATCGCCCCTGCGCTGCTGATCCTCTGGCTCGTGGTAGCGGCCGGCGACCACCCCGGTCCGCCGCTGAGGATCTGGACCGCGTTCACGTTCGGAGCCGCCAGCGTGCTCCTGCTCGGCATCATCCGCGCGCCGTTTCGTCCGATCAGCGTCATCATCGACAATCCCTGGGTTGCCCAGGTCGTGCATTCGGTCGCGGGCGTCGCCTTGCCCGAGGAGGTGGTCAAGGTTCTCGTCATCGCCGCCATTTCCTCGCGCCGCCGCCACTTCGGCAATGCCATGGACACGGTGGTTTATGGCGCCGCAGTCGGCCTCGGCTTCGCCGCCTATGAGAACCTGGCCTATCTGGTGCAGCACGCCGATATGTGGCGCTCGCTGGCCGCGCTACGGAGCGTGCTGACGGTGCCGTTTCACGGCGCGCTCGGGATCATCGCAGGTGCCTATCTCGCGATCGCGCGCGCCGGAACGGCGCTCGGCGCGCACCGGCGTCATCGCGATTTTGCGCGGATGTCCAGTTGGGCCTTGGTGCTGATCGCTCCCGTCGCATTGCACTCAGCCTTCGACTTTCCCCTGCTGATGCTGCAGCGGAATCCGGATCTCGATCCCACGCTCCGCATCGGCCTCGGGGCTGTGAGCCTGCTGATCGGCTTTTCCTCGATCGGGCTTGCGGCGCGACTGGTCCGGCGGGTGGCTCACCACCACAGCCCGCGCACCGAGGTGGCCCGCGCACGGCTGAGCCAGCTCAGGCGGATGTGGGCGCTGCTCCTGATCGGAGGCGCCGCCGGCTTCATCGGCCTCGCCTTTGTCCTGACCTCGGTCCACCATTGGCTGCTCAATCCCGACCACAACGTGGCGATGGTGCTGGTTCCGCTCGGGCTGACTGCGATCCTGCTCGGGATCGCCCTATTGATTGTCACGACCGCGATCTACATTCTGGGACGCAATCGGATACGGACGACGGGCTGACGTCAGGGCGACTTGCGTCGGATCAAGCCCAGCCCGTGTCACCAGGTTAGAAACGATGCCTGCAGGCTAGCGTTCGTTTGGCGCTACAACCGTCGGGAGTATGAACATGACCCTTCCCCAAGGCAGCGAAGCCGATCGGCTCAGATCGGAGGTTGGCGCCGCCGTCCGCGCGCATTGGGTCGCGTTTCTGATCGAGGGCATTCTGCTCGTCATCCTGGGCCTCGCGGCGATGATCCTGCCGCCGCTGGCAAGCTTGGCTGTGACGATCTTCCTCAGCTGGATGTTCCTGATCTCCGGCGTCGCCGGGCTCGCGCTGACCTTCTGGGCGCGTGCCATGCCCGGCTTCTGGTGGTCGCTGATCTCGGCCGTGCTGGCGATTGTCGCCGGCATTATCCTGTTGGCAGCGCCAGTCCAGGGCACGCTGACGCTCACAATCGTCATCGGCGCCTACTTCCTGGCCGAGGGCGTCGCCAGCATCATGTATGCGCTCGAGCACCGGCGCGAGATGTCCGAGCGCTGGGGCTGGATGTTGGCCGCGGGCGTGGTCGACATTGTCATCGCCGGCATCATCATCACCGGCCTGCCGGGCTCGGCGCTGTGGGCGATCGGCCTCTTGGTCGGCATCAACTTGCTGTTCGGCGGCATTTCGCTGATCGCCATGGCGATTGCGGCACGCAGCGCCTGAGGCGGCTCCAAGTGAGCGTCCAACCGAGCCGCTCAGTGAGAGCAGCCTGAGTCAGGGCCGCGCGATTTAGGGGGATGACAAACCGTGCGGCCGACGCTATACAGCCGGCCATGATCACCGTCGCCACCAGCTATTTTTGGTACTTTAGCTACGACAGCTCGCTGGCGGCGGGAGGATCGCGCTCAATCTGACACATTGCAGCAAGACATCCGAACAGCCGCCAGACCTGGCGGCTTTTTTGTTGCCGGCGGGTCGCGAAAATCACGCAAGGAGCCCGCCGTGCTGAGTACCACAGACGATCTTCGCATCAAGGAAATCAAGGAGTTGAGTCCACCCGATGAGGTAATGGGCGAGATTCCGCGCACGCTCACCGCAACGCGCGTGGTGATGGCCGCGCGCAACGCGATCCGCGCAATCCTGAACGGCAGCGACGATCGGCTGCTGGTCATCGTCGGCCCCTGCTCGATCCACGACCCGATCGCCGCGATCGAATATGCCGAACGCCTCACGTCCTTGCGCGAGCGGCTTTCTGACCAGCTTGAGATCGTGATGCGGGTCTATTTCGAGAAGCCACGCACCACGGTGGGTTGGAAGGGGCTGATCAACGATCCCGATCTCGACAACAGCTTCGACATCAACAAGGGCCTGCGGCTGGCGCGCAACCTGCTCTCGGCGGTGAACAATCTCGGCCTCCCGGCGGCGACCGAATTCCTCGATCTGACCACGCCGCAATATATCGCCGATCTCGTCTCCTGGGCCGCGATCGGCGCGCGCACCACCGAAAGCCAGATCCACCGCGAGCTGGCCTCCGGCCTGTCCTGCCCGGTCGGCTTCAAGAACGGCACCGACGGCAACATCCGCATCGCCAGTGACGCGGTGAAATCCGCGGCCCATCCCCACCATTTCATGGCCGTGACCAAGGGCGGACGTTCGGCGATCGCCGCCACGACCGGCAACGATGATTGCCACATCATCCTGCGCGGCGGCAACCGTCCGAACTACGACGCAGCCAGCGTCGATCAGGCCGCCAGCGAGCTGGTCCGCGCCGGCCTTTCCCCGCGGCTGATGATCGACACCAGCCACGCCAATTCCGGCAAGAAGCCGGAGCACCAGCCGCTGGTCGCGGCCGACATCGCACGGCAGCTGTCTGATGGCGAGCAGCGCATCATGGGCGTGATGATCGAGAGCAACCTGGTGGCCGGGCGCCAGGACGTGAAACCCGGCGTGCCGCTGGTCCATGGCCAGAGCATCACGGATGGTTGCATCGATTGGAGCACCACGGTCGATGTGCTCGACGGGTTGGCGGACGCGGTCACGGCGCGGCGCACCGCCGGTGATGGTGCTCTGCGCGAACGCCCCGTCTCGGCTTGAACCCGCGCAGGCAGAACCAAGGGGGCGCGTGCTCGACACGCGCCCCGCTCAAGCACTTAACCTAACAGCCGCGGCAGATGCTCTTGATCTTGCGATCGAGCGCCGCGTCTTCCTTGTTCTCCGGCGTGCTCGGATCGCTCAGGCTCTTCTCGTTCGAAAAGTCGCTGGCACGCGGCTGCCGGTGGCCGACCGGCGCTTCGATGCTGGGGCTTGCACTACTTCCGGTATCCCGGCCTGAGCCGCTGACGCCCGTTCGGCCAGCTCCGCTCTGTGCAAGGGCCGGCCCGACCGTCACCGCAATCAGGAGCCCCATCGCAATCGCAAATCTGTTCATGTTGCTCCTCCTCAGCCAAATCAGTCGCCCGTCTGGGGCGGATAGAGATGCACCTCGCCACAATAGTCAATCACACGATAGCGCGTATCCGCAGCCGCTTTCTGATCCCGCTCAACAGAATCATCTGTTGCCAGATATTGCGGGCCGACCGGCGCCTTGCCGTGTCCGCCGGGGATGTCGAGCACATAATCCGGCTGGCACAATCCCGAGACCCGACCACGCAACGCCCGCATCAATTGCTGGCCCCGCGCCAGCGTCGTGCGCAAATGCCCGGTACCGGGCGCGAGGTCGCCGTGGTGGAGGTAATAGGGCTTGATGCGGCATTCAACGAAGGCCCGCATCAAGGCTTCGAGAGTTTCGGGATCATCATTGACGCCGCGCAGCAGCACGGACTGGCTGACCATGGGAATGCCGGCGTCGACCAGCCGCGCGCAGGCGGCGCGGACATCTTGGCTCAGCTCCCGCGGATGATTGGCATGCAGCGCGACCCAGACCGTGGCCCCTGCAGGCTTCAGGGCTTCGACCAGCGCAGGGCTGATCCGCGCGGGCTCGGCAACCGGCAGGCGGGTATGGATGCGGATGATCTTGACGTGGTCGATCCCGGCCAGATCGGACACGATCTCCTTGAGCCGGCGCGGCGAGAGCATCAGGGGATCGCCGCCGGTGAGGATGACCTCCCAGATCTCGCGATGCGCACGAATGTAATCGAGCGCGGTCCGATATGCGGCTTCCGACAATCCGCTCTCCTTGCCCGGCCCGACCATCTCGCGCCGGAAGCAGAAGCGGCAATAGACCGCACAGACATGGACCAGCTTCAGCAGCACGCGGTCGGGATAGCGATGCACGACGCCCGGAACCGGCGCATGCGTCTCGTCGCCGATCGGATCGGCGCGCTCGCCCGGAGCCGCAACGAGCTCGTCCGCCGTCGGAACGAACTGGCGGGCAATCGGATCGGCGGCATCGCCCGGCTCGATCAGCTCGGCCAGATGAGACGTCACCGCGATCGCATAGCGCTCACCGACCTGTTCCAGGACGGACTGATCCGCCGGCGCGGCCAGGCCACGCGCAACCAGGTCTGCGGCTGTCCGCAACGTGTTCGGCCGTAAGATGCGGTTCATGGCTCACCTGCAGGCGGCGTCCACACCACCTGATCGATCCTGACGGCACCGGCCGCCAGCATCACCAGCCGGTCGAAGCCGAGCGCGACGCCGCTGGCCGGCGGCATGGCGCCGACCGCGGCAAGAAAATCCTCGTCGATCGGATAGCGCTCGCCATAGCGGCGCAGTTTCTCGTCCATCGATTCGTCAAAGCGCCGGCGCTGCTCGGCGGCGTCGGTCAGTTCGCCAAAACCATTGGCGAGTTCGACGCCGCAGGCATAGACCTCGAAACGTTCCGCCACTCGTGGGTCGGTTTGCTTCACGCGCGCCAGGGCCGCTTCCGGAGCCGGATATTCGCACAGGACGGTCAAACGCCCCTGCCCCAGATGCGGTTCGATATGCTCGACCAGGATCTTGCTGAACAGGTCGGACCAGGTGTCGTCGGCGGCGATCCGGACCTTGCCTTTGGCCGCTTCCGCCAGCGCCGCCCGGTCGCCCTCGCCCTTGGTGACCGTCGCGAGCAGATCGATCCCGGCATAACGGGCGAAGGCAGCGGCCACCGTCAGCAATTCCGGCTCGGCAAAGGGATCGGCGCGGCGGCCGCGGAAGGAAAACTCCCCGATTCCGGTCGCCTGGGCGGCACCACGGATCACTGCGATCGTGTCGGCCATGATCACGTCGTAGTCGGCATTGGCCCGGTACCATTCCAGCATGGTGAATTCCGGCAGATGCAGGTCGCCCCGTTCGCGGTCGCGGAATACGCGCGCCAATTCAAAAATGCGGCTTTCGCCGGCGGCCAAGAGCTTCTTGCAGGCGAATTCCGGCGAGGTCCGCAAGTACCGCCTGGCCCGGCTGCCGTCCGCACCCGTCAGCTCGGTGGCGGGCGCATGCAGATGGGTCTCGTTGCCCGGCGATACCTGCAGAATCCCGGTCTCGACCTCCGTAAAGCCCTGCTCATCGAACCAGGCCCGCAACGCACGCGTCACCACGCCCCGGGCCGCCAGAAACGGCCGTCTGTCGGCGTGCCGGCTGGCCGACCACCAGGGCGAGATCACGGGCTGGGCGGGCATCAGAGGGGGGCCCTGCAGGTCCGCAAAAGACTGGCAACCCCAGACAAAATCAGTATGTTGCGCCCCGAAACCGCATTCAGCGTCGCGTGGCGCCCAGGTTCTGCCCGGGGCCCGCTCAA
>NZ_CAFK01000026.1 GCF_000239815.1 Bradyrhizobium sp. STM 3843 | reverse complement strand
TGCGCATGATGTCGCAGATCTCCTCGAAATGGGTGTAGAGGAAGCTCTCCTTGTGATGCGCGAGGCACCACTTGGCCATGATCGAGCCGCCGCGCGAGACGATGCCGGTGACGCGGTTGGCGGTAAGGTGGATGTAGGCGAGGCGCACGCCGGCGTGGATGGTGAAATAGTCGACGCCCTGTTCGCACTGCTCGATCAGCGTGTCCTTGTAGAGCTCCCAGGTCAGCGCGACCGGATCGCCGTTGCACTTCTCCAGTGCCTGGTAGATCGGCACGGTGCCGATCGGCACCGGCGCGTTGCGCAGGATCCATTCGCGGGTGGTGTGGATGTTGCGGCCGGTGGAGAGGTCCATCACGGTGTCGGCGCCCCAGCGGATCGCCCACACCATCTTGTCCACTTCTTCCTCGACCGACGAGGTCACCGCCGAGTTGCCGATATTGGCGTTGATCTTGGTCAGGAAGTTGCGGCCGATGATCATCGGCTCCAACTCGGCGTGGTTGATGTTGGAGGGGATGATGGCCCGTCCGCGCGCGATCTCGTCGCGCACGAACTCGGGCGTGATGAAGGCGGGCACCGCGGCGCCGAAGCTCTCGCCGTCGGCGAGCGCGGCTTCGGCACGCTCCAGCTGCTTCTTGCGGCCGAGATTCTCACGCTCGGCGACGTAGATCATCTCCTTGGTGATGATGCCGGCGCGGGCGAATTCGAGCTGGGTCACCTTGTGGCCGTCGAGCCCGCGCAGCGGCTTGTGATAGGCCGAGAAGGCGCGCGCGGCATGGTCCGCGCCGACATTGCCGTTGTCCTCCGGCTTGATGATGCGGCCGTCATATTGCTCGACGCCGCCGCGCTCGAGCACCCAGGCCTGGCGGTTGCGGGCAAGGCCAGCATTGACGTCGATCGTGACATCAGGGTCGGTGTAGGGACCGGAGGTGTCGTAGACCGGCAGGTTCGGCTCGGCAGCGGCGTCCGAGAGGATGATCTCGCGCAAGGGAACGCGCAGGTCGGGCGCTGCGTCCGGCGCCGCATAGATCTTGCGCGAGGAGGGCAGAGGACCGGTGGTGACGGCGGGCACTGTGCTGTCAGGATTGGAGCGGATGTTCATGGAGTCCTCCTTACACTCGGCGTCGTTCCGGACGGGCCGCGGCACGCGGGCCGATCCGGAACCTCGAGGTTGTTGTGCGAGATTCCGGGTTCGCGCTGCGCGCACCCCGGAATGACGCTGGTGGTTGTTGCGGCCTTGTAGTCACACTCATAGTCATTCGCAAAAACGGGGCGCATTACGCCGTCTCCGCGGTCAGTTCGAGCCAGGCGCGCACGCGTGCGTCGGGATCGGGGTTCTGCGTGACGTCGGAGACGACGGCGATGGAATCGGCGCCGGCGGCGAAGATGTCGGCGGCCTGCTCCAGCTTGATGCCGCCGATCGCGACCAGCGGAATATTGCCGATGCGCCGCTTCCACTCGGTGATCTTTGGAATGCCCTGCGGCGCGAAGCGCATCGATTTCAGCGTGGTCGGGAAGATCGGCCCGAGCGCGATGTAGTCCGGCTCGGCGGCCAGCGCGGTCGCGAGTTCTTCGTCGTCATGGGTCGAGAGGCCGAGCGTCAGCCCCGCCTGCCTGATCGCTACGACGTCGGCGTCGGCCAGATCCTCCTGGCCGAGATGGAGATGCTCGGCGCCGGCGACAACCGCGGCGCGCCAGTAGTCGTTCACGATCAGCTTGGTCTTGGTGCCCTTGGTGATGGCGAGCGCGTCGGTGACGATCTGCAGCGCCTCGCCGTCATTGAGGTTCTTGGCGCGCAGCTGCACCGTGCCGACGCCCAATTTGGTCAGGCGCTCGACCCAGGCGAGCGTATCGACGACGGGGTAGAACTTATCAGGATACGGCATGCCAGAACGGGGTCCCAACTACGGGGGTTGAGGGCGAGGCGAAGTCGCGGGCCTCCATCAGCCCGGCCTCGTAGGCGGTGCGGCCGGCCTCACAGCCGAGCCGGAAGGCGCGCGCCATCACCACCGGATCGGCGGCCTTGGCGATCGCGGTGTTGAGCAGCACAGCGTCATAGCCGAGCTCGAAGGCTTCGGCCGCGTGGCTCGGCGCGCCAAGGCCGGCGTCGACCACCAGCGTGATGTCGGGCAGCCGGTCGCGCAGCAGCTTGAGCGCGTCGCGGTTGATGATGCCTTTTGCAGAGCCGATCGGTGCCGCCCAGGGCATCACCACCCGGCAGCCGGCATCGACCAGCCTTGTGGCGACGGAGAGATCCTCGGTGCAATAAGGAAAGACCTCGAAGCCGTCCTTGCTGAGGGCGTTGGCGGCCTCGACCAGGCCGACCACGTCGGGCTGTAGCGTATCGTTATCGGCGATGACTTCGAGCTTGATCCAGTTTGTGCCGAATAGCTCGCGCGCGAGCTTGGCCGTGGTGACTGCTTCGCGCACGCTGCGGCAGCCGGCGGTGTTCGGCAGCACGCTCACGTCGAGCTCGCGCACCAGCTTCCAGAATGCATCGCCGGTCTTGCCGCCAGCGGATTCACGCCGCAGCGACACCGTGACGATCTGCGCCCCCGAGGCGCGGATCGCATCCTGCATGATCGCAGGCGAGGGGTAGAGCGCCGTGCCGATCAGGAGGCGGGAGGTGAAGGTCTTGTCGTAGAAGGTCACCATGGGAATAGTCTCTCCCCGAATGCGCCGGTCATCCCCGCGGGGATCCAGTATTCCAGAGACGGCTCAGTCGAGCAGATGGGCCGCGGCGGGCTGGATCGCCCGGTCAAGCCGGGCGATGACGGTTGTGAGTAAAGCGTACGCGATGATGTGCTGGACGCAGCCACACGACGGATGTCGTCCCGGCGAACGCCGGGACCCATACCGCGCGATGTCGCGATCGGGCAGAGCGGCAGATGTCGAGCGTTACGACGCTGGCCGGTGGTTATGGGTCCCCGCGTTCGCGGGGACGACAGTTGAGTGTGACGTGCGAGCGAGTGTCCCATCACAATCGTCACCCTCCCTGCCGCGGGGTGATGATCTCGATCTCGTCACCGGCCTTCAGCGCCGTCTCGGCCCAGCAGCTTTTCGGCACCACGTCGTAGTTCAGCGCGATGGCGAAATGGGTGCCTTCGTAGTCGAGCTCGCTGAGCAGCGCGGCGACCGAGGTCGACGAGATGTCGCGCGCCTCGCCGTTGACGGTCACACGCATCGCATCACCTCATTGTCGATCTGGCCGTGCGCGACATAGTTCAGCGTCGCCTGCGCCAGGGCCGGCGCGATCAGGAAGCCGTGGCGATAGAGGCCGTTGACGCGGATCTCGTGCCCGTCCTTGATCGTAATGCGCGGCAGATTGTCGGGATAGGCGGGGCGCAGGCCGGATCCGAATTCGAGAATGCGCGCCTCGCCGAAGGCGGGGTGTACCGAATAGGCGGCGCCCAGAAGCTCCAGCGCCGAGCGCAAGGAGACGCCGGTGTCCTCGGCCTCGAGCGAGGTCGCGCCCAGCATGAACAGATTGTCGGCGCGCGGGATCAGATAGAGCGGCCAGCGCGGATGCATCAGCCGCACCGGCCGCGCAAGCTGCACCTCCGAGGTCTCGATCAGGATCATCTCGCCCTTGACGCCGCGCAGCTCCGGCTCGAGGTCGCGCGCGTCCAGCCCGCGGCAATCGATCACCAGCCCCTCGAGATCATCTGCCGTGACATCGCTGTTGAACTTGATGACGCCGCCGGCTTCGATAATGCGCTGGTGCAGCTTGGGCAGCACGCGGCGCGGCTCGACATGACCCTCGGTCGGATAGAACAGGCCTTCGCGGAAGCGGCCTTCCAGCGACGGCTCGAGCGCGGCGAGTTGTGCCGCATCGAGCCGCTGATAACCCGAGGTGCGGCGGGCGAAGCGCTCATAGTCGGCGCGGTCGCGCGCGTGGGCGATCACCAGCGAGCCGTTGAACGGCGTGTCGGGCAGCTCGCGGCGCCACAGCTCGAGCGAGGCGAGGCCAAGCCGGCTGATGACGGGTTCCGAGATCTCGCTCTCGCAATAGGGCGCCAGCATGCCGCCGGCCCAATGGCTGGTTGAGAGCATCAGGTCGGCATCGCTGCGCTCGTGCAGCGTGACGGCGTGACCCGCTTTGGCAAGCAGCAAAGCCTGCCAAGCACCGGCAACGCCCGCGCCGATGATGGAAACGGGGGAATCCCCGCGCGTAATTCTGTTCTGCTGCATCCCTGTCCCTTCGCCGGCATGACCCGGATCAGGTTCAAAGGGTCACCGCACCTACTGCGATATCTCAGCTCCCCTCGGAGCTCCCCTCGGAACGGCGCTAATGTAGACCGATCGCTGCGTCTGTCAACGGACTGTCATGCATGCGGGAACCGCAGAGCGGCTATTTGGCCGCTCCGGCAGACGCATGCTTTGCAGGCTTGGCCGGCAGCGCCTGGGCGACGTGCTTCAGGCTCGCGAGCTTGGGCGTGATATCGAGCGGGGCGTGCAGGCGCTCGGGCCTGCCCGTGGGCAGCGCCTCGGCCAGCCGCTGGCGCTTGGCGACTTCGTAGTAGCCTTTGGCGAAATAATGCACGGCGCGATCATGATCGCCATTGGCGGCCCGATAGGCGCCGGCGAGATACTTCACGCCATAGGTCAGGTTGGTGTTGGGATCGTGCAGGCCCTGCGCATCGCCGGTGTAGCCGAGCCCGCGCGCGGTGCCGAGTTTGATCTGCATCAGCCCGATGCAGCCGCAGCTGCCGACCAGGTCCTTTTGATATTTGCTTTCGCGCACGATCACCCGGTGCACCAGCGCCTCCGGCACATTGTTGGCCTTGGCGTGGACGGCGACCAGGGCGTCGATCTGCGGGTGACCGGTGTTCATATGCGCGGGCTTGACCTCGGCCGCCTTCGGGTCGGCGTCGGTGCGTGCGGCGGCGTCGGGCTTCTCGGTCGCGTTGGCGTCGGCCGATTGCGTCCCGTTGGCGACTGCGTCCGGAGCGGGTGGGTCGGCCGTCTCGGAAGCTGGGGCGCTTGCCAGCGACGTCGATGAGGATGAGATCTCGGCCGTGCTGACGGCCTCGACGGCCTCCGCCTCGCGTGCCGTCTTGGTCACCCCCGTTGTGGTCGGGACCTTGCGCGACGAGGTCTGCGCACTGGCGGTCTTGGCATGTGCCAGTTTGACGGGGGCTGCAACTGCGGCCTTCGCCGCATTGGTCTTGCCCGCCTTGGTAGCAGTCTCGGCCGGGGCGCTTGCATCTTCTGCCGCGTTGGCCGGCGCAGCACCTGCGATCGCGAGGCCTGCGAGCCAGGCCGACAGCACAAGACGTTTCATCGTTCAGGATCCCCCGAGAACACCCGCGACGCAGCCCCTGGCGGGCATTCATAGTTTACGCACCGTAATTGGCGCAATCGCCGGGCGAGAATATGGCGAAAATCCGGCGCCCCGTCCCGTTCCTGATAAAGGATGGCGACGGATTTACCCCGAATTAGAGCGGGTATGATTGGCTTCGCCGCGGTTTCCTCCAGGGGTCCTCGCGCGATGACGCTCTCTGTTACCCATACCGACGCGATGGCCCAGCCGGCGCGCGGGTTGTTACCGCTCTGGGTCGGCGCGGGCGTCTATGCCTTGCTGCTGATCTCCGGCAACCGCCTGCTCAACGACCCCGATACGCTTTGGCAGATCACGGTCGGGCAGTGGATCCTCGATCATCACGCGGTGCCGACCACCGACGTCTATTCCTTCACCATGCGCGGGGCGCCGTGGATCTCGACGCAATGGCTGGCGCAGGTCGCCTATGCCGAGGCCTATGCGGCTGCCGGCTGGACCGGGCCCGTGGTGCTGGCGGCGTCCGCGATTGCGCTGGCCTTCGCGCTGTTCGCCCGCTTTCTCAACCGTCATCTGCGCGAGAGCACGACGCTGGTCTTCGTGGTGGCGGCGCTGCTGCTGACGCTGCCGCACCTGTTGGCGCGACCGCATGTGCTGGCGTTTCCGCTGCTGGTGGCATGGATCGCAGGACTGGTCGAGGCCGCCGATCGCGGCCGCGCACCACCGTTTTCTCTCGTGCTGCTGATTGCGCTATGGGCCAATCTGCATGGCGGCTTCGTGTTCGGCCTGATGTTCATCGCGCCCGCGGCGCTGGATGCCGTGGTCAATGCTGAACCTGCGGTGCGCCGCCCTCTCGCGCTGCGTTGGGCGGCCTTCGCCGCACTGGCGCTGCTCGCAAGCTGCGTCACACCCTATGGCTGGAACGCGCTGCTCGCCTCGCAGAAGATTCTCTCGCTCGGCGCCGCTCTGCCGTTGATCGTGGAGTGGAAGCCTGCGGATTTCGGCGGCCTCGGCCCGTTCGAGATCTGCCTGCTGCTGGCGATCGGCTTTTCTCTCTTATATGGCGTGCGCCTGCCGCCGATCCGGATCCTGATGCTGCTCGGGCTGCTGCATATGGCGCTGGCGCAAGGCCGCGCCGCCGAGATCCTGGCCCTGGTCGGGCCGCTCGTGCTTGCCGCCCCCTTGGCGCGGCAGATGGAAAGCGCGGCGAATGACGCAGGCAGCGCAGCCGGCACGCCGCCGCGCCGCGCGGCAGGTATTGCCGTCATGCTCACGCTGATCGCGGCAACCATCGCGTCGGCCACGCTGCTTCATTTCGCACCGAACACCCGCGGCACGCCGATGGCCGCGGTGACCGAGCTGAAGAAGCTGCATCTGACTCGCGTTCTCAACGACTATGATTTCGGCGGCTATCTGATCGCCTCCGGCGTTGCGCCCTTCATCGATGGCCGCACCGAGCTGTATGGCGAAAAATTCTTCGTCGACCATAACGCGGCCTCCGGCCTCATGGAGCCGGACAATCTGTTTCGGCTGCTCAAGGACTACGATATCGAGGCGACGTTGTTGCGCACCCAGAGCGCGGCGACCAAGCTGCTCGACCACATCGACGGGTGGCAGAAGATCTATGCCGACGACATCGCAACTATCCACGTGCGCAACCCGGCCGCCCTCCACAGCGTGGAACCGCCGGTCGAGCCGGTACGCCATTAGTTCCGATTGTCATTAGTTCCATTAGTTAGTGCGAAAACATGAGGCGCGGCGTCGCACATCTGAGAACGTCGTGAAAAAGCCGCGGTTCGGCCGTAGGTTCAGTCAAGCTTCATTAGACAGCAAAACTTACTCATCAAAACTTGTGCCGGGAGGGAGTGCGTCATGACCAGGTCATCCGCCGATCTGTCGAACAACAATCTTTATTCGAGTTTTGTGCGACCTTTCGCGGAACTGCCCCGCAACAACCCCTGTGCACAGTGCGGCACTCCCATCGCGTTACCCGAGTGGGTCGAGCGAACAGAGACCGGCGCGGCCTATCTATGGCACTGCAGCGCATGTGACTACCGCTTCGAAGCGGTCGCAGTGTTTCCCGATGCCCGTAGCAGGCCCCGTGCACTCGCGGCGTAAGACGTGGGTGCGTGCGGCGCACTGAGGCTTGTACGTTGCTTTGCGAAATAAGGGGTTCCCGGGGAACACTGACCGGCCATTGCAGTTTTCTCGTCACCATTTACTGAGAGGGAGACTTCAGATGGTGATGAAGATTGTTGCGGCCGGCCTTGCCGGCTCGTTGCTAGTTGCGAGCGCGGCCTTCGCCGCGGAAACCTCGACCACCACGACGACGACGGTTCGCGGCGATACGACTGCGGCCTCTTACCAGGGCGACTGGCGTGCTTCGAAGCTCTCCGGCGTCAAGGTCTACAACAACAACAATGAGAATATCGGCTCGATCGACGATCTCCTGACCGACAAGGAAGGGAAGATCAAGGCGGTCGTGGTCGGCGTCGGTGGGTTCCTGGGCATGGGCCAGCATCTGGTCGCGATCCCGTTCGACCAGGTGAAGTTCTCCGATCAGCCGGTTGCCGCGAATACGGCGTCGACCGCACCGGCCTCGGGCAACACATCGCCGACGACGCCGCCCTCGAGCACCACCACGGGCGCGGCGACCGGCACCACCTCGTCGAGCACCTCGCATGCGAGCCACTGGTATCCGGATCACGCAATGGTCAATGCGACCAAGGATCAGCTGAAGCAGATGCCCGAGTTCAAGTACTCGGAGTAATCTGGTCAGATCGTTCCAGTTCAATAGAGGCAGCGCGCTCGGCTTTGCCGGGCGCGCTTTCTTCATCGTTGGCTAGCCGATCGAGGTAACCGCAAACTCAGACTTGGCCAAGAAGTCAGACTTGGCGCGACACCGATGGTCGTGGCGATCACGCCGCGGGGCGAAGGCGCTTCTGCTGCGCAGGAAGGCTGATCCGGACGATCAGTCCGTGCGGCCGGCGATCGTGCAATGACAGCTCGCCGCCATGTGCCATCACGATCGATTTCGCGATCGAGAGCCCCAGTCCAAAACCGGTCGCCTCGTCCATGTTGCGGGCATCATCGCCGCGCACGAACGGCTCCAGCATCTGCGGCTTCTGCGCGTCCGAAATGCCGGGCCCGTCATCCTCGACATCGATGATCAACACATCAGGCGCGAGCGCAAGGCGGATGACGGTTTCTGCTCCGTACTTGACGGCGTTCTCGACCAGGTTGGTGACCGTGCGCAACAGATCGTCGGGCCGCACGGTGGCCATGGCGTGATCGGGCCCGGCATAGCACACCTTGTGTCCCATGTCGGTGAACTGATCGGCGACGAGCTGCAGGATGCTTGCGACCTCCACCAGCGTCATCGGTTCAAGCTTGCGGCCGTAGCGCAGGAAGGACAGCACCGAGCCGAGCATCGCATGCATCTGGTTGAGATCGGCGAGCATGCGGCTGCGCTGGATTTCATCCTCGACGAATTCGCAACGCAGCCGCATGCGCGTCAGCGGTGTGCGCAGGTCGTGGCTGATGGCGGCCAGCATCTTGGTCCGGTCGTCGATCAGCGACGTGATGCGCTGGCGCATCCGATTGAGTGCGCGCGCCAGGGAGCGGATTTCCTCCGGCCCGCGCTCGGGCAGCAGAGCGGCCTCGCCGTCGAGGCTGAAGCTTTCGGCGGCCTTGGAGAATGAGCTCAAGGGCGCGGTCAGGGCGCGCGCCGCCCACAAGCCGAGCAGGGTGATGCTGATCAGCGCGAACATCACCGTCGTGAGCCACGGACTGCCCCAGAACGGCGGCCGGTGCGGGCGATTGCCGAACTTTGCGGAGATCATGCTGCCGTCAGGAAAGGCGACGATCGCGCCCTGCCTGTCGCCGCCGAGCGGGAAGACTTCGTAACCAGGCCCAAGCTGCCGAAATCCATGAAAAGGCGGATGTGGTCCGGCGCCGCTCGGCACCGGCCCGGAATAGTCCTTGATATCGAAATCCGGAAAGGCGCGCGCGACGTCTGCCATCACCCGGGGCCGCTCGGACACAGGCGCGTGGCTGACAATCTGGACCACGGTGGCGAGCTGAAACGGCCCGAATTCGTTTTCCGGCTCACGCTGCTCCGCGTGCTGGATGACGAAGACGGCGGTAATGATGAGATGAATCGCGACGATCGAGGCTGCCACCAGCGCCGTGATCTGGCTGCGAATTCCCGTCAGCTTGAGAAAGCTAATCAGCTTCATGGCGGGTGCTTGCGGCTTACTCTCGATGGCGTAGTCCCCCTAGTCTCTCCGCATCTTCGTTCCCGGGACGTCAAATCGAAAGGCGGTACCTGACTTGGTTCTTTAGTACCTTATTGTCGATTCCGAAGTTGGCGCAACTGTGTTGCGGCCATAACCAGCCTGGGAAACCGGGCGAAGCATGCTCCGTCAGTGGCTTTGCGCCGCAGCCGTCACCACATCGACCACGGGCGTGAACATGTAGCCACCGGAGCGCACGGTCTTGATCATGGTGGCTTCCTGCGGATCCGGCTCGATCTTGCGGCGGATGCGGCTGACCAGCACGTCGATTGAGCGCTCGAATGATCCGGCGCTGCGGCCCTGCGTCAGGTCCAGCAGGCTGTCGCGCGACAGCACCCGGCCCGGCCGCTCGCAGAAGGTCCGCAACAGGTCGAACTCGGCGCTGGTCATCGCGACCCGTGCGCCTTCCGGGTTACGCAATTCGCGCAGGCGGAAGTCGATCTTCCAGCCGAGGAATGTCAGTGCAGATGCACCTTCCGTCGCGCTCGCCGTGATCGCCGCGGCCTGCCGGCGCAGCACCGCATTGATGCGGGCAAGCAGTTCGCGCGGATTGAAGGGCTTTGGCAGGTAGTCGTCCGCCCCCATCTCCAGGCCGAGGATGCGGTCGACGTCCTCGCCGCGCGCGGTGAGCATGATGATCGGCACCTGCGATTCCGCGCGCAGCTTGCGGCACAGTGTCAGGCCGTCTTCGCCCGGCAGCATCACGTCCAGAATCAGCAGGTCGACGCGGTGGTCGCCCATGATCCGGCTCATCTCGCGGCCGTCGGTCGCGGTGGTCACGTTGCAGGAATTGTTGCGCAGATATTTCGCGATCAGCGTCCGCGTCTCGCGGTCGTCCTCGACGACAAGAATGTGGGGCGGTGTCTGAGCCATGGCTCACCATTGACCTAAAATTGCGTCGGATTGCGAAGAATTTTGTTACGGATTGTTTCCGTACGGCGGCTCGCAACGTTTTGGCTGGCGGCAGATAACAGGCTGCGTCCATTCGTTGCCAGGATGAGGTGCGTCACGTCAACCCTATCGCGGCAGGCTTGGGCGTTCACCTTAATAGTCGGACATGATCGTCGTCTCGGCCTGCGGCCTCTGACTCAGACATGCAGAGGCTGCCGCCTGATGCATCAGCCGATCTCCCTTGCCAGCGGCGCCCCGCAAGATGCTACCGCAACGGGTGCGGATCGGTATGATGGCCCAGTTCGCACATGATGGAAGCTGAGATGCTGACCGTTCGGCCCTTCCACGCTGACGATCTCGATTCGCTCTACAGGATTTCGCTCGCAACCGGCCTTGCCGGCGACGATGCCTCCCACCTCTATGCCGATCCCAAGCTGATCGGCCACATCTATTCGGCGCCCTACGCTCTGCTCGCACCAGACCTGGCGTTTGTCGTCGAAGACCAGGATGGCGTTGCCGGGTTCGTGGTCGGCACGGCCGATACGGTCGCATGGGAAGACCGGCTCGAACGGCTGTGGTGGCCTTCGCTTCGCGAGCAATATGCCTTGTTGCCTCTGTCCGACCCGGCAAGCCGAAGCCATGATCAGCGACGGATCGCGATGATTCATCGCCCGGCACTGGCGCCGGCCGCGGTCGTCAGCCGATACCCGGCGCATCTGCATCTGAATTTGCTGCCGCGACTCCGCGGACGCGGTATGGGCGCGCGACTTTTTCATCATTGGCTCGCCGCGCTCGGCCGCCATGGCGCAAAGGCGGCACATGTCGCGGTCAACCGCGCCAATTCGCGCGCGCTGCAGTTCTGGAACAGAATGGGCTTTTGCGATCTGCCGCGCGAGAGCCTGCCGGAAGGGCGCACGATCTGGATGGGACGGCCGTCAGCCGTCAGCGCGGGCAAAGAATAAGCGCGCCCATTTGCTGGGCGCGCTGATCCGCGATTCCGTTATCCAGCGGTGACCGCCGGTCTGCTCAGTTCGTCTTCACTAGCGGGCAGCCGCCTTTGTCGAGCGGGCGGAACGCCTCGTCGCCGGGCACCGTCGCGATCAGCTTGTAGAGGTCCCACTCGCCTTTGGACTCCGAGGGCTTCTTGACCTCGAACAGATACATGTCGTGCACCATGCGGCCGTCGATGCGGATCTTGCCGTTCTTGGCGAAGAAGTCGTTCACCGGCGTCGCACGCATCTGCTCCATCACCTTCGGCGCCTCGTCGGTGCCGATCGCCTCGATCGCCTTCAGGTAATGCATCGTGGCCGAATACAGTCCTGCCTGGATCATCGTCGGGATGTGCCCGACGCGGTCGTTGAAGCGCTTGGAGAAGGCGCGGGTCTCATCGTTCATATCCCAGTAGAATCCGTCGGTGACGATGAGCCCCTGGGTCGCATTGATGCCGAGCGAATGCGTATCGGTGATCTCCTGCAGCAATGCGATCATCTTCTGGCCGGCCTGGCTGATCCCGAATTCGGAGGCCTGCTTCAACGCGTTCTGGGTGTCGCCGCCGGCGTTGGCGAGCGCCACGACCTTGGCCTTGGAGGCCTGCGCCTGCAGCAGGAAGGACGAGAAATCGGAATTGTTGAGCGGATGGCGCACGTCGCCGAGCACCTTGCCGCCGCTTTCCTTGACCACGTTGGCTGCGTCGCGCTGCAGCGCCTGGCCGAATGCATAGTCAGCGGTGATGAAGAACCAGGTGTCCTCGCCGCGCTTGACCATCGCCTTGCCGGCGACGTTGGAGAGCGCATAGGTGTCATAGGTCCAGTGCACCGTGTTCGGCGAGCATTGGCTGCCGGTGATGTCGGAGGAGCCGCCGCCGGAATTGATGTTGATCTTGTTCTTCTCGCGCGTCAGCGCCGAGACCGGCAGCGCGACCGAGGAGGTCGGGACGTCGAAGATGGCGTCGACCTTTTCATTGTCATACCAGTTACGCGCGATGTTGACGCCGACGTCCGGCTTGTTCTGGTGGTCGGCCGAGACCACGACGACCGGTTTGCCCCTGACCTTGGCGCCGTAGTCCTCCACGGCCATCTGCACCGCCGCGAGCGAGCCCTTGCCGGTGGCGTCGGCATAAAGGCTGGACATGTCCGTGAGCACGCCGATCTTGACGACATCGTCGGAAATGGTCTGCGCCCGGGCCGGCGCGCATAAGGCGGCAAGCGCAAACATGGCGATGACGGCCTGGGCCGTGGATTTCATGTGTTTCTCCCTGATGTGCTCTTTTTGAATGTTTTGGCTGAGCAGCAGGGATTTTAGCCGGCCTCGAGGTTCCGTGCAAAGCCAAACGGTCGGCAAAACGCCCGGCGCCACCCGAAGCGGCTCCGACATCTGCCATTGTCCGGCCCCGCTGGGAGCCGGCCGCGCTCGGTGCAGATCGGCAACCTCCCGGAATCCGGGCGCCGGCTGAGCCGTCCTCATGTGACAAGGCGTTTGTGTTGCGCGCCTCGTGCTCCGGCGCGCGACTCGCGAATCGGTCGCGCGGCAGGTTGTGGCGGTATCGTTTGCCTACAAACAAGTTGTCAGCTTTTCAAATTCGCTGAGTTGGTCAGTGTTATTAGTTAGAGATCCACTCGCGTCATCTGCGAATAGACGTAGGAATCCTCCATTCATGGTAGCAAGGCATGCGCTGCTGCATGACGTTGTTGCGTAGATCGCGCGCATGTTTCCGTTTTCGCGATTTGTTGATCGCAATGTTTCAGGCGTAACGGCTTCGCTATTTTATATGATGGTTATCATTTGATAAATAAGGCCACATTTCGCGCAGGTGCTGTCCGAAACGTGGGGGAGTGCAGGCACGAAGTTCGCTGAGCAAGAGGCGGGCGCGCGGGGGTTCGCGCGGATCGCCGATCAAGTTGGAGATTTTCTCAAATGAAGACGATTCGGGGCCTGCTTCTGGGTTCAGGAGCAGTGATATTTGCAGCTGCGGGGGCTCAAGCTGCCGACCTTCCTTTGAAGGCCAAGGCAGTCGAATATGTGAAGGTGTGCTCGCTCTACGGCGCGGGATTCTATTACATTCCGGGAACCGACACCTGCATCAAGCTCGGCGGCTATCTGCGTGCCGAGACGGCGCTGTGGACCAACAGCAACTATGGCGGCGCCTATAACGCGCAGGCCGGCGCCCAGAACCGCCTGAGCAACCACTATCAGGCCCGTTCGCGCGAAGATTTCAACATCGACACGCGGACCGCGACCGAATATGGCGTGGTGCGCACCTATTTCGATGCGGTGTTCACCTGGACCTCGGGCACCTATAGCGGCGTCGGCAACGGCGCGACCCAGTATTCGACCGGCGCAGCCAATTCGGCCGGCCTGACCTCGTTCAACAATCTCAGCAATGACGGCATCTCGGGCGGTACGCTCGGTGTCTATTATGCCTTCATCCAGTTCGCCGGCTTCACCATGGGTAAGGCGGTGTCGCAGTTCGACGCGCCCTGGACCAACTATCCGTCTAACAATTTCGACGGCCTCGTCGGCGGCGGCGGCACCGTCAACGGTGTCAATCAGTTCACCTATACGGCTGACTTCGGCCAGGGGATCACCGCGGCGATCTCGGCGGAGGATCAGGCTCAGTTCTTCACCAGCAACATCTGGAACACGTCCGGCATCACCGCCAGCGGCGTGCTGAGCGGAACCTACGGGTTGAACGCCATCGGCGGCACCGTCGCGCCCGACATCATCGGCATGGTGCGCGTCGACCAGGCCTGGGGCCTGTTCCAGGCGTCGTTCGCCGCGCACGACAACCACGCGGCCTACAACGGCGTGACCGAAAGCACCGGTCACCCCGAGGACAAATGGGGCTGGGCTGCGCAACTCGCCCTGTCGATCAAGAATATCCCGACCGGCGCCGGCGACACGCTCAATATCCAGGGCGTCTATACGGATGGTGCGAGCCGCTACAACTTCCAGAGCTTGGCCAACACCTCCTACGCGATGTATGGCGGCTCGAACTTCGCCTATCAGAGCCTCGGCTTCGCCGGTGTGGCTGATGCGGTGTTTGCGCCCGGACGCGGTCTCTCCACCGTGCAGACCTGGGGCATGCGCGGCGGCTTTACCCATAACTGGGATCCGCACTGGAACAGCGGCCTCTACGGCGCCTACGCCCAGGTGCGCTATGGCAGCACCGGCTCCGCGCTGGTCTGCGCTGGCATTGCCGCGAGCGGCGTGCTGTCCGCCGGTTCAACCTGCAACCCGGACTTCAACATCGCCCAGGTGGGTCTGATCACGCGTTGGACCCCGGTGAAGAACCTGACCTTCTCGGCCGACGTGACCTACAGCCATCTCGACCAGAAGTTCTCCGGCACGGCGATCGCACCGACGGTGGCGAGCGTTGCCAAGCCGGCAGCCACTTACGAGCTCAAGGACCAGGACACCGTGAGCTTACTGCTCCGCGCTCAGCGGAATTGGTGAAGTTGACCTGTTAAACCTCCAACACACCACGGACCTCCGGCGATGCCCCGCCGGAGGTTTGGGTCGTTTGCGGGATGCGCAACCGGCTCGCGCCTTTATTTCAGCTCGGCCGACGATATCTCGGCTACAGCGCCGGCAGCGCATTGATGCGGACGGTCATCGTCCCCTCTGCCGAGGCGATCACGCGAAGAACAGTCGCGTCGAAGGCGATATCGGTCAAAGTCAGATTGTTGATGTCGGTGTCGACACGGATGCTGCTGTCGTTCTTTTGAAACTCGGCAATCGAGGCGCCGATCCGCTCGCGCAGATTGTCCGCGAACGGTTTCAGGTCGATCACGGATTTTTCCAGCAGCGCCTGCTGCAGATGCGGCACCGCGGCGCGCGCGGCGGCGCCCAGTAGCCCGAACGCGGCATCCGATTCGACTGCGAGCTGCAGGTCGGCCAGTTGCAGGATCTGGCGGTTCTGATCGAGCAGCGGACGGCCCCAGATGTGCAGGGTGGCGTCGGCGCCGAAGCCGAGGAAGCTGGTCTTCTCCTTGGCCCTGACCTGGAGCGAGATCAAAAGCCGATTGCCCGACGGTGTCACGCTCGCATGCTTGACGGTGACCGCGACCTGACCCGAGCCATCCTCCGGAAAGGTGCGGCCGGCCAGCTGGCTGTCCACCAGCTTGTTCAGCTCCGTGAACGGCACATCGATCGGCACGGCGACGCTGACACCGCCCGATGTCGGCGGGATCACGCTGATCTTGTCCGGGAACGGGCAGTCGGGCTTGGTCTCGGTCGGCGTCACCCGCGTCTCCGCCTCGATCCCGATCACGGCAGTCACGGCATTGGCGTCGACAGTGGGCTGTGCGGCCAGCGCGCGCGTCGGCTTGATCTCGAGCCAGACAGCGGGCAGGCCGGGCGCGGAGCCCTGCAGCGGCACCGAGCGGCAGGCCCTGATCCATTGCGCATGCGCGTTGCGCATCAGGGTCTGGTCCTTGCGGATCCGCTCGGCGAGCTGGTTGAGCTGTTCGCCCACGGTCTTGTCGATCACGGGCTTGACCTGGGCCGGCACGTTGACGCGGGCGCCGGCGACCGACAGCGTGGTGTCGCCGAGATTGACCTGGGCGCCGAAATTGGGCTCCAGAAACCACCCCGCTGCCAGGCGCGGCCGCATGCTGATGATCACATTGCCCTTGATCTCGGCGGTTGCGTTCAGGTTCTTGATGTTGATGGCGCCAACCTTGTTGGCGGCGTCAGCGCCCAGCAGGCTGCCGATGGCATCACTGACCGCCCCGGTCGCTTTCCCCGACAGCGATCCCGTGACGTTGAGCTTGCCGGTCAGGGGCGTCGCCAGCGACAGCGTATCCTGGGCGCCGGTGGCGGCGATCGCGCCGCGCGAAGCGGTCCAGCCGATATCGGCATTCTGCAAGAGCTGAGCGGCAGGATTGTCCGCCTTGCCGGCAAAGCTGCGCGGTGTGGCCTTCTCGGCGACGTCGCGGATCGTGCTCAAGGCAATCGACACCGGCGCCATGATGATCGAGCTTTTCGTGACCGGTGGCAGCGGCGTGAGCGCGGCGATCGGCGGCGTCGGCGTCGTGCGGCCGACCGATATCAGCTCCAGCGCAATGACCCCGACCAGAACCAGCGCGGTGGCTCCGGCTGCCACGGTCAGGATGAGCTTGAGCCGTCCCGGAGCGCCCGGTGGCCGCTGGGACCTGGGCGCGAGCGGATGCGGCTTGCGCTGCCAATCGGGGCGCGGCGTCGGGGGCTTCATTGTCAGTCTCAAATCTCCGCCGGATCACGGGCGCCCGCAGGCTCTCTGGCTCCGGGCTGGCGGCAGCGCAAGTCAGCCGGAGTGAGATCCGTAGGGTCGAACGACCAAGTTTATAGGGGGGAGGACGGCAGCGCCAGACCGGCCGGGCGCGGGATCCGGGTCAATCGGCCGTGATGGGACGAGGTCCGCGTTTCGACATATTTGGCAACAGGCGGCGGTTGGTCCGGCGTGTGTCATGGCCACATTTGCAGCGCCAACCTCGCCGTTATCTGCCGTCCTTCCCGGGCAGCCCGCGCGACGAAATGGCAAAGCCATTTTGTGCGCAGGGCTGAGCCCGGAATCTCGAGATGCTCAGGTGCGCAGTTGCGCACCAGAGTTCGATGCTGTCGCATCGCCCGGGAATGACGGTGAAGCGGGCCAAGTCTCGCGCTTGTGACGTAACAAGACGAACAACGCCGGCAAAGCTCTCAGCGCACGGCCTTGCCGAGATCGGCGCGGCGCTCCATCGGCAGCACGATCACCTTGGTGCCGACATTGACGCGCGAATAGAGGTCGATCACGTCCTGGTTGGTCAGGCGGATGCAGCCGGACGACACATGCGTGCCGATCGTCTCCGGCGCGTTGGTGCCGTGGATGCGGTACACGGTGCCGCCGAGATACATCGCGCGCGCACCGAGCGGGTTGCCGGGACCGCCGGCCATTTGGCGCGGCAGATAGGGCTGGCGCGCGATCATCTCCGGCGGCGGGGTCCAGTCCGGCCACTCGGCCTTCTTGGTCACCGACTGCACGCCGGACCAGGTGAATCCGTCGCGGCCGACGCCGATGCCATAGCGGATCGCCCGGCCGCCTCCGGTGACGTAGTAGAGATAGGTGTTGGGAGTATCGATGATGACGGTACCCGGCGCCTCGCGCGTCGCGTAGCTCACAACCTGCCGGCGCAGCCGGGCAGGTAGTTCAGAGGCGGCGCCTTCATCTTCGGATGGTGTGATGATCTGGGGCGCTGCGGCCGGCGGCTCATAGGCGAGCGCGGGCGGCGGCAACAGGAACGGGAAGGGCAGGGCGGCCGGCGGCGCCGCCTGGGCCGGGGTGGAAACGACGGCGATGCCGAGCGCGACTGCGCCGAGAAGGATGCGGGACTGCGAACGGACTGCATCGATGCTGAGCATGGTCGTCCCCCTGTTTGATCGCCCTGATACCGGTTGTTGCCTGACCGGCTGGGCCAATGTCTTTGCCTGTTACCGCTGGTGGCGCATTGAGCCGCGCCTTAATGGCATCGACCTTAGGGAACAAAGGTTTCGGCGTATTTGCATCGCATGCGAAAAACGGTTTCGCGGGCTTAACCGTTTGTTTCATGACGGTTTCGCGACAGATGGCGCCCGACACAGCCGCAAAAAGATTCTTCAACAATTCGATGACGTCACACGTTTGAAATATCAATGTCGGATTTTGCGGCCGTTAAGAATCGTTGCAGCTTTCCGGAACGCTTATGCGGATTTTAATCGCGACCGATGCCTGGCACCCGCAGGTGAATGGTGTAGTACGCACCCTGACCTCGCTGGCACGTGCCGCTGAGACACTCGGCGCCGAGATCACCTTCCTGACGCCGGAGGGCTTCCCGTCGTTCCAGGTGCCGACCTATCCGGGCCTGCGGCTCGCGATCCCCAACCGGCGCGAGATTGCGCGGCGGATCGAGGAGGCGGCGCCGGAGGCGATTCATATCGCGACGGAAGGCACGATCGGCTGGGCCGCCCGCAGCTATTGCCTGCGCAACAAGCTCGCCTTCACCACTTCCTACACCACGCGCTTCCCTGAATATGTGTCGGTGCGCACCGGCATTCCCGACGCGGTCGGTTATTGGGTGATGCGTCGCTTCCACGACGCCGCCGCGATGACGATGGTCGCGACCAACTCGCTGAAGCAGGATCTTGGCCTCCGTGGCTTCAAGCGGCTCGGCTTCTGGACCCGCGGCGTCGACACCAACCTGTTCAATCCGGATGAGCCGGCCACGCTCGATTTGCCGCGGCCGGTGTTCATGACGGTCGGCCGCGTCGCGGTCGAAAAGAATCTCGAGGCGTTCCTGTCGCTCGATCTGCCGGGCTCCAAGGTTGTGATCGGCAACGGCCCGCAGAAGGAAGAGCTCGAACGCCGCTTTCCAAACGCGCATTTCCTTGGCGAGAAGACCGGCAAGGACCTGACCTCGCACATGGCGGCCGCCGACGTCTTCGTGTTTCCGAGCCTCACCGATACGTTCGGCGTGGTGCAACTGGAGTCGCTGGCCTGCGGCACGCCGGTCGCGGCGTTCCCGGTGACGGGTCCGCTCGATGTGATCGCCGACCATCCGATCGGCGCGATCGACAACGATCTGCGTGCTGCGTGCCTGCGCGCGCTGACCATGTCGCGTCAGACCTGCCGGGCGTTCGCCCTCGAGCGTTCCTGGGAAAACAGTGCACGTCAGTTCATCGGCAATCTGGCGGTGCTGCAGCCGAGCCGGGCGTTCCGGCCCGCTCGGGTGGTCACGGCGCAAAGTCCGGTACGCGGCTAAAGGAACCTTCGCGTCCTCAAACCAATTCCAAAGTAAGCGAGATATAAAGATGGCAGAAACGATGAAGCTTGACGGTACACGGGAGCTGGATTTCGACCGCGAGTCGGTCGAGCAGGCCTATGACCGCTGGGCTCCGATCTACGACCTCGTGTTCGGCGGCGTGTTCGAGAAGGGCCGCCAGGCCGCGATCTCCGCCACCAACAAGATGGGCGGTCGCGTGCTCGAGGTCGGCGTCGGCACCGGCATCTCGCTGCCGCTCTACGCGCCTAACGTCCGCGTCTTCGGCACCGATATTTCGGAAGCCATGCTCGCCAAGGCCAAGCGCCGGGTGGCCGAGCAGCGGCTGAAGAACATCGAGGGGCTCGCGGTCATGGACGCCGAGAAGCTCGAATTCTCCGACAACTCGTTCGATGTGGTGATGGCGCAATATGTCGTCACGGCCGTGCCGAATCCGGAAGCCGCGCTGGACGAATTCGCCCGCGTGCTGCGCCCCGGCGGGGAGCTGATTATCCTGACCCGCGTCAGCGCCGACAACGGCCTGCGCCGGGTGATCGAGCAGGCGCTGCAGCCGGTGGTGCGCCGGCTCGGCTTCCGCACCGCTGAATTCGCCTGGTCGCGTTATACCAAGTGGCTGTCGGGCGCGAAGGGCATGGAGCTGGTCGAGCGCCGCCTGATCCCGCCGCTCGGTCATTTCTCGCTGGTTCGGTTCCGCAAGGTCGAACTCGCTGCTGCCGCCTGATACCTGCCGATTCGAGGTCCCCGCGCGCGCCTCCGCACCGGGGACTTCGGATCACGCCGCCTGACGGCGCTCCGGCTGTTCTCTTTCCCCTCAATCTTGTTGTTCGTGTCGCGTCGCGTTGTGTGACATTATGATGATGTCATATGATTTACATCGAATCCCTGTAAACGACTTGCAACTCACTCTTAGGAGCAGGCAATGATCAAGAACTTCCTGGAGCAGCTGCGAATTCAGCGCTGGGATGACCACCGGTACTATCACCACAGCCGCATCAATCAGAGCCTGCACTTCGTCAGCGCAATCAGCTTCATGGTCGCCTATGTCATGATGTGGTTCGATCCCTTGATGTCGGCCCTGATCGGCTGGCTGGTCTCCATGACCTCGCGTCAGGCGGGACACTTCTTCTTCGAGCCCAAGGGCTATGACCACGTCAACCAGGCGACCCACGAGCACAAGGAAGAGATCAAGGTCGGCTACAACCTGCAGCGCAAGGTGGTGCTGATGTCGATCTGGGCCGCGGCGCCGGTGGTGCTCTATCTGCAGCCGAGCTTCTTCGGCCTGCTCAAGCCCTGGGTCTCGGCAATGGACTTCGCCCGCGAGACCGCGAGGCTGTGGCTGGTGATCGGTATCGGCGGTCTCTTGTTCCGCACGGTTCACCTGTTCTTCATCCGCGACGTCGAGACCGGCATCGTCTGGATGACCAAGATCATCACCGATCCCTTCAACGACTTCATGCTCTACCACAAGGCGCCGCTGGCGCTGCTCCGCGGCGAGCTGATCGATCCCGGCCTGCACCTGGTGGAGGAGCATGGCCTCGAGCTCGAGGAACAGCACGCCTGAGTCGACTGAAGTTCTGGATGAAGATGATGCCCGGGCCGGTCCCGGGCATTGTCGTTTTGACTGCTCGCTTTGACCTGCTGTTGTAGTCGCAA
>NZ_CAFK01000027.1 GCF_000239815.1 Bradyrhizobium sp. STM 3843 | reverse complement strand
TAGACATACTCGCCGTAAAATACCTTGGGATCGCTTGGATCGGCAGCGCAAAAACCGCCATCGCCACCAAAAATGCTAATCCAGCGCTCGCTGCCCGCCTCCGGCTGAAATGCAAGAGTGCCGTTATCCTGGGCGCCGGCCACGATCACGCCGCGTTCATTGACAGCTGCGTGATAAAACTGCGTGACGCCGAACGTGTTGTTCAGCTGCTTCCAGCCGGAAATGCGCGGAGGATTCGGATCGCTTCCGACCGAACGAATATCGTCGGCTTTGTTGACGCCGCCATCATTTCCGAAAAACACAATTCGGCTGTTCACCCCATCGAAGTCCGGGTGGGCTACGATGACGTGGTGATCGGCGTGCGCAGATTGCGCGCTCCACCAGGAGCTCATATCCACAAGCGTATCGCCGCCGTCGAGGCTTCGCCAGAGATCCACTCCACCGACGACAACGAAGTCCGCATTAGTCGGGTCTCCGGCCCAGATGACGTTTCCGTACCAACCCTGGTCGCCGAGGTAATTGGCTGGTTTGTTGTCAGCATTCAGAGAACGCCGTTGGACAAACGTCAGGCCCCCGTCGCTCGAGCGCCAGATCTGCCCACTCTCGTTCTCGACTGAGGCATAGACAACATTCGGATCCGCAGCCGTATAGCAGACCTCGACGCGCCTCATCCAAGGCTGATCATGGTTCGAAGCCGTCCATGTCCGGCCGCCGTCGACGCTGACCCACGCTTGGCCGACCTCCAGACTGCCGGCAATTGCCTTGTTGGGATCCGTTGGGTGAAATTTTACATCGGCAACTTTGTCGCGCAGCACTTGCTGCCAATTGGCGCGGTTTTCATCCTCGCTGCGCCAAAGACCCGAGTTGGTGGCAGCGAGAAGCACTTTGCCGTCGCTGCTGATCGCCAGCCTGTTGATTGATTGAAAGTTCTTTGCTCCGGTCGCCTCGATCCGCGACCACGTCGTTTGGTCTCGCGTTTGAAATATGCCTCCGCCCTGTATGGCATCAAGCGCGCCAAAGCCTTCGCCGGTTGCCGCATAGATCCGGTTCCGGTCCGTCGGATCCATCACCAGAGAAGTGATGGCGAGGTTGGCCATGAAGTCATCCACCGGCGACCAGTTCTGACCGCCGTTGTCCGTACGCCAGACTCCGCCTCCAGCGCTACCGGCCCAGATGGTGTCAGGACTTGTCGGGTCCACGAGAATCGTCCGAGTGCGACCACCGATATTGCCGGGTCCCAGCGCTTCCCATCTTCGATTCTGCAAGTTGGCTGTCGGGGGGACGACTGCAAGTGCGCCGGGCGCTGCGACATCGCCGGTCGGGATGCGGGCGACGATCTGAAGGATGGATCGCTGCCGTGATGCTGAGAGCTGGTCCAGTGCTGTCGCGACCGGTTGCGGCGGCATCGCCCCGTCGGCCCCTTCCGCCTGAAGGAGGCGAAAGGCTAGACGCGCGCGCGGCAAGTCGGGATAATCCAGCCGGCGCACGGACCGGCGGTACGCGCCTTCGGGAAGGATCTCGATGGCTTGGCGTGTCAGTCCTCGGCTCTTGTGCAGCAGTTGCACTTGGTCCTGTGGCACCAACTTGCCGGCGCGACGCAAAGATCTTGTAGCCATGCTTCCTCGCAACATTAGGGCCGTAAAGGCGTCGGGCCGATATCCGGAACCGTGCCCACCGGCGTAATCCATTCTACATTGCCATTGGCGGCGCTACTCGCCTCGACTGCCATTTCGGCGCCACCCGGCGCCACCGGCGCAACCTTCAGACGATAAACGCGATCTCCGATCTGCTCCTGCGCGAGAACGCTGGGGTCCGTCGAGACCACGGATCTCAGTTGCTCCACGGGTGCAGTTCCTTGTCCTCTCTCAAGCACGTCTCCGTTCGCCGGATCCAACAAGATGCTTCCGCTGAGGTGCGCGGCGGGGAGTGCTCCGGCGATTGCTGGTCCCGGTGGCGCGCCTCCGCGATAAGGTCGGCGTAGGGACCACGATACACGGATGCTGGTGCCTTCGTTCTTGGCATGGAAGCAGATCGCATTGGGCTCTCCGATGACTTCTTGAGCCCAGTTTGGTAGATCAAGGCCTGAGATGCGCGCGATGTCCTGGCCCGTCAGCGCATCGGTGAGGCGAAGTGCAAGTTCACCTCCTGAGTGATGGAGCGTCACTAAGCGCGAAAGATTGGCCGCAAGCGGTTGTCCCAAGCCTGTGCGCCCCCAAATCACCGCGCCGGTCGTTAGATCGAGCGCCGTAACCTCACCTCCGGCCAAGCCGACAAAGCCTCGCCGCCCCTCGGGATCACTCACCCCGCCTGGGAACCTGCGCGTCAGAGAAGCCTCCTCTGATCGCTAAAGCATCCGCGTAGCGCCACGTCCGAACCGGCTACGGCCGGATTCTCCAACTACGTAGCACCAGACGGATGCGTTCGCGGAATACTGGCGCTCGCAGAACCACTGCTGCTGCCAAAATGAAAGTGCACGTGAACACGATAAGCGCTTCTGAGCTTCCGTCGCCCCCGTCGAGGTTCGCGCCGAACACTCTCTCTAGCCGATCCATCGAGACGTCCTCCAGCATCCTAATTCGTTGGACACTTATTGCAGCAACTTTTTCTGAGCGAATATACGGCCGGACGATCGGTAGGCCCGAATGCCAGAACCTCAACTGCGCGAAAATGCGAGGCGCTTCAATGGAATCCGCAGTAACGAGCTATGCCATTAACACTTGGATCGAGAATCGAAGCGCATTCGACAACGGCCTGATCCGGAGCAACGCGATCTTAGAGGACCAATCTAAAGTCGAAATTGCGATCGCAATCAACTGCTCGTGATCAAGCGATCGCTGCCACCTGCTGGTCGACAGCTACACGACGACCACTTGGCGGGGAACAGCATTAATGCCTTCGGAACATAGCGCCGGTCAGCCGCGGCACGCCACGTATCGTGAAAACCGGGGATTGGCGACTGTGCCCCAATGGCGGTGAAGCCGAATGGCCAAGCTTCCAGCAACGGACGGGGCACGCTCACTTCAAGTTGCCACGCAAGTAGATGTATAGTGGTAAGTGATTGCGCTCGACCCAGGCTGCCTCTGCTTGCACGAGCACCCGGTGGAGGATAGCCAGCGTCGCTTTCGCCCCAAGCTTTTGCAGTGCACGCCGGACATACCATGTAATGAACCCATTGCGGGACAGCGTGATTCCATTGATGGATGAAAGTACAAAGCGTCCCGGTGCAAGCTCCTCGCATGCCCGGTACATTCCATACCCGCCACTGTCGAGAATGGCGACTGCTTTGCCAACCCTAAGATTGTTGAGCCATCGAACTAGATCTTGAGCCCCCACAACTCCTTGATGCGGGTCGGCAGTTAAATCACCGCCACCAACTGGCGAGTCGTAGAGCTGTAACTCACCGGGGTCGTTGAACGTTGTAGCATGCCCACTGAAATAGAAGAGGACACTGTCTTCCGCTTCGGCCTTATTGGCCACTTCGTTCAGCGCCCTTTCGACATTAGCCTCGGTCGCTTCGGCATCCGCTAGAAAGAACAGCTGCTCCTTCGGTAGCGCACCATGCATGTCCGGGTTAAGGAACCAGTCGAGGGCGTCATAGGCATCGAGGAATTCGGTCGGAATGACGCCCCGCGATGCTACAAGACCTGGAACAACATGGCTGGGATTGGTGCCTATCAAAATGGCCCACTGTCGGCCTGACTCGGCAAAGATCGGCAAGTCCACTCCAGACCCGCGCTGAAAGCCACCTGGGATTTCGTCCCCAAACCGGGCACGCGTTGTATGCCCCCCCCTGTGGAAAGTCGGGACTATATTGGCCGATGAAAGGAGGCGGATCAGTGGAAATGGGAGCTAATGAGATGTTGCTTCCGTGTGAGGCAAGCACGACATCTCCGCCCTCGCTCCCTGGAAGCATACCGAGTGCCGGCGTTTGCTTTGCGTATTTGGGCACCACAGCCTCAAGATACGAAAAAAGTGATGTTGCCGTCGTGAAGCCATCAGGACGCGGCGCATCGTTATTTCTCAGCGCCTGTATGAGCAGGCCCGTAAAGACGGAGTGATTGTTCCAGCCTCCATCTATTACGGTCTGATCTGCGCCGCCCGCCGTAATAGCCAGGCGAGCGCGGCGCGCGAACACGTCTATGCCTGGCTTCGACACCGGACTCCGCACTGTCAACATGCCCGAAAAGCAGGAATCGAAAATCAGCAGAACGTGACGACTTGGGATAAAGTCCAGCCAGCTAACGACATCATCTACCGCTATGAGGTCCGCAGGTCTTCGAGGCTTGGCGTCCACCGGCACAATGAAGCCGCGCTTACCTCCTCCAGGGAGGCTCATAGTTTCGCCGTGCCCGGCAAAGAAGATGACTACTAGATCGTCAGGACCTGCTGCCGTCGCAATCTTATTGGTGATGTCGTCGCCAATTCGCGCACGCGTCGCTTCTTGGTTTAGCGCAGTCGCGACAGTGAAGCCAAAGCTGTCATGCAGCAGGGTCGCTATACCTTGCGCGTCGTGCACTGCGTAATTTAGGCGCGGAAACTCCAAATATTGATCGATGCCGATAGCCAGACAGTATTTTGCCCGGTAATCCCAAGCCGCGACGGAGTTTGAGATACTTCTTACGGCTGTTTCGATGTCACGAGTCGGCATGGGCGCAGAGAACCTGCTTAAGAAGAACCAAACTATCGTCTCGCTCTACCACATTGACACCGGCATTCGACCTTGATCTCGACGATCCGCAATGTGCGGAGCAGGAGCCGACCATGTCGGCCATGGATCCGCCCCGAAACTGAGTCGCATTGAGGGAAGGCCCTTCTCACCGTTATGGCGATCTTACACGGCACACCCCGTGATTCTCCCCTTAACTGTGCCTCCGCAGTCGACTGCCGGCACCAAAAAATGTATCAGAGCCAACCTTGGAGACTAAATTGGCT
>NZ_CAFK01000028.1 GCF_000239815.1 Bradyrhizobium sp. STM 3843 | reverse complement strand
CGGCTTCGAAGCCGCGGACCACCGCCAGGAAGTTGTTCTCAACGCTCGATGCGTTGAAGAATCCTCCTGCACGCGGCGGGGTTACCGCAAGCCAGTCAAGGTTTGAAGACGCCACGAGACTTATCAATTCCCCCGGAGTTTCCAGATCCCAAAGCCGGATCGTTGCATCGTCGCCTCCCGACAGCGCCAGCCTACCGTTGGGGGAGAAAGCAACTGAAGTGACAATATGCGCGTGGCCTTTGAAGCTATGCAGCTCACGACCTGATGCCACGTCCCAGAGCTTCATCGTGGTATCCCAGCTCCCCGATAGGGCCAGACGTCCGTCGGGCGAAAAGGCAACCGAGAAGATCACCTCTGCGTGGCCGACAAAGGTGCGCACCTCGCGTCCTGACGCCACGTCCCAGAGTTTGATCGTATTGTCTCCGCTACCCGAGAGCACCATTCGACCATCGGAGGAAAAGGCAGTAGAAGCGACTCTGCCCGTATGACCAATCAAGGTGCGCAATTGGCGGCCAGTGTTTAGCTCCCAGAGCTTCAGAGTATTGTCGCTGCTACCAGACAGAGCCAATTTCCCATCGGGAGAAAATGCAACAGAGAACACCTCCATAAAATGATTGGTGAAGGTGCGCAGCTCCCGACCCGTGGCTAGATCCCAGAGCTTCAGCGTCTTGTCGTCGCCCCCTGACAAGGCGGTCTTGCCGTTAGGCGAAATGGCCACCGAGTTCACTCTACCCCTGTGGCCTGTGAAGCCAAATAACTCGCGCCCCGACGGCACGTCCCAGAGTTTCAGCGTGGTGTCCCAGCTCCCCGATAGAATCAGCTTGCCATTGGGAGAAAATGCGACTGACGAGACCCAACCAGTATGGCCTGTGAATCTGCGCAACTCTCGGCCCGAGGCCAAGTCCCAGATTTTCAGTGTCCCATCCTCGCTACCCGATAAGACGAGCTTCCCATCTGGAGAAAAGGCAACTGACCACACGCCTTCCGCGTGCCTACCGAATCTGTGCAACTCGCGGCCGTAGACTAGCTCCCAGAGTTTCAGCGTCTTGTCCCAGCTTCCCGATAGGGCCGTCTTGCCGTCGTGCGATATGGCAACCGATGTGACTCCACCCTTGTCGGTGAAGCTGCGCAGGTTCCGTCCAGATGAAGCCTCCCAGAGTTTCAGTGTGGCGTCATCGCTCGCTGACAGTATCAGCTGACCATCGGGGGAAAAGACAGCCGAGAGGACCACTCCTTTGTGCCCCGCGAACGTGCGAAGCTCGTGGCCTGTGTCGAGATTCCAAAGCTTCAGTGTCCCGTCCTCGCTGCCGGACAGCGCAGTCTTGCTGTCCGGCGAAATGGCAACCGAATTAACGCCGTCCGCATGTCCTACAAAGCTACGTAGCTCGCGGCCTGTGGCGAGATCCCAAAGCTTTAGCGTCTTGTCCCAGCTCCCCGAGAGAGCCATCTTGCCGTTAGATAAAATGCCAATCGAGCGAACAGCTCCTTCGTG
>NZ_CAFK01000029.1 GCF_000239815.1 Bradyrhizobium sp. STM 3843 | reverse complement strand
CGATTTGATCGTCACGATCGGCGCTCCGGCCGCATTTTTCGTTCAGAAGTACCGAGAGGAGTTTTTCCCGTCCACTCCACTGGTCATCGGCGGGCCTGAGCAACGCGCAATCAAGTCGGAGACGCTCACCGCGAAAGATGCGCCTGTCGTGGTCAGTTTGGACTTCAAGAAATGGATCGAAAACGTTCTGCAGGTTCTCCCGGACACCACCCATATCGCATGGGCGGTCGGCGCTTCGCCCCTGGAGCGGTTCTGGACTGAGGAGTTTCGCCGTGTGTCGCAGCGGTTCGCCGACAGACTTTCGTTCGAATGGTTCAACGACTTGCGGTTCGAAGACATGCTGCAAAGGGTGGCGGAGCTTCCGCCACATTCCGCCATTTTGTTTGTTGATCTTCGCGTCGATGCCGCCGGCGTCCCGTTGGATCGGGACTCCGTGATACCGAGACTCCGGGCGGCTACAAATGCGCCGATCTTCAGCTATGTCGAGAACTACCTTGGACAGGGCATTGTTGGCGGGCCTCTGATGTCCACCTCGGAATTGGGGCGGCGAATAGCGGAAGCCAGTGTCCGCATCCTGAAAGGCGAGATGCCGGGCAGTCTCAACATACCGCCGTTGACACTTGACTTGCCGCAATATGACTGGCGGGAGCGCCAGCATTGGAAGATCAGCGAGGATCGGCTCCCGGAAGGCAGCCGAGTTCTGTTTCGCGAGCCGACGGTCTGGGAGCAGTATCGCTCGCAGCTTGCCCTGATGTTCGCGCTGCTCTTGGTCCAGGGAGCGCTGATTTTCGGCCTTCTGTTTGAACGGCGCCGTCGCGTCCAAGCCGAAGTTCAAGCGCGAAAGCGATCGGCAGAACTGGCCCACATCAACCGATTTTCCATGGCCGGTGAACTCACCGCGACCATCGCGCACGAGCTGAACCAGCCGCTCGCCGCTATTCTTGCCAACGTCGAGACAGCGGAGCTGGTGGTCAAGTCTCCCCAGTTCGATCTGAACGAGATCAGCGAGATTCTCGCCGACATTCACCATGACGACGTGCGCGCCAGCGAAGTCATCAGCCGAATTCGGCTGCTGCTGAGAAAAGCGCCGTTCCAACCCAAACGAATTGACCTCGATGAAGTTGCCCGGGAGGCGATGCGATTTCTTTCACCATTGGCAGTCGCGCGTGAAGTGAACCTCACGAGCTTCGTTGCGGCGACGCCTCTTCCTGTGAACGGTGATGAAATCCAGCTTCAGCAAGTCATTCTGAACTTGGTAGTAAACGCAATGGATGCCATGTCGGAGATGCCGAGTGCTGAGCGCACGATCACGATTACGACTGCACGTGCCGGAAATTCCGCGCGCCTCTCGGTATCCGACCAGGGTCCCGGCATTGCGGTCGGCCACGTCGACGAAATATTTGAGCCATTTTTTTCGACAAAGCATGACGGCATGGGCATGGGATTGTCAATCGCGCGAACCATTCTCGATGCCCACGACGGCAAATTATGGGCCGAGAACAAAGCACCTCGCGGCGCGACGTTTCACGTCGAATTGCCGCTTGCCTCGAGATGATTGATCCTCGTCCGAGTCAGCCTTTCCGAGCGTGGCAGTGACGGCTTTAGGGTAGAGACGATCGAGCCGATCGATCGGTCTGCTGACCGGAGATCGTGCGAAGCCGGAGAGATCGCTCTCAGGCAAATCGATCTCAGAAAGTATGCGCCAAAACGCAGAGATCGCCAGCGAGTTCAACGTGACTCGGCCTGTCCAGTCCTTCCGCGGAAAATTTTTCTGCTTCGTTTTTTCAGAAAACGTGCTTATCTCTCGCCATCCTGCTTCGGCATGAGGGGCGTACGCGCGGTCGTCACGATACGCGAGGCGGGGAGGCGGTGGGCGCATCGGGTTGCAGCGTGATGTCACGCCGACGAACAATCCGGGCGCACGGCGAAATCGTGTGGTCCTGACCTCCCGGTGCTGAGGTCGTGCGCAGCGCGTCACGCGTTGCGCCTGCGATGATGCTTCGCATCACGCTGCGGAGGCAAGAAAGCCGGTCCCCGAGGAGAGCGCGTATAACCCGTCAAACATCGCGCAGGGAATGCCGGATGTTCGGCTGCACCTGTGGTGACTGCCGCCTGCTTTTTTGCTGCAGGCGGGCCATGGGTGAGGCCTTCACCCGGCATTCCCTGCGCCCTCTGTATTCGAGGGCGAGTGTAATGAGCACAACTCGGGCAGCATCTGCCGCGGGAAGGTGAGGTCATGTGTGGAATTGCCGCGCAACACGCTCGGTGTCTCCCGGCCTTGCGCCGGGACCCATGGCCGCCGCCGTTAATTTCGAGCGGCACTGGGTCGAGCCTCTCACCGATAACAACGCCCTGTGGTTATGGGTCCCTGCGTTCGCATGCGTTCGCAGGGACGACAGGGAGTATGCTGAAGCGCCTTGCGAAAAGATCGAAATTCAAATGAGCAAGGTCTTTATATCCCCAGCGCATCGAGTGTCGCGGCGACGTCAGCCGACGATCGCACCTGCACGGCCTGTAGTCCGCGCGCCCGCGCGCCTTCGATGTTCTCGGCGAGATCGTCGAAGAACACGATGCGCCCGGCCGGCACGCCGATCGCCTGGACCACATGGTCGAACGCTGCCGCATCCGGTTTGCGCAGGCCGATCGATGACGACAGGAAGATCTCGCGGAAATGGCTCAGGAGCTCGGCATAGCGCGGCGAGAAATGTTCGACATGCGGCCGGTTGGTGTTGGAGAACACGTAAAGCGGCAGCTTTTCGGCAGCGCGCGCGAGCAGCGGCGCGATGCCCGGGACCTCGCCGACGAAGATCGCGTTCCAGCCTTCCAGGAACTGGGCGTCGGTGATGGATATGCCGAGCAGGCTGCGCAGGTTCGCAAAGAAGTCGGCGTCACTGACGTGTCCGCGCTCGTGATGGTGATAGGTCTCGTCATGCACGAAGCGCGCGGCGATCTCATCCGCGGTGCAGCCGGCGTGGCCGGCCCAGCAGGCGACCGCCTTGGAGAAGTCGATGTCGATCAGGACGCGGCCGAGATCGAACAGCAGCGCATCGGCGCTGCCGGGAGAGAGGCGGAGAAGGGGCATGTGGGTGTACGGCCTTTTGACCATCCGTCAGGTCGGTAGAGCATGAATCATGCTGCACAAGCTCGATCGAGCGCCCTCTTCTCCGTCATTCCGGGGCGATGCGATAGCATCGAACCCGGAATCTCGAGATTCCGGGTTCAGCCCTGACGGGCTGCCCCGGAATGACGGAAGTTTTGATGCAGGAGGACTAATAGCGGTACGGCTCGATGTCGACCAGCGGAAAGGCGCTGAACACGCTCGGCGCGTTGGTTGCGGTCGCCGGATGCAGATACGAGCCATCGAGCTCGGCAAAGGAGGTGACGCCGAGCAGGCCGAGGGTGCGGATCACCTCGTCTTCGAGGAGTTCCAGCATCCGTTCGATCCCGGCCTCGCCGGCGGCGGCCAGCGCCCAGCATTGCAGGCGTCCGATGCCGACCAGATCGGCGCCGGAGGCGAGCGCCTTGACGATGTCGCTGCCACGGCAGAAGCCGCCGTCGACGATGATTTTCGCGCGGCCCTTCACCGCCTGCGCCACTTCGGGCAGCACGTGCATGGCGCCGCGGCCATGATCGAGCTGACGGCCGCCGTGATTGGACACATAGATCCCGTCGACACCGTGATCGAGCGCGATCACCGCGTCCTCGGTGGTCGCGATGCCCTTGATGATCAGCGGGATTTTGAACTTGTCCTTGATCAGCTTCACGGTGCGCCAGCTCAGCGCCTTCTGATGCTCGCCGCCGGTGGAGCGCAGCCGGCTCTCGCGGACGTAACGCTTGGCGATATCGCGTTCGCGCCGGCTGTAGTGGGCGGTGTCGACCGTGAGGCAGAACGCGGTGTAGCGGCTGGCGATGGCGCGGCTGACATAGTCCTCGACAAAGGCATCGTCGCCGCGCACGTAGAGCTGGAAGATGCGCAGCGCATCGGGCGCGGCCTCTGCAACCTTCTCCAGTCCCGGCTCAGAGACCGAGCTCAGCATGTGAGCCGCGCCGAAGCGGCCGGTTCCGCGCGCCACGCTCGCGGCCCCCTCAGGATCGAAGATCTCGAGCGCGCCGACCGGCGCCAGCATCACCGGCAGGCGCAGGCTGCGCCCGAACAGCTCGACCGCGGCGTTCACCCGCGCCACGTCGCGGAGCACGCGCGGCCGGAACGCGATCTCGTCGAGCGCCATGCGGTTACGCCGCAACGTGGTCTCGGTCTCGGCGCCGCCGACGATGTAGTCCCAGGCGTTCTGGTTGAGCCGCGCGCGAGCCTTGGAGATGAATTAGTGAAGGTTCTGGAACGGCTCGTCGCTGGCACCGAGCTCGACGTTTCTCCATCCGGGCTTGACCGGGGTTTGTTCGTTCATCGCTCGCCCTCCCTGACCGCATCATTGTTGTTCACCGCCTATCCCGTCCGGGCTGTCAGCGCCATCCCCAATCGCGTCAGGTCAGGGAACGGTCGAGGAAGGGGCGAGGAAGGGGCGAATCGACCGGCAATCCCGGCAGGTCAGGCAGATGTGATTGCTCCGGGCCGCGGAATTCTTGATAAATGCTGCCGATCGTGGGAGCAGCGTCGAAAAAGGCTGTCGAATCAGCCGTGTTTGGCAGTGGCCCGGCCACTGCCAAATTTCGCGGTTGCGGGGCCGTTTGGCCGCAAATCGAGCGGCAGGGCCTTTCGGTCGCGCGGAAACGAGCCTTGAAGAAACCAGAAATCTGTTGTGAGCTTAGACTTTCGATCAGGCTGGCGGTGGGTTCTGTGGCCGCGTATCTCATCCATCGGGGCACCCAACAAGCTCGGGAAGCAAAAAGCACATGCGCAAAAACTGGTTGTTCCTGGCAGGGTCGCTGACCGGCGTCTGCCTCACCTTGCTTGTGACCGGCCCTGAGGGCGAGCACCTGGTGGCCCGTGCCCGGGCAGCCGCGGGGGTGGGTGACACCTATTCGCAGCTCAATCTGTTCGGCGCCGTGTTTGAGCGCGTCCGCGCCGACTATGTCGAAAAGCCGAGTGACGAGGCCCTGATCGAAGGCGCCATCAACGGCATGGTGACCTCGCTCGATCCGCATTCGCGCTACATGAACGACAAGTCCTGGCGCGAGATGCAGGAAACCACCTCCGGCGAGTTCGGCGGGCTCGGCATCGAGGTCACGATGGAGGACGGCCTGGTCAAGGTCGTGGCGCCGATCGACGATACGCCCGCCGCCAAGGCCGGCATTCTGTCCGGCGACCTCATTGCCAAGATCGACGGCGAAGCGGTGCAGGGCCTGACCTTGGAGCAGGCGGTTGCGAAGATGAAGGGCGCCGCCGACACCAAGACCAAGCTCACCATCATCCGCAAGGGCAAGGACGCGCCGCTCGATATCGCGATCACCCGCGAGGTCATTCGCGTGCGGCCGGTGCGCTATCACACCGAGGGCGGCGATATCGGCTATATCCGCGTCACCTCGTTCAACGAGCAGACCACCGACGGCCTGCGCAAGGCGATCCTGAACATCTCCAAGGAGATTCCGCAGGACAAGCTCGCCGGCTATGTGGTCGACCTCCGCAACAATCCGGGTGGCCTGCTGGACCAGGCAGTGTCGGTGTCGAGCACCTTCCTGCCGCGGGGTGAAGTGGTTTCGACCCGTGGGCGCAATCCGGAGGAGACTCAGCGCTTCACTGCGCATGGCGGCGATCTGATTAAGGGTAAGCCGCTGATCGTGCTGATCAATGGCGGCTCGGCATCGGCCTCCGAGATCGTCGCGGGCGCGCTGCACGATCACAAGCGGGCGACCCTGATCGGCACGCGATCGTTCGGCAAGGGCTCGGTGCAGACCATTATTCCGCTCGGCGCCGGCAACGGCGCGCTGGCGCTGACCACGGCGCGTTACTACACCCCGTCAGGGCGCTCGATCCAGGCCCAGGGCATCGCGCCCGATATCGAGGTGAAGCAGGATGTGCCTGATGACCTGAAAGATCGCACCGACATCAGGGGCGAGGCGTCGATGCGCGGCCACCTGTCGGCCGACGGCGCCGAGCAGACGGGGTCGCAGTCCTACGTGCCGCCGGAGGAGAAGGACGACAAGGCGCTGCAGGCAGCCTTCAACCAGCTGCGCGGCGTCACCGTTAATGCCGATGTTCGCGCCAAGAACGCCGTGCCGAACTGAGGCTTTCGCGGTTTGCCACTAGGACCCGACGGGGCGGCCATTGAGGCCGTCCCGTCGCGGTTTCGACCAACGTGTACGGCGTTGATAGCCAGAGTTGTATCTGACTATTGCTGATAATCTCCGGTTTCCCGTGCAACCGCAAGCGGGGACGGGGCGGAGTTGCCGGTTAGGGTTTGAACTTTTCCTGCATAATCGGTTCAAATTGTAGAGGTATTTAGAGATTGTTCCATTCGGCGCCGGCCAGGCCCAACACTCACCGCTCGGCAGCGCGCCTGCGCCGGCTCTGGGGCCGGGCGGGGCGATAGGCGGCAAACAGTTTGCGCAGTTCAGCCGCGGGCTTGGCCGCACTGAACAGGTAGCCCTGCATCTCCGAACAGCCGAGCGCACGCAGCGCCTGCCGCTGCGCTTCGGTCTCGACCCCTTCCGCCGTCGTCGTCATCGCGCGCACGGCCGCAATATTGACGACCGCCTGCACGATGCTGGCCGATCCCGGGGAGTTCGTGATGTCGTTGACGAAGCAGCGGTCGATCTTGATCTTGTCGAACGGGAACCGCTGCAGATAGCTCAGTGACGAATAGCCGGTGCCGAAATCGTCGAGCGCGATCCGCACCCCGAGTGCGCGCAATTGATGCAGGATCGACAGCGCCATCTCGTCGTCGCGGATCAGCACCGCCTCGGTAATCTCGAGTTCCAGCCGCTGTGGCGGCAGGCCGGAGCCTGCAAGAGCGCCGGCGATTTTCAGCGCCAGCGTGCCGCTCTTGAACTGCACCGGCGAGACGTTGACCGCGAGCTTGATGTCATCGGGCCAGGTCGCGGCCTCGGCGCAAGCGACATCGAGCACCCATTCGCCGATCTGGTTGATCAGTCCGGTGTCCTCGGCGATCGGAATGAATTCGGCCGGCGAAATCATGCCGCGCTCCGGGTGCCTCCACCGCACCAGGGCCTCGCAGCCGGAGATCCGGTCGTCCTTGAGGCTGAGGCAGGGCTGGTAGAAGACCTCCAGCGCGCCGTCGGCGATCGCCTGGCGCAGATCCACCTCGAGCTGATGGCGGGCTTTGACCTGCGCATCCATGTCGGGTTGGAAGAAGCGAAAGGTACGGCGGCCGGCGGCCTTCGCCGCATACATCGCCAGATCGGCGTTCTTCAAGACCTCGTCGAGTGCGGTGCCGTGCTCGGGAACCAGCGCCACGCCGATCGAGGCATCCGCGGTCAGCTGATGGCCCAGGCAGTCGCGCGGTGCCCGAATGGTGTCGAGCACCGTTGCCACCAGCCGAACGATGTCGTCGGGAGCCGAGATGGCGGTCTGCACGATGGCAAACTCGTCGCCCCCGAGGCGAGCGACGAAGCCGGCCGCGCCGACCGCCCGGTCGAGGCTCGCGGCAACCGATTTCAACAATTCGTCGCCGATCAGATGGCCGAGCGAGTCATTGACGCCCTTGAATTCGTCGATGTCGATGTAGTGCAGCGCCAGGCGCTGACCGGGGGCGAGCGCGGCGAGCTCGTGCTTGAGCCGTTCATGGAACAGCGCACGATTGGGCAGATCAGTCAGCGCGTCGTAATGGGCGAGATGCGTGATCTGCTGCTCGGCGCGCCGCCGTTCGGTGATGTCCTCATGGGTCGAAAGCCAGCCGCCATCGGCGAGCGGCTCGTCGACGATCTGGATAGACCGTCCGTCTGGCGTTTCGATGATCTTGATCTTCGTGCGCCCGATGTCGCGCAGCACGGACGCAGCATAGGCCGTCTCGTCGCCGGCCAGAGAGCCGACGGCCTTGCGATGCGCGATGAGATCGGAGAAGCGACATCCCGGTTTCACGATATCGCGCGAGAGACCATACATGTCGATGTAGCGCTGATTGCAGATGACCAGACGCTCGTTGGCATCGAACATCAGAAGTCCCTGCGTCATGTTGTTGACGGCTTTGTCGAGCCGCAATTTCTCCAGGGTCAGGCGCTGCTGCGACGCCTCGTGGTCGCGCATGAGCCTTCGCACCACGATGAAAAGCATGGCTGCGATGAGCAGGACCGAGATCGTTCCCATCGCGATCAGATAGCGCATCTGCTCGCGCCAATCCGCAAGTGCCGCCGAAACCGTCGTCGTCGCCGTCACGATCAACGGATAGCTCGACAAGCGGTGCGCGGCGCCAACCCTGTGCACGCCGTCGACGGGACTGTGAAAAATCCCCGTCGTGTTGCCGTCGCCGGCAAGGATCTGGCGGAAGATCGGCGCATCGCGATAATTTTGGCCCACCATCCCGTTATGGCGGGGATAGCGTGCGAGCAGGGTGCCGTCGCGATGCATCATCGAGATCGACGCTTCCGGGCCAAGGGCGACAGATGCGAAGAAGCGTTCGACATTGATCGGCTCGAGCCCTCGCGCGATCACGCCAAGAAGCTCGCCGTTGGCCCCCGTCAGCTTCAACGCGAAGACGGTTGTGACCACGCCGGTCACGCGGCTCACGACCGGTTCGATCAGGATCTGCGGCGAGCTCGGATCGGTGCGGAAGCGGGTAAAGTAGGCGCGGTCCGCGGCGTTGACGTGCGGCACGGGCCAGGAGGCGGTGGAGTTGATCAGGTTGCCGTCGGCGTCGAAGATGTTCACGCTGCCGACATAGGACAGGGCTCCGACCTTGGCCACGAGCATCGCGTGAACCTCGGCGCTTCCCATTCGCTCCTGGAAGAGAGTGCGGGTGGTCAGCTGATTGTCTCGGACATAGGTGCCGAGGTCACGCTGGAGCGCACTGAGATCATCGAGCTGCTGGTCGAAATGGCGTGCGAGCAGAAGCACCGTGTTCTGCAGCTCACGTGTGGTGCTGTTCAGGGCGCGCTCGCGGAAACTGTCGGCCATGATCGTGGTACCGATCGCGATGGCCGCGATCAGCATCAATCCACCCAAGATGAGCCAAAGGATCGGACCCCCGCGGGCCGTCGAAGCTTTCAGCGCTGTGGTTGAACTGATATCGCTCGCCATTGTCCTGAACGTTTCCGCGCGGTTCCCGGATAGATTGTCCAGGAACGCTCCCTTCCCACCCACGGTTACATCTTGCCGTGGAGGTCAGGTTAGGAAGTTCAGTTAGCGACCGGTTAACTTGAAGCGCGGTGCGTGCGCGTAGAGAGCTAAGCGCGATAGTGGCCCGACTTGCCGCCGATCTTTTCGACCAGGTGGATGCCCTCGATCCGGACGCCGCGTTCGACGGCCTTGATCATGTCGTAGATGGTGAGGCAGGCGACCGATGCGGCGGTCAGCGCTTCCATCTCCACTCCGGTCGGCCCGGTGACCTTGACGGTGGCCTGGACGATGCAGCCGGGCAGTTCAGGATTCGGGGTGATCTCGACCGTGACCTTCGAGAGCGCCAGCGGGTGGCAGAGCGGGATCAGGTCCGAGGTCCGCTTCGCGGCCATGATGCCGGCAATCCGCGCCGTGCCGAGTACATCGCCCTTCTTGGCGTTGCCTGACATGATCAGCTCAAGCGTCGCGCGCTTCATCACGACACGGCCCTCGGCGACCGCGATGCGCTCAGTCGCCGATTTCTCGGACACATCGACCATGCGCGCTTCGCCGCGCTGGTCGATATGGGTGAGGGCGGGGCTGTCGAGGGGATCGTCGGCCATGGCGCCTAACCGGCGGCGCTGGCGGAGCGCTCGCCATGCGCGAGCAGCGCGCGCGTAGCTGCGGTCACATCGGCTTGCCGCATCAAGCTCTCGCCGACGAGAAAGGTCTGGACGTTGACGCGTTCGAGACGCGCGAGATCGGCCGGTGTGAAGATGCCGCTCTCACCGACCAGCAGCCGTTCCCTTGGTACCAGCGGCGCCAGCGCCTCCGAGGTCGCCAGGCTGGTCTCGAAGGTCCGCAGATTCCGATTGTTGATGCCGATCATCGGCGAGCGGAGCTTGAGCGCGCGATCAAGTTCAGCCTGGTCGTGGATCTCGATCAGCACGTCCATGCCATGGGCGAGCGCGGCGGCCTCGATGTCGACAGCTGCGCCATCATCGAGCGCGGCCATGATGATCAGGATGCAATCGGCACCATGGGCGCGGGCTTCGACCACCTGGTAGGTGTCGAACATGAAATCCTTGCGCAAGACCGGCAGCGATGTCGCCGCGCGCGCCGCGACCATGAAATCGAGATGGCCCTGGAACGAGGGCGAGTCGGTCAGCACCGAAAGACAGGCGGCGCCGCCGGCCTCATAGGCCTTGGCGAGAGCCGGAGGATCGAAATCGGCACGGATCAGCCCCTTGGACGGCGAGGCCTTCTTCACCTCGGCGATCAAGCCGTAGTCGCCGGCCGCGTGCTTGTTGCGGATGGCCTGGACAAAGCCGCGCGGTGGCGTGGCCGCGCGGGCCAGGGCTTCGAGCTGTGACAACGGATGCGTGCGCTTGGCTGCCGCAATCTCCTCGCGCTTATAAGCCTCGATCTTCGTAAGGATGTCGGACATGTCGCGCGCCTTGCAGTCGAATTCAGTCTAGCCGTTGGAAACGGCGATCAGCTGCTTCAGCCGTGTCGCCGCGGCGCCGCTGTCGAGTGACTCCTTGCCGATGGCGACGCCTTCTTTCAGCGTTTTAGCACGGCCGGTGACGACCAGCGCCGCTGCGGCATTCAAAAGGGCGACATCGCGGTAGGGGCTCGGCATTCCGTCCAGTACGCTTTGCAAGGCGACCGCATTGGCCGCCGCGTCGCCGCCCTTCAGGGCCTCGCCGCCGCAGTGCTCAAGTTCGGCCTCCTCGGGCGAGACCTCGAAGGTGCGGATCTTGCCGTGTTCCAGCGCCGCCACGAAGGTCGGGCCGGTCAGCGTGATCTCGTCCAGGCCATCAGAACCATGCACTACCCAGGCGGCTTCCGAACCCAGGTTCTTCAACACCTGCGCCAGTGGTTCCACCCACTGTCGGGAGAACACACCGACCATCTGCCGCTTGACGCCGGCCGGATTGGACAACGGACCGAGCAGGTTGAAGATGGTGCGGGTGGCGAGCTCCACGCGGGTGGGGCCGACGTTCTTCATCGCCGGGTGATGGGCCGGGGCGAACATGAAGCCGATGCCGGCCTCGCGGACGCAGCGGCCGACCTGGTCGGGCCTCAGATCGATCTTGACACCGAGCGAGGCCAGCACGTCGGCCGCGCCCGAACGGGACGACAGCGCGCGATTGCCGTGCTTGGCCACGGGAATGCCGGCGCCGGCGACGATGAAGGAGGCGCAGGTCGAGACATTGACCGATCCCGAGCCGTCGCCGCCGGTGCCGACGATGTCGACCGCGTTGGCGGGCGCGTCGACCCGCAGCATCTTGGCTCGCATCACGCTGACCGCACCGGTGATCTCGTCGACAGTCTCGCCGCGCACCCGCAGCGCCATCAACAGAGCGCCCATCTGCGATGGGGTGGCTTCGCCCGACATCATGCTGTCGAAGGCGGCAGCCGCTTCGTCGCGGGACAAAGTTGCGCCGGTGGCGACCTTGCCAATGATCGACTTGAGATCGTCCATCGCGTGCCTTCAGACGTCCGTTACTGGGTGTTGCCGCCGACCACCTGGGCGACGGCGGCCTCGTTGATGCTGGTGCCGATATCCTTCTCGAGCTTGGCGACGTAGGCCGTCGTCTGCTCCTCGTTCAGGGCCCGCTGCAGCGTGTCCTTCAGCTTCTTGACGTCGCTCGACGCGAGGTCGACTGGAGGCACGGTGACATCGGTGACACGGAACACGAT
>NZ_CAFK01000030.1 GCF_000239815.1 Bradyrhizobium sp. STM 3843 | reverse complement strand
CGGAGCCGCGGGCGCCGCGGCCGGAGCCTCGGCGGCGAACGCGGCGCTGGCGCCGACGGTGGCCAGCGGAAGCGCGGCCGCCGCCTGCAGCAGGGTTCTGCGATCAGTATGCATAGGATGCCTCCTTTACCTTCATCGACGCGAGTTGGGCGGCAAGGCGGACCGCGCTTTCGAGCGCGCCGGTCTTGGCGACGCCCTTGCCGACGATATCAAAAGCCGTTCCGTGCGACGGCGTGGTGAAGACCGTCTCGAGGCCGGCTGTGACGGTGACGCCGCGATTGAAGCCGCGCAGCTTGGTCGCGATCTGGCCCTGGTCGTGATACATCGCAACCACACTGTCGAACTCGCCGGCGAAGGCCCGGACGTAGACAGTGTCGGCGGGATACGGCCCGGTGCAGCAAATGCCGCGCTTCGCAACAGCTTCGACGGTCGGCCGGATCATCTCGATCTCGTCCCGGCCGAACAGGCCACCCTCACCCGCATGCGGATTGAGAGCAGCCACCGCAATGCGCGGCTTGGCGACGCCGGCCTTTCGCATCATCCGGTCGACCAACTCGATCGCGTCGGTGATGCTCGCCGGGTTGATGCCGTCGAGGGCCTCGCGCAGCGACTGATGCCCGGTGACGCGCGACATCCACTGGCCGTCCAGGACGTTCATCTCGGAGAAATAGCTGCTGTGACCGAGCAGACTCGCGAACATCTTGTGCTCGTCAGGAAACTTCCAGCCGCCGTCGAACATCGCCCGCTTGTTGAGCGGCGCGAACGTGATTGCGTCGACCTCACCGGACTTGGCGAAATCGATCGCGCGCGACAATGTCTCTCCTGTCAGCCGTCCGGATTCCGCGTTGGACTTGCCGATCGGGAATGTCGACGGATCGGTGTTGCCGAGATCAACCAGTTGCACGGCGCGGCGGCCCCAGTCGGCTGCCTTGGGTGATTTGATCCGCTCGACGGTCAACTTCACGCCAGCATGGGCCATGCCCATCTCGAGCACACGAGCGTCGCCAATCACGACGAGGCGTGCCACATCCGCAAGCCGGTCGTCAGAGAGAATGCGCGCGATCTGTTCGGGGCCGATGCCGGTGCAATCTCCGGGCGTCAACGCGACGATCGGCAGCTCATTTGTGTTGGTACCCATTGATCCTTACTTCGCTGCTTGGATTTGAAGGGAAGACCTGGTCCAGTCCTCCTTGTTGAATTCACCATCCCATTTCGCGACCACAATCGCGGCGACCGCGTTGCCGATGGTATTGGTGATCGCACGCGCCAGCGACATGAACCGGTCGATGCCGAGCAGCAGCGCCAGCCCTTCCGCCGGCAGCCCCGCGGCGACGACGGTTGCGGCCAGCGCAGCGAACGCTCCGCCCGTGACCCCGGCAGCGCCCTTGCTGGTGAACATCATCACCACAAACAGGCTCAATTGCTGCGCCGCAGTCAGTTCGATGCCGTAGACCTGGGCGACGAAGATCGTGCTGAGTGGCAGCGTCAGCGCGACGCCGTCCAGGTTGAAGGAATATCCGGAAGGGATGACGAGGCCTGCCACCGCACGCCCCACGCCCGCCTTCGGCAGCTTCTCCATCATCCCAGGGATGGCGGTTTCCGACGACGAGGTCCCGAGCACGACAAGTAACTCCGTGCGCAACAGGCGCAACAGATCCATCAGACGAATCCCGGCGAGACGGCAGATGGTCCCCAGAACGACGAAAATGAAGAACGCCATCATCGCCCAGGCGGTGCCGACCAACACGCCGAGCGCATACAGCGTCGCGACACCAAACTTGGCGACCGTGAAGGCCATCGCGCCGAAGGCTCCGATCGGGGCCAACGCAACGACGACGTGGACGACGCTGAAGACAAGCTCGGTCACTCGCTCAAGGCCCGACCGCAGCGGCGCGGCCTTCTCGCGAAGGAGCAGCAGGCCGATCCCGCATAAGAGCGCCAGCACGAGAACCTGGAGCACATCGCCACTCGCGAATGCGCCGACGAAGCTATCCGGTATCATATGCTGGATGTAAACCGACAGAGATCCGACATGGCTCTCCGCGTAGCGGGCCACAGTCTCGGCCTGCTGTGCGGTGGCGTGGGCTACGCCCGCACCGGGCTGAACCCAACGCACGACAACGAAGCTGAACAGGAGGCAAAGGGTCGTGACGATTTCGAAATAGGCGAAGGCCTTGAGACCGATGCGGCCTACCGCCCTCATGTCGCCCACCTGGGCAATGCCGGTCACCACGACCAGAAAGATCAGGGGCGCAATTGTCATCTTGATCAGCGAGATGAAGGCGTCGCCAAGCGGCTTCAGATCGACCGCGACGGTTGGAAAGAGAGCGCCGGCCAGCGCGCCGAGTGCGGCGCCGGCTACAACCAGGACATACGGCTGGCGCCATAGCGGCTTGTGGCGCCCCTCGGATACGGGCCGCGGCAAGGGCTCGGACAGCGATGGTGTTACGACCCGCAATTCGTTTCCCCCTGGGACGTTTTTCCGCGCCATATCAGGAAGGCGCTTTGTTCTGGTTTTTGCGACGCGGTTACAATGGACCAGCGCCGTCCGAGGCGCTAATGCCGTATCGGAATGATTTGAGGACAAAACGTTATTATGGACCTGGTTTGGCTCGAGGATTTCCTTGCGGTTGCCGAAGAGAGCGGGTTTTCGCGCGCCGCCGAGCGCCGTCATGTGACCCAGCCGGCGTTGAGCCGCCGCATCAAGGCGCTGGAGGAGTGGCTTGGCGCTCCCTTGTTCGAGCGCAGCACACACAACGTGACGCTGACGTCAGCGGGCGAGAGCTTTCTTCCGGTCGCCGAGGACGTGCTCCGCAGGGTGCTGAACGGACGTGAGGAAGCCCTGGAGGCCGCTCGGTTCAAGGCCGAGACCATCCATTTCGTCGCAACCCATGCGCTATCGCAGACGTTTTTTCCCGATTGGATCCGTCGGGTCGACCGCGCCGGAGCCGGTGCGGCGATCCAACTCGTCGCTTCCAATTTCGCCGGCTGCGAAAGGTTGCTTCTCGACGCGCAGGCGCACTTTCTGCTGGCCCACTATCACCCGACCCTCACCAGCCGGCTCGAACCCGATCGATTTCAGCGCATTGAGCTGGATCGCGACGTGCTGATACCGATCAGCGCGCCGGCGCCGAAGAAGGCCACCCGCAGCGGGGGCCAACGCAGGGCGGTCCCGCGCTATGCGTTGCCGGGCGCGAGCAACGCCCCGCTCCCCTATCTCACCTATCACCCGGGCTCGGGCGTAGGACGAATTGTGGCGTCGTTTCTCGCCACCAAGGAACCAAGCGCATCACTGGCGCCCAGCTTCTCGGCGCCCGTGATGCTGCTCGTCAACATGGCACGCGAAGGCCGTGGCATCACCTGGGCCCCGCGCAGCCTGGTCGAGGGCGATATTCACAGCGGCCGCTTGCTGCGCGCAGGTTCGAAAGAGTGGGACATCGACATCAGCATCTGCCTGTTTCGATCCCGGGCTCGCATTACGAGTGCAGCCGAAGCTTTTTGGAGCACGATCAAGAAGCTCGGCAAAAGCCCGATCTCATAGCGTCAATCAGCGCGGCGCTCAAAACTCGGATCGCTTGTCGACAAGCGACGCGTTCAGCTCGTTATCAGTTCAGCAAGCTCATCAAATATCGCGCTCAAATGCTTCCCTTTCAGCCGGCGTGAGATGCAGCCCGTGCTTGGTCCGCCGATCGAGGTAGTCCGCAGCTGTCCTCGCCCACTCCGTTTCGCGGAGAAAGATCGCTTCCCGCTCGTAGAAATTTCCTCCGAAATGGCGGCCGAGATCGGCGGTCGTACGGACTGCGCCAAGAAGCGGTCGGGTGCGCGTGCCATACAGACGCGCATAGTGATGGATCAGACTGTGCGGCAGATCGGGATACTCGCGCGCCAGCTGGAGCGCAAAACTCTCGAAGCTGCCAGCGATGTCGCCGCCCGGCAGCGGCTGACCCGCCGTCCAAGCTGAGGCCATCTCTGGAAACCACGGCTGCAGCCGCTGTAGCGCATGCTCCGCCAGCCGGCGATACGTCGTGATCTTGCCGCCGAAGATGGAGAGCAGCGGCGGCGCATCGTGCGCGCCATCGACCTCGAACACATAGTCGCGCGTGACTGCGGACGGATTTTCCGCGTTGTCGTCGTAGAGCGGCCGGACGCCCGAAAACACATGCACAATGTCGCTCGCCCGCGGCGCAGCCTGAAAATAGCGATGCAAGACCTGCAGCAGGTAGGAGATCTCCGCTGCGTCGATCGCGACGTTCTCCGGTCGACCGTCATATACAATGTCGGTGGTGCCGATCAACGCGAGCTCTTCCTCATACGGATTGACGAAGATGACGCGACGATCCGTATTTTGCAGCAGATAGGCTTGCGGTCCGCGCCAAAATTTCGGCACCACGATGTGGCTTCCCTTCACAAGCCGCACGTTATATGCGGAGTTCATCCCGGTCACGCCCTGCAGGACCTCTTGAACCCAGGGCCCCGCGGCATTGACCAGAGCCCGTGCCCGCATAACCTGCGCATCGCCGTCCTCGCCCTTCAGCTCGAGGACCCAGACCTCGCCCTCTCGTCGTGCGCTCACTGCCCGCGTGCGGGGCAGGATCGTGGCGCCATTGCGCGAGGCATCGATCAGATTGAGAACGACAAGCCGGGCGTCGTCCACCCAGCAGTCGGAATATTCGAAGCCACGGCGAAATTCGCGGCGCAGAGGCGCTCCCTCCGGGGCTCGCGTCAGATCGAGCCCGCGGCTGGCCGCCAGCTGCTTGCGGCCGCCCAGATGGTCATAGAGAAACAAGCCCGTCCGCACCAGCCAGGCCGGCCGCTGCTCCGGCGAATGCGGCAGCACAAAACGCATCGGCCAGATGATATGCGGCGCGGAGGCAAGCAGCACCTCGCGCTCAATCAGGGCCTCACGGACCAGGCGGAATTCGTAATACTCAAGATAGCGCAGCCCGCCGTGAACGAGCTTGCCCGAGCGCGACGAGGTGCCTTCGGCAAAGTCGTCCTTCTCGCAGAGCAATACCTTGAGGCCGCGGCCTGCGGCATCGCGGGCAATACCGGCTCCATTGATGCCGCCGCCGATGATGGCGATGTCGACGAGCCCGTGATCCCTGCCCGCAACCGGCGCAGTCTCTGTCATCGCTTCGTGCTGAGCTTCTTCTCAGGTCGTTTCCGTGCCGCAGCGGTCGTGAGGCGCGCCTTCGCCGGCTTCGCTTTCGGCGGCTGCAAGCCATAAGTTGAAAAGCCCCTTGCCGTCTCCGCGATTTCCTCCTCGCCGAGAATATGAGGCGCGCCGAGCGCGAGCGAGAGATAATACTGCCGCGCGATCGTCTCCAGCTCGACGGCAAGCCACATCGCCTTGTCCAGATTGGCGCCGACCGCGATCATGCCGTGATTGGCCAGCAGACAGCCGTTGCGGCCTTCCAGCGCCGCGAGCGCAAGCTCAGACAATTCCTTGGTGCCATAACGTGCATAGCCGGCGCAGCGGATATCGTTGCCGCCGAATGCCGCCATCATGTAGTGGCAGGCGGGAATTGGCTTGCGTGCAATCGCAAGCACGGTGGCATAGGTCGAATGCGTATGGACGACGCCGCCGACATCCGGCCGTCCGCGCATGATGTCGAGATGGAAGCGCCATTCCGTTGACGGCTGCAGCGGCCCCTCCCAGGAGCCGTACTCCTTGCCGTCGATCGGCATCGCCGCAATCATGTCCGGTTTCATCGCGTCATATGGCGTGGCCGACGGCGTGATCAGCATCCTGTCCTTATAGCGCGCGGAAATGTTGCCCGACGTGCCCTGGTTCAGACCCGACGCATTCATCCATCGACACTTGGCGACAATGGCTTCGCGCAATTGCCGTTCTTCACGGGTCATCTGGCAATACCTTTCGTCTTCAGCACGGGTTGAGTGGCGGTTCGCCGGCGAGGAAGCGGCGAACCTCTTCCGCCGCCTGATCGGCGGCGAAGGTGACTGTGCGCACGGAGGCACCGGCGATGTGCGGTGTCAGCGTGACGTTCGGCAATTGCAAGAGCGGCCAGTCCGGCGGCACCGGCTCAACTGCAAACGTATCGAGCATCGCGCCGCCAACACGCCCCGATGACAGCGCCTCATAGAGCGCGTCGTAGTCGACCAAGGGCCCCCGCGCCGTGTTGATCAGGAATGCGCCGGGCCTGATCCGCGCAAACGCGTCACGATCGATGAACCCCGTGGTCTCCGGCGTCACCCGCGCATGCAGGGTGATCACGTCGGCGCGCGCCAGCAGGTCCGGCAGAGCGACGTGCTCGACGCCGTCATTACGGTCCTGGGCGCTGAGCTGGACATAAGGATCGGCCACCAAGATCCTGCAGCCGAACGCCTTGAGCAGCTTCACCACGCGCGTGCCGATCGCACCATAGCCGACGATGCCGACGGTCATCTCGCTGAGCTCGCGGCCGGTGCGGTCGGCGCGATAGAGATCGCCGCGCCATTCGCGGCCACGCAGCGATTCGTGGCCGCTGCGAATGAGACGCGTCTCGGCGAGAATAGCGCCGATGGTGAACTCGGCGACCGCGCTGGCGTTGCGACCCGGCGTGTTGACGACGAGCACCTCATGGTCGCGCGCGGCCTGCATGTCGATATTCACCGGGCCGCCGCGCGACACCGCAATGAACTTCAGGTTCGGAAGCCGCTGCAGCATCGATCGCGAGATCGGCGCCAGGTGGGTCACGAGCATCGACGCGTTACCGATGAAATCAACGACGTCGTCGGGATCGCCCATGAACTCCTTCAACCCATCGAGCTTCGAGCCGGCATAGCCGTGCTCCATCGGCTCATCCGGCCACGGCTGCTCGAGCATGCGGATCTCGATGCCGTTACCGCAGGCCGACGTAATCCGTTCGGCAAACACCGACGGCAGCATGAAGCGATCACCGACGATGGCGATGGAGCTAGACATGACCGGCCCCCGCGCGCAGCGTTGCCAGCTCTTTCCAGACCGGACGCGCGGCCAGCCTGGCATTGAGATAGGCCGGAAACATCTGTCCGTAGCGCGCGACCAGCGCGGCATCCGGCGCCTGTGGCGCGTTCAAATAAGGTGTCACCCAATCCTCCGCGCAGGCCGCCATATCCGGATAGAGGCCGGTCGCGACGGCTGCCATCATGGCAGCCCCCGCAGCGCCTGCCTCGCCGCGGCTGCAAATGCGAATCCTGCTTCCGAGCGCCGCGCCCAGAATGGCTCCGAGCGCGCTGCTCCGCGCCGCGCCGCCGGTCATTCGCACCTCACCCGGCAGCGAGCCCATCGCCGCATAACAATCGCGCGCAGCAAAGGCCAGTCCTTCCATGACGGCGCGCATCAGGTCCCAATAGCCGTGGCGCGAGCGCAGGCCCAGGAACTGCGCGCAGGCCTCATGGGCAACGAACGGACCCCGCTCGCCGGCGTCGGAGATGAAGGGATGAAACAGCAGCTCGCATGGCCTGGCTTGCAGCACGTTCTCATCGAGACGTCGGATCAGGTCGGCGCGCGAACGATTGACACCTTCGGAGGCCAGCAGATCCCGCGCGAGATCAACGAGCCAATCGATATTGAGCGTCGCGGCCATGTTCGATTGCATCTGGGCATAATAGCCGGGCACCGGAAAAGGCATGGTGTAGCCGGTTGCTTCCGGATTCAGCGCCACGGCGTCGGCGCTCGGCGCGAGCCGCATATGCATGCCGGTTGAACCGATGATCGTGCATCCGACATCGGGAGCCGGATCATACAGGCCGGCGCCCAATGCCGTACAGATCACGTCAACATAGCCCAGCGTCACCGGCAGGCCCGCCGGCAGGCCGGTCTCCCCCGCGGCCGCCGCATTGAGCTGATGCGTCGTCGTCGCCCCGTCGACGACCCGCGGAAACAGCCGCTTCAGATCGGCGATGCCGATCAACCGCGCGGTTTCCGCATCGAAGCCGCCTTCGCGGAAATTGCCGCAGGAAAAACTGGTCTCCGAGGGATCGGTCGCGCGTTCTCCGGTCAGCAGAAAATAGAGCCAATCCTTGCAGTGGAACGCGGTCGCAGCGCGCGACACGATCTCCGGAGCATGCGTCTGCAGCCAGGCCAGTTGCGGTCCCTGCTGGCAGGCATTCAGCCCGGAGCCGGTCCGCCGATAGAGCGCCGCATTGCGCTCGCTGGCGCGAATCCCCTCGACAATGGCAGCGGCGCGGGAATCGAGCCACAGAAGCGCCGGCGCGACCGGCCGGCCGTCGTCGTCGATCAACCACGTCCCGTCGCCCTGGCCCGTCACTGCAATGGCCGCGACACGCGCTGCAAGATCAGGAACGGCCGCACCCAATCCACGAAGTGCCGCGACCGTATCGCGCCAAGTTCGCGCCATGTCCTGCTCGACGCGGTCTCCGGCTGCGGTGTCATAGGCATTCGGCAGCGAGACGTTGCCAAGCTGTTGGCCGCTCGTCGTGAACGCCACAGCCTTGATCAGGGACGTTCCGGCATCGATGCCGATGATGAGGTCGCGGCCTGGGGACAGCTGCATGATCAGGCCGCCTCCGCATGATGAATGCAGGTGCCGTCGCCGGCGAAGATGTGGAGATGACGCGACTCCATCGCGAATGGGACGACATCATCTGGCCGCGCCGCGATCCGTTGCGGCGTGACTGCGATCAAGAGCTTGCCGGCACATTCACCCGCGATATGCGACTGGTCACCGAGCCATTGGTTGGAGACGACGCGCAGCCGCACATCACCACTGCCAACCGCAACCTTTTGGGGTCGGATGCCGACCGTCAGGCGCGCACTGCCCTCCAGCTCTTTCTGTGCAGCCTTGTCGAGCGTGTCTCCCCGAATCTGGAACACCAGATCCGGCCCAACCGACAGGCCAAAACCGCCGTCGTTGCGGGCAACCTCCGCCTGAAGCAGATTCATCGGCGGCTCACCGATGAAGCTCGCGACAAACAGATTGGCCGGATGGTTCTTCAGATCCTTCTCGCTGGCGAATTGTTGCAGGATGCCGTCTTCCATGACCGCAATACGATCGGCAAGCGCGCTTGCTTCGGCCTGATCGTGCGTGACGAAGATCGCGGTCATGCCGCGCTCGGCGAGCAGTCCCTTGATCCGGCCGCGCAGCACGGCGCGGAGCTGCGGCTCCAGCTGGCCCATCGGTTCATCCAGAAGGTAAAGATCGGCGTCGCGCACCAACGCGCGAGCCAGCGAAACCCGCTGCTGCTGGCCACCCGAAATTGCGCGCGGATAGCTGTCCAGGATGTCGTCGATCTCGACCAGCCGCGCAATCGCATCCACGCGGCGGGTCACCTCGCTCCGCGGCAATTGCTGCGCCTTCAGCGCAAAGGCGATGTTCTCGCGCACCGTCAGCGGCGGATAGAGCGAATAGCCTTCGAACGCCATCGCCACCTTGCGCTGAGCCGGCGGCAGCCGATGGATCTGCCGACGTCCCAACGCGATCGACCCCGAGGTGACCTCTTCAAAGCCGGCGATCATGCGCAAGGTCGAGGTCTTGCCACAGCCTGATGACCCCAACAGCGCGACGATCTCGCCGCTCGGGACGTCCATATCGAGCGCACGGACCGCATGGACCGGCGGCTTGCCACGGCTGCCATAGACCTTGTCGACGTTTCTGAGCTCGAGCATACCCATCACCAACAGCTCCTCAGGCCGCATATCGCCGATGCGGAAGGCCGACGCGAAGGCCCGTCGCTCGATCGAACAAAAGCGCGGCCTCCGGCGCAAAGCGAACGAACACGTCCTCGTCCGCTCGGGCAATCCCCGCCTCCGACGGCAACGCGGCGAGCCACTCCATGCCATCGGCGAAACGGAGCAACATCACCGCCTTCTCATGCATCGGCGTGACCGCGACAATCCGCGCCGGAATCCCGCCCTCGCCAGCTGCCGCCGAAATCAGGAGGTCATCGGGCCGGACGCCAAGCCAGCATGCACCGTCGTCTTCTGCGTGCCGGTCCACTGGACCAAGCCGCACGCGCGAGCCGGAAATATCTGCGAAGACGCCGCCCTGCTCCACACATGGCGCCACTTCGGCGAGATTGATGCTGGGGTCACCGAACAGCCGGGCAACCGCAACTGAAGCGGGACGGCCGTAGATCTCGTCCGGGCGCGCGACCTGCTCGAGCCGGCCGTTGATCAGGACAGCGATACGATCGGCAATCGCCATCGCCTCGCGATAGTCCTGGGTGACATAGAGGACCGCGGCAGTCCCTCGTCGCAACAGGCTCGGCAGCTCCAGCCGCATTTCATAGCGCAGCTTGGCGTCGACGTTGCGCAGGGGATCATCGAGCAGCAGGACCTCCGGGTTGCCGATGAGGGCGCGCGCCAGAGCCGTGCGCTGCTTCTGACCGTTCGACAATTCACGCGGCGCGTGGCCAAGCACATGCTCGATTTTCAGGAGCCGGGCGATCGATTTGACCCGCGCCGCTGCGTCGCTCCTGGTCTCCTTCGCCCGCAGCCCGCTTGCGATATTGTCTTGCGCCGTCATGTGCGGAAACAGCGCAAAATTCTGGAATGCCATGCCGACGCCGCGCCGCTCGGGAGACGCGCCCACGACCGACTGGCCGCCGATCAGAATGTCTCCGTCGTCCGGCTCGAACATCCCCGCGATCATCCGCAACAACACTGTCTTGCCGCTGCCGGACGGGCCGAAGACCGCCACGATCTCGCCGGGCTCGACAGTGAGCGACAGATCATCGGCGCAGCGTACCGCGCCGAATGCTTTGGTGAGCGAATTGAGCTCGAGCCGTGCCATACGTTCAGCCTTTCACCGCGCCGAGCGACAGACCTTCGACCAGGTATCGCTGCGCATAAAGTGCAAGCAGCAGCGTCGGCAGGACCGACAGCACGATGGCCGCGGCGATCTGACCATATTGGATGCCGGACGCGGTCACGAAGGCGAGCGCACCCACGGTCACGGGCTGCTTGTCGGCGGAGGCCAAGATCAGAGCAAACACGAAGTTGTTCCAGCAGAAGATGAAGGACAACAAGGCTGCCGCCGCAATCCCAGGCCCAGCAAGCGGCACCGCGATGCGCGTGAAGGCCTCGCGCCAGGAATGCCCGGCGAGGCGATAGGCGTGCTCGATATCCGGGCTGATATCCTCGAAATAGCCGCGCACGATCCACAGAATGAGCGGCAGCGCGATCAGCTGATAGACCCAGACGATGCCGAAATAGGTGTCGTTGAGGCCGAGCTGCTGATAATAAAGCGACAGTGGCAGCAGCACCAATAATGGCGGCGCAAAGCGAAACGACAGCAGGGTAAACGCGATGGTTTCACCCAGGCGAAACTTGAACCGCGCAAAGGCATAGGCTGCCGGCACGCCGAGCAGCAAGGCGAGCACGACCGCCGCGCTCGACAGCACAAAGCTGTTGAAGAGATTGCGCATGAAGGAAATCTCGAGATTGCCGGCGGCGGTGCGCAGCTGACCCGAGATCAGCGCCTCGTAATTGGCGAGCGTCGGCTCGAACAGGAGACGTGGCGGAATTCGCAGAATCTGCTCATTGGTCTGGAACGACATCATGAGGATCCAGACGATCGGGAACATGAAGAAGACAAGCACGAGCGTCAGCGCTACGCCCCGGAAGATACGACCTAACAGGCCCGAATGGTCCATCGCCGCCTCCCGTTCCCCTAGGCGTGACTGTGGGCGCGCGCCCGCAACCGCAGCCAGTTCTTGATGAAGATGTTCGACAGGATGTTGGTGATCAGCCAAAGGATCATCAGCAGCGCCGCTGAGCGTCCGACATTGGTGTACTGGAAGAACTCAAGATAGGCCTGGACCTGGAACACCATCAGCCGGTCGCCAGGCCCGCCTTGCGTCATTGCGTAAATGATGTCGAACTGCTGGATCGAATCCAAAAGCCGGAACAGCGAGGCCGTGATGATGTAGGGCGCAAGCATCGGCAGCGTGATGCGAAAGAACACGAAGCTTGCCGGCACCCCGTCGAGTGCGGCGGCCTCGAACGGCTGGCGCGGCAAGGACCGCAATCCGGCCAGCAGCAGGATCATGATAAAGGGCGTGTAGACCCAGACATCGACCAGGACCACGGTGAACAGCGCCGTCGACGGATCGGATGCCCATTTGAAATCATGCACGCCGAACAGGCTGACGAGATAGGAAAGGATGCCGAAGCCCGGGTTGGTCATGAGCTTCCACATCAGCGCCGCGATCGCAGGCGCCGTCATCAGCGGGAGCAGCAGCATGATCGAGACTGCATTGTGAAAGCGGGTTGGCCGCCGCAGCAACAGCGCAATGCCGAGGCCAAGCAACAACTCAAGGAGGACTGTCACCGCCGTGTAGATCAGCGAGATCCGAAGCGTGTTCCAGAACGCCGGGTCCGAAAGGAAATCGATATAGTTGTCGACCCCGATGAAGCCGCGGAGATAAGGCAGGTTCAACCGGTAGCGCTGCAACGAATAGATTGCCGCGGTCACAAACGGCACCAGGATGGCGATGCAGACGAGCAGCGCCGGTAGGCTCAAGAGGTAAGGCAGGAGCCGTCCGCGCAGCTTCGTCGTGCGGCGTGGAAGCGCATTGGCCTGCAGAAGTTGCACCATGCTCATGACGATAAAGGATCGCTCATTCGTTGCAATACCGCCGGCTCGGATCGGGTCAAGGTCCGAACCGGCGGGTTGGCGCGGTGTGGAGGATCAATCACCACGTCAGACTTCAGCCGAGGCCGGCCTGCTTCAGCTGCCGGTTGATGCTGTCGGCGAGCTTGTCGAGCCCCTCGTCGACGCTGACCTCCTTCGCCACCATCTTCTGCAGCGACGCCGCCCATTCGGTCGTGAGGTCGAAGAACAGCGGCTGCGCGGTGAAATAGATCTTCGCGCCAGGAGACGAGACGTCGAACTGCTCGAGATAGCCGGGATAGGATTTTGCGATGCGGTCGCGGAACTCCGGATCTTTCCACACCGACGCGCGCACCGGGTTGACGAAGTCCATCTTGCGCGCGCCGAACAGATCGTGCTCGACGGAGGCCGCCCATTGCATGAACAGCCAGGCTGCATCCTTCTGCTTGGAGAAGCTCGAAAGAGCCAGCGACCAGATCCACACATTCGGCGTCGGCGCCTTGGCTTCCGGATTCGCCGCGAACGGCGCGTAACCGAGATGACCTTTCTCCTTGTTGTCACCGCCATTCATGAAATAGCCGAGGATATCGGCATCGAAGATCATCCCGGAAGCACCCGCGCCGAGATCGGTGCCGACCTGGTACCAGGTGTAGGTGGACCAGTTCTTCGGGCCCGAGGCCTGGATCATCTTCACCCATTTCTCGTGGAAATCCTTCGAGGCCTTGGTGTTCATTGCGGCTTTCAGCTTGCCGCCTTCCATCACGAAGTCCTTCTGGCCGAAGTTCGAGTAGGCCGACAGGAACCCGGGATGGATGGTCGCCCAGGAGCGTGATCCGCGGACGCCGATGCCGTAAGGACCGCCGGCATCCTTGGTGATCTTGGCGGCGACGTCGAGCATCTCGTCGAGGTTCTTCGGCGGCTTCACGCCGACCTTGTCGAAGATGTTTCGGTTGTAGGTGATGTTGTTGAGCTCATAGCCCCAGGGGATGCACCACTGCTTGGCCTTGCCGGAGCCGAGTTCGGAGCCGGCAACCCCATCCCAGGCGGTCGAGGCCCGCAGGTTCGGCAGCACGTCGTCCCACGCGAAAGCCGGACTGGTCTTCGCGGGGTCCTTGATGTAGGCGTTGAGATCCTCGATCCAGCCGGCCGGACCATAGGTCCAGGTCATGTAGGCGCCGGTCATGAACGCGTCGTACTGATCCGACTTCGACGACAGCGCGGCCGTCACTTTGTCGAAATAGACATCCTCCGGGAAGATGTCGTAGGTGACGTTCATCCCGGTCAAATTCTTGAACGCCTCGAGATCGGCGATCATCGCGTCGACATACGGATGTTTGTTCAAGAGCAGCTTGATGGTCTTGCCGCTCGAGGCCTTCCAGTTGAAGTCCGCAGCCATCGCGCGCGACATGGCGGACGCGAACGCTGCGTTGGCCGCAACGCCGGCAATGCCGAGCTTCGCGGCTCCATCGAGGAGATCACGCCGACTGAGGCGTTTGGCGGCGTAGGAGTCGAACAGATTCTTTTCGCGATCGTACATTGACACCTCCCATGTTGTCGTTACCTGCCCTTCCGACTTTTGATTCTGGTCTTGCCGGATGTTGCCTCCGGCTTGTCCGTCACGAGATCCTGTGCGGTCGCCTCGTCGATGATGAGGCCATGCAAGAGGCCGCTGCACAGCGCAGCACGCAAAGCCGTCACCTTGGCGAGTCCGCCGGCAATGGCGACAATGCGGTGCTTTCTGAGATCTGCCGCCCCCATCGAGGTGGCACGTGCCGAGAGATCGATGTCGAGCATCTCCCCCTTGGCATTGAGAAAATGACCAAGCAGATCGGCACAGGCGCCGGCCCGCTTCAATTCGACAACCTCGTCCGGCTTGATCATGCCGCTCGAGACCAGAAAGCCGTCACTGTGAATCTGGCCGATGCCGACGAGCAGAACCGAAGCCTTGCGGGCAAGCGCGAAGACATCGGCGATGCCGTACTGCTGCATCAGAACAGCACGGTCGGCGACGGAATTCGCAAATACCGGCACCGGCAGCAGATAGGCTTCCGCACCAGTGCGCTCAGCCAAGCGATGAATCACGTCGAATGGATTGGCGGCGAATTTCCGCGTGAGGCCGCCGAGCAGCGAGACAAACTGGACGTCCCGCGCCGGCGTCTGCGGCAGTTGCTCGACCACCGCCGCGAGCGTCCGGCCGTGCCCGACGCCGATGATCTTGTGCTCGCCACGCTCAAGAATTTGCCGCAGGAAGCTTGCGCCTTCGAGCGCCAGCGCTTTCAGCGGCAGATCGCCTTCACCGAGATCTGGCGCGACCCGACAAAACGACAGGCCATAACGCTGGGCCAGCGCGGTCTCCAGCGCGACGCATTCCGCGACCGGCCCCTCGACAAAGACGCGGATCATGCCCTCGCGGCTTGCGCGCGCGATCAGCCGGTGCGCCTTGGTGCTTTGGATGTTCAGCCGCTCCGCAACCTCGGACTGCGTCAGGCCGGCGGCGAAGTACAGCCATGCCGCCCGCGTCGCAAGCGAAGCTTCGCCGTCAATCGTCGGCAGCCTGTCTGGTGTCGCCACGCCGAAAAGCCCGCTTGCAAAATTCTTCACACCTTGCAAAAAATTGCAGAGGCGCGGCTGGCCGTCAATCCCCCAAACGTGCTGCGGTGCAATCGGACCAACGCGCGTTGTGCTGTGCCAGTTCGCCCTTGAGGCGACTGCGAAGATGGTGAAGTCGATGACAACTCTATTCCTCGGCATCGATATCGGAACCGGCGGCGTCCGCGCCTGCGCAGTCGACCTGCATGGCGAAATCCAGGCGATCGAAACCTCTCCTCTGCCGCCGCCGCATCAGGATGGCGCCGCGATCGATCAGGATCCGGAACTCTGGTGGCAGGCGACGACGGCGGCGATTTCAGCACTCGGCCGGAAGCTCGACCTCAAACGCGTCGAGCGGATATCCGTCGACGGCACCTCCGGCACGCTCTTGCTGATTGACGCCGCAGGCCGTCCCACCACGCGCGGGCTCATGTACAACGACGCGCGCGCGGCGAGGGAAGCCGCCCGCATCGCGGCGGTCGCGCCAGCGGAAAGCGGAGCACATGGCGCGAGCAGCGCGCTCGCGAAGTTGCTTTTCCTGCTGGATCGCGCCCCCCTCAAGGACGCGCACATCGCCGTCCATCAAGCGGACTGGATCGCCGGACGGCTCGCCGGCACTCACGGTGTCAGCGACGAGAACAACGCGTTGAAGCTTGGCTATGACCCCATCACGCGCAGCTGGCCGGGGTGGCTCGACCAACTCGATGTCAGCCGCGAATGGCTGCCCAAGGTGCTCGTGCCGGGCACGCCCTTTGCCGTGATCGATCCGGAGGTTGCGTCCGCGCTCGGCCTGTCAGGCTCAGCTCAGATTACGGCCGGCACGACCGATGGCGTTGCAGCCTTCATTGCCACTGGCGCCGACGCGCCGGGCGATGCCGTCACCTCGCTCGGGACGACACTCGTCGTCAAGCTGCTCGCAACGCAACCGATCTTTGCGGCGGATCAGGGCGTCTATTCGCACCGTCTCGGCGACCGCTGGCTCGCTGGCGGCGCCTCCAACTCGGGTGGCGGCGCGTTGCTGACGCATTTCACCGCGCAACAGATGGACCTGCTGACGCCGCTGCTCGATCCGGATGCGTCGACAGGTCTCGACTACTATCCTCTTCCCAAACCCGGCGAACGCTTCCCCATCGCGGATCCGGCTCTGGCGCCACGGGTCGCGCCACGCCCATCCGAAGATCATCGCTTTTTCCAGGCTCTTCTCGAGGGCATCGCAGCGGTCGAAGCCCTTGCTTACCGACGCCTGATGCAGCTCGGAGCACCGCCGCTGCGCCGCGTCATCAGCATCGGGGGTGGTGCAAAGAATGCTGCGTGGACAGACATCCGGCGTCGCGTTCTCGGCGTGCCCGTCGAAGTCGCCGGGCAGACCGAGGCATGTTATGGCGCCGCCCTCCTCGCCCTGCGAGGTGGTCCGCCATGAGAAGCGAAACGATCGCGATCGAGGGCCTTTCGGCCATCGCCGAGAGGTTCGATCATGTCCTGCTCGACCAGTGGGGCACGCTGCACGAGGGCGGAAAGGTGTTTCCGGCGGCGCAAGAGTGCATGGACAGGCTGCGGAACGCGGGCAAGCGCGTTGTGATCCTCTCGAACTCAGGCAGGCGCGCACGCAACAATGCGGAGCGGCTTACGGAACTGGGCCTGCCACCTTCGACCTATGACGACATCCTCACTTCGGGCGAAGTGACCTGGCATGGCCTGCGAAGCCGGACCCGCAAGCCGTTCACCGATCTTGGCCGTTCCTGCTTCCTGATCACCCGCGGCGCCGACCGGTCCATTGTCGACGGGCTCGATCTCGCAATTACGGACGATGTGCAAAAGGCCAGCTTCATCCTCCTTGGTGGTCTGGACGATGATTTCGCCGAGCCCGAATCCTGGCGCGGATGCTTGAGCTTGGCCAAGGCGCGCAGGGTGCCGATGCTCTGTGCCAATCCCGACCTCAAGATGTTCGGCCGAACCGGATTGATCCCTGCCCCCGGCGCACTTGCGCGCTTCTATGAGGAGCTCGGCGGCATCGTGACCTATATCGGCAAACCGCATGCACCGATCTTCGAGGCGGTGCTGGAACGCCTGGGTCGCCCAGCACCAGGGCGGGTCCTGATGGTGGGCGACTCGGTCGACCACGACATTGCTGGAGCGCACGCCGCCGGAATGCTGACACTGCTTCTCAGTTCAGGTGTGCACCGCGATCTCCTGACGACGCGAGACGTGGCGGCCGCGACGCGAAGGCTCGCCGGCTCGCCGGCGCGAGTTCCGAATTGGACGATGGATCATCTGGCCTGGTGAGGGAGCGCTGATGCGAGAACCTGCAGAACTCCGCGAGCTGCGCAAGATGTCGGCGCGGGTCGGCACCAATATCCGACTGGTTCAGGGCGCAGGCGGCAACTCCTCGATCAAGCACGGCGACGTGCTCTGGGTGAAAGCCTCGGGCACATGGCTTGCGGATGCCGAGCACAATAACATCTTTGTCCCGGTTGCGCTGCAGGCGGCACGCGAGGCGCTCGCGCGCGGCGACGAACGGATCCCGCTAGCTAATGAGGGGGAGGCTGCCCTTCGTGCCTCGATCGAGACATCGCTCCATGCGCTCATGCCGCATCCGGTGGTGCTGCATGTGCATTCCGTCAACACGATTGCATGGGCGGTACGACATGATGCGCGCGATGAATTTGCCGGACGGCTGGACGGATTGGCGTGGCGCCACCTCCCCTACCATCATCCCGGGCTGCCATTGGCCCGCGCCGTGACCGAGGTCATTGCGCGAGACACGGTCGACGTCCTGATCCTCGGCAATCATGGTCTCGTGGTGGGCGCACCGAGTTGCGAAGCCGCAGAAGCGCTGGTGCACGAGGTTGAAGAACGGCTCGCGTTGACGCCGCGCATCGCGCCGGCCACGAACGAGAGAGCGCTCCAAGAGCTTTGTCGAGGGAGCGACTATCGCCTGCCGACTGATCCGCTTTGCCATGCCATCGCCACCGACCGCTTCAGCTGTGCAATTGCAACAGGCGGCTCGCTTTATCCCGATCACGTCGTCTTTCTCGGTCCCGGCCTGCCGGTGTTGCAGCGAGGCGAGGAGCTCTCCGCGATGGCCGGGCGGACGGCTGCAAACGGGCTGCCGCCGCCGGTTTCGCTTCTCGTGCCGGACATGGGCACTGTCATCCGCACCGATGCCAGCCCCGGTGCCGAGGTCATGTTGACCTGCCTTTCGCTTGTCACCTCGCGCCTGCCATTGGACGCCGAAATCGTTTATCTCACGGCCGAGAATGACCAAGCTCTGCTAAACTGGGACGCTGAGCGCTACCGACAGCAATTGACCGCCAATCGCAGCGAGAGCGGCGATACAGCAGACATAAGCAGATTCCGCTCGCAATAAGGTTGCAACTCAGACCACGCGACGAGCGGCCATCTCCACCGCGAGCAGCAGCGCGGCGCGGCTCGCGCCAATTGACGCGATCCCCCGGCCCGCGATGTCATAGGCGGTGCCATGGGCCGGCGTGCAGATCGGAAACGGAAAACCGCCGAGCAAGGTCACGCCGCGATCAAAGCCCATCAGCTTCATCGCGATCTGGCCCTGGTCATGATACATCGTCAGCACCGCATCGAAGGCGCCGCCCTTGGCGCGCAGAAACACCGTGTCGGCAGGGAACGGCCCTTCTGCGGCAATGCCGTCGCGCTGACCGGCCGCGACCGCCGGCGCAATGACATCGATCTCTTCGCGGCCGAAATTGCCGCCGTCGCCGGCGTGAGGGTTCAGTCCGGCAACCGCGATGCGTGGACGCGCGAAGCCGGCGTCACGCATGCAGGCCTCCGTCAGCCTGAGCGCGCGGTAGATGCGTTCGCTCGACAGCCGCGCCGCGACGTCCTTCAGCGGAATGTGCGAGGTGACGCGCGCATTCCAGAGCTCGCCCAGCACATTGAATTCGCTTGCCGCGGTCGTGAGCCCGACCACCTCCGCCGAGAAGGCTATTTCGTCGTCATAGTCGGCGCGCGCGAGCCGCATCGCCTGCTTGTTGAACGGCGTGAAGCAGACGGCATCGACGCGGCCGTCGCGGCCAAGCTCGAGCGCGTGCCTGTAGTTCGCCAGCGCGAAGCTTCCGCCGGCAAGAGTTGCGGTTCCGCGCTCGACGTCAGCGGGATCGAGGTGGCCGAGATCGACGAACAGTACGTCCCCCCGTTCGGAATGAAAGTCGGCGCCCTGCTCCACGGTCTTCAGCTCCGGCGTCACGCCGGCCACGCGCGCGCCCGCGTCGAAGATGCGCCGGTCTCCGATGACAACGAGGCGGCAGCGCGCCCGGATGTCGTCGAGCGCAACGAGCTTCGCCGTCAGCTCCGGGCTGATGCCGGCGGGATCTCCCATCGCCAGTGCGATGAGCGGCTTTCCGGTCATACGATCACTTTCTCCTGGCTGGTCGTCTCGTCGGCGGACGAGGCGGGCTTGCGCCGAATACGCGTGAGCTGCAAGGCGAGCGGAAGCAGCAGCAGCGCGATGCCGGCCACGACCAGACTCGTCACCAGCCGGTTTGCAAAGAAGATCCCGAGCGAACCCTTGGACATCAGCATCGACTGCCGGAACGCATCCTCGGCCTTGTCGCCGATGACGATCGCGAGTACCAGCGGTGCCAGCGGATAGAACAGCTTTTTGAAGAGATAGCCGACGACCCCGAAGCCGAGCATCAGCACGACGTCGAGATAGGAGTTCGACACCGAATAGGCGCCGACGACGCAGATGATCACGATCAGCGGCGCGATAATCACGAAGGGAATCCGCATCAGGGCCGCAAACACGGGCACGGTGAGCAGCACCAGCGCGACGGCGACGATATTGCCGACATACATCGAGGCGATCAGCCCCCAGACGAAATCCTTGCTGTCAACGAACAGCATCGGCCCGGGATTGAGGCCCCAGATCATCAACCCGCCCATCATCACCGCCGCGGTGGCCGAGCCGGGAATGCCGAGCGACAGCATCGGCAGCAGCGCGCTGGTGCCGGCCGCGTGGTCGGCCGTCTCCGGCGAAATGATGCCTTCGACTTCGCCGGTGCCGAAGTGCCGGCCACGGCGCGAGAAACGCCGGGCGATTCCATAGCTCATGAAGGACGCCGCCGTCGGACCGCCCGGTGTGATCCCCATCCAGCAGCCGATCGCAGCACTCCGCAGCAAGGCAACGCCATGCCGTGGCAGTCGCGCGACCGCACGAAACACTTCCCGCCAATCGATCGTCGATGAGACGACGCGGGCATGAAACTCCTCTTCGACGGCGACCAGGAGTTCGCCGATGCCGAACAGGCCCATCACCGCGACGACGAAGCTCACGCCTTTCACCAATTCGTCGATGCCCATGGTGAGGCGCACGCTGCCGGAGACAGTGTCGATGCCGATGGCCGCGATCGCAAAGCCGATCGCCAGCGCCACGACGGTCTTCATCGGCGCCGCGCCGCCCATGCCCACGAAGCTGGCGAAGGCAAGAAAGTAGACCGCAAAATATTCCGGCGGTCCGAAGGCGAGTGCGACCTGCGCCACCCATGACGCGAGGAAGGTGATCAGGATGACGCCGACGAGCGCGCCGAACGCGGCCGAGCCGAAGGCGGTGGCGAGCGCCGTCGTCGGCCGCCCATCGCGCGCCATTGGATAGCCGTCGAAGGTGGTCGCGACCGACGACGGCTCTCCCGGGATATTGAACAGGATCGAGGTGACGGAGCCGCCGAACAGTGCTCCCCAGTACATGCTCGAAAGCAGGATGATGGCCGACACCGGCTGCATGCCGAAAGTCAGCGGCAGCAGCAGCGACACGCCGTTCGGCGCGCCCAGGCCCGGCAGCACGCCGACGAGAATGCCGAGCAGCACGCCGATGACCATCAGGACCAGATGCGGCACCGTGACCGCGATGGTGAAGCCGTGCAGGAGCTCCTGGAGATTATCCATCGGTTCTCTCCGTCAGAGCCCGATTGCCGCGACAATCGCGCCATGCGGCAGCGTCACCTGAAACATGTGCTCGAACACGACATAGAGCGCAAGCGGCGTCGCCACTGCGATCATCAGTGAGCGAAGCACGGATTGATGCCTGGGGATCGCGAGCACCGCGAACACGTATGCAGTCGCGGCGAGATACATCCCGAGCAGCGGGATCGCCGCGACGAATATCGCGGCCGGCACGAACAGGCCGGCGAGCCGGCGCAACTCGGTCGACGTCAGAGCGATGGGAACGTTTGCGAGCCTCGCAGCCGGCAGAACACCTCGCACCAGATTGTAAAGGCTCCCGAGCGCGATCACCAGGCCGGTCAGGAACGGGAACGTGCCGGCGTCCACGCCCGCACTCGACCAGCCGATGCCGTTGTCCAGGCTTGAGACGACCACCGCGACGCCGAAACTGCCGGTGAGGATGGCCGTCGAGAGTTCGAGGGCGCGGCGCGATATCATCGAAGGCTCCAGTGCGGCGTCAGGCAGCGGGATGTCGTTGCGCGGCTCTTCGCAATCTCACTTGATGAGCCAGCCCTGCTCGCTCGCGACCTGCTTGAGGTGCTCGAGATCTTGCTTGATGAATTTGTCGAAGTCGGCCCCGGTCAGGAACGTGTCGACCTGGGAGGTCTTCTCGATGTAGTCCTTCCATTCCGGCGTGGCCTGCACCTTCTTCATCAGGTCGACATAGAACCCGGTCTGGTCCGGCGTGACCTTGCCGGGCAGCCACACCGTCCGCGGCTGCTCATATTGCGCAATGTCGAGACCCTGCTCGACGCAGGTCGGAACGTCGCTCCAGCCCTCGGTCGTGGTGATCTTGGGGCCCTGCGGCAACCGCTTCGGGCTGAAGGCACACAGCGGGCGCTGCGTGCCGCCGCGCCATTGCCCGAGGCTCTCGCTCGGATTGTTGACGTGGGAATCGATGTGCCCACCGGCGAGCTGCACGGCGGCTTCGGCGCCGCTCTTGAAGGGGATGTAGGTCAGTTTGACATGACCGACCTTCTCGATCATGCGGGTCAGCACCTCGTCGGTGTCCTTCGACTGCGCGCCGCCCATCTTGAACTCGCCCGATGCGGCCGCCTTCAGATA
>NZ_CAFK01000031.1 GCF_000239815.1 Bradyrhizobium sp. STM 3843 | reverse complement strand
AACAGGCGCTGCTGGCGCTCGACGACCGCGCCATGGTGCTCGAAGAGCTCGACGGCTTCATCGCCGGCCTGCTGGTCTGTCCCGAAACGATTCCCGTCAGCGAATGGTTCGCGGCTGCCTTTGGCATGACCGGCGGACGCACGTCCGTGTTCGACACCATCGATCATGCCAACGACATCCTCGGCCGGGTCACGGACTACTACAACGATATCGCGATGACGCTGGCGGAGCATCCGGAGGAGTATCGGCCACTGTTTCCGATCGATGAGAGCAATGGCGATGTGCTCTGGGAGCTGTGGATTGACGGATTCATGCGTGCGATCGATCTGCGTCGTTCCGCGTGGACCAAGCTTCTCGATGTCGGGGAGGATGCGACCGCGGCGTTGGCGGGGCTCTTCATGCTGGCGGACATCGCCGGCGAGAACCACGATCTGCCCGACAAAGAGCTCACGCGGTTGACCCAGCAGGCGCCCATGCTGATCCCGCAATGGGTCATCACCTTGCATGCGCATCGGCTGAGCAGGCCGGCGCCGGTAAGCAGTCTGGCCGACCAGCCCAATCCATTCGCGACTGCGCGGAAGGTCGGGCGCAATGAGCCGTGCCCGTGCGGTTCGGGCAAGAAGTACAAGCGCTGCTGCGGAGCGAATTGAGCGGAGAGCGGCACGGAGTGCGCCGGTGTTCCGAGCAGGCGCCGCCTGACCGGCTGTAGGGCGGATCGGCCGTTCCGGGCTCGCCACGACACCGTCTTGTTTGCCGCCACAATGAACAGTAGCCTGTGCAACGACTGCGCCGCGCTGGCGCTGGGCAACAAGAACGATTGAGGAAACGACATGAGGGTGACGATCGCCGGGGCCGTTGTGGCCTTGACGGCAGCTGCGGTGGTGACGACCGCATTGAACACGGCCTGGGCGCATGGCCCGACCCGGCGCAAGGTGCAGCAGCAGGTCGAGATCAACGCCGCTCCGGCCAAGGTGTGGGCGGTGATCGGCAATTTCCAGGACATGAGCTGGCTCGGCCCGGTCGAGAAGACCGAGGGCGACAAGGGCAACGAGATCGGCGCCACCAGGCGGCTGACGCTGAAGGGCGGGGCCACGGTCGACGAGGAGCTCTATAAGTACGACGCCGAGAAGATGAGCTATTCGTACCGGATCACGGCTGTCGACGTGAAGGTGCTGCCGGTGACCAACTATTCGTCGACCATCACCGTGTCGCCGAGTGCGGACGGCAAGGGCAGCCTGGTGGAATGGGCGGGCGCCTTTTACCGCGGCTTTCCCAACAACGATCCGCCGCCGGAGCTGAACGACGAGGCCGCGATCAATGCCGTGACCGGGCTCTATCACGACGGGCTCGACGGATTGAAAAAGAAGGTCGAGAGCGGAAGCTAGCTTGGAAGGGGTGTTATCGCCCAGTCGGCAGTGCGCTCCCTCTCCCCGTTCTTCACGGGGGAGAGGGTTGGGGTGAGGGGCAGACGCGCCCTCAGTGGAGGTCGTTAGACCTGTACCCCCTCACCCGGATTGCATCTGGCGATGCAATCCGACCTCTCCCCGCAGGCGGGGCGAGGTTGCACCGAAACCACTGGCGCAGCGAAGACAACCTATTAAGTCCTATTCGAGCGTTACTGCTCGCGATGGTGTTCGCCTGGAGCACCGCGGCGCGGGCGGAGGAAGCGTTCGTCACCAACCAGCTCAGCGATGATCTGACCATTGTGGATCTCGCCAGCCTGCGGCCGCTGGCCACGATCCCGATCGGTGGCAAGCCGGCCGGGGTTGCAGTGGCGCGTGACGGGCGGTTTGCCTATGTGACCAGTCCTGACGACAAGGCCGTCAGCATCGTCGATGCGGCGGCACGGCAGGTGACGGGACGGATCGAGGTCGGTGGCGGGCCGCTCGGCATCGCCGTCCCGCCTGACGGAGCTGCGGTCTATGTCGCGGACTGGTACGCGGCGGCGATCCGCGTCGTCGATCCCAAAGCGCGGGCCGTGGTCGCGAGCATCGCGGTCGGCGCCTCGCCCTCGGGGCTGGCGGTCACGCCGGACGGCAAGCTGCTGCTGTCAGCGGACCGCGATGATGACAGCGTGTCGGTGATCGACACGGCCACACGCGAGCGCAAGGCCGTGATCAAGGTCGGCACCCGGCCGTTCGGCGTCACCATCGATCCCGAGGGCCGGCGCGCCTACACCGCCAACGTCGGCTCCAACGATGTCTCGGTGATCGATCTCGCTGACAACAGCGAGGTCGGGCGCGTGAAGGTCGGCTTGCGGCCCTATGCGGTGGCGCTGGCGCAGGGGCGCGGTTTCGTCACCGACCAGTATGACGGGACCGTCAGCGTGTTCGATCTGGCGAGCCTTAAGCCGCTCAAGCGCATTTCCGTCGGCGACTATCCGGAAGGGATCGAGGCGACCGCGGACAGTCAGCGCATCATCGTCGCGAATTGGGAGAGCAACACGCTCAGCATTATCGACGTTGCCGAGTTGAAGGTTGTCGGCGAGGTCAAGGTCGGTGACGGCCCGCGTGCGTTCGGGGTATTCCTGCGGCGGTGAGGGTTTCCTGCGGTCATTCCGGGATGGTCTGACCGGGCCGCGCATCGCGCGGGCCGGTGAGACCAGACCCGGATCTCGAGATTCCGGGTTCAGCCCTGCGGGCTGCCCCGGAATGACGGTGCAACTACGCGTGTCCGTCCAGGTAAGCTTGTCGTGCCCCGCGCAGGCGGGCACCCGGTACGCCGAGACAGCCGTGATGAACGCTGACGGTGTCGCGTATTGGGTCACCCGCCTTCGCGGGTGACGACAGCGGAGCGTTGTCGCAGGTCTTGATCGCTAGGGCGAAGTCCGACCACCGCCTCCGCGATCTGCTCCATCTGCTCGAACACCAGATCCGGCTTGCGGTCGATCAGCGCCTGACGCGCCGCATAGCCCCAGGTGACGGCGCCGCAAGCGATGCCGGCGGCGCGCGCGGCCTCGATATCGCGGGTCTCGTCGCCGATCGAGATCGCCTGCGCCGGATCGCGCCGGGCACGCTTCAGCACGCGGCGAAACTTCTGCGCCTTTCCGAACACCGAGGCGGAGCAGTCGAAATCGGCAAACAAGGCGGCAAGCGGCCCGAGCTTCTGCCGCGCATTGGCTTCGGTGTCGGAGGAAACCAATGCCAGCGCGACGCCATTGGCCGCCAGCGCGGCGAGCATGGTGTCGACGCCGGGAAACAGCGGAATGGTCGCGGCATCAGCGGTCTTCAGCTTGCGCATGTGCCGTGCGATCAGCGGCAGCTTCCAGCGGGGCACCTGCAGGAAGTCGAGAATCTCGCGGGTCGACGCGTGCCGAAGCCGCTCCACGTCCCCGTCTTGCACGCGGCGGAAGCGATAGCGGTCGGCGACCAGGTTCACGGTGCGCGCGAACCAGGGGAAGCTGTCGACCAGCGTGCCGTCGAGATCGAAGATGACGAGGGAGTAGCGCATGAATTACTTGAGGCTTACGTTAGCGCGTCTGCAGTGACAAGCCGAAGACTTGGTGTGGCTCTCAGAAGACTTGGTGTGGCTCTCAAATGTCAGTTGAGCCTTGCCGTAGTCGTGCGCAGCTATTGCCGCAGGCCCGGTGTCGTCCCTGCGAAAGCAGCGACCCGTAGCCCCCGGGCTCTCGGAATTGTGAGATGTCGCTCCAGCACCTGCAGATCGGCAGAGGTGGCTATGGGTCCGGCACAAGGCCGGGACGACAGCATGCGTTGCGGCTGGTCACGCAATCTCACGTGGTGAAGTCAGATCCATGATCGCGGTCCATCACATTCGCTCACATCTTTTTGGTGATCGGCCGAAAACGGAACCCTCCCGCAGTGCGGTAGTTTACCACCGACTTGAAGCAAGGGAGCGTGCACATGCAACGCAAGATCCAAATGGCTGCAGTGGCGGCCGCAACTCTGATCGCCGGCACCGCCGGCGCGTTCGCGCAAGGTTATGCCCGCTACGGAGATTCGATGGCTTGGGGACCCGGGCCGGGCTACGCGGCCGGTCCGGCCTACAGCTATGACGCCGTTCCGCCGCAGCCGATGTATTACGGTGGCCGGGGCTGGTACGGCGGCTATGGTAACGGCACCAACCACCCGACGCCGAGCTCGACCCAGGGCGATGTCGGCCCGCAGGGCAATAACAACGGCACGGTCACGGGCGTGTACCGCTATCAGCGCTGGTAAGATCGGCCTGAACTAACATCATGCAACAAACCCGCGGCTCGTGATCGCGCGGCGGGTTTGTCGTTGCGAGGTGGGCTGTTTGCCCCGTAGCCTTGTATTTACTCCGCCGCCTCGCTCGCCGATCCGCTGCGCTTCTTCGGCTTGGCCGACTTCTCCAGCACCGGCTTCAGGAATTGCCCGGTGTAGCTGCGCGGCGCCTTGACGATGTCCTCGGGCGGACCCCAGGCCACGATCTCGCCGCCGCCGTCGCCGCCCTCGGGGCCGAGGTCGATTACCCAGTCCGCGGTCTTGATCACTTCGAGATTGTGCTCGATCACCACCACCGTGTTGCCCTGCGCGACCAGCTCGTGCAGCACCTCCAGCAGCTTCTTGACGTCGTGGAAATGCAGGCCCGTGGTCGGTTCGTCCAGGATGTAGAGGGTGCGCCCGGTGGCGCGCTTGGACAATTCCTTGGCGAGCTTGACGCGCTGCGCCTCGCCGCCGGACAGCGTGGTGGCCTGCTGGCCGACATGGATGTAGTCGAGCCCGACCCGGTGCAGCGTGTTGAAGGTCTCACGCACGCGCGGCACCGCCTTGAAGAACTCGGCAGCTTCCTCGACCGTCATGTCGAGCACGTCGGCGATCGACTTGCCCTTGAACAGCACCTCCAGGGTTTCGCGGTTGTAGCGCTTGCCCTTGCAGACGTCGCAGGTGACGTAGACGTCGGGCAGGAAGTGCATCTCGATCTTGATGACGCCGTCGCCCTGGCAGGCCTCGCAGCGGCCGCCCTTGACGTTGAAGGAGAAGCGGCCGGGCTCATAGCCGCGCGCCTTGGCTTCGGGGAGGCCCGCGAACCACTCGCGGATCGGCGTGAAGGCGCCGGTATAGGTTGCGGGGTTTGAGCGCGGCGTGCGGCCGATCGGCGACTGGTCGATGTCGATGATCTTGTCGATATGTTCCAGGCCCTCGATGCGGTCATGCGGCGCTGCCGCCTCATTGGCGCCGTTGAGCTTGCGCGCGATCGCCTTGTAGAGCGTGTCGATCAATAGCGTCGACTTGCCGCCGCCGGACACGCCGGTGATGCAGGTGAACAGCCCGAGCGGAATCTCGGCCGAGACGTTCTTTAAGTTATTGCCGCGCGCATTCACCACCTTGATGGTGCGGCGATGGTTCGGTGGCCGCCGTTCCGGCACGGCGACCTCGAGCTCGCCGGTGAGATATTTGCCGGTCAGCGATTTCGGGTTGCGCATGATCTCGGCCGGCGTGCCTTCGGCGACGATGTTGCCGCCGTGCATGCCGGCGCCGGGGCCGATGTCGAGCACGTAGTCGGCGAGGCGAATGGCATCCTCGTCATGTTCGACCACGATCACGGTGTTGCCGAGATCGCGCAGCCGCTTCAGCGTGTCGAGCAGGCGGGCGTTGTCGCGCTGGTGCAGGCCGATCGAGGGCTCGTCCAGCACGTAGAGCACGCCGGTCAGGCCGGAGCCGATCTGCGAAGCCAGGCGGATGCGCTGGCTCTCGCCGCCGGACAAGGTACCAGAGGAGCGCGACAGGGTCAGATAGTTGAGACCGACGTCGAGCAGGAAGGTGAGGCGCTCGCGGATCTCCTTGAGGATGCGCGCGGCGATCTCGGCCTGCTGTGCGTTGAGGCTCTCCGGTACTTTCGCGAACCACTCGCCGGCCGCCTTCACGCTGAGTTCGCTGATCTCGCCGATATGCTTGGTGCCGACCTTGACGCACAGCGCCTCGGGCTTGAGCCGGTAGCCGTTGCAGGCGGCGCAGGGCACGTCGTTGAAATATTTGCCGAGCTCCTCGCGCGCCCATTCGCTCTCGGTCTCGCGGAAGCGGCGCTCGATATTGGTGACGACGCCCTCGAACGGCTTCTTGGTGTCGTAGGAGCGGATGCCGTCCTCATAGGTGAACTTGATCTCGTCGTCGCCGGAGCCGTTCAGCAGCGCGTTCTGCACCTTCTTCGGCAGCTCCTTCCACTTGGTGTCGAGGGTGAATTTGTAGAACTTGGCCAACGCCGTCAGGGTCTGCAGATAATAGGGCGAAGACGACTTGGCCCAGGGCGCGATCGCGCCCTTGCGCAAGGTCAGCTCCTTGTCGGGAATGACAAGGTCGGCGTCGACATGCTGCTCGACCCCGAGCCCGCCGCAGGCGGGGCAGGCGCCGTAGGGATTGTTGAACGAGAACAGCCGCGGCTCGATCTCAGGGATGGTGAAGCCGGAGACCGGGCAGGCGAATTTCTCCGAGAACAGGATGCGCTCGGGTCCGCTCTTGTCGTGGATCTTGGCGGTCTTCTTCTTCTCCTCGGCCGGCGCGTTGGAGGCGGGCGCATCGGCGAACTCGATCACCGCCAAGCCCTCCGCGAGCTTCAGCGCGGTCTCGAAGCTTTCCGCAAGCCGCTGGCCGATATCGGAGCGCACCACGATGCGGTCGACCACGACGTCGATATCGTGCGGGAACTTCTTGTCCAGCGTCGGCGCCTCGGCGAGCTCATGGAAGGTGCCGTCGATCTTGACGCGCTGAAAGCCCTTCTTGAGATACTCCGCGAGCTCCTTCTTGTACTCGCCCTTGCGTCCCCGCACGACCGGCGCCAGCAGATAGAGCCGCGTGCCTTCCGGCAGCGCCAGCACGCGATCGACCATCTGAGACACGGTCTGGCTCTCGATCGGCAGGCCGGTCGCCGGCGAGTAGGGTACGCCGACGCGCGCCCAGAGCAGGCGCATATAGTCGTAGATCTCGGTGACGGTGCCGACGGTGGAGCGCGGGTTCTTCGATGTCGTCTTCTGTTCGATCGAGATCGCAGGCGACAGGCCGTCGATCTGGTCGACGTCCGGCTTCTGCATCATCTCCAGGAACTGGCGCGCATAGGCCGAGAGCGACTCGACGTAGCGGCGCTGGCCCTCGGCATAGATCGTGTCGAAGGCGAGCGAGGATTTGCCGGAGCCGGACAGGCCGGTGAAAACGACGAGCCTATCGCGCGGAATCTCGACGTCGATGTTCTTGAGATTGTGCTCGCGCGCGCGTCTGATGGTGATGGCGCGCAGGCTCGACTGATTGGCTTGCGCACGCTGCTTGGCCTTGAGCACTTCATCCATCGCGATTCGTCCCACGGCGCCGGTCCAGCGCCATTGTTGGCGGCGCGCACACTAGCGCGCCTTTCGGTTCAGGCGCGCTCCGCCGGGAACCGGCCATCGGACGCCAAAGGAGAAAGGTAGGCTAGGAACGTAGGAAGAACGGCGGCGAATTTCCAGTGCGCGAATCGAATCATCAACAATGCGCAGGCGGAATGGCAGCGCCTGTCAGCAGGCCGGCGCCGAACAGGTGCCAAGAGCACAAGAGCAGGAGCGGTAAAGAAAAAGCCTCCGCTCGCGGGAGCGGAGGCTTTGCAGGTGGCCCAGAAGGCCCGTCGGTCTTAGAAGTGGTAGTTCACGCCGACCTGCACAGTGTGCAGGTTGAGGTCGCCGGTCGGCAGCGCACCGTTGAAGTAGGTCTTGCCGCCGAAGCTCTTGTAGAGGTATTCAGCCTTGATCGACCACTTCGGAGCAATCAGGAACTCGGCGCCAGCGCCGGCGGTCCAGCCGCTCAGGAACTGCGAGTCGGACGCGCCCACGCCGAGCGCGGATAGCGTGATCTTGTTGTCGGCCCAGGCGTAACCCGCGGTGCCGTACAGCAGGACGTTGCCGAAAGCGTAGCCGAGGCGGCCGCGGACCGTACCGGTTGCATCGACCTTGCTTCCGACGCTGACGGCACCGAAGCCGGGGACAACGCCCGCAACGGAGTCGTTGATGTCGGCCCAGGCGGCATCGGCCTCAAGGCCGTACACCCAGTTTGCGGTCTGCCAGTTGTAGCCCAAGGTGCCGCCCGCGAAACCGCCCTTCGGGCTGAGGATGCCGCCATTGTCCGTGGTGGCGTAGCCGCCCATCGCGCCGATGTAGAAGCCGGCCCAGGTCGGCAGCGGGGCCATAACCGGGGCCTTGGTGTAGGTGCGCGCGGCGAGATCGGCGGCGACGGCCGGAGCCATTCCCAGTGCGGCAAAGGCCACAGTCGTCAGCAGAAGTTTCTTCATGATTTCCAGTCCCATTCTTCCTCGTCGCTCTCGCCGCGCCTGCAAGTCCTGTCACGCGACCAGAACGTACCCGTTCAGATTGACGAGGCCCTCATAACCGAGGTCTGGGCGAAATACCGTCACCTCAGAGCCACAGTCGGGGCGAAAGCACGGATTTGGGAACCGATTCAAAAAGAGGTGGCCGTTCAACCACTTGTTCCAGCTGTGTCCGGAAAAACGCGGTCGTCACAGACAATAAAAAGGCCGGCGCAGGGCCGGCCTTCAGGTTCGATCGCGCCGCGCGGCAGATCAGTATCGGGTCAACGCCGCCCCGCCGAAGCGGTAATTGACGCGCACGGTTGCGAGATCGACGCTCTGCTTGATCGTATCGGTGCGGGCGTTGGCAAACGCGGTGGCGGGGAAGTTGATGTCGCGGCTGCCCATGAAGAGGTGGTCGTACTCGACCGCCACCGACCAGTTCGGGGCGAAGGCATATTCGACGCCGGTGCCGACGGTGCCGCCCCAGCGCGACTCGCTTGCCGAATCGAGTTCGGCGCCGGTCAGGGTGGCCAAGCCGCGGTACTTGTTGTGGGTGACGGCCGCGCCGCCCTTCACGTACCAGAGCACGTTGTCCCAGGCATAACCGCCCTGGACCGTGAACAGGCCGATCGCGTCGGTCTTGGTCTGATTGGTGATGCCGACTGCCGACGCGGCCGTGCTCGCATTCGATGCCTTCAGGTCGGTCCAGTCGCCCTGCGCTTCGACGCCGAACACCCAGTTGGCAGCCTGCCAGCGATAGCCGACCTGTCCACCGACCAGGCCGCTGGTGGCGTTGTGGCAGCCTTCGGACTGAGTGGCCGCCAGCGGCACGCCGGCAACACTGTTCAGCGTCCAGCAATTGCGGCTCCAGTCGGCGCCGCCATTGAGGCCGATGTAGAAGCCGGCCCAGCTCGGCAGCGGCGTCACATAGGCGGGCGCCTTGGTATAAGAGCGCGCAGCCAGGTCGGCGGCGGATGCAGGTGCTACTCCGAGCGCCGCAACGCCTGCAGTCAAGAACAGCATCTTCTTCATTGTTGTCTCCAGTCCCATTGATCCTCGTTGCCGGACCCCACCGGTCCGGACCCACCCCGAGTGGCTGGAGCAAAGTTGTAGCGATGGGAGCTTTCCAAAGCTGTCACCGGCGCGCTGCATCGACCGGAAGCTGCTGATCGTGCTTAAGGTTTGGTAAGCGCGCAGGCGCCGCCGCCGGCGCATGCCCGCCGGCCAGGAAATCTGGATGAGAAATCTGCAGGAATCGCGGAGGTTTGTGCTCGCCGCTTTCGGATGGATGAGGAGCGGCTTGAGTGTTTGTTAGTACTTATTACTACTTGGCGACGACCGGACCGCCCCAGCGGTAGTTCACGCGCAAGGTCGCCATGTCGGCGTCGAGGCCGACGGTCTCCCCGCGGGATGCGGCGCCTCCGGGAATGTTGGTGAGGCCGACGCTGCGGTTGCCCATGAAGAGGTGATCATACTCGGCAGCCACCGACCAATTGGGTGCGAAGCCGACCTCGATGCCGGTACCGATGGCGCCGCCCCAGCGCGTGTCACTGGCGCGATCGAACACGCCTGTCGCCGCCGTGAGGCCGTTGTATTTATCGGAAGTGACCGCTGCGCCGCCCTTCACGTACCACAGCACGTTGTTCCAGGCGTAGCCGGCCTGGCCGGTGAACAGGCCGACGGCATTCATCTTGGTCTGATTGGTCGTCGCGGCCACGACCTGGCTGGCATTGCTGCCCTTGAGGTTGGCCCAGTCGCCCTGTGCTTCGATACCGAACACGAGGCCGCCACTCTGCCATCGATAGCCGATCTGGCCGCCCGCCAGGGCGCCGGTGGCATTGTGGCAGCCTTCGGAGGCTCCGGCCGCGGTGTTGGTCCAGCAGCTGTGAGCGGAGCCGCCGCCGGCATTCAGGCCGGCATAGAACCCGCCCCATTCATAGATCGCGGCCACCATGGCTGGCGCCTTGGTGTAGGTGCGCGCGGGCAAATCGGCTGCGATGGCCGGCGCTGCCCCCAGCGCCAATAGGGTTGCCGCCCCCAGCAGCATTCCTCGCATCGCAGTCCCCAAATCCCTTCCGACGCCCGCACGCACACTCACCAACGCCCCCCGACGCCCTCGTTCTATAGCCGCTTTCCCTGCGACATGCCGTCACCGAAATGCCACAACAGCTGAGCAAGCGCCAGCCGTCGACCAAGCCGGCGCCAAATGAAAAGGCCGGCGCAGAGGCCGGCCTTTTGCGCGAGTTGCGTGTGCTGTGTGATCAGTAGCGGGCGACAACCGGGCCGCCGAAGTGCCAGATGATACCGGCCTTGACGGTGTGGACGGTGTCTTTGAACTCGGAGCGGTTGGTCACGACCGGCGAGAACTGGATCGTGCTTCGGCCGAAATCGATGAAGTTGTATTCGAGCTTGGCCGACCAGTTCGGAGCGAACATGTATTCGCCGCCTGCGCCGACAGTCCAACCCCACCGCCAATCGTTCTGGACGAAGCTCGGCGGATTAAGCCCGGCATCATACCGATGCTGCAGATCCCCCACAGCGGCACCGCCGCTGATGAAGAGCAGGGCAGGCCCGGTCGCCCAACCCAGGCGGCCCTTGATATCGCCGAAGCTCCGTATTTTCGTGAAATAGGTATCTCCGAAGCCCAGCGCCGGGTTGATCACGGCCGAGCGGCCGTTGATATCCGACCAGTGATAGTCGCCCTCGAGGCCGATCACGTAGTTGCCGAACTGCCAGTTGTAGCCGGCCACACCACCGACGAAACCGCCGGAGGTGTCGTAGTTCTGTGTGCCAAGGAAGCCCACAGTGTTGGGCGCGCCGAAGAATGTCTCCTTGGTACGGCCCCAGCCGCCGCCACCTTGCACACCGATGTAGAACCCGGCCCAGGTCGGGGGCAGGGGAGCAGGCGCTGGCGGCGCCTTGGTATAGGGACGTGCAGCGAGATCGGCAGCGCTCGCGGGCGTGACCAGTCCCAGGACAATCAGGCTTACAGCTCCAAGCATAATCTTTTTCATTGGAAGTTCTCCCGCATCGCGCGCTTTCATGATCGGTCCCCCCGAAAAGCGCCCAGTAACAGATCAGCACGACCGCCGAAGCGGCTTGTCATTCCTTGAGCAGGATACGTGATTCAACCAAAAAGACTGTCGCCCAAAAGCCACATAGAGGCCGTGAAATCGGTCGCTGGAAACTAGCATAAGTTAATGATACTGCTTGAGTTTCTCTGGCATGCCTGGAACCCGCCTCTCCGCCCTGAAGTGGAACCTTGATCAACTCCGTTTTGGGCGGAACTCAACGCACGATTGCTAACACAGGCGACGAACAAAGCTGGAACATCTCGCCGCGGCTGCTATATGTGGATAAGCTAGGAGAAGGCGGGTGACCCGGCCGGCAAGCGTATAGGGTCCGCCGACGAGGAAGGGATGAGCCACCGCATGCCGACAGGCCGGCGTGGACACCGGTCCAGCAATTCGAACCGCGGGAGAGTGCGATGGCGGGAAGCGTGAACAAAGTGATTCTGGTGGGCAATCTCGGCAAGGATCCCGAGATCCGGCGTACCCAGGACGGTCGGCCGATCGCCAATTTGAGCATCGCGACCTCGGAGACATGGCGCGACAAGGCCACCGGCGAGCGCAAGGAAAAGACCGAGTGGCACCGCGTCGTGATCTTCAACGAAGGGCTCTGCAAGGTCGCCGAGCAGTATCTGAAGAAGGGCGCCAAGGTTTACATCGAGGGCGCGCTGCAGACCCGCAAATGGACTGACCAGAGCGGTGTCGAGAAATACTCGACCGAGGTGGTGCTGCAGGGCTTCAATTCGACGCTGACCATGCTCGATGGCCGCGGCGGCGGTGGCGGCAGCTTCGCCGATGAGCCCGGCGGTGATTTCGGCAGCAGCGGTCCGTCGATGGCGCCGCCGCGCCGCGCGGTTGCTTCGGCCGGCGGCGGACGCAACAGCGACATGGACGACGACATTCCGTTCTGATCGATTCACAGCTGAGACGACGGCAGACCTCGCGCCTTCGCGCGAGGTTTTGCCCATCATCCATGTTTATCGTGTTGGCCGGTCAACGCGGTTGTGCCGATCTGTTGGGACTGAACTGATCGCCGGCTTAGACCGCAATCACCCGTCGCCCCGATCTCGCAGTTTCAGTCATCGGTCCGCGTCTGCCATCCAGGCCTCGGCGTCAGCGCCGGCCGGAAGCCGGAACGGCGCAGCTGGATCAGTGGCTGCCCGCCAAATTGCGCTGGCCACATCAGTTGCATGGGTGACTGGACCGGAGCTGTCGCGAACGCTCGCGACGAAGTGCTCGATCAGGGGCGCATAGTCGGGATTCTCCGGACCGCGCAAGTGCGGGCGGGCATTGTCGCCGAAGCGCGTCTCGGGCGAACGGCCCGGCAGCACGAGATGCGCCCGTATTCCGAACGGGCTCACCTCTGCCGCGAGTGATTCAGTGAAGGCATTCACCGCTGCCTTGCTCGCCCGATAGACCCCGACGACCGGCAGCGGCTTGAGCGTGACGGACGAGGTGACATTGATGATGACGCCTGCGCGCCGCTTGCGAAACTGCGGCAGCACCGCCTGGCACATCGCGAGCGTGCCGATCGTGTTGGTCTGAAACAGCGCTTGCACAGTGTCCGCCGCCGTCAGTTCGACCGGCGCCGGTGCGCCGAAGCCGGCATTGTTGACGAGCACGTCGATTGGCGTCGCAATTTTCACCGCCTGGGCGATGCTGTCGGAATTGGTGACGTCAAGCGGCAGCACGCGCAGCCGCTCGGAGGAGGGCAGCAGCTCCTGATGCGGCGTGCGCATGGTCGCCACGACGTTCCAACCGTGCTCGAGGAACAGCCTCGCGGTCTCCAGGCCAAATCCGGACGAGCAGCCGGTGATCAAGACGGTATTCATGAGAGCCTCCTCGGAAAACGGAATGGCCCATTGCTAGAGATCGCGCTCAAGACTTACTATAATCGAGCGTCCCTGCTTCTTTAGCGTCAGTCCTGCCATGACCCTCCTGCCATGACCGTTGATCCGCTCGCTGAGATTGTCACCCTGCTGCAGCCGGCGGCTCGCCTCTCCAAGCTGGTGGAGTGCGCCGGCTCGTGGCGCATCCATCGTCAGGCCACCGGGGAGCCGTTCTACTGTGCGGTTCTGGACGGGCGGTGTCGTATCGCGGTCGACGGGCAGCCGCCGATGGTCCTGCAGGCCGGCGACTTCGTGCTCGTTCCCGCCATGCGCGATCTGATCAACGAAAGTCTGGATCCGCCTGCCGGCCGCTCAGTCAGTGTCCCGAGGCAGGTGAGCAACGGCCATGTCCGCGTCGGTCGCCAGGATGGACCGGCCGACCTGCGCATGCGCATCGGGCACTGCAGCTTCGGCTCGCCGAATGCCGATCTGCTTGTGCCCTTGTTGCCGCAGATGGTGCTGGCACGCGGCCAGTCCCGGCTCGTCACGCTGATGCAGCTGGTCAGCGACGAGACCCGCGCGCAACGTCCAGCACGCGAACTCGTTCTCGAGCGGCTGCTGGAGGTGCTGCTGATCGAGGCCCTGCGGTGCGGAGCCGAAACCGCGGCGTCACCGGGCCTCTCCAGGGGACTTGCCGACGAGCGCCTCGCAGCGGCGCTGTGCGCATTGCACGCGCGGCCCGAACATCCCTGGACGGTGGCGGAGCTCGCCGCCGAAGCGGCTCTGTCCCGTTCGGCCTTTTTCGCTCGGTTCAGTCGCACCGTGGGTTTGCCACCGATGCAGTATCTCCAGGCATGGCGCATGGCACTGGCAAAGCAGCTGCTGCGTGAGCGCGAACTCGGGATCGACGAGGTGGCAGAGCGAGTGGGGTACGGCTCGGCCAGCGCCTTCAGCGTTGCCTTCGCCCGTCACTCCGGCGTGGCGCCAGCCCGCTATGCGCGAACGATTCAGGGCAAAGCTTAGTCAGCAAGGCTTAGTCATTGGTTCGGTCCGTCATCGCCAATCGACGCCGCCAAGACGGGCGAGAAGCCGCGCAAGCAGCGGCTGTCTTCGCGAAGCGCTTGCTAGGGCATGTACTCATGTGGCGCCTGGTTGATTGATGTCCGATTAACTCACAACAGCGGCCCAAGAGCGGACATTCTCCAACGTCGCGGATCGGCCAATTGCTGTCGCTGCTGCATGCGGACCGTCGGCAGCTTCCGATGAGTTGCAGAAATTCTCCTCAAGAGTAGTGGTTGCGCCATTGTTCGATGAGAACTTGTGCTTCTCTCACTCCAGCAGTAGGACACCACAATGAGCATTCGCGTCGGCATTGTGGGGATCAGCGGTTTTGGCGGCGGCGAGGCGATGCGCCTGGTCGCGAGCCACCCGTCTTTCGAGCTAGTCTATGCTGCGGGTGAGGGCAGCGCCGGCAGCCGGTTGGTGGACCGCTTCCCTGGTGTGCCGGCCAAGCTGGCCGAGCTGGTGATCGAGAAGTGGGACCCTGTCGCCCTGCCGAAGCTTGACGTGCTGTTCGCGTCGTTGCCCACGGGCGCCTCGGCCGAGGCGCTGGCGCGCGTCCCCAGGGACGTGAAGATCGTCGACATCGGCGGCGACCACCGCTACGTCGAAGGCTGGGCGTACGGCCTGGCCGACGTCTGGCCAGCCGAGATCGAGGGGCAGATCCGTGTTGCCAACCCCGGCTGCTTTCCCGCGGCGACGCTGAACGCGCTGGCGCCGCTGCTGGTCAACAAGCTGATCGAGCCTGGCAACATCGTGATCGACGTCAAGACCGGCATCTCCGGTGCCGGCCGGGGCGGCGCCGACAGCAAGTTCGGCTACGCCGAGAGCAACGAGAACCTGCTGCCTTACGGTCTGCTCAAGCACGTCCACATGCCCGAGATTGCCAAGACGATCGAGCGGCTGAGTGGCGGCAGCGCGGCCGGGCTGGTGTTCACGCCACACTTGGTGCCGATGACTCGCGGCGTACTCGCCACCATCTACTGCCGCGGCCGCGCTACCACGGACCAGTGCTTGGACGCGGCCCGGCGCTTCTACGCCGGGCGGGCGTTCGTCCGCGTGACCGACAAGCCGCCGCAGACCAAATGGGCTACCGGCTCGAACCTCGCGTTCGTCAGTTATGCGGCCGATCCAGAGCGCAACTTGGTGATCGCGATGGGCGTGGTCGACAATCTCGGCAAGGGAGCGGCCGGTCAGGCGGTGCAGAATGCGAACCTGATCTGCGGCCTGCCAGAAACCGCAGGGCTGGACGGCGCACCTGTTTGGCCGTGAGATCTTTTGCGCGTCCGTATAGTCCGTCGTTTGCGTCGGCCAACAGCTTCAAACCGGTCATGTAGGTGCCGGCCCAACCGACGCTGGTGAGTGTCCGGCAAACAAATCCCGTGGCAAACATACCGAGCACCAAATGACCGAACGCGGTCAAGCCGACTCCGAGCAGATAGATTCGTTTCGGGTCGATGCGGTCGGTGAGCGTGATCAGCACGGGAATGGCCAACATGTATGCGCCGTAGAAGGCCGCGGTTGCCCAGCCGGTGGCACTGTTCGATAACGCCCACTTCGGTGCGAGCTACGGCAGCAGGGCAACTACGGTTCGGCCAGCGCCTTCAGCGTTGCCTTCGCCCGTCACTCCGGCGTGGCACCGGCCCGCTATGCGCGAACGATTCAGGGCAAGGCTTAATCATTTGTTTCGGCCCGTTCTTGCCGATCGATGGCCAAGGATACGGGCGGGAAGCCGCGCAGCGCAGCTGTCTTCGCGAAGGCGCTTGCTAGAGCATGTACTCATGAAGCGCTTGGATGATTGATGTCCGATCAACCCCCAACAGCGGCCCAAGAGCGGACATTCTCGAGAGTCGCAGATTGGCCAAAAAGCGGGCATTCGAACACCCTCACGCCGCCCGTTCGTTCGTGACAACATCGCGCGACGGCTAATGCCTGAAACGAATGCGGCGCTGCCGGCATTCCTGCTGGTGCGCTGCTCCCCGCCGCCCGGCAATTGTGGCCCGGGTCTCCTCACTCTCGTCGCGCTTTATCTGTCAACGTCCCTCGAAATTGGGTGGACGCCCTTGTGCTTGAGCATGACGGCCTTCCTGAAAATCCCGGGTCGTGAGCAGTGCTCGATATTGCTCGTCGAGCGAGGCCAGTGCCGTCTCGGAGTCATCGACCGCCATACGGGAAGAGGCCAGGGACGTCTCGATGCCGAGAGGACCGCATGCGGCGATCTTGTTGGCGATCTCAACAGCCTTCGCAAGAGTTGCATCGCGGTTCGGGGCTACTTCCTGAACCGTTCCCATTCGGAGCGCTTCCCTCGCATCCCAATGATCGCCTGTCAAAATGAATCGCATCGCATTTCCCCAACCGGCCTCTCTTGGAAAGCGAACAGTTGCGCCGCCTCCGGGAAAACGGCCGTGCGTGTTCTCGTCCTGACCAAAATCCGTGTCATCAGAGGCCACGCGTATGTCCGCGACAAGGAAGATCTCGTGCGCCATATTCCACGTGTCGCCATGGACCGCGACAACCAAAGGCTTCTTGAGCGCTGGTCCGGTCCGCCCGAGAGGGTCGATGAAGCCGGGCCCATCCATCATCTTTTTTCCAGACTGGGCGAGTGCCTTGTAGGCGTCGACATCGACCCCTCTGGAGAAGCGATCGCCATGACCGAACAAAACTGCAGCTCGGAGCGACGAATCCCGATCGTAATCGAAGTAGGCTCTCGCAAGGGCTTCAGTCGCCTCCGGATCAAGCCGGTTGTCGATGTAGGGCCGATTGACGCCGATCAATACGATATGGCCCTTTCGCTCGACCGTGATCTTCGTCTGTTGACCGTAAGGAACGTCCGTCATCAGCGTAGACTGTGCAGCTTCGTCGGTCTGTGATGTCATCGATGTCATTTCCGTTTTGAGCCGCAGCGCGACCATCGCTGAAAAACGGTTACTGTCGATCGGAGGATTTTGCTCTAGCGGCGAGCCGATAGCCGCGCGCGATGAGTAGGAATCCCAGTACGGATCAGCTCATGCCCAGATCATCTTGAGGGTGGTGCAAAATGGATGTCAATGATCATGTCTAAGATGGGGCCCACCTGAGACAGGCGATCGTGCATATTTGAAATGCCGCGGCGTCTCGCGGTATTCGACAGAGTTTCGATGACCGATCTCGTATCTTGAAGCCTCACGTTTCGACTTCGGCTCCGGACCCTTCGCGTGCTGCGGTTGCACGAAGCTGGCCTGTTTCAGGGCGGCGCTGCCATGCCCAACTCTGGAACGGCATGGATGACGCTCAACGGTCCGCCAAGTCCGCTTTGGGTCCAGACGCGGCCTTCGAGCTCACGAGCAGCTTACTTCCGTTGATCCCTGATAGCGGACACGTCCGCCGCAGACCGGATGATCCGAGATGGGTCTCACGTCGCTGATGAACGCAGCCGCAGCTTTGCACACTCGTCGAGTGCGTCTATGCCATAGTCAAGGCAGCGACGAGCCTCAATAGCAGGGCGGATGTGGATAGTATCCGCAGGCCCTCCGGTAGCCATACGTTCCGTAAGCTGCGGCTCCTGCTGCCGCAGCTCCCGCTGCTGCAGCACCATAGTAAGCTCGCCGATGCACCCTGCGATGAACGCCTGCTACGCTCATCGGTGTGAGTGGTCGGCCAACTCTGGCCTCAGCACGGTCAAGGGATACGGATAGCACTTTCGCGGGCGAGAAATGGGGCGACAACGGAGCTGCCGTCAAGAACGCAGCAGACACGATCAATCCAAGAAGCTTGGCATTTCTTGTCATGTTGTTCTCTCCCTGTAGGGCGACGATCCAAACATAACGGTGATACGGCGCCTTGCGTCTCACCGTTGATCTGGATCAATAGGAACTAACTTCGAATGCGTCGCCCAGAATGGCGTCGAGGCCTTACCTTTGTGGAACGGCATCGTTGTTTTGCATCACAGCAAATCTGACACCGCGATGACTGCTCAGAGTCAAACTCGACGAAACTTGGTGTGGACATCATACGTCTGCTTTCGGGCGCATATCGTCTAAACGCCTCCTTGGCGGCCTCACGTTGAGCCTCCCGCCAATTCGTGATTCAGCTCCCAAACTGGGGACCAGAATCATGCGCTACGAACTCAGCTACGGGAGGCTGCCATCAAGCTGATGTTACCGAACAAGCGGTACGGCGTGCCGCGGGTGAATGACCGCCTTATTCTTCTAGGTCTTGCGCCAACCAGCTCGCCTTCATCCACTCGCTTTAACCAGCGCCAATGAGTCCACGTCCTACTCGGCAGCTTGCCTGCGGCTCGAGGGTCGCTGCGACTTGACGATCGCGCGAATGCGATCGGCCAGGGCGCTGTCGACCGGATTGTAGACGATCATGCTGAGATCGGGCCGTCCGTCGACAGCGAAGGAGGAATGTTCCAGCTCCATGGGGCCGAGCGTGGGATGGTTGAAGCGCTTGACCCCCTCCCCATGCCCGAGAACGTCATTCTCACGCCACAGCGCCTTGAACTCGGCGCTGGTGCGGCACAGTTCGTCGACCAGTTGCGTGACTTCGGAAGTGGCGCCAGCGCGGGCCACGTCCGCCCGGAACGCGCCGACCACGAAACGTGCTAGCCCTTCCCAATCATGTTGCGCATTCCGGACATGCGGGTCGAAAAACATGCGACGAAGAATGTTGCGCTCGGCCGGCGGCAGTTTGCCGAAATCGGTCAGCACCACAGAAGCAGCCCTGTTCCAGGCGACGACATCCCAGGTCGCGGTCTTGATCAGCGCCGGGCTGATCTCGAGGCTGTCGAGCAGACGTTGCAGCCGTGGCGTGACGCCTTCGAAGGGCTTGTAGCGGACCTCGGGTGGCCGGCCGAGACCCAGGATGAACAGATGCTCGCGCTCCGGCTCAGTCAGCATCAGGCTGCTTGCGATCCGGTCCAGCACTTCAGGCGAGGGCGCCCCGCCGCGACCTTGCTCCAGCCACGTGTACCAGGTGGCGCTGATGTTGGCGCGCTGCGCCACCTCCTCGCGGCGAAGGCCCGGCGTTCGTCGCCGACCGGAAAAACCGAACGCGGCCGGATCGAGCCGCATGCGGCGATCTCTGAGATAGTTGCCGAGGAGATTGTCGGTGATGTCGCTCATGCCGTGCCTGTTACCCATTATACCGGGATAATCTCACGTCTTTAACAGGATGAAGACCTAGCCCAATCATGCGTCGGCGAACACCATCGCCGACATCGATTGGAGACTCTCATGCGTGTTTTTCTCACTGGTGCGACCGGCTTCATCGGCTCGCGGATCGTGCCGGAACTGCTTCAGGCTGGTCATCACGTCATCGGGATGACCCGCTCGGACGAGGGCGCGACGCGTCTGGCAGCCGCCGGTGCCGAGGTGCATCACGGGACGCTCGAGGATCTCGACAGCCTGCGCAGCGGCGCCGCCAACGCCGATGGCGTGATCCACGTTGCCTTCGATCATGACTTCTCGAACTTCGTCGCCAATTGCGAGAAGGACCGACGCGCGATCGACGCTTTGGGCTCCGTGCTGAAAGGCTCCGACCGGCCGCTGCTCATCACCTCCGGCACCGGCATGGGCAGCGCCGGGCCGGGCAAGCCCGCGGACGAGGATATTTTCGACACCAGCCACCCGAACCCGCGTTCGGCGTCTGAAATCGCCGGCAATGCGCTGCTCGAAAAGGGCGTCAACGTCTCGGTGGTACGCCTTCCTCAGGTGCACGATACGGTCAAGCAGGGGCTGATCACCCCGCTGGTGGAGATCGCCCGCGCCAAGGGCGTGTCGGCCTATGTCGGTGACGGCAGCAATCGCTTTCCTGCGGCCCACGTCACCGACGTCGCCCGTGTCTACCGGCTCGCATTGGAAAAGCGCCAAGCCGGTGCGCGCTACCACGCGGTGGCTGAGGAGGGGATTCCGGCGCGTCGGATTGCCGAGCTCCTCGGCAAGGGGCTCGACCTGCCGGTGAAGTCGCTGTCGCCGGCAGAAGCACAGGACCACTTCGGTTGGATGGCGATGTTCGTCGCGATGGATCTGTGGGCCTCGGGCGCGAAGACGCAAGAACGGCTTGGCTGGCGCCCGACCGGCCCAGGGCTGATCGCAGACCTCGAGCAGATGCGCTACTGAGATCATCCCTCGCTGAACCGTTGACCGGTCGTGGCCAGCATGTGCTTGGGAAGCCCCGCGGATGTGCGGGGCTTCTTTTATGCGGCAATCCTGCGTCATGTCGCACGTTGCGCGCAGGACAGAACGGCTCCCGGGGATATCTGCCGCAGGTTAACGCATTCGGGGTCGGGCGAGGGGGCCTAAGTCGCTGGAAAATCGAAGAGAAAAAGCGCTTCGATTAACCGCTCGGGGGTGGTTTGCGGCGACCTGATGCGCTATATGAGTCGCAGCGATTTCCGCGTGCAAAACTGACCGGATCCCCCATTGTCCGACACTGAAGATGAGAAGCCCGGCGAGCCGGGCGGCCCTTCCGATATTCGCCCCGTCTCCATCCTCGACGAGATGAAACGCTCCTACCTCGATTACGCGATGAGCGTGATCGTGGCGCGGGCGCTGCCCGATGCGCGCGACGGCCTGAAGCCGGTGCACCGGCGCATCCTGTACTCGATGTACGAGCAGGGGCATACGCCGGACAAGAAATACGTGAAGTCCGCCCGCGTGGTCGGCGACGTCATCGGTAAATATCACCCGCATGGCGACCAGTCGATCTACGACGCCATGGTCCGCATGGCGCAGGACTTCTCCATGCGGGTGCCGCTGATCGACGGCCAGGGCAATTTCGGCTCGGTCGACGGCGATCCGCCCGCAGCCTACCGATATACCGAGGCGCGGCTCGCCAAGGCGGCGATCCCGCTGCTCGACGACATCGACAAAAACACCGTCGATTTCGTGGCGAACTACGACAACTCCGACAAGGAGCCGTCGGTCCTTCCGGCCAAGTTTCCGAACCTGCTAGTCAACGGCGCCGGCGGCATCGCGGTCGGCATGGCGACCAATATCCCGCCGCACAATCTCGGCGAGGTGATCGACGCCTGTGTCGCGCTGATCGACAATCCCGCGTTGTCTATCGACGAACTGACTAACATCATTCCAGGACCGGATTTCCCGACCGGCGGCATCATCCTTGGCCGCGCCGGCATCCGTTCCGCCTATCATCTCGGCCGCGGCTCGATCGTGATGCGGGGCAGGGTGACGATCGACACGATCCGCAAGGACCGCGAGGCGATCATCATCTCGGAGATCCCCTATCAGGTCAACAAGGCGACGATGGTCGAGCGCATCGCCGAACTGGTGCGCGAGAAGAGGATCGAGGGCGTCGCCGATCTCCGCGACGAGTCCGACCGCGAAGGCTATCGCGTCGTGGTCGAGCTCAAGCGCGACGCGGTTCCGGACGTGGTGCTGAACCAGCTCTACAAGTTCACGCCGCTGCAGACGAGCTTCGCCGCCAACATGCTGGCGCTCGACGGCGGCCGGCCGCAGACGATGAACCTGAAGGATCTCCTGACGGTGTTCATCGCCTTCCGCGAAACGGTGGTGACGCGGCGGACCAAATATCTGCTCGGCAAGGCACGCGACCGCGCCCATATCCTGGTCGGCCTGGCTGTTGCGGTAGCCAATATCGACGAGGTCATCCGCGTGATCAGGACCTCGCCTGATCCGGCGACCGCGCGCGACGCGCTGATGTCGCGCGACTGGCCGGCCCGCGATGTCGAGGCCATGATCACTTTGATCGACGATCCCAGGCATCGGCTCAACGAGGACGGGACCATCCGGCTGTCGCTGGAGCAGGCCAAGGCGATCCTGGACCTGCGGCTGCAGCGGCTCACCGCGCTCGGCCGCGAGGAGATCTCCGACGAACTCGACAAGCTCAAGATCGAGATCAACGACTATCTCGACATCCTGCGTTCACGCGCGCGCGTCCAGGACATCATCAAGACCGAGCTCGCTGCCGTAAAGGCGGAGTTCGGCACCCCGCGCAAGACCACCATCATCGAGCAGGAAGGCGAGGTCGAAGACGAGGACCTGATCCAGCGCGAGGACATGGTGGTGACGGTGTCGCATGCCGGCTACGCCAAGCGCGTGCCGCTGTCGGCCTATCGCGCCCAGCGCCGCGGCGGCAAGGGCCGCGCCGGCATGCAGACCCGCGAGGAGGATTTCGTCAGCCGGCTGTTCGTGGCTTCGACCCACACGCCGGTCCTGTTCTTCTCGTCGCGCGGCCAGGTCTACAAAGAGAAGGTCTGGCGGCTGCCGGTCGCGGCCCCCAACGGACGCGGCAAGGCGCTGATCAACATCCTGCCGCTGGAGCAGGGCGAGCGCATCACCACGATCATGCCGCTGCCGGAGGACGAATCCTCCTGGGCCAATCTCGACGTGATGTTCGCCACCACAGGCGGCAACGTCCGCCGCAACAAGCTGTCCGACTTCGTCGAGGTCCGCCGCTCCGGCATGATCGCGATGAAGCTCGACGAGGGCGAAGAGATCGTCGACGTGCAGATCTGCACCGAGCGCGATGACGTGCTGCTGACCGCGGCCGGCGGGCAATGCATCCGCTTTGCGGTCAACGAGGTCCGCGTCTTCACCGGGCGTACTTCGATGGGCGTGCGCGGCATTGCGCTGCCGTCAGGCGACAAGATCATCTCGCTGTCCATCTTGCGCCACATGGAGGTCGATTCCGAAGAGCGCGCCGCCTATCTGCGCCGTGCCAGCGCCGTGCGCCGCGGCGGGGCCGAGGAGGAGGCCGGCACAGAGACCGAGGATGCCGCGGCGGGCTCGACCGTGGAGCTCGGCGAGCAGCGTTATGTCGAGATGTCGGCGGCCGAGCAGTTCGTGCTGACCATCAGCGAGAACGGTTATGGCAAGCGGACCTCGTCGTTCGAGTACCGCACCACCGGCCGCGGGGGTAAGGGCATCGTGGCGATGTCCGTCAACGAGCGCAACGGCAAGCTGGTGGCCTCATTCCCGGTCGAGGACGCCGACCAGATCATGCTGGTCACCGACAAGGGCCAACTGATCCGCTGTCCGGTCGAGGACATCCGCATTGCCGGCCGCTCGACCCAGGGCGTGATCGTGTTCAATACCGCCGACGACGAGAAGGTCGTCTCGGTCGAGCATATCGGGGAAGACACCGAGAATGGCGGGAATGGCAGCAGCCAGGGCGACCAGGGTGGCGATCAGGCAGGTAGTGAGTAGCGAATGAGGGAATAGGCATTAGCGAATAGGGACATATGGCCAATCTATTCGCTACTCGCTAGTCGCAAGCCGTCACTGGGGCCTGTGGACAGCCACGATCCGAGCGTCGCGGACCACCGCCTTGGTCCCGGCGCGGCGCAGGCAGGAGGCCTCGAAATTCGGCCAGGCCTGCTCGGAGCAATCGCGCCCGATCGGGTGGACGTCGAGCCGGTCACCCTTGGCCAAAGGCTGCGGCACGCTGGCTTCGACCTCGAAACCCGGCACAATGGTGAGCGCGGCGGCCACGAACGCGGCCACCGCGATGGCAGAAAGCGCTTTGAGCATGACGGTCCCCTGTCTCGGCCTTTGGCCTAGCGTGTTGGGACTTGCATACTGGGCGCTGGTTTCGAGATCCCTTCGCGAAAACCGCGAAATGGTTTCATTACATCAAGGTTTTGTTTCATCGGCCGCCATCCGATGAAACAAAGGCCGGCTTGCCGGCCGTTTCCGGCGGGTATAGGAGGGGCTTATGCCGCGTATCGCCCTTTATCCAGGATCGTTCGATCCCGTCACCAACGGCCATCTGGACGTCGTTCGCCAGGCCGTCCACCTCTGCGACCAGCTGATCGTCGCCGTCGGAGTCCATTCCAGCAAGAAGCCGCTGTTCTCGACCGAGGAGCGGCTTGCCATGGTCCGCGAGGTGTTCGCCCCAGTGGCGGCGCAGGCGTCCTGCGGCTTCGAGGCGACGACCTATGACAATCTCACGGTGACGGCTGCACAACAGGCCGGGGCGATCCTGATGATCCGCGGCCTGCGCGACAGCACCGACCTGAATTACGAGATGCAGCTCGCCGGCATGAACAGCGCCATGGTGCCTGGTATCCAGACCGTGTTCGTGCCGGCCTCGCTCGAGACCCGCCCGATCGCCGCCACACTGGTCCGTCAAATCGCTGCCATGGGCGGCGATGTATCGTCTTTCGTGTCGCCCTCCGTCGCAGCCAGCCTCAAAGCCAAGTTTCAGTGATGCGCTGCGAGGGCGCCTGCGATGAGCGGCGCCACCGACTTTCCGCCCTGCATGTCCCCGGAGTTTTCATGATCCGAGCTATCGCCTTTGTCTTCGCCCTGGTCTTTGCGGTGCCCGCCCTGGCGCAGTCGCTGCCGGCCGGTCTCGACAAGCAGAATGCGCTTGTCATCGACACCACCAAGGGCCGTATCGTCATCAAGCTGCGTACCGACCTGGCGCCGCAGCATGCCGAGCGCCTCAAGCAGCTCGCGCGGGAGGGCTTTTACAACAACGTGCCGTTCCACCGCGTCATGGACGGCTTCATGGCCCAGACCGGCGATGGCCAGAATTTCAACGGGACCGGCGGCTCCAAATATCCGAACCTGAAGCAGGAATTCTCCAACGTGCCGTTCAAGCGCGGCACCGTCGGCATGGCCCGGCGCGGAGACAGCGTCGATTCCGCCAATTCGCAGTTCTTCATCTGCTTCGGCGACGCCGCCTTCCTCAACGGCCAGTACACCGTGGTCGGCGAGGTCGTGCAGGGCATGGACGTGGTCGACAAGCTGAAGAAGGCGCCGCCCGGCTCCTCGTCCGGCAGCGTCACCGATCCCGACAAGATGGTGAAAGTCCAGGTCGCTTCCGACGTGAAGTGATCGCGACAGACGGCACCGCCGGTGAGGCGATGTCGCAGTCTTCGCCAGCGCCGGTTGGAACCGAACCGGCGCTGCGCGTTTAACGAAATCTTTGCCAAGCGTCTCGGCTCTTGGTACGCCCGCCAACAATGCCATTTATCGAAAGAGGGGCCGGTGCGATTGCACGCCCGCGGGCATTAAGTTCCCTCGTTCGGACGCGTTTTTCGTCAACGCGTCGAACTCAAACCATTGAGAGACAAGCATGGCTGTCACCGAAAATACCTTGATCCTTGAGACCACCCAGGGCCCCGTCACCATCGAGATGCGCCCGGATCTGGCGCCAAATCATGTGGCGCGGATCAAGGAGCTGGTGCGGGATGGCTTCTACGACGGGATCGTCTTCCATCGCGTCATCGACGGCTTCATGGCTCAGACCGGCTGCCCGCACGGCACCGGGACCGGCGGCTCCGGCAAGAAGCTGAAGGCCGAGTTCAACGCCGAGCCGCATGTGCGCGGCACCGCCTCGATGGCCCGCGCCGCGAGCCCCGACTCCGGCGACAGCCAGTTCTTCATCTGCTTTGACGACGCCCGCTTCCTGGACAAGCAATATACGGTCTGGGGCAAGGTGACCGAGGGCATGGAGAACGTCGACAAGATCAAGCGCGGCGAGCCGGTGCAGAACCCCGACAAGATCGTCAAGGCGTATATGGCCGCGGACGCGGCGTAATATATCGATCCTCATGGTGAGGAGCGTGCTCAGCACGCGTCTCGAACCATGAAGCCCCCGACCTCCGGGCCTCATCCTTCGAGACGCGCTGATGCGCTCCTCAGGATGAGGGTCGGCATGGTGCCGAGCCTGGAATGCGCACCGATCTCTTCGATTTCCATCTCCCGCCGGACAACATCGCGCTACGGCCGGCAAGTCCGCGCGATTCCGCCCGCATGCTGGTGGTGCAGGACGACGGCGTGCTGCGCGATCGCCTGATCGGCGATCTGCCGGATTGGCTGGAGCCGGGTGACCAGCTGGTCGTCAACGACACCAAGGTGATCGCGGCGCAGCTGTCAGGCCGCCGCATCGGGCGCGACACTGAACCCAAGATCGAAGCCACGCTGATCAAGCGGCTGGACGGCTCGCGCTGGCAGGCGCTGGTGCGGCCGGCGAAGAAGCTCGCGGCCGGGGATACCATTCGCTTCGGCAACGAGGGCAAAGTGTGTTTGCTCGGTCACCTGGATGCCTCGGTCGAGGCCAAGGGCGCCGAGGGCGAGGTGACGCTGTCGTTCTCGTTTCATGGCCCGACCCTGGATCAGGCGATCGCCGATCTCGGCCGGCCGCCGCTGCCGCCCTATATCGCCGGCAAGCGCGCGGCCGACGAGCGTGACGCCGACGACTATCAGACCATGTTTGCGGTGAACGAGGGGGCGGTCGCGGCGCCCACCGCCGGCCTGCATTTCACGCCGGCGCTGGAGGAGCGCTTGCGCGCCCGCGGGATCGGCCTGCAGCGCGTCACCCTGCATGTCGGCGCCGGCACTTTCCTGCCGGTCAAGGCCGAAGACACCGCGGGTCACCGGATGCATGCGGAGTGGGGCAGCCTGTCGGCGGCAACTGCCGCGGCGCTGTGCGAGGCGCGCGCGCAAGGCGGCCGCATCGTGGCCGTCGGCACCACCTCGCTGCGCCTGTTGGAGAGCGCCGCGGCCGGCGACGGCACCATCGCGCCGTTCGAAGGCGAGACCTCGATCTTCATCACGCCCGGCTACCGCTTCCGCGCGGTCGATATTCTGCTGACCAACTTCCATTTGCCGCGCTCGACGCTGTTCATGCTGGTGTCGGCCTTCTCGGGGCTCGACACCATGAAGGCGGCCTACGCGCACGCGATCGCCGAAGGCTACAGGTTCTATTCCTACGGAGATGCGTGCCTGTTGTTCCGCCGTGGCGAGCAAGAGGTGCGGACCCCCTAGCGTGCGGCATGCGCGGTCATTGCGGGGAGCGTAAGCGCAAGCCGTCGCCTAATTCTCGATCGTCATGCCCCGGCGAATGCGGGGCATCCAGTACTCCGCAACGTCTCGACTCATCACAAACGTCTCGGAGTACTGGATCATCCGCCTTCGCGGATGATGACAGTCTTCGCGTTGATGTTGTTTGCGCGCAATGACGCCGGGAGACAGCTACGCCATCGCGCGCTCCGGCAACAGCTCCGCGATCTGCACCGCGTTGAGCGCCGCGCCCTTCAAGAGCTGATCGGCGGCGACGAACATCGCGATCGAATGCCCGGAAGGATCCGACAGATCCTTCCGGATGCGGCCGACCAGCACGTCGTCCTGGCCGGAGGCATCGACCGGCATCGGGAAATAGTTCTTCTCACGATCGTCGACGATACGCACGCCTGGCGCGGTGGCGAGAATGCGTCGCACGTCGTGTTCCGAGATCGGCTTCTCGCATTCAAAGGTGATGGCCTCGCAATGGGCGCGCAGCACCGGGACGCGGACGCAGGTGACGCCGATCGCGATTCTGTCGTCCTCGAAGATCTTCCGCGTCTCCTTGATGACCTTGGTTTCTTCGTCGTTGTAGCCGGTCTCGGGGTCGATGGTCGTGTTGTGGCTGAACAGGTTGAAGGCGTAGGGATGCGGCATCACCTGCGGCGTGTAGACCTGTCCGTTGAGGCTGGCGCGGGTCGATTGCACCAGCTCGTCCATGGCGGCGGCACCTGCGCCGCTCGCGGCCTGATAGGTTGCGATGATCACGCGCTTGATGCGGTTGGTCTGGTGGATCGGCCACAGCGGCACCAGCGCGGTGATCGCCGCGCAATTCGGATTGGCGATGATGCCCTTGTGGTCGCGGATGCGGTTGGCGTTGATCTCGGGGATCACCAACGGCACGTTCGGGTCCATGCGGAAGGCCGAGGAGTTGTCGACCACAACGGCGCCGGAGCGGACCGCGATCGGCGCAAACTTCTTCGAGATGCCGCTGCCGGCAGAGAACAGGGCGATGTCGACGCCCTCGAATGAGCGCTCGTTCAGCTCCTCGATGGTGATCGTCTGGCCGCGGAAGCTCAGTGTCTTGCCGGCCGAGCGCGCGCTCGCCAGCGCCTTCAGCCGGCCGACGCGGACATTGCGGCGGTCCATGGTGGCGATGAATTCGGCGCCGACAGCGCCGGTCACGCCGACGATGGCAACAACGGGGTCGTTCTTCACGTCTCTATCTCCAGTTGGAATTCAGGCAATAAAAAAGCCCCGGACCTGGCATCAGGCGGGGCTTCGGTTCGAAGATGTCGCGGCTAGGTTCGTCTACGCGCGCACGCCTCCCGAGGCCCGGCAGGGCTTGGTGGTTTTCGTCGTGCGTTTGGTCGCGGTGAACATGGCGCGGGACCATAGGGGCGGTCGGAACCGCCGTCAACGGGCTTTGTGACGGGAATTGGGGGCTTACGAGGTTGAAACCGGCTCCATGCTGACGCAATAAGCCCGCCATGAGCTTATCCGAGACGCACCTTCCCAATCATTTCGAGCTGCTCGCGACCGACGGCAACGCCCGCACCGGCCGTCTGACCACGCCGCATGGCGTCGTGCGGACGCCCGCCTTCATGCCGGTCGGCACCGCCGGCGCCATGAAGGGCATCCACTGGCGCGACATCCGCGACGCCGGCGCCGATATCGTGCTCGGCAATACCTATCATCTGATGCTGCGGCCCGGCGCGGAGCGGATCGCGGCGCTCGGGGGCCTGCAGCGCTTCACCGGCTGGGGCGGGCCGATGCTGACCGATTCAGGCGGCTTCCAAGTGATGTCGCTGTCCGAGCTGCGCAAGGTGACCGAGAGTGCCGTGACGTTTCGTTCGCATATCGACGGCACGAAAATCGAGCTGTCGCCGGAGCGGGCCATCGAGGTGCAGCGGCTGCTTGGCTCGGACATCGCGATGCAGCTCGACGAATGCGTGCGGCTGCCGGCCGAGCCGGACGACATCGAGCGTGCCATGCGCCTTTCCCTGCGCTGGGCGGAGCGCTGCCGTCGTGCTTTCGAGACTGCGCCGGCCGGCTATATGCTGTTCGGCATCGTGCAGGGAGGCGACATCCCAACTCTGCGCGAGGCGAGCGCACGCGGCCTGGTCGAAATCGGCTTCCATGGCTATGCGATCGGCGGTCTCGCTGTCGGCGAGCCGCAGGCCGTGATGCTGGCGATGATCGAGGCCACCGCGCCGGTGCTGCCTGCGGATCGTCCGCGCTATCTGATGGGCGTCGGCACGCCGGACGATTTGTTGGAGTCGGTCAAGCGCGGCATCGACATGTTCGACTGCGTGCTGCCGACGCGCAATGGCCGCCATGGCGTCGCGTTCACGCGCTTCGGGCCGGTGAACCTGCGCAATGCGCGTCATGCCGACGATCCGAGGCCGCTCGACGAGGAGAGCCCATGGCCGGCGGCCCGCAGCTATGCGCGGGCCTATCTGCACCACCTCGTGAAGTCAGGCGAGACCCTCGGCGCGATGCTGCTGTCGGAGATCAATATCGCCTACTATCAGCAGCTCATGGCCGGCCTGCGCGATGCGATCGCGACAGGAACTTTTGAACAATTCTATGCTGAGACGCGCACAAACTGGTCGCGCGGCGATATCGCCGCGCGATGACTGACAGCGTGAGATGACGTTAGGATGACAGAGCGCTGCAGGCGAAACGTTTGTGAACCGTGTGCTTGGTCACGAAGCCGTAACCGCAGGTGTCGCAGGTCCAGAGATAGCTGATCGCATTATCCGCGAGATAGGCGGACGCTTCCGCCGCGATCATGGAATCTGCACAAACTGGGCATGTCGGGAGATCGCTGCCGCGCGGATCCGGCTTCTGCATCTTGGTCGACATGAATTCAGCGACTGCTGACATGGGGACCTCCGTTGCGGTCGGGAAATGGCGATCTCGACGTGGCGACCTGATCTACCTTTATGAGTACACAAGGTGGATGAGGCCTCGATGTCACAGTCAATATACTCTCAAATGTTTGACCATGTCGCAACACAAATGCGTTGTTTTTGCGTAATTTAGCTTTGAAAGCTTGTGCGGCGCAGCGGCTGCTGACTCACAGAAACGTGCTTGCGCGGCGCAACACTGTGACCAATGATGCCTTACGAAAACATCAACCGTCGCGCTCGCGCTGGAGTGTCTCAATGAATGCGTCATCAGTGACCGAAAAGGTGCAACGACCCGGCCGCGGGCGCGTGTTCGACTCGATCGTCGAGGCGATCGGAAATACACCGATTGTGCGGCTGCGAAGATTGCCGGAGCAGCACGGCGTGAATGCCACGATCCTCGCCAAGCTCGAGTACTTCAATCCGGCTGCGAGCGTGAAGGATCGCATCGGCGCGGCGATGATCATCGCCATGGAGAAGGCCGGCGTCATCAATCAGGACAGCGTGCTGATCGAGCCGACCTCCGGGAATACCGGAATAGCGCTTGCGTTCGTTGCGGCATCACGCGGCTACCGGCTCAAGCTCGTGATGCCGGAATCGATGTCGATCGAGCGGCGCAAGATGCTCGCCTACCTCGGCGCCGAGCTTGTCCTGACGCCGGCAGCACAGGGGATGAAGGGGGCGATCGCGACTGCCGAGGAGTTGCTGCGAACCACTCCGAACTCGGCGATGCCGCAGCAGTTCAAGAACCTCGCCAATCCCGAAATTCATCGCCGCACCACCGCGGAGGAAATCTGGAACGACACCGACGGCAATATCGACGTGTTCGTCGCCGGTGTTGGCACCGGCGGCACCATCACCGGTGTCGGCCAGGTGCTCAAACCGCGCAAGCCGTCGCTAAAGGTGGTCGCCGTCGAGCCGGAGGAAAGCCCCGTGCTCTCGGGCGGGACGCATTCTCCGCACAAGATCCAGGGCATCGGTGCAGGCTTCGTGCCCGACGTTCTCGATCGCTCGGTGATCGATGAGATCGTGAAGATCAACAGCGCCACCGCGATCGAGACCTCGCGCGCGCTGGCGCGCAATGAAGGTATTCCCGGCGGCATCTCCTCTGGCGCGGCGATCGCGGCGGCACTCGAGATCGGCAAGCGGCCGGAGAGCGCGGGCAAGACGATACTTGCGATCGTGCCGTCGTTCTCGGAGCGCTATCTGTCGACCGCCTTGTTCGAAGGGATCTAGATCATGGCCGACCAGCCCCGCCGTCCAAGAACGCTCGCCGACGCCCGCACCGAGGCGGAAGCCGCCTTCAAGAAAGTCACGGCCAAGCCGGTCGAGGCACCGCCGAAAAAGGCGGCCATCCCCGGCGTCAAGGAGCAGGTGACCTTGCGGATCGATCAGGACGTGCTCGAGCATTTCCAGGCCGACGGTCCCGGCTGGCAGGACCGCATGAATGCGGCGCTGCGCAAGGCGGCTGGGCTGTAACGCGCATGCGCAAACGGCAAAAAGGCTCGGACGGCATGGCCCGAGCTTTTTCGCTATTGCCTCCGAGCAGCGACTACCTGCGCAATGCGCCGCCGAGCACGCCGCCCATCATGCCGCCGATGAAGGCGGCGCCGGCAGCATTGCCGGCATTGTCCGGCGGCGGGTTGCGGTAGACCGGCGCGCCGCTCGGCGGTGGAGCGCTGCCCGTTGCCACATTGCCGCTGGGCTTGGCGGCGCGGCGGAGCCTGGTGCCGTCCTCACCCACCGAAGCCGCAGCCGGCGCGGGTTGGGCCTCAGCCAGCAGCGCCTTGTGCTGCAGCTTGGTCAGATAACCGCTCGAGGGATAGCCGCGTGCGGCCTGCCAGCGCTTGATGACACTCCGGGTCTCGTCGTCGAAGATGCCGGTCATCTTGTTGTCGAAGCCGAGCCCGGTGAGCCGACGCTGTACGTCGCGCCGCTTGGCCTTGTCGAGACCGATCTGGTCCTCGCTGACCTGGGTGCCTTCCTCGGTGAACACGGCGGGGTCGACACCCTTGGCAACGGCGCGTGTGGCGTTGTTGGCGGTCCCGCTGTCGATCGATGCGATGCGAGCCAGTGCCAGACTCTTGAACTGCCCGTTCGGATAGGCGGAGAGATAGGCGTTGAGCTCTTCCGGCCTGTTGGAGTCTTTGACCGAGCGCCAGAATTCGAGCTCGGCCTCGCCTGCCGACGAAGCGGCAGCATTGGCTGGACTGTTGGCCGGGATCGTGGCTGTCGTCGCCGGAGGTGTTGCGCTGGGATTGAGATAAACCGCGCCGATCAGGTTGGTGTGGCCCCAAGGCAATTGGCCCTTGTTGGTCTCTTCGTTGACCTGGGCGCGCACCGCCGTCATCGCCTGCTGGATCTCGACGCCGGGCTGGGCGATATGGGCGATCAGGGCGCGGGTGAACGGGCTGTTGGCGCCGGCTTCACCGTCGAGCGCGGTCTGGCCGGGACCCGTGGCGAAGGCGATCAGGGTGCCTTCGCCAGACTTCATCTCCGCAAGGCCAGCCTGGACCGAGACGCTGCGGGTCGGCGAGTTCGACTTGATCTTGGCCGCGAAGGGATTGTCGCGGCAAGCGTCGAGGAATACCAGCTTGACCTTGGCATCGCCCATCGTCTGATCGAGCGTCACGTCGATGTTGATAGCCGAGCCCAGCTTCACGTCCATTTCGGATTTCAGGTCGGCATCGACGGGCAGCAGGTAGTTGCTGCCGGAGATCGCAATGCCGTGGCCTGCGTAGTAGAACACTGCGATGTCGGCACCCTGCGCCTTGCGGCCGAAATCGAGCAGCTTCTCGGTCATCTTGTCGCGGGTGAGGTTGGTACCTTCCACCACATCGAACCCGACATTGCGCAATGTCGCGGCCATGGCCTTGGCATCGACCGGCGGGTTCGGCAGCTGCGCGACGTTCCTGTAGGCACCATTGCCGACCACGAAGGCGACACGGCGATCCGCCTTGGCGGCGTTTGCCGTCAGCGCCATGCAGAACAGCGACAGACCGATGGTGAGATAACGCATCCGAACATCCCCCATGAGCAGCGAAATGATCACTGCGACATTAGTCGCGGCTGACGAGAAAAGGTCTTGATCCCGATGCAAAAAAGCCGCCTCGGGCGCAGGTTTTTCTGGGACTGTTGCGCGATGCCAACGCATCGCGCACGTGTGACTTGCGTGATCACATCACATTCTGACCCAGGATCGACCGGCCGAAGGCGACCGAGAGAGGTCTGACGTCAGCTCCGGGCGCCCACGGCGACCGGCTGCGCGGGGCGCAGGTTGAGCAGGTTGCCGCCGAGAATCAGGGCTGCACCCAATACGGTGAACGCATCCAACCGCTCGGAGTAGAGCAGCCAGCCGGCGGTGGCCGTCAGCGGCACGCGCAGAAAATCCATCGGCACCACGATGGTCGCGTCGGCATAGAGCATCGCGCGCGCCATGCAGAAATGCGAGAATGTGCCGCAGAACGCGATCACGACAATCCAGCCCCAGACACTGCCCGAGGGCCAGCTCCAGAACGCGACCGACGGCACCAAGCCTGCGACGGCTTGGATGGACAGCATCCAGACCAGGATCGAGACGGTGGCTTCGGTGCGGGTGAGCGACTTCACCAGCACGATGGAGATGCCGAAGCCGACCGCGGCCCCCAGCGCAATCAGCTGGCCCGGATTGATGGCGCCTGTCGCGGGACGGACGATCACGAGGACCCCGATCAGGCCGAGCGCAATGGCCAGGAGCTTGAACGGCGTGATGCGCTCGCCGAGAAAGCTCGCCGCCAGCAGCGCGGTCCAGATCGGCATGGTGAATTCAATGGCCACGACCTGGCCCAGCGGGATCAGCGTCAGCGCGAAAAACCAGCCGAGCTGCGCCACATAATGAATGAGATTGCGCGCGATGTGCTGCGGCAGCCGCTTGGTCCGCAACACCTTGGGGCCGCCGCTCAGCCAGACCACCGGGGATAACATTGCGAGCCCGAGCAGGCAGCGCAGCTCCATCAGCTCGAACAGGTTGAGGTCGCGCAGCGCCTCGCGCCCGGCGACCGCCATCACCAGCATCAGGCTGAGCCAGCCCGCCATCCACAGGGCGGCCATCGTCTTGGAAGCGGGTTTGTGCATTGGCGGGAGGGGAGGTGACTGCCTCAAACGAGGGCAGGGCTGTATCGCCTCCCAGGTGCAGCTTTGCAAACGAAATCGACAATTGCACCATCATCAGGCGAGGCGCGGAACTCCTCAGGGTGCAACAAAATCGTGGAGCGCTGGCGTGTTCCGTCCTAAACGGCGGTCCTCAAGCAACTCGAAGTGAGATCACGCCATGTCCGACCGTCCCACCTCCGCAGATTTTCTCACGGCGTTCGCGACCGGCTGGCCCGAACAGGAGCCGCATTTGATGGTGTTGTCGCTGACCACGCACAAAGGCGTGCAGGATTTTGCCATGACCAAGGAGCAGGCGCTGTTGATTGCGAAGACGATCAAGCAGACCGCGGCGCAGCTCGTCCCGCCCAAGCCGGGGACCCCGCGCCGCGGCTAAACGACACTCAGCGTGACAGTGAGATATTGGCGCCGCGGAACTGGCTATCGGCCCGGATCGAGACCGACTGCCGGTTCCCGCGGGTCGAGAGCGCAATATTGGCGTTGAAGCCGGCTGCACTTGCCGCCAGCTGGAAATTGCCGCCGCCGCCGCGGCCCTGCAGCACACCAGTGATGCCACGGCTGGACTCGCTCCAGCTGCCGGAGATCGCCGAGCCCTGGGCAACGACATTGCCTGAGAGGTTGAACTTGTAGGCGTCGCTGGCGCAGGTCAGTGACAGATTCATGTTCGGACCGGACACGGCATAGATCGCGCGGCAGCGGATTCGTTCCGTCGAACCATCCTCGAGGGCGACCGTGCCGGAGCCATGCCAGCTGCCGGCCATTCCGGCGAAAGGGCCGGATTGGGCGTAACCGGGCGCACCGACGCCCAACGCCCCAAACAATACGGCGGCTGCCACAACCCGCCGAACCATCTTCGAATGAGAATAACGTCTCTTACATCCGCGACGCCTGCCAGCGACCGCTGCAGGGAATTCCTGCTGAAGCTCCATTCCACTTGCCCGAACCGGAGTTGCCGCTGAGCTGACCATTCGCATATGCACCGTTGATCGAGACCTTCACCAGGCCTTCGCGCCCAATCGAACCGGACACATTGGCGCCTGGCGCCGAAATCTTACCGTCGGCAACCGTCAAGGTCGAGCTTGCAGACGGCTCGCAGCTGCCGCTGTTGGTGACGATTGTAACCTGCCACTGTCCGTCATAGGGCGTCTGGGCGAGGGCAGGGGCAGCAGCGCCGCCCGCCAAAATTGCCGCGAGAAGAGCCATTCCAATGCGGTTGTGACGCATGAATCAATTCCTCAAATGTGGGTGATGGCCTAGGTTTATTTGGAAGAAATGTGACGAAAATTTGCCGCAGCGCGATATCTTGAAATTTCCGAGTAATACCAAATAGATAAAGGTTAATTCCAATTCGGGGAGGGAGCCGGCGCGGCAGCGCGGCGGCCGAGATCGCAGGATTTGAGGCCGGCTGCCGGCCACTTGTCCTGGAATTGCAGTGACGAGGCCCGCTCGGCTCGTCAAGCCGTTGAGCAGCGAGCTGCCGTCACTGGGGCGGGAGGCTCGGCGCCTTGGTGGCGAACTGCTCATCCTGGGGCTTGGCGGGGATGGTGCCATGCGCGTTGGCGTAGTCGATGACCTCGCCAAGCAGCTTCAAGCCAAGCGGTGCCAGTGCACGCTCCCACAACTCGCGTGCCGTCTCGCCTTTCTTGACGAAGCACCATTCCTGGGCGGCAATCGCGCCCGCATCCATGCGCTCGGCGAGGTGATAGATCGTGCCGCCCGCGATCGCGTCCCCCTCCTTGATGGTCCATTCGACGGCGGCCTTGCCGCGATGGCGCGGCAGCAGCGAGGGATGGTAGCCAATGCCGCCAAACTTGGCGGCTCTGACCGCCGCCTGCGCCACGCGCGCATGACTGTGTGCCGTGACGATCAGATCGGTGCCAGCAGCGATTTCCTGCGGCGTCACCAGTTTGGGATCGGCCTGGACCACGACCTCGATGCCCGCGGCCCGGGCCGCGGCGGCCAGGCGATCCTCGCCATCGTGGACGACCACGCGGGCAATCTCGACGGCCTTGTCGCGCAGCATGTTCAGTGTGGCCACACCGAAATGTCGGGAGCCGACGAGGGTGATACGCATGGCTGGAGTGTCTTCCGAGGTTGGATTCAGGGGCGGGCCAAAAGGGTTGGACTGCGGCGATATTGGGTCAAACCAATCCTGGACGCGCCGGTCAAGCGGCTCGTGGTCTTTCATCACAGCTCTGGCGCCGCGCAAAGGTTGCAAGTCGCGCCAAAATCGAAATTGTGCTGCAGGAAGCGGCAGTTCGGCCGGGTGGCGGAGCTGGCCACGATCGGCTCAAGCTCGCGCGGCGGAGGACTGCGCAGGCTTGCTCTACGTAGCCCTACGGCCACGTTGCGTCAGTTCCTCAAGACAGTTCGTTAAAATGTTGAGGCTAATATCAAAACGCCGCCTCCGCCGAGCGGCCGAATAGCCGGGTGCCCGCTCCTCCACATGTCCCTGGAGCCTGTGCACCCGGTTATTTGCCGGCCCGGATTGCGCGCTTACGAAGGCTCACGATCCGGCCCGAGCGCCTCCTGGAGGGGCCCGAGGAACTTCTCGTATCGACGCCAGCTTCCGACCGCGCGGCGATAGAGCGGCTCGCGCACCTGCATCAGGCTTGCCGTGCGGACCGCGCGCTGCGTGCTGTGGAAATCACGGCAGCCATCTTCCCAGTCCAGGCCGCAATGGGCCAGCACGCCGCGCGAAGCTCCCTCGAGATCGTCGACCAGATCCTCGTACTGGACATCCGTCAAGACGCCTGGCGGCAGCACCTTGTGCCAATGCGCCATCACCGCCTCGTAGCCCCGGTAGTAGTGCCCGAGCTCGGCCAGATCATAGGCGAACGGCTGACTGCCGGTGAACAGCAGCGAGTAGCAGGAGATGCAGGTGTCCAGCGGGTCGCGCTTGACATTGATGATCCGGGCATTCGGAAGCGCGGCATGGATCAGCCCCACGAACAGGAAATTGAGCGGCATCTTGTCGACGATCCGCTCGGCCTCGGGCGCCAGCGCACGCACCCGGGCCGTGTAGTCTTGTCCCAGCTGCGTCATCTGCTCCGGCGGAAGCAAATTGATCAGCTCGGGATAGGCCGGTAGGACGCGCTGGCGCTTGGCGCAGTCTCCGATCAGATCCTTGAAGGTCTCGAGTTCGCCGGCACCGAACACCTTGGAATGGCTGGCCAGCACCTGCTCCATCAGCGTCGTACCTGAGCGCGGCATGCCGACGATGAAGATCGGAGACCACGATGTATCCCCATGTCCCGCGACCGACTGGAAGAACTCCGGCGTGAACTTGGCGGCGACATTTTTCATCATCGCCAGTCGCTGCGCCTCGTCATACTCGAACGTCTTCCGCTTCAGCGCATTGCCCTTCTGCAGATGCGTAAACGCGATGTCATAGTCCTTGAGGTCGGCAAGCGCCTTGCCCATCGCAAAATGCGCCGCGATCTGCTTCTCCTCGTCGAGCAGATCGACGTGTCCGAGCAGGCTCTGCAAGCCGGGTAGGCGACGGTCGCCGGGCTTGAACTTCTCCATGTTCGCGAGGTTCAGGTGGATCGGGGCTTCGTCCGGCGACAGCTCGAGCGCGCGTTCGAACGCCGCGGTCGCCTCCTCGAACTGGCCGAGCGCCTGATAGGCGACACCGAGATTGTTATAGGAACCGAAGCGGTCCGGCTTGATCTTCAGCGCGAGCAGATTTTGCTCGATCGATTCCTCCAGGCGATTGAGCTCGAGCAGCGCGTTGCCGAGATTGCCATAGGCATCGGCATAGTCCGGCTTGCTCGCAATCGCCCTTCGATAATGCTCGATACCGCGCTCGGCATGGCCTTGCCGCAACAGGACATTGGCGATGTTGTTGTGGGTCTCGGCATGTTGCGGACTGTAGTCGAGAACCTTCAGGTAGCATTTCGCCGCCTCGATGTCCTTGCCGGCGGCATAGTGCAGGTTGCCGAGCGCAAAATGCGCGTCGAGGTGCTGCGGCTTGAGCTCGATGGCCCGTTTCAGCATCGCCATCGCTTCGTCGTGATTGCCCTGGCTCTGCAGCGCCATGGCATAAGCGTAGATGATCCCGGGATGATCCGGAGCGAGCGTCAGCGCCTTGAGATAGTAGCCGACCGCCGCCTCGAACCGACCGGCCGCGGCTTCGACCGCGCCGAGGCTGCCGTGAGCTTCGGCGGAGCGATCATCGATGGCCACGGCTTTCAGGAAATGCTGCCTGGCCTCATCCAGTCGATTGGCCTGGGTGCAGATGGTGCCGAGGCCGACCAGCGCGCCGAAATGATCAGGCTGGCTTGCCAGGATGAAGCTGAAGAGCTTCTCAGCGTCGTCGTGATCGCCGCGCCGCTGCAGCTTCTTGGCTACCGTGAAGGCGCGCTCGGCTTCAGCTTTCAGGGCGCCTTGCGCGGCGACGAGATCGATGGGACGGGCGCGGTTCGGCTCGGTGACGACCGGGGCCACAAGGTTGCTAGGGGCGGCCCGGCCGGTTGCGTCTTGTTGGGTGGCCGCGACCAGGTCGGTGAGTACGACACGGGGGCCGAGTGCTTCCAGCAGCGGCTTCAGCCGGTCGCCGTAAAGACGCCAGCGCCCGACCGAACCGGCGAAGAGCGGCTGTCGAACCTGAACCAGGCTCGCAGTGTTCACCGGCCGTTCGGTTTCGTGGAACGACAGACACTTATCATCCCAGTCGAGACCGCAATGGGCGACGATCCGGTGGGCCTCGGACTCGAGGTCGCGCACCACGTTCTCGTAGCTCACCTCCAGCATGACGCCGTCCGGCAGCACCGCGCGCCAGTGGTCCATCAACGCGTCATAGGCGCGGTAGTAGCGTCCGAGCTCGGCGAGATCGTAGGCAAACGGTTGAGGTTCGGCGAACAGAAGGGAGTAACAGGACAGGCACGTGTCGATCGGATTGCGTCTGACGTGGATGATCTTAGCGTTCGGCAGCGCGAGATGGATCAGGCCTGCGAACAGGAAGTTCGACGGCATCTTGTCGACGATGCGCTCGGCGGCTGCTTCCGATCCGGCGAAGCGCGACAGGTAGGCTTTCCCGAGTTCGCGCAGATCTTCGTCCGGCATCTTGGCCAGCATCTCGGGATAGTCGCCGCGCCCGCCACCGGTATAGGCCTCCGCAGCGGCGGCGAAATAATTGACCTCACCGGCGCCGTGTACGGCCGGATGGCTCGCCAGGATCTGCTCGATCAGGCTGGTGCCCGAACGCGGCATGCCGATGACGAAGACAGGCCGGTTCGACGGCTCGCCGCCCTTGGAGCGTTGCGCGATCACGTCCTTGTTGAAGACGCTGCGGATGCGCTCCAGCTGCTGCAGGGTCTTGGTCTCGTCGTAACTGAGGCGCTGACGCTCGAGACGGTTGCCGGCGTGGAGATGGAAGAGGGAGCGTTCGCCGTCCTTGACGTCGGCATAGGCGCGGCCCAGCGTGAAGTGCAGGGCGATGCGCTCGCCGTCCGTGAGGCTTTCCTCGCGCCGCGCCAGATCCTGCAGATAGGGCCAGCGTGCATCGCCGTCCGTGAAGCGCTTGATGGCCGCGTAGTTGAGATGGACGCCGGCATTTTGCGGCGCGATCTTGAGCGCGGCCTCATAGGCGGCCGCCGCCTCGTCGAGCCGGCCGGTGACCATCAACACGCTGGCGAGATGATTGAATGTCTTGGTGTCCCGGGGCGCGTGAGCGAGCGCGGCCTGATAGCTCGCGACGGCATCATCGTATCGGTTCATCGCCCGCAGCGCATCAGCGCGATTGCGATGGGCATCGGCGTAGCCGGGATGCTGGCGGATTGCCTCATCATAATGCGCGAGCGCTTGCTGATGCTTGCCTTGGGACTGCAGCGCATTGGCCAGATTGTTATGCGCTTCAGGGAAGGCAGGGCGGGCCGCCAGGGCGCGTTCATAGTGGAAGACGGCCGCGAGCCCGCTGTTCATCTGCAGATACAGATTGCCGAGATTATAGTGCGCGTCGGCCAACTGAGGGCTCAATGCGAGCGCTTGCTGGAAGCTGCGGATCGCCGCATCGAGCTGACCGGTCGCATGATAACAGCCGCCCAGATTGAGCAGCAGGGTCGGCGCCTGCGGATTGATGGACAGCGCATGCTGATACTGCGCGATCGCGTCTTGATGACGGCCAAGTTGCCGACAGGCATCGCCAAGCCCGGCAAAGGCGGCCGCAAAATTCGGCCTGACCGCGATGGCGGCTCCATGATGGGCGATGGCGCGCTCGAACTGTCCGAGTAGCTGGTAGCAGATGCCAAGGCTCTGGTGCGCGTCGGCGTTCTTGTCGTCGCTCGCAATGGCCCGCTCGAAATGCGGAACGGCATTCGCGACATCGCCGACGCTGCACAGCGCATGACCCAAGAGAAGGTGCGGCTCGGCACCGTCGAGGCCGAGTTCGATCGCGCGCTGGTAATGCAGTCTGGCTTTGTCGATGTCGCCGAGACCCGCGAAGGCCTTGCCCACCATCAGATGTGCGTCGGCGGATTGGTCGGCGAGATCTGCGGCCTGGGCGAGCAGCTTCTGAGCTTCGTCCGTGTCGCCGCGCTGGACGCGGACCATGGCCAGGCTGCAGAGCGTTCGGAAGTGGCGTGGCTGTACGGCAAGGAGCTGCCGAAACGCCTGCTCCGTCGCTTGCAACGTGCTTTCTTCGACGGCCGGGCTGATCGAAGGCGAGGACGCCGGCGACGTCGAAACCAGACGCGGACGGAAAGCGACGGCATGTTCGGTCATGAGAAAGACTTGCTCAGAGGTTGGACGCGAACCGTTGTCAGGACAGAATTGAGCGAAACGGAGGCTTCACGCGAGCTTCGGTGTGGCGAGGCGTTAGAACCGTTCGCAAGCTCACACGGTGGTCGGAAATTTGCCGGGACCGTCGCGAAGTTGTGTCGAGCGGGCCCGCAACAGCATCGGGCGATCAGACCAGACACAAAGAAGCCGGCGCAGAACTTACCGTTCTGCGCCGGCTGATTGTGGGAATGCAGGCGGGGCGTCAGCCCCACATATGGGTCATGGCTTGATGATGAGACATGTCGGCCTGCTGGCTCGCCGCTTGAGCAACTGCCGCGTCGTGGTGGCTGCTATGCTCGTCATGGTGATGATCGTCGTGGTGACCGCCGCAATGGTGCGAACAGCCGCCATTGTTATTGCCGCCTGACGATCCGTTCGCGCCCGAGCCCGTTCCATTGTTCGAGCCGCCCGCACCGTTGCCGTTGTTGCCACCGGCACCTGTTCCGCCGCCGGTCGTGGGAGGCGTGGTCGCCGTGCCGCCGGTGCCATTAGCGATGTTCGGGTTCGCGGTGACCGGAATGGTGCCGTGAGCCGTGCCGTGGATCGAGGTCGCAGTCGATACCGTGGTCGCGGTGCCGACATAGGTCCCGCCATTGACCGGGACGTTGTTGCCGGAGACGTCCATCGCGTCAGCCGCGAAGCCTTGGCCGGCGGCAGCGAGCATCGCCTTGTCAGCGGCGAGCGCCGCACCGGTGTCGCCGTTCAGGATGCCCTGCAGGCCCTTCACCGCATTGGCGGTATCCGCCTCGAGCGTGCCGCTGAGCAGCTCGTTGTCGAAACGACCCTGGAACACCGCGCCCTGAGCGGCATCGAAGGCGGCGCCGAAGTGCTGGTAGTTCTGGATCTGCGTAATCAGGGTCTGGCTCGCCTGCGCGCCACCGGTCGCGATCTTCTGCAGCGTCGCATTGATGGTGTTGGCCTCGGCCAGGAACGAGGCCCAGAAATTGGTCTGCGCCTGGTTGTCCTGGAACTTGGTGACCGTGCCGGTGAGCCCGCCCGGATCCTCGGCGAAGCCGCCGGCATGGCCTGCAGCTCCGTTGCCACCGGCGGCGGTGTTCAGGTTCGTATCGTTCTGAATGATATCGATAATGTCGAGCAGGTTGTCTGCGGTGCCGCGCAGCGCCGCCTGATTGCCGGTCGAGGCTGCAGCGTCGTATTTGTTGAGCTGCAGGTTGATTTGGCCGAGCGCCGTTTGCAGATGGATCGTGGTCAGCGCCGCTGCATTCGCGGTTTCGCCGGCCTCGATCTGCGCAAGCTGAGTCTTGTTGTTGAGGATGGCGGTCAGGCCCTGCGAGATCGCCGTGAGGTCATTGTTGACCTCCTGCAGGTTGCCAGCGTTGATGCCGCCGGAGGCGATATCAACCACCTTGTTGAACACCGAGCCGACGTCCTTGAGGCTATGGCCTGCGGTCGCGGCGGCCAAGGTGGCGGCATCGTCGGCGCCCGCAGGCGAAGCCTGGAAGGCGACGTCGGTCGCACCGGTATTGGCCAGGTAGGTGACGCCGTTGAGGGCAGTCGTGAGATGCGCGTCGTTGTGGATCTCTTGCAGGATCTCCTGTTGCACCGCGTGGATCGTCTGCTCAGCCGTTGCGAGAGTCGCAGCGTTGGTGATCCCGCCCGCAGCCTTCAGCAGCGTTCCCAGCTGAGCTTCGACATTGGTGAGAACGGCGGTGTCGGTCGTGTTCAGGGCAAAGGTGTGCCCACCCAGCGTGACCTGGCCAGGATTGGCCAGCATCGCCGCGATGTCGGTCTGCACCGCGGTGATATCGGCCTGATAGCTGCTCAGGAAGGTCGGCGAATTGCCGCTGCCGGCGAGGCTGAACAGGCCCAGCGAGGCGCGGACTGCATCGTTGAAGACGACGCCGGCCTGCACCAGGTCGGTCGAATGCTGGAGTGCAGATGCGCGCACCAGCAAGTTCGACGTGCCGTTGGCCAGCGCGGTCGGATTGAAGTTGATCGGATGGCCACCACTGGAGGGAGGCGTGGTCGTTGACCCGCCGGTGCCGTTGGCGATGTTCGGGTTCGCAGTGACGGGAATCGTGCCCTGCGCCAGGCCGTGCACTGAGGTCGCGGTCGAGACTGTCGTTGCGGTGCCGACATAGGTCGCGCCGCCGATTGCGATGTTGTTGCCGGAGACGTCCATCGCGTCAGCCGCGAAGCCCTGACCCGCCGCGGCGAGCATCGCCTTGTCGGCGGCGAGCGCCGCGCCGGTGTCGCCGTTCAGAATGCCCTGCAGGCCCTTCACCGCGGCTGCCGTATCCGCCTCGAGCGTGCCACTGAGCAGCTCGTTGTCGAACCGACCCTGGAACACCGCGCCCTGTGCGGCATCGAAGGCAGCACCGAAGTGTT
>NZ_CAFK01000032.1 GCF_000239815.1 Bradyrhizobium sp. STM 3843 | reverse complement strand
TTGATGGTGTTGGCTTCGGCCAGGAACGAGGCCCAGAAATTGGTCTGCGCCTGGTTGTCCTGGAACTTGGTGACGGTGCCGGTGAGCCCGCCCGGATCCTCTGCAAAGCCGCCGACATGCCCGGCCGCGCCATTACCGCCAGCTGCGGTGTTCAGGTTCGCGTCGTTCTGCACGATGTCGATGATGTCGAGCAGATTGTCCGCCGTGCCGCGCAGCGCCGCCTGATTACCGGTCGACGCGGCAGCATCGTATTTGTTGAGCTGCAGGTTGACCTGACCGAGCACTGTCTGCAGGTGGATCGTGGTCAGTGCCGCCGCGTTGGCGGTCTCGCCGGCCTCGATCTGGGCGAGCTGGGTCTTGTTGTTGAGGATGTTGGTGAGACCCTGCTGAACCGCGGTGAGATCGTTGGTGACCTCCTGCAGATTGCCCGCATTGATCCCGCCGGAGGACAAATCGACGACCTTGTTGAACACCAGGCCGACGTCCTTGAGGCTGTTGCCCGCGGTCGCGGCGGCCAAGGTGGCTGCATCATCCGCGCCGGCGGGCGAGTTCTGGAACGCAACGTCATTGGCGCCGGTATTGGCCATGAACGTCACTTTGTTCAGCGCGCCGGAAAGGTGAGCGTCGCCGTTGATCTCGCCAAGGATCTCGGTCTGCACGGCGTGGATGGTCTGCTCCGCCGTGGCCAAAGTCGCGGCGTTGGTGATGCCCGCTGCGGCTGTGACAAGCGAGCCCAGCTGTGCCTGCACATTGGTGAGGACAGCTGTGTCCGTCGCGTTCAGCGTAAAGGTCTGGCCGCCGAGGGTGACCTGGCCCGGATTGGCCAGCATCGCGGCGATATCGTTCTGCACCGCGTGGATGTCGGTGGTGTAGCTGTTGAGGAACGGGTTGGAGTTGCCGCTGCCGGCGAGGCTGAACAGGCCGAGCGAGGCGCGGACCGCGTCATTGAATACGACACCAGCCTGCACCAGATCGGTCGACTGGTTGAGTGCATCTGCGCGCACCAGCAGGTTCGACGTGCCGTTTGCAAGGGCAGTCGGATTGAAGGTGTTATTGGCCATTTATAAATCTCCCCAAGTTCACCCCGGCTCGCACCTGGTCCTGACGCGCGTGACAGGCAGCCGAAATGAGTAGAACAAACCCCCCGCAGCCGGCCGGACGGAACCGTGCGTCCCGTATGCCAGTCGCGAATTATTCGCTCTATTGGGGCCAAAAGAAGCGTGGCCAAGTTCGCAACCATGTTGTTGTTCGGGCAGTTTCCGATTGTTGCTGTTCGGTGACGAACTGCAGCCAAGTGCTTGATCTCGCGGGTGCATCTCGAACACAGGCTGCGTCAGTTCGACGCGCCCTGCATGTTGTCGTCAAGATGTCGCCCTGATCTTCACAATGCCGACGGCGTTCCCGGCCTGGAACTCAATTCAATCGCCGCGGGGCAGCCATTTCGACTCGAGCTGGGCCGAGGGTCGCGCGGTTCTTCTAAAACAGGCCAGTGCAGAAGGGCATTCTGCACTGGAAGGCTATCGTTCGATTTTCTTCGACAGGACAGATGAAAGATCAGCCCCACATATGGACCATCGCGTGATGGTGCGCGGCGGCGGTCGAATGGCTGGCAGCCGTGCTCGACGATGTTGCCGCGGTGTGGCTGTGGCCGGAATGATGACTGTGGTGATGACTCGCGGCCGTTCCATTGTTGGCCGCGGTCGTCGTAGTACCGGTCGAGGCGGCGTTGCCACCTGCCGCGGCGGTGGAGCCGCCAGCTGCCGTCGTGGTCCCACCGGCGGCCGCAGTGGCTCCTGCTGCAGCCGTCGTCGCTCCCGCAGCAGCTGTCGTTGTGGCGGCCGCTGCCGTTCCGCCAGTGCCGTTGGCGATGTTGGGATTGGCGGTGACTGGAATGGTGCCGTGGGCCAAGCCGTGCACTGAAGTCGCCGCCGAGACCGTGGTCGCGGTGCCGACATAGGTCGCGCCACCGACGGCGATGTTGTTGCCGGAGACGTCCATCGCGTCGGCCGCGAAGCCTTGGCCAGCGGCTGCGACCATCGCCTTGTCGGCGGCGAGCGCCGCACCGGTGTCACCGTTCAGAATGCCCTGCAGGCCCTTCACGGCGGCTGCCGTATCTGCCTCGAGCGTGCCGCTGAGTAGCTCGTTGTCGAACCGGCCCTGGAACACCGCGCCTTGCGCCGCGTCGAAGGCTGCGCCGAAGTGCTGATAGTTCTGGATCTGTGTGATCAACGTCTGGCTCGCCTGCGCACCACCGGTCGCGATCTTCTGCAACGTCGCATTGATGGTGTTGGCCTCGGCCAGGAACGAGGCCCAGAAATTGGTCTGCACCTGATTGTCCTGGAACTTGGTGACGGTGCCGGTGAGCCCGCCCGGATCCTCAGCAAAGCCGCCGGCGTGGCCAGCGGTTCCATTGCCACCTGCCGCCATGTTCAAGTTCGCGTCGTTCTGCACGATGTCGATGATGTCGAGCAGATTGTCAGCTGTGCCGCGTAGCGCAGCCTGATTGCCGGTCGAAGCCGCGGCATCGTATTTGTTGAGCTGCAGATTGATCTGACCCAGTACCGTCTGCAGGTGGACCGTTGTAAGTGCCGCCGCGTTGGCGGTCTCGCCGGCCTCGATCTGGGCCAGCATGGTCTTGTTGTTGAGGATGTTGGTCAGGCCCGTGGAGATTGCGGTGAAATCGTTGGTGATCTCCTGCAGGTTGCCCGCATTGATGCCGCCGGCCGCCGCAGCTTCGGCGGCATTGAACACGGCGCCGACGGCCTTGAGGCTGGTGCCGGCCGTCGCCGCCGCCAGCGTTGCGGCATCATCCGCACCGGCGGGAACGTTTTGGAAGGCGACGTCATGGGCGCCGGTCGTGGCCAGGAACGTCACTTTGTTCAACGCGGACGAGAGGTGAGCGTCGTTGTTGATCTCGCCGAGGATCTCGCTCTGCACCGCGTGGATGGTCTGTTCGGCCGTCGCCAAAGTGGCGGCGTTGGTAATACCGGCAGCCGCCGTGATCAGCGAGCCCAGCTGCGCCTGCACATTGGTGAGAACGGCGGTGTCGGTGGTGTTGAGCGTGAAGGTCTGGCCGCCGAGCGTGACCTGGCCCGGATTGGCCAGCATCGCGGCAATGTCGTTCTGCACCGCGTGAATATCGGTCGTGTAGCTGCTGAGGAACGGGTTGGAGTTGCCGCTTCCTGCCAGGCTGAACAGACCCTGCGAAATGCGAACCGCGTCGTTGAAGACGACGCCGGCCTGCACCAGGTCGGTCGACTGGTTGAGCGCGTCGGCGCGCACCAGCAGGTTCGACGTGCCGTTCGCCAGCGCAGTCGGATTGAACGTGTTATTCGCCATTGATCATGTCCTCCAGTGGTCTCGCTCGTCGACTGACAGGCGGCGGCATGTGTCAGAGTGTCGCCACGATGTGTCGAACTGTCGCAGCTGAACTAATTTCCTCAATGGGGCTGAAAAATGCAGGGCGCAGTCCGCAAATATGATGTTGTTCGGGCAGATTGGGCGTGGCGCCAGTGGTTCCAACACGTGATATTGGTGTGCACACTGCACAGCTTTTCGCTGATATGCCGCCGGATCGGCTGGTTTTTCGACGTCAACGCCGGTGGCGAACGTCAAATCCCGCTCTAGTAATGTAGCGTGTCTGACATACGCTTCATATTTCACGGGCTGTTCCAAGCGAACGTCAGACATAAAGCCACACGGCAACCTCAGTTGTGCCGGTGTCCTTCAGTTCAAACTTTCGTAAACACGCGCGCTGCGCAAAATGATCCGAATGTCAAATCCGGTTCGCGAGCTGCGCCTGACACCAGGCGACATCGCGCGGCAGGTCCGATTGGTGCGGCGCCATGACAATGAGGCGCTGAAGCAGGCCGAGGCTGCGGCGATAGTGATTAGTTGCCTCGGTGTGATCGCCCGATGCCGACAGCACCGCGGCGATCCGATTCCAGCAAACCGAGACGTCGCGCAGGAAGGCGATGTTGTCGGGATCGGCGGCGGCGAGGCGCTGCATGATGGCCGCAGCGGTGCGATAGTGGTTTAGCGCGTCGCTATGCTCACGTCGCGCAGTTGCGCGATCGCCTTGGTCAACATGGTTTGCAGCCAGGTCGCGAAGCGCGCCGGCGCGCGGGGTTATGCCCACCGCCATGCCGCCGCGATGGACGGCGATTGGCTGCCGCAGAGGCGGGGTGCTCGCCGCCAGTGCCTCGTCGGCGCGTGGCGCGTGAGCGCACGATTGGCACGCGTCTTCGGCCTCAGAACGCGCAAGCGGCTGGACAATGCCGCCACTGACCACTTCAGCCTCAGGCCATGGCCAGCGCTGACGTGAAGACGGACGCGTTGGCGGACTCATCGGATGGCGGTCCGCGGCATTGGATCGGCCGTTTCAGCAGCGAAACTCGGAATCCTTCCCAGCGCTGCCTTGACCTGATCTGCGGTGATCAGGCGCGTGCACTCGAATTGCCGCGGCGTGTCGCGGTGACGCGGGCACCAAAGAAAGTCGTGATGGTCGAACTGCTGACGGACATCGTTCCAGCAGCTGTTGCAGGCATGATAGTTGATGACGCGGTAGGGCGTCATGAACTCGTTGATGGGGTGCGTAAAGCCGCTGATCATCACGACCGGCGTGCCGGCGGCCCAGGCGAGCCATGACAGTCCGCTCGATAGGCCGACGAAGGCCGCAGCATGTTTGAGCCAGCGGGCGCGCTCCTGCAGTGGCCGGTCGCCCGTCTCGTCCTCAGCGCCATCGGGGATCTCGGTTGTTATCGCGCCGCGGCCGTGCATCGGCTTCTGGTCGATACAGATGACGCGATAGCCGAGCCCCTTGAGGTGGTCGACGATCTCCGCCCAGCCGCGGGGATTGTTCCAGTACTTGCATTGCGTCGTGGCCTGAACGCCGATGCAGACATAGGGATCAGCGATCGGCCGGCTGGCGCTGCGCAATGCGAGGCGCGGCGGCTGCTCGGCGGGATCGACGCCGAGGATGTAAGCGGCGGTGCGGTGCAGTCCGACCTGGCGGAAGTCGCAGGGCTGGTACGCCTGCTCATGGTCGTCGAAGAACAGCGCTACGCTGTAGGTCGCATATTGGCGCTCGGGCTCGACCTGGGCGTGGGAGACGAAGCGGACGTCCGGATAGGCGTCGCGGAACAATGGAATGAGCGGCTCGCCCATCGCGCAGGTGAGGCGGCAGCGGTGCAGCTCCTTGAACGCAATCGCGTAGGAAAGCCAGCCGATGATGTCACCGATGGTACCGACGGGAAATTGAACAAGCACATCGCGGCCCGCGGCGTCGTAGTCGTGGCACAGCACCTGTTCGTTGCCGATCCAGACTTCGAGGCGGAAGCGTACGAAATAGCGCTTGGTGCTGTTGACGTACCCTGATCGCAGGGAGGTTTCGAACAGAACGTTGCCGGTGTCGAGATCACTCAGACGAACGCGCCACGGCCGGCCCGTTTCCGGCAGCATGACCCGGCAGCCATCGTTGAAATCGAAACGCAGGCCGATCGGTCCGGCCTGGGTCGGCTGCGCCGCCGGCCGCGGCAGCCGACGGCTTGTTCCCTGCGCCGTGCCTGCGCCAGCGCTATCCCGCTCACGCATCACCTTGTCAGTCTCAGTGCCCGGCTCGGCCCCAAGCGAGTGCCGCACCGGCTATTCCTCGACGAAGGCGCGACGCCACTGCTCCATGATCGGCTTCATCAGGTAGCTCAGCATCGTGCGCTTGCCGGTCTGCACGAAGACTTCGGCCTGCATGCCAGGGATCAGCTGCACGTTGCCCAGGCGATGCCGCTCATCGTCCGACATGACCACGCGAACCGTATAGAAAGTCGAATTCGACCGCTGATCCGTCGTGATGTCGGGCGAGACGAACGAGACTTGGCCGGTGACCTGCGGCGTGGTGCGTGAGTTGAAGGCCGAGAAACGAACAAACGCATCCTGGCCGGTATGGACGTGATCGATGTCCTTCGGCTGGACATGGGCTTCGACCTGGAGCTCGTCGGAATCGGGCACCACTTCCATGATCGTCTCGCCCGCCTTGACGACGCCGCCGATCGTGTGGACCGAGAGCTGATGGACCGTGCCCGAGTTCGGCGCGCGGATCTCGATCCGGTCGAGCTGGTCGCGTCCTGCCACACCCTTCTCGATCAGCTCGCCTTCCTTGGCCTGCGCTTCACCGAGATCCTTGACCACTTCGGTGCGGAAGTCCTGGTCGGTCTTGACGATCTGCAGCTCCGCCTCGTTGATCTTCGACCGCGTCTCGGCGACGCTCGAGGTCAGCTGACCGCGCTCGCCGTCGATCCGTGCCGCCTCGCGTTGCAGCGTCGTGAGCCTGGTCAGCGGCACCAGCCGCTTGTCATAGAGATCCTGGACACCAGCAAGTTCGCCGTTGATCAGCTCGATCTGCTTGCTCTTGGAGTCCGCCTGGGCCTCCATGCCGGCGATCTCCTGATTCAGCTGCGCGATCCGCCCCTGCAGCAGATCCTTTTGGCTTTGCCGCGTGAGCAGGCGCGCCTTGAACAGCGAGTTCTCCGACGCAATCACGGCGCGGACATTGGCGTCGTCCGTGCGCGAGGTCAGCTCCGATGGGTATTCCGGCTGCTCCTTGCCGTCACGTTCGGCCGTGAGGCGGGCGATCTTCGCCCGCTGCTCGTTCAGCTGTTTGGTGATCGTCTGCAGCGCCGCCTGCGTCTGGGTTGCGTCCAATCGCACCAGGAGGTCGCCGGCTGCGACGTGTGTGCCGTTCTCGACCTTGATTGCGGCAACGACGCCGCCAGTCGGATGTTGGATCGCCTTGACGTCGGACTGCACGACCAAATTTCCCGGCACCACGACGGCTCCGGCGAGCGGCACCAGCGTCAGCCAGCCACCACCGAGAACGCCGGCGACGAGTAGTACGCGCAGTCCGGTGCGCAGCTCGTTCTCGAACATGAAGCCGACGCGGGGAATCAGCGCTTCGCCGGAGGGGTCGTCGAGCTGAGCTGCGGTGCCTTGACTGGCGATGAAGGTCATGCCGGTCGTCAGGGCAACGCTTGCGGTTCCGACCAGCCGACCCATTTTCGTCTGCGGCTCGGCCAAAGCCGGCACCTGCGCGGGTGCGAGCGAGCGCGATCGTTGGCTGCCCTCCGAGCGCAGATCAAGCGTCGGCGCAACCGCTCTGAAATTCATCGGCGGCGCTGCGTCGTTCGGCGCCATTGAGCGCGGCCGCTGTGGGGGCGTTATCTCCGGCTCGCGGACCCAGGCTGGCCGATTCTCGCGCATGGTGTCGGGACGGCGCTGCGGAGCGCGGGCAGGGCTCAATCCGAACAGCGACAGCGAGATGTCGAAGGCCCGACCCACCTTGCCTTTCTTTCTCTTGGCAACGCGTTGCGGCGCTTTTTTTCGGCCGCCGGCCGGCGCCGGCCTGCGGCCCTTCCTGGCGTCCTCGCGCGAACCGCGCCGGGTTCGCGGATCATCCGGCTCGTCATCGTCGAAGGCGTTCTGCAGCCGCTGCAGCTCCAGGATCAGGGCATCGCCCTGAGGCCCCACGGTGCGGCTCCGCGGCATCCCTCTCCAATTGGGGTCGTTCTCGTCATACGGGCGGAGCTCGTTGACATGTTTCATGCAGGGGCCCCCTCCGCGGCTGGTGCTGCGCGACGAATCGCTCTCGCATTCGGTGCGGGTGCCGCCTTTTGGATCGCGGGCGGCGCTTGAGTGGCCTTGCCTCCGGCGATCTGAGTGGCCTTGCCTCCGGCGATCCGCGCAAAGATTTCCTGACAGGGGCCGAAGGCAATGGATCGGCCTTCATAGAGCACCATCGCCATGTTCAGCGCGTTGAGCGCGCTCGGCCTGTGCGAGATCACGATGACGATCGATTGCTTCTGGCGCATGATCGCGATCGCGCGGCTCAGCGCGTTTTCACCATCGGCGTCCAAATTCGCGTTCGGCTCGTCGAGCACGATCAGGAAGGGATCGCCGAACACGGCACGTGCAAGCCCGATCCGCTGCCGTTGCCCGGCGGACAATGACATGCCGCCCTGGCCGATTCGCGTCGAATAGCCGTCCGGCAGGCGCAGGATGATGTCGTGCACGCCCGCGATCTGGGCTGCCTGCAGGATCGAGTCCGAACTCGCGTCATCGTCGAACCGGCAGATGTTGTCCGCCACCGTGCCGTCGAACAGCGCGACGTCCTGCGGCAGGTAGCCGATGTGGCGGCCAAGATCCTCGTTGCTCCATTGATCAAGCGCAGCGCCGTCGAGCCGGACCACACCCTGCTGCGCCGGCCAGATTCCAACCAGCGCTTTCGAGAGTGACGTCTTGCCGGACGCGCTCGCGCCCAGGAGCGCAAGGCCGGTACCGGCGGGGACTGCGAATGAAACGTTCGAGACGATCGGCCTCTCCTGGCCGGGCGCGGCGACCGTGAGTTCTTGCACGGTGAGGTCGCGACCCGGTCGCGGCAGCGATACCGGCGGGGCAGGCGGCTTCGCAGTGGCTTTGCAGATGTCGCGCAGTCGCGCGATTCCCTGACGCGCGGCGACCAGCTGCTTCCAGCTTCCGAGCGCGACTTCGACCGGAGCAAGCGCGCGCCCCATCAGAATTGAGGACGCCATCATCACGCCGCCTGAGGCCTGCTCGGAGACGACGAGGGCTGCGCCGATCCCCAGCATGCCCGATTGCAGGATGAAGCGGAGCACCTTCGCGGCCGAGCCGAGATTGGCGTAGACGTCGCTGGAGCGGATATTCTCCTTGAGATAACGCTCGTTCACATCGGTCCAGCGTGTGGAAAAGCGCTGCATCATGCCGAGCGCTCGAATCACCTCGGCATTGCGCTGCATCGCGTCCGCGAGCACCTGGCGTGCCGCGCTGGTCTCGCTGGCAGATTTGCTCGCCTGGCGCGAGAGGCGTTCGGTCAGCACGGTCATCGAGATGATGGCAGCCGTGCCGACCATCGCGGTGATGCCGATCAGCGGATGAAACAGGAACAGACCGATCAGGAAGATCGGAATCCAGGGCATGTCGAGGAACGCGGTCGGTCCCATGCTCGACATGAAGGCGCGCAACTGGTCGAGATCGCGCAGCGGCTGCTGCATCAGCATCGGCTTGGTGCCGCGCAGAGGCAGGGTTGCCAGCGCGTGATGGATCGCCTCCTGCAATCCCGCGTCGAACATGGTCGCCACGCGGCACAGCATGCGCGCGCGCAGCGCGTCGAAATAACCCTGGATCACGTAGGCGGTCAGGATCATGACCGACAGGCCGGCGAGCGTCGCCAGATTCTTGCTCGGGATGACACGGTCGTAGACCTGCATCATATAAACAGAGCCCGAAAGCATCAGGATGTTGATGACACCGCTGAATACGCCGATGCCGGCCATGCGCCGCGCCGCCTGGCGCAGGCCGCGTGTGACGGGATCGTCTCCCGTTCCAAGAAAATCTGCTAAGCCTGCCGCCGGCTTCATTCGCGGACGGTCTTGAGCGACACTCATCCGGTCGCGCTCTCCATATATATTGCCGGGACCACAATCGTTCGGGCCGTGTTGACAGCCGATGCCGACGATTTTCCGGCAACAATGGGACAAGGGGAGATTTCTCTTGGAAAAACGGTTGTGCGTGACGCCGCCAACGCGTGGCGCATGGGACACAGCGATGCAGTGCAAAAAAAATTTCAGGCCGATCGGCGAAAATGTGGTCGCGTCGATTTCTAGAGATCACGTCGATAGTTGCGCCCCGATCGGCGCGCGAGCGAACCGCCGATGTCACAGTTTGGTCCGCCTATAACCTTGCTTCTGCACGCATTGGTCGCCGTGCGGGCCGAATGACGCCATGAAGCCAAATAAATCTTCGTGAAATGCAATGGATGCGCCGATCACTTCTTGGTTTTCGGTATCCGAGGATAGAACAGGGATGACTATGGCGATGACGACGAGGCCAGGCGGGGCGCAGTCAGACTCGTGATGATTGCGATCGATGTCCGCGTAGTCCGCTGCGGAGCTGTCATGCGGCCGCGCGGAACTGATGCCGAGAGCGGATACGCTTAGGGGAAAGCGTACTGGCGCGATGCAAGGGCTCTGATGCCGTTCGCGCCCATGCTGATAGACCCGAGCACGGAGGCGCTACTCTGAGAGAGCGCGTCGTAGAGGGCTGTCCGGCCGCCCGCGAGGATCTCCTCGCGACGGCAGAGAAGAATGCTCGATTGCCGAACAGGCATCTGGGGGACCTCTTGCTTAACGACACGACTAGCTACCGGATCGACGTGGGGCTCGATGCAAACAAGGGTTCGACCCGCTACCGCGCGCAACTCGTCCCGTCGCGCGGCCGATATAGCGCCGTTCTTTGCATGGCAGATGCCGGCACTTGCATTTGCGCAGGCCCGCGAGGAGGCGGCCGCGCATGAAGATCCGCAAGACAGACTACGGAACAATCATTCTGCATTGGCTGCTGGTCGGCGCCACCGTGATCGACTTCGCGACCGGACTGCGTATGGCGACGGAGGCGCCCGGGCACGCCTGGATCGCGGAGTATCTCGATTTGCTGCTGCCGCGAGCGCACACGTGGACATGGCACATGCCGGCCGGCGTGGTGCTGACGAGCGTCGCCGTCGCTTACATGATCTACGTCGCCAAATCCGGCCTCGGTCGGCGCGTGGCCGTGGACAAGATGCGCATCAAGGGCCTGATGGGCCGCAGGCCGGCGCGGCTGGGCTCCATCAGCGTGCTCCTGCATTGGGTGCTCTTCATCTCGATGGCCGCATTGATCGTGACCGGCGGCTTGCTGTTCTTCGGTATCGAGTCGGGATACGTGACGATGATGATTCACTGGTACGCCACCTGGGTCGTGCCCGCGTTCATCCTCATGCATGTCCTCGTTCACTTCGGTATCGGCGGCACATCGCAGCTGTACCGGGTATTCCGGCCGCAGCCGCTTCCACCACCACCGCCACGCCTGGATGCAGTTGAGTTGCTGACGATGCTTGTTGAACAATCCGAACGGCTTGAGGAAAGTGAGGCGCCGGTCCGATCGGCGCCGCCGATGGCTCCGGCCGCCAAATCCGGAGGGCGCGAGCCGGCGAAGGCCGCAAATCGTTCGGATGATCTCATTCGCACGCGCGCGGAGTCACGCAACGGCCCGGTGCGTGCACGGCCGTCGGCGCCGACCAAGAGCGGCGCCAGAAGCAATAACAAAGGCAACGCGCGGCGGCGCAATCCGACCTTCCAGGCAAACCCGTTCGTGATCGCAGCGGCGGTCGCGATCGTGGCCGGCTGGATGATGGTGGCAGCCGACTATTACGCGGAGGACACGGTCACCGTGCATCGGATCGCGAACGCGGATGCTCCGACGCTCGACGGCGACACCTCGGACCGGGTTTGGCGCAACATCCAGCCGCACATGGTCACCACCAACCAGGGCGACAATTTCGACGGCACCGGTGAGTCGCGCGTCTGGATCAAGGCGGCGCATGACGACACCTGGGTCTATTTTCTCGTCATCTGGGAAGATCCGACCCGTTCGTTGAAGCAGCTTCCACTGATCAAGCGGGCCGACGGCTGGCACCTGCTGCATAACGGCTACGAGAAGGGCGACGAGAACGATTACAACGAGGACAAGCTCTCGCTGCTGTTCACGACGCTGCCGATCACGCTTGCGGCCGACCGGACCTTCCACATGAGCTCGAAGCCGCTGCCGGACAAGCCGGCGACGCTGTCGGGGCGCGGCATTCATTACACACCGGCTCCCGACCTCTATGCGGATGCATGGCAGTGGAAGGCGACGAGCGGCGGTCCGACCGGCTGGATGGATGACGATCATTTCGGTCCGCCGGCGGAGCCCACCCCGGATCAGGTCAAGGGTCTCGTCCCCTACAAGGGAGGGTTCGCGCCCGACCCGGGCGAGGCAAACTACTCCGACAACTTCATCATCGATCGCGATGCAGCGATGCTTGGCAATCGCGGCGTGAGGCCGAAGCGGCTGCCGAAGGACGTCGCCGCCATGAAGGCCGCGATGGGCGAGATCAATCTCGACCCGAATATCGGCGAGAACGATGGGGCGCGCTGGTTCATGACCGAGGCCGAATCGGTGCCTTATTCAATGGAGGCTGACGCGCAGATCCCAGTCGGCACAGTGGTGCCCGGTGTCGTCATCAATGGTGACTTTACCGGCGACCGGGCGGATATCCGCTGTGCCGCACGTTGGGCATCGGGCCACTGGACGCTCGAAATTGCCCGCAAAATGGACACACACAGCAAGTACGACGTTCCGATCAAGAACGGGGTGTTTATGCGGGTGGCCGCGTTCGATCACACTCAGATCCGGCATACGCGGCAGATCCGGCCAATGCGACTAGAGGTGGAATGATGGGGAAGATTTGCAAGGTCCAGCTCAACAAGGAAACGTTCTACGCCAATGTAGGCGATCTCCTGCTCGACAGTGCGATCTCCAGCGGCGTCGAACTGCCCCATGATTGCCGCAGTGGTATTTGTGGTTCCTGCAAGGTCCGCGTCGTCGACGGCAAGCTGTTCGGGGGCACGGAAGGTGACATGGCGCATGCCTGTCAGGCGCGTGTCGTCTCCGACCTCAAGATCGTGACCGAGCCGGTGCCGGATACCGTGACGATGTCGACCGAGGTCGGGGATCTTGTCCGCCTTGCGCCGGACGTGATGGGCGTCACGCTCGACCTGCCGAAGCCGTTGCGCCATTTTCCGGGGCAGTATGTCAAGGTGCAGTTCCGCGGCTATCCGGCTCGCTGCTACAGCCCGACCTATCCGATGGTCGGTGCGCCGGACAGTCACCTGCTTTATCTCCACATCCGCAAGCTCAAGGATGGCTTGGTCTCCTCGGCGCTTGGACGCGAGATCCAGCCTGGCCATCGTGTCAAGCTGATCGGCCCGCTTGGCACCGCATTCTTCCGTCCCAAACATCGCGGCCGTGTCGTGCTGGTCGCAAGCGGCACCGGCTTTGCGCCGATGTGGTCGATCGCGGTCGCCGCGATCACCGAGAACCCGAAGCGCGACATGGTGTTCATCGTGACCGCGCGCACGCTGCAATCGTTCTACATGCACCAGGCGTTGTGCCGGCTGGCGCGCTTCCCCAATGTCAAGATCATCCCGATTGTCTCGGAGCCGCAGAACGTCTCGCCGGCGCTGCGGACCGGTCGTCCGACCGAGCATATGCCCGACCTGACGCCTGACGACGTGGTCTATACCTGCGGCGCCCCCGCAATGACGGATGCGGTGGCGAAGATCGCCCGCGCTGCCGGTGCCCGCTGCCATTGCGATCCGTTCGTTTCGTCGGCGCAGCCGTCGGAGCAGGGCGGCAATCTCATGGGCCGTCTCGCCGGTTGGCTGGAAAGCCAGCGCGGCCGGCCTTCGATGTTGCAGGCGGCTGAATAATGCAAACGGCTGGGCTGGCGCAGCTCGCGTCAGCCGGTGACGAACGCGACCAGCGTGCCGTTGGCGGCCGCAGGTGGGACGCATAGGCTCGTGCCGCTGCGGACGCCGTTTGCGCCCAGCGCGGTCTCGGTCGCAGCGAGATCGCCTGATACGATTACCAGACCTGCGCCGCCGCGGTCGGGCAAGCCTGTGAGCGGCACGCCGGGATAGCGGCTCGTCAACTGATCCTTCGTCACGAAGACAAAGGCCGCGCGGGTGTCGCCGGAGGCGACCGTGACCGCGCCGTCCGCTTCGACATGCCCTTCGCGATCGATCAGCCGCGACAGATGCGCGGCATCCTTGGTCGGCTCCGGCGTTACGATCAGCACCTGTTTCAGGCGCTTGGCCGCATTGGCGTGGCGCATCAACTCAGGGATCCAGACGGTCTCGCGGGTCTTATGCTCGCAGGCGAAGATGCGTAAGCCGCCGGGCGCCTCGGTGATCGGCCAATGAAAGACCCGGAACTTCGCCGCCGAGATGCTGCCGTCCGGCATCGCCACCGGGCGCTCGAAGTCGGTCGGGCCGATCGGCTCAAAGCCGCGGGAGCGAATCTCCTCGGCTCCCTCGGCCGAATCGACTGCGGTGAAGGCGATCCGTTCGATGCCGTCGCCGCGGCGGGCGAGAAAATTCCGGGTCGGCGCGTTCTGATCGGTTTCCGAGATCACGCCGAGCAGCTCGATGTAGTCAGGATCGAGCATGATCGTGTAATTGCCCGTTCCCATCTTGGCGCTATGGGTCCCACGAAGTGACAGCGTGAAGCCAAGCCGCTTCCAGGTCTCGGCCGCCTCGTCGAGCTCTGTGACCGCAATGACAGCGTGATCGATCCCGATGACATTTTTCAGGGCCACGGATTTGCTCTCCTCAACTTCGCTCGCCGGGATGACATAGGCTGACCTCACGTGCCCGGCAATAGCAGCGCTCGGCTTGGCGCGGGTGATCTGCCGCCTCAGCGCTGGACCGGGTCTATGAGGTTTATGCGTTCGGAAAACGCAATGTGAAGGCCGCACCGTGCTCGGTCGGCCTGAGCGCAATCGAGCCGCGATGGCTGGTCATGATCGTGCGCACGATCGCAAGCCCCATGCCCGTGCCGCCACTATCGCGACGCGTGGTGAAGAAGGCATCGAAGACGCGCTCGCGGTTTTGGGGCGAGATCGGCTCGCCGTCATTGCTGACCTCGAGGACGAGCATGTCGACGTCTTGATGCGCCTCCAGAAAGATAGTGCGGGCCTGATGACGACGGGCATTGTCGGCGAGATGCGTCAGGACGATCGAGGCGGTCTCCGCCGACATCGCAATCGTGTGGTCGAGTGAGCCGGGCGTGACGATGTTCGGCAGAGCAAAGCGTTCGCGCAGTTTCGCAGTCACCGCCGCCAGATTGGCCCGCTCGTTCTGCGCGGCGATTTCGGCGCGGGCGAGCTCGCGCAGGCGCTGCGTCATGACTTCGAGACGCTCGGCATCGCCGAGAATATTGCTGAGGAATTTCTCCTGCTCGGCGCGGGTCAGGGTATCTGAGGGGCTGCCAACCGAATCCAGCAGCAGTTCGGCCGCCCCTTTGATCGATGTGAGCGGGGATTTCAGCTCATGCGTCAGGTGGGCAGAGAAGCTCGCAATGTGGTCGGAGCGCCGGGCTAGTTGCTCGGCCATGGCAAAAAAGTGTTTCGATAGTTCGGCAAAGTCGCGCGTCCCGTAATGTGCGAGCGGACGGAATCCCTCGGGATCGCCGCGACCGATACGTCCGGCGCGTTCGACCAGTTCACGCATCGGATGCGTGATCGTTCGCGCGACGACGAAGCCGATCAGCAAGGTCGTCAGCGCCACCGCCGATCCTGCCGCGATGAACTTGCCGCGCTCCTGATACAGATGTTCAAAGATGTTGCGGGGTGTGCGCGAGGTGTAGATCACGCCGGCGACATGATTGTCGACGACCACCGGCATCGCGGAGAAGACGTGCACGCCGACGCCACGGCTGAGCGAATAGATCGGTGGCGGCGCCTTGTCAGGCATGCGGATGCGCAAGGCTGCCTTGTATTGGCCCTGCAGCGCGGCCGCGACTTCGTCGATATGGGCCAGCGATTGCCCGACCTCGTCGCGACCGGCGATGACGACCCCACGCGGATCGAGGATGCGGAAACCTGCCAAGGTGACCTTCTGGGTCTCGAGCAGGATCGGCATCAGCCGTGCACCAACCGCGACATAGGCGGGGTCAGCCGCTTGCGGAGCCGGGCGCGCGTCAGGGCGCCGTACGAACAGATCGTCAGCGGCGAGATCAAGCAGGGGTCGGATCGGCGTGACCGCATCGGGCGGGTCGGGACGCAGCTCAGGGGGAATCTCGGCGCCGAGAGGAATTCCGGCGCCGAGCCGCTTCGTCACTTCCTCGGCATAGAGAGCAGCCAAAACCCGGCTCTGCGCGATCAGCTCGGCCTGGGTCTGGCGGATCAGCTGATTGTCATAGATGCGGAAGAAGAACAGCCCGACCAGGGGCAGGGTGGCGACCAGTGTCAGCACGCCGAAAAGAATCTGGCGCAGCGACGGTCGCCATTTGCGGCGGGGCACGATCATCACGAGCCACCGCAGCGGCCGAGCCGAAAGCCGACGCCGTGCACGGTCTCGATCGCATCATCACACCCAGCGCCGGTGAGCTTGGCCCTGATGTTGCGGATGTGGCTGTCGATCGTCCGGTCGGACACCTGGATGTTCATCTGATAGGCAGCCGCCATGATCTGCTCGCGGCTGAACACCACGGCGGGACGGCTCAAGAAAGTCCGGAGAATACCAAATTCCAGCGCGGTCAGGCCCAGCCGCATCTCGCCGAAGGAAGCGACGTGTTGCTCGGGATCAAGTCGAAGCTTGCCGTGGACCAGCTCGACTGGCTCGGCTCGATCCGTGCGGCGTGATGCCGTCCTGCGCAGGATGACATTGATCCGGGCGGTCAGCTCGCGCGGGCTGAACGGTTTGGTGACGTAGTCGTCGCCACCGATCTCAAGCCCGAGAATGCGATCGATCTCCTCATCGCGGGCCGACAGGAACAGGATCGGAACATCGGAGGTCCGCCGAATGCGCCGGCAGACTTCGAGCCCGTCGAATTCGGGCATTCCGACGTCGAGCACGATCAGATCAGGTTGATCGCTGGCAAAGCGCGCGAGTGCAGCCTTGCCATCCGCGGCCTCGATGACGGCCATGCCTGCCTTGCTGAGCGCGACCCGGATCACCTCGCGGATGTGAGGGTCATCATCGACGACGAGGATGCGAGTGGGCATGGCGGCCTGCAGGGACGTTTCTCAGCTCGGAGGAGATGATGGCGGATGAGTGTTGAGATATTGCTGCAGCCGCCAGCTGCGGAAACCCCAGGTTCGCCAGGACGCCATGTCGCCGGCCTGCATCTCGAGCAGCCCAGCGCGGCGCAAGGAGAGGTGGGCGTCGGAGAGGTGGAATGCGATGGCCCGATCGATGGCCGGCAGCGCCTGCGGGCCGAGGCTCGCGAGATAGCAGATATCCAGGACGACCCCCTTGCCCCCTGCCTCCTGGCTGTGAGCGACATTGTAGCCGGCGATGATGGCGTTGAAATTGGTCAGCGCGCATACATACAGAGTCGCCGTCAAGGCCAACAGGTTCATCCGGACCAGCCAGCGGTGCGAACGATTGAGCCTGATCCGCAGAACGATCAGGATCAGGCCGATCGCGACCAGGCCCATCCAGACCAGCGCAGCGACACGCCAATAGGTCAGGAGATAGATGTCGATGTAAAGTTTCAGCCGTAGCATCGAGGATACGACCAACAACAGATTTTGCCCGACCCAGAGATAGAGCAGGGGACGAAGCAGCCGCGGTTGCCGTTTCTCGTCGGTCGGTCGGATGGCGATGAGGACGAATGCTGCTGCAAGGAGCGCCGTCACGATCAGGGCATATGCGCCGCGATGCGCATAACTCGCATAGGTCAGACCGTCGGGCAGCGCTACCCCGCCCCAGAGATAGACGAGATCGAGCGCACTCTGGACTGCAAACAGCAGATTGAACAGGATCAGCGAGCGCAAGACCGTCATGGCTCCGAGCACATCGGTCGATGCTGTCGACGCAGGGTCCTGTGCCGGCACTTCAGCCGGTCCGGCGAGATCGACCGCCGCACGACCTTGCGCCGCCATCTGAGCTGGATGAACGGCCAGATCAGCGACAGCATCGCGAGCCAGAACAGTGCACGCAGCCGATCAAAATCCGCGATCACTCTGTCAGGTCTGAGTGTGCCCAGCCATCGCTCGATCAGCGGATTGGCCGCGGCAAACAGTGCCAGGAACACAAGCCCGAATGCGAGCGGTACGCACCATCCGAGAATTGCGCCGGCCGAGCCCGGCCCGCGCATGGCCGCCAGGACGTCGGGGCCCAGCCTGAACGGGCCGATCAGCAGCAGCTGACGGAAAGCCGTGAGCGGGGTTCGCAAGCCACCGGCCGCCGGATTGGTCCACAAGGCGATACTGCTGATGGTTCCAAGCAGGAGGAAGAGGAACGAGAGCAGGTTCAAGTCCTCGACAGCGGGCAGCGCGCCGACAACAAAGATGGCGCTCGCCGCACGCGCGCGCTTGTGGTCGAGCTGCGCAAAATTGGCGATGAGCGAGGCTGCGGTCAGGACCATCAAAAATAGTACGAGAGATAGTCCGATCCGCTGATCGTAGAACAGCGCGTCTGCGATTGCGGCGAGCGCAATGACGATCATGAGCCTCAATGCAAATGGTCGGTCGGAAGCGCGCTCGACAGCCGGTGTGGCCAAACTCGTCATCTCTGATCCTCGCAAGTCCTGATTCAGCCGCCACGGTGGGCGGATGACGTGAACCATGACGCGCTGCCGTGCAGCGGTGGGGGAGCCGTTCTGCAGGGTTCCAGGATTCTTTTGCAGATTTTGTGCAGCCGGCATTTGGCGGCTGGTGCGCGCGCGGGCACGTTGCTAGGCCGGCTCCAGTCCATCTCCGGCGATCGGTTCAGCGGATGATCAAACGTATCGGCATCGTCACACTGTGGTTGCTCGCGCTTGCTCTGATCGTCGTTACCGTGAACAGCAACGAACCGTATCTGGTTCGGCTGCGAGGCGCGGGCAATCTGATCATACTGGGCGTGAGCGTCGGCTTTCCCGTCCTGCTGCTCCGTCGCGGCGCATGGCGCAGCCGCAAGCTGGGCGACCGGCTCCTGCTACTGCTCTGGTGTGTGCCGGCAGTCGCCTTTATCCTGGCGCAGACATGGTTTGCCTGGCGCAAGCACGAGGTCCTGGCGACCGATACAGCGATCGCGCATCTGCTCGGGCGGCATTTCGTGGTTGGTTATGCGGCCTCGGAAGAGGCGGCGATGCTGGCCGAGAAGGGGTTGATCGGCGGCGTCTATGTCACCCGCCACAACGCCGGCGATCGAACCGCAGCCGAGCTCAAGGCCGAGATCGCGGAGTTGCAGGCGGCGCGCGTCGGCGCTGGTTTGCCGCCCCTGATCGTTGCCGCCGACCAGGAGGGTGGCGTCGTCGCGCACCTGTCACCGCCATTGCCGCGTGAGGACGCGCTCTCGACCCTTGCCGACCTCGCGTCAGAGCCGCGCCGCCGTGCGGCCGAGGCGCTCGGACGCCGCCAGGGTGCGGCGCTTGCCGAGATCGGGGTCACGCTCAACCTGGCGCCGGTGCTGGATTTGCGTCCCGATCGGAGCCGGATTCGTTTCGACTTCAATACGCTGATCGGGCAGCGCGCCATTTCTGATGATCCCACTGTCGTCAGCGAGATTGCGACCAACTATGTGCGCGGCCTTGCGGCGAGCGGCGTCGGCGCCGCGGTGAAGCACTTTCCCGGCCTTGGGCGCGTGACGGCCGATACGCATCACTTTGCGGCACGACTGAACACGCCGACGGCAGAGCTCGAGGGTACGGACTGGCGTCCGTTCCATGATGTTCTCGAGAGCACGAGCGCGGCACTGATGGTCGGCCACGTCATCCTGGAGTCCATCGATCCGGATCGTCCGGCCTCGCATTCGAAAGCGGTGCTCGATGGTTTGATCAGGCACGCCTGGAATTACGACGGCGTCGTCATCACCGACGATCTTGTGATGGGCGCCATCTATGGCGGCGACGTCTGCAAGGCGGTGGTGGAAGCGCTGAACGGCGGAGCTGACCTCTTGCTCGTCGCCTATGATGGCGCGCAGTTCTACCGCGTCTTCGGCTGCGCGCGCCGGGCGCTCGAACAAGGCCAGCTTGATCTGATTGCGTTGGCGCGCAGTGAGGAGCGGCTGCAGCGCTGGCTGGGAAAGCCTGTCGAAACATCAGCGCCCGGCGTCGTGGAGAGCCGCATGCGCGGACCGACCTCGCGGGCAGGCTTCTGAAGAAAGGTCGCGGCGTGATCGACCGGATCAGCGCTGGCCGTTGCCGGTCCAATCGCGCCAGGACACGCTGGAGAGACTGCGCAGATCAGTTCCGAGCGGCCGCCGCGTCTGCCGGTCGTACTGGGCAACGACCTGTTCGGACTCGCGGATCTTCTCCTTGAGTTCGGAAAGCTGCCGCTTGGCCCCTTCGAAGGCCTTGGAATCAGCGCTCTCGCCGACCGTGAACCGCGCGGTCTCGATCTGTCTCAGCGCCGCACGGTTCTTCTTGAGCTGTGCGCGATGCCAGGCGATCCTGCTGTCACTGTCCGCAACCATGCTGAACTCCTCGGTCGGCCCAAGAGTAAACAAGCGAAAGGTGATTCGCGACAGTTTCGGCGCTCATCGAACCGTACCCTCAAGGATGGCCATCTCTCCGTTTTCGATATGCACGCGCGACACGGAAACCACCGTCTGCGGAGGTCCCGACCGGATCGCCATTGCGAGCGCGTGGTTTGGAGTAGGCTGATCCTCGATAAATCTCCATCTTGCCGCTTCGGTCGGATCGTCCGGATGAAACCTCACCGCTGTGGGATTGAACGAAAAGCTGAAACTGTCGAGCGCGCGGTTCAGGCCTTCGCCCGTGGCTTTGATCAGCGCCTCCTTCAATGTCCAAAAACGGAAAAAAGTCTGCGTCCGCTGCGCGGGAGGCGCAGCCCGCATCAGGGCCACTTCGTCGGCGCTGAAATACCGCTCGGCGATGTCGAGCTCTGCGCGTTCAGGCGCAATCCGTTCCACATCGACTCCCATCTCGATGCCATGTCCGACCGCGCAGGCAACGAGTCCCTTGGTATGGGACAGATTGAAAGTAACACCGAGCGAACTGAGCGCCGGAGCGATGGACGGCTTGCCATATCGTTCGGTCGTAAATTGCCAGGCCTCAGGTGCCAAGGGCGCGGCGCGGCTTAGCGCGTAGCGGAGCAGCCAGTGCGCGGCGATGTAGATCTCGCGGTCGACATCGAAATAGAAACGATCGGCCCGGGCGCACTCCTGCTCGTCCAGGCAGATGCGCCAGCGGGCCAGCAGCGCGGGTAGTGGTGCCTCGACTTGCATCAGCCAAAGCTGGATGTCATTTCGTTCCGCAGTCATACCGGTGTCATGCCAGATCAGCGCGGCCTTATTCGAGGCCCGCGCGACACTGTGCCCCTCAACTCCGGAAGAACGAAGAAGAAGTTTTCAAAGGGGGCGACTTGCCCCCGCAAACCGCCGCGCTAGTTGTCGATCCCGGCTTGCGCACGCAGATGATCGATCAATTCGGATGCCTCGGCTTTGGTCAGCTTCCGCTCGCTGGGGTCAGGAGCATGGGCCTGCTCGCTCAGAGTCTTGAGATACGACGCCTGCGCACCGGTCATGGGGTCATCACCGGACACCCAATCCTGCGGATCCTTCTCGGTATTGTCGGTCATGCGAACCTCCAAATTGCTTACGCCCCTCAACGGCGGCAATACCCAAATGTTCCTAATATGTTCTCTTTGTGCCAAGTGTGGACAGCCGCCAGGTTGCGACACGATTTCGGATCGCGAAATCAAGCAGAACCTGCGAAAATGCCGACCATTATTCGATCAGGAGATGCTCTGAAGGGAAATGGCGAAGTCATCCAAGCTCGTTGCCGTCCGGCGCGGCAAGGTTCTCCTGGTGCGGCGGCGAGCCGACGGCTTGTGGATGTTTCCGGGTGGGCGTAAGCGGCCGCGGGAGACCGACAAGGAGTGTCTCAAGCGCGAGATCAAGGAGGAGCTGCCCAAGCTCAAGCTCGGTCGCCTGCAGCTCTGGAAGGAGCTCAAGGCCAGGAATAAGCGTTCTGGACGGAAGATGAACGACGCGATCTTCATCGCCAAGGACGCCAAGGGCCGGCTCGAGATCGGGGACGCCAGGGAGCTCGATCGCGCCGACTGGCAGAAGCCTCGCGCAGTGCGCCTGACCGCAACCTCGCGCTACATCTGCGACCGGCTGTTTCCGAAGGAGCGCGATTAAAAGGCCCGTGTTCAGACGGGATGGGGACGCTTGGAGGCGGGGCCCGGCGATGGCGAAAGGTCGGGCATCGATGCGGGCAGGACCGATTGCGGCCGGCGCTTTGACCGATACCAGGTTTGGACGTTGAGGACGCCGCCGACAATCAGCAGCGGCGCGACGGCGATAATCGCCAGCAGTGGCGAGAGCGGCTTGGGCGTGATCATTTCGAGCACCATCTCGGATGCCATCCAGACCGTTGCGAATGCCACCGCAAAATCGAGCGGCGGAATCCGCAGCCAATACAGGACAGCCGTGGCGATGATGGCCGGGGCCAATGCCGGGCCGATCATATAGACGGTCAGCTCGACCGGGGTCAGGGCGTCGAGCAGCATCGAGGCCAGGAGCCACAGGCTGACGAACATGACGACGGCATCGATATGTCTCACGCGCCACCTCCGCTGTGACAATTGGGCGCAATGAATTTGTCGGGCTTGTGACCCCGTTCGTCAAGCAGGACGCGTTTTGTTCGCGGCTGTCGCGGCCGAACGGCTGTCTGCCGGGCAATTGACCTTCGCCTGGAACGCCTGGCCGCGATTTGCGTTAACAGTCCATGTCGGACAAGATTGCAGACCGGACCCCGCGGATTCTGACACCCGAAGAGCGCCGCGCCCGCGATGCGGCGCGGCGGGCCGACGCCGAGCAGGCGATGCGCGAATATCGCGAGGCGCAGCGAGCATTTCACGCCAACCGCGAACGCCTCAGGGCGGAGCGGCTCGCGCGCGAGGCTCAGAAGGCGCAGTAGCATGTCACCGCCTGGCGCGGCGACTGATGCAAACTTTCCTTAACCGAGTACGCGTGGTCAGCGGCTGCGCAAGACGTTGGCCATGCGCTGGAAGGCTTGATCGAGCAGGGCGCGCATGTCCGCCGGCAGATCGCAATCGTCCATCGCCGCGCGCATGCATTTCATCCATTCATCGCGTTCGACCTCGCCGATCGGATAAGGCCGATGCGCCGACATGATGCAACGGTGCGGGGTGCGGTCGAAATAGAGCGGCGGGCCGCCGAGCCAGCCGCTCAGGAATTCGAACAGCATCTGTCTGATCGGGCCGAGGTCTGCTCCATGCATGGCGCGGATGCGCTGCGCAGCCGGATCGCTATCCATGATCTCGTAGAAGCGATCGGCGAGCCGCCGCACGATGGGCTCGCCGCCGATCAACTCATAGGGCGTAGCTTCGGGGATTGCGGCGTCATCTGTGGCGTCGGCTGATGTCATTGCGTATCGTCTCGTTTCACTGACGATGAGCCAACCGTCCGCGCGCGGCCGACGCGTTGATCTGCGTCAATCCGCGCGGCTTATTGCGGCGGGCGATCTCCTCGCCTCGTGGGCTGTGAAGGGCAGAACAATCGTGCATTATCAACCGGCGGATTCGTGCGGGAGGTTGCGGTGACCAATCGGCAGAAGCGATTCGACGCGGACGCCCCCTGCGCGATGATTTGTTGATGCGCTATCGAAACGAGTTTTTTGGCGTACGCCGATAAGGGCCGCTACGGCCTGGCCTGAAAAGTCAGAATGTGACGACGTACCTGTCGGGACAAACCACTCTTCAGCCAACCGCGAGAAGCATTGTCGGCGATCGCATAGCGCAGTGCGGCGCGGTGGGCGTCAGCGCAGCGCCGGCACGAGAGTCCTCTGCAGGAGATTTCCCTTGTCTCCTCGGCGCGATCGGTATTCCGATGTGCCGGGCTGGCCTATGTGCACGTCATCACTCATAACGCGCCCGCGTGCTGATGATTACTGCGCTCCCATTGGTCGTTGAACTACCTCTGGATGCTTGATTGCATGTTCGCTGTTTGTTCTAGTTGGCCTTCGCTGATGGAGGTCGACATGCAGGGCCGATGGTTTGACGACGAAACGGATCCCCCGCCTTTTCTGAGAGTCCTCAATGAGGTCCGCCGCCAGGCAACCCGGGAAGGCTGGTGCTATCACCACGTTCAGGCGATCATTGTCGCGATCGACCAATATGCGGAAGCCGCCACGGGCAACCGCGAGTACTTCTGGAACAAGCCGCATGCGATCGGCGGCAGCCGCAAGCGGGGCGACGTGCCTTAGCTGCGCTTTCTGTTACGGACAGCATCCGGCCTCTTCAACGCGCCCGGGCGAGCGCGTGGCTCGGTCGCGAAGGGGCATCGAGTTCGATCCAGATTTGTCCGTCCGGTCGCGTGGCAGTCAGCCGCCACCGAAATTGGACGGGTCGAGATTCCGGTTTTCCTCCGGCGGGATTGGGCGGTAGCCGGGCAACCTGTACCAGCCGGGTACGATCACGTCGCCAGGAACAGGACGAGGCACCGCATGATGGCGTGCGCGCGGGTGATGCACCCGTGCAGCGGCAGCCGGCACGATCAAGCTGATCGCAAGGCCCAAAGGAAAGACCAAGGCAACAATCCGACGCATCGAACCGGCTCCAGGCGACAGCTTCGGACTTCATGTGGGGCAGGCGCCGCGTCGCTCCAACCCGAGCGGGCCTCACGATCCGTCACGTCGACGGGAACGGGGAGGCACGCTGCGCAACAACTTGGTGAGATGACTTGGTTCGTTCGACAGACTGATCGGGATGCTCCGTAATTTACCGCAATAGTCCTGTTGCGGATTTTCGTATTCAACTGGTCGGGGGAGCGGGGTGCAACTGAAGGGCTCGATCATGACAGATCATACCTGCACCGCGCCGGCCCAGCGGGGAGACGGTCCGCCTTGCCGGGCATGCGGCCAACTTCCGGAGAGGGTGCAAAGCATCCTGATTCCTCGCACGGGCAAGTCGGCGCGCATCTTCAAATGCAGGGCATGCGGCATCATGAACTGGCTCGAGCTCGGAGCTTGAAGCCGCTCGCAACGCCCAAGACATTGGCCTCATACACTTGTCGTGGCAGGCACAGAGATTGGTGCCGCAAGTTCCTGTTCAAGTTGGTTCATCGCCCATTAATTGGCGTTTGACAGAGTCCGTCCAATTGAAACCGAAAGTGATGCGGATGCTGAGAGACGGGACCTACGCTTCCTGGTTCAAGACGCCGATTGGCGAGGGAACAGGAGTCCTTCATTGCGAGGCCGGCAGGATCTCGGGCCGGGACAGCATCATGACCTATGACGGCACCTACGAAACCGACGGTGAGCAATTCACTGCGGTGCTTCGCACCAAACGCCACACGCCGGGCCACGCGACCGTTTTCGGGATTGACGATTTGACCTTGCGGGTCACCGGGCGCTTCAAGGGCACCTTGGCCACCTGCACGGGCTTTGCGGACGAAGTGCCCGGCATGCCCTTCGAGGCGACGCTCATCCTATCGCAGCCGGACGATTCCGAACCGCGCCGCGAGTGGGCTCCCATCAAATTCGATCCCGACAGGTTGCCAAAGCCCCCGTCGCGCTAGCGATAAGTTGTTTCGTGCGTTGGCATCGCCGCCAGCTGGCCGCCCTACGGCCAAGCTGAAGCTCGCGCACCAGCGACGATGAGTTTCGCTACCGCGCTGTGCGGCCTTCCGGTCGCATCAACCGGGAATGCTGGTCCCGACGTCGAAGCCGAAACAGGTCAAGGCGAGGCTTAGAACGAGCCCGGCGAGACTGAAAGCGAGGATGATCGCGATCTCTGACTCGCGCGTGGTCTCGCCAACCAAACTGTAGCCAATTGCCGTCATGTGAAATCTCAAATGTGAAATGAACACGAGTAGACTAACGGATAAATCTTTCCAGCATGTTTCGGTGAAATCTGAAAGTTCGCCCTATACGCCCATTAGCAGGGGCGCGTCATTGCTGGGCTGAATGTCAGTATCGTCCCCGGTCGCACGCCTGCGCCGGTATCATCGATCACGTTGGCCTGCGCGGAGGGGGATTGCTGGGGTCGCCGGATTCGACGCTACTTCGAAATCAGTCAGCTGAAGCTGTAGCAAAAGCGACAAGAGCCTTGGCGGAGGTGGCGTGGCCGTTCGATCGAGATGCATACGAAGGCGATCACCGAGCTCCTCACATATTGCGCGAATGTGAGTGTTGCTGCACTTGCAGGCAATAGGATCGGCCATGACCATCTCCCCTCCCGCTCGATCGTTCTCCTCATGACTTGTGATTAGGTAAATTCGTGCCAATTTCGACGTAAGTTGGTGAAGTTTGCGTTAGTTACTCCATAAGTCCTTAACTCGGACGAGCTATTCTTAACATGGGGGTATGCTCAGAATTGGGGTGGGGCCGTGGATTTACTGCTTTGGATACTGCTCGGGTTAACTGCCACTCTGGCGTGGTGCAGTTGGTCGATCGGGCGCTCATATTACGAAAGAGGGCGTATCCGGGGGATACGAGAGGCCACGGAGCAGATTCGTTTAGGGATGACATCTCAGCTCGATGAAAAGACGCTTCCCAGCGATGTGGCAAAAGCGGAAGCAGAGCTGAAGATCGTGTTAGACGAGGCCGCGCGACGGCAAGACCTCACTGAAGATGCGATCCATGCGCGGCTCTGGGCTCTCGGCGCGGCGCTGGGGGACGCCTGCTGGCTCAAAGGACATTCCGCGGGAGTAAGGCGCAAAGCGCCCGCTGAGGGACGGATCCGGTTGGATCTCTCGTTGGTCGAGATCCTTCAATTGGGCGGCCTCGCAAACTTCGGATTTCAGCACATGATGCCGAATATTCGGCTGATTGATGCGCGGCGATTCGCAGACAAGGAAGACGCCATCGAGGCCTCTCGTGCTGTGAGCCGATTGGAAGCCGCGCTTCCGAAGCAATATCGACCCGATCTTCTCGATCACGCGCGCGTCCGCGAAGGCCTGATCAACGACTGGTGGAGGCCCAGGGCCATCGCTTAGGCCCCTCTGCGTTTTTAACAGCGCGAAGCGACTGTGTATTTAAATACCATCGGGGCATCAGCCCGGCACGATCACGGTCCGGCAAAGCGGATTGACACTCGGACCCGGGGTGATCTCGGTATGTGACGACCAAAGGTTTATTGACGGCCGGAATGAACGATGCTGCACTGCCGCTATTGCAGGTGCGTGCATTGTTCATGGGGCGCGAGCGTGAATGACATTGTCGAAGCAATTCTGCACTCGTCCGGTGTTTCTTCGGAGCTCGCTCGGACAAGATTGAAGCTGTACCTGGACCTGCTCGCCTCGACGGGCAAGCGGGACGAGCAAGCTCTCGCGAGCCTGGGGGCAGCCTACATCAAGGAAATGCTGGAGCCCGACCCTCGTTATACCGGCTGCTGAGGATCAGTTCGAGAGAGCGCAGGCGGGGCGACTCTCGGGGCCACCGGAGTTCCTCTCTAACCGAGGTCTCTGCATTCCGTGCGCCGCTTCTCGATGCACCAGTTACCTCTCGAAAGCATTTTGTGAACAGCAGCGGACCGAGCTTGGCAAGCCTGGGGAGCAGAGCTATTAATAGTTAATTGCATAGTTGTTAGCTCGCGATTTTTAGAGACTATGAATTGCGATTTTTCGGTTGTGATCCCAACCTTCCGCCGGCCGCTTCCTCTATTAGAAGCGGTGTCGAGTGTCCTTCGCCAAAAGGACGTTTCCGTCGAAATATTCATCATCGACGACAGTCCCGAAGGATCGGCCGAGGGACCGATCCGAGATCTCAGGGACGAGCGCATCGTCTATCTGAAGAACCCGAACCCGACCGGCGGTATTCCTAGCATTGTCCGCAATCTTGGCTGGCCGCTTGCAAGGCGGGGNTTTTGTCCATTTTTTGGACGACGATGACGTGGTCACGGAGGGCCACTACGCCGCAGTGAAGAGCGCGTTACAAGCCAATCCGTCCGTCGGGCTTGTTTTTGGACAGATTGAACCATTCGGGTCTGCCTCACCGAAGCAACTGGAGCATGAACGCCGATACTTCGCCGAGGCTGCTCGCAAAGCGGCCAGCAGGAGGCGATTTGGCGCGCGCCTCGCTTATGTCGGGTCAATGCTGTTCGACAACGCGCTTCTCGTGTGCAGCGCATCGGTCATCCGCCGTGAGTGCGTTTCACGGATTGGCGGCTTCGACCCCGCCATAAGACTGATGGAGGATGCGGATTTTCACGTGCGCGCGATGCGCGAATGTGGTGCTCTTTTCCTCGATCGCACCGCGATCCGATACCGTGTCGGCAGCCCGTCGCTCATGCACTCACCTGAGCGGACCGAGGAGCAAGCAAGGCAGGAGCTCCAGGGGCGTCGGCAGATGCAAGCAAACTATCGGCAAAAGTACGGTGCATTGGAGTTCTATTCGCTCGCGCTATTTACCCGGACGGTGCTAAGGGCTTTTTAGAGTGGCCGGGAGCCAAACCGAAAGAGTTTGAGTCTCGCAGACAACTAGACAGAGTCTCGGCGATCATGTTGACGGACGGTGCGCTCATCATTCCCACATGATCTGCAGGGACAACATGTACGTCGATATTGCCCGAAGTGTATCCCGCCCAACCCATCGAGGGATCGCGATCGTGCTCGGCACCGCGGTCTTCAATACGGAAGCAAACCAGGTCGCTGGACGAGGAAGGCGGCCTATACGATTTCCACGCATGCAAGAAGCCGGGATCATTGGATTGGACGATTGCGGGGAGGGGTCTGTTCGCAATCCGAAATGCGGCCTTGATAAGCGGCATCAGCCGTTCGGACGAACGCGAGATCAGGAATGCAAGAGCACGGCCGGCGAATGCGCGCAGATCGCCGCGAAGGAGATGGTGGGCGTAGCGACCGAGCCGGTCCGCCAGATAGGCGCGTCGAAACTCGGCCGAAGCGGCCGGCGAAAGATCGGCTTCAAGGGACGGGTTTGGACAGTCAAGCAAGGCGACAAACGCGACACGATGACCCTGCTCTTGCAGGAGCCGTGCTATTTCATAGGCAACGATCCCGCCGAAGGAATATCCGCAAAGACAATAAGGCCCGGCTCCCTTGATCGATTGCACCACGTCCAGATAAAGCGCCGCGACTTGCTCGACGGTAAATCGACCGCGCGCGCGGCACAGCCATTCCATATTGATCGCATAAACTGATTGCGACTCCCCCAGCGCTGCTGCCAGCTCGCAAAAGATCCGCGGATCGCCACCGGATCCGGGAAAGCAAACAAGCGGCGTGCCGCGATCCGATCGTCGCAATTCGACGACGTGCGAACGCGCGTCGAGGCCGGGGACACCGAACAGATTGTCACTCATCGTTGAGGTCCTGCGCGACATGAAGAGATCGATGACGGAACTCGGCAAGGTCATGTGAAATAGTGGGTCTCGTCACGAGCGTAGTATCGGTGCGCGAGCTGCAAGAGACTGTAAGGCGGCTGGCTTTGCCTGATCACCAGGCGCGTCTTGAGGCGCCCGCCGAACCCGCTCAAGAACCGCGCGGTGCCGCTGGAGTAAACCCCATCAAGATCCAGGACGAGCCCCAGCTTGTGCGCCTCCTGCATCGCGGTCCAAAGCAAAAGGCTGACGGCGCCATAGTCCGCAGCGAGGGCTCGCGTTGAAAGGAGATAGTACATGGTTCCGTGGCCCCACACGACGAAGGTCATCGCGATCGGGGTTGAATCATGATCGAACGCGCCGAGAATGATGCCGGATTGTCGGGTGCGACATTCGGAAAACAGGGCTGGAAAGTTGGCCAGATCGACCCGGTTTCGCTGCCCGCGAGCCTTTAGGTTGGCGAGATAGAACGTCACGAAGGTCGCCGGGTCGGAAATGTCCTGGACGGTATATTTCTCTTCTGCGCGGCGGATCGGCTGCCTTGTCTTCTGCGACATGGAAGACCAAAGAGTGCTCGGTTCCAGTCGGCAATCGACTTCGAACGTATATTGTGGCCCGACAGAGAACTTGCGCTCCTGAAACACCAGGCCGTCAACATTCGCGAGGCCATCGTCCAACGAGGGATCGATGTGCTGATAAAAGAAAGACCGCGGCGGCAGCTGGTCAATCAGCGCGCGGGTGATTGACGCCCGTTGGATCAGTTTCGTTTGCGGCTTGCCCCAACCGGCATCGACGGCCGGTCCCAATATGTGTGTGAGAGCGGGCATTCGAATGAGACGGAAGGGGCCACGGTAGGTAGTAACGTAAGGAAGGCGACCGACGATCGAAGTGTCTCGCTTCACGATCGCTTCTTCGTATTGTCCGTTGGTTGCGGCAGACAGCCACCACGGCTCATGAAAAAGAGAACTTTCCACGATCGACCTAATGAATTGCCAAGATTAGAATGGTTCGAAAACTTATTCGTCATAAGCAGTGGACATCATTGGAAATAATAGATCAGACAAATCGGGTCACCTTTGCAAACACGCATGCGACACCTTGACGCGTAGCGCGCACCCGAACAAGCCCCGGTATTTTCATCTTCTCAGATGTGATTAACCATCGGCTGCCGGGTTTCGATCTGATTGGGCTTTGACTGAAGTCGATTTGAGCGGTGTCGGTGAGCCCGCTGGGTTCACAGACCGGGACCGGCTTATCTCCAGGCCGCGTCGCGTCCCAAATTCAACGGCTCGGTCGCAATCCATTGGCGCGCCCCTTCAGTTCGGCTGCTTCGTCCGGACCGGTACGATAGAGGACGCTCTCGATCTGAACGGTTGCTGCCAGGCTCGCCGGCTCCGTCCGCGTGAGGCCTGAGCGGACAGCGAATGAGAATCCCAACGCATCCGTTGCCTATGCCGGTCATGGGCGCCGGAATTTTCCTTGTCGAATGTCGCGGCTTTCGTCGAATCATTCGATCCGAATCGCGCTGGCCGGATATAGTCGCGGTCGGGGCACGGGGCAGGTGCGACGGCGACGAAAGCGCGGGGCGACCAAGCACGACTCTTGCCGCGAGCAAATCTGATGCTTCCGGGGTGTCCACGCCTGGGCGTGGCCGCAACGGGCCGACCTTCACGCGACCTGGCTCGAGAAAGTTCCAGTCCAGGACTAGGAACTTATGCTGCAGTTCGCGATTTCGAGAGGTTCGGGCAATTGCCCGGAGGAGAGTTCGGACCGATGCAAAACGCCGATGGGTCATTCTGTGTGTCGACGCAAAAATCTCGATTGGATCGCGTGAGCATGGTGGGGCAGTGCCAGGCATCGGACCTGATCAAGCTCCTGAACAGGTGCGAAGAACAGCTTAGGCGGGTGCGGGTCGAGGTCGCCGAACTCAAACGCACGGGCTCTCGCGTGACCATGAGCGAGACGGATCTCGTTGAACTCACAAGAAACCTTGAAAAAGTGCAAACCAAGCTTGTCGGACGTTTGCACACAGGCAAATAACCGACGGTTGCATTTCCGCGGCGCATTAAATGCGTTGGTTGCAGATTAAAAAGGTGCGGAGAGCAACCAAATCCGATTCCGGAGAGTTCCTCTTCTAAATTCTAATATATGTGATTTACAGGAAACCAACTCTCGATAATTCTTGTTTGTGCATCACGCGTTTCAACTAATGAAAAAATCGCTCTTAAGGGAGGGGTGTGATGCGTTTGATGTTCGGGTGCTGTCTGGCTGCAGCAGCGGCTTTGGCGACTGGCGCACAAGCGAGCACAATATATCCGGGGGCGAGCCCCGTCCTGGCCACGAACAGCTCATTTTCCGTCGATTTCGGTTCGGCTGCGACCGCCGGCCAGATGTCGTTTGTCCTTGATGGCTATCAAAGCCTCGATGGCCAGAATTTTTATGAAGACGATTTTTCGGTCCGATTAAATGGCAATCAGATATTTCTCGGCACATTCAATTTGGGCGGCGGCAGCGATAGCGGAACTCAGGCAAACATCTATTCGAATCCCTTCAATGCCAGCCTTTCCAACCCCACGAACAATGGCACGTCGATCACCTCAGGCGGGGGCAAGGAGGTGTTCAGCTTCGCGGGCATCCCTTTGAATATCGGCTCCAACCAGCTCACCTTCAGCTACCTCAGCTTAGCCGACGGGCACGCGGGCTTTCAGGGACTTGGGGATGAGGGCTGGGGGATCGCGGACGTCAATGTCAATATCAGTGCGACGCCTTTGCCTGCGAGTTGGACCATGATGCTGATCGGTTTTGCGGGGCTCGGCGCTCTTGGCTGTTACCGCAAAATGAAAACGTCCGCCTCGCCGTTAGCGGTGTCCACCAGATGTGGCATGGCTTAGGCCCGGCCCCCGGCAGAAACGGGCCGATCCACATCATGGGCGCCGATAAGCGTGTGCCTCGCGACCCCTCCAAAATGGAGGTCTGAATGTGCAGCCTCGATCCTGACGAACTCCGTCGAGACGCCGCGGAGTGCGCTCGCAAAGCTGAGATGACGGAGCATCCCGCCGATAGGGCCGCGTGGCTCAAGCTGGCGATAGATCTGGAGCGGCTGGCAAGGGTACGCGAGCTTCGAGGAGCGGTCGTCGGGCTCATTCGTCCGCGTTACCGACAGATCCAAATCGCGGTGCCACTCCCGCCGCGAAGCGATCTGGAGCAGCAATGCCGAGTTCGATGATGCGGTGACTGCGACCGGAAGGCGCGGGATGGCTCGCAGTTTCCCGCGCTCGACTGAAGCCCAGCGCGGTTCTGCTGATTGCGTCAACACAAGTCGGAATGGTCCAACTAGCCGCGGGATGCGATCGGCCGCACCGGTCCCACGGAAAGCCTTGGGTGCGGGTCCGGGGCTCCCATGACATCGGAGTCGTACATCATCGTCGGCTGCCGCAAGGAGCTTACGCGCGGCGGAGGGGCCGTATTATTACGGGATCGGGCTTTGTGCACTTTTGAACGCAATCGTGCATTGGAGGATGATAAGGCTCCATTGCTCTGGGGTCCTTTTCTGATCACAGAGCCTCGCGACTTGATCCCGCTCGCGGTTCGCCGCGGCGGGCCTTTTTTTGCTCGCTCCACAGTCGACCTGACCGGGAACCATAACGTCAGAACTCCATTGTCCGCAGACGCGTGGAGAGCCTAGATATGAGCGTCAGCGAGGGACTGGACGGACCCAGTCGACTTGAGCAGGCAACAGCGGCGGTCGAAACGGTCGCCGAAACAGTGCAATCGACGACCAAGACTGTCGTCGACGCGATCGAAGCGGGCCGCCGGCCCGGCGCACCGCTGGACAGGATCGCCGCATGGACCCGCTCCGCGCCCATTCACTCGTTGGCGGTCGCCTTTTTGCTCGGAATTATCTTCGGTCGCAGGCGCTGAAGCCTCCGAGCCGCCGCGATGAGCTGAGGTGGCTGGCCTTCGTTCAACTCAGAGAACGATTTTCCGCCACAATCAGCGCTGAATACCTCTGGTTGAATACGGGTCGTGCCATGTCCGGTCTCAAGCGTATTCTCGTCGCCGCACTGTTCGGCTATTTCGGGCTCTCCAACCCGGCGCTTCCTGCAACCTTCGACATCACGGGAACCGTTAACATCGACGGTCAGTCGTTCGCAGTCGGGCCGTCCGGTAGTTTCGACTTTCTGGTCAACGGTTCGATACCCGCTCCGGCGACGTTC
>NZ_CAFK01000033.1 GCF_000239815.1 Bradyrhizobium sp. STM 3843 | reverse complement strand
CCCGAATCAAAGCCCGAAAGCCCGGCATATTCGGCCCTTCAAGGGCCGAGACAACAGTCCAATAAGGCAGCGGGTTCCTGCGGGGAGCTTTATTGCCGATAATTGCCAATCGTTTAGCGGGCGTTCGCGCGCCGGCGGCGATCAGGTTTCGGAAAAGTAGCTCTGCAGGGTGCGGACCTCAAGGTCCCCGCCGAGATAGGCGTGGATGCCCTGTGCTGCCGCCACGGCACCGGAAAGAGTGGTGTAATATGGCACTTTATGCAAGAGGGCAGCACGCCGCAACGAACGGCTGTCGGCCAGCGCCTGCGGGCCTTCGGTAGTGTTGAAGACGAGCTGGATGTCGCCGTTGGTGATCGCGTCGACGATGTGCGGGCGCCCCTCCAGGACCTTGTTGATCTTCTCGGCCGGTACGCCGCGATCGCTGAGGAAGCGCTGCGTGCCGGAGGTCGCCAGCACCTTGAAGCCGAGCGAATGCAGCATCGCGACAACATCCGTGATCCGCTGCTTGTCGCTCTCGCGCACCGAGACGAACACCGTGCCCCGGCGCGGCACGCGGGTGCCGCCGCCCAGCTGGCTCTTGGCGAAGGCGACCGCAAAGGAACGATCGATGCCCATCACTTCGCCGGTCGATCGCATCTCCGGACCCAGCACCGTGTCGACACCGGGGAAGCGCGCGAAGGGGAAGACCGATTCCTTCACGCCAACGTGTTTGAGCTCGCGCTTCGTCAGGCCGAAATCGGCCAGCTTTTCCCCTGCCATGATGCGCGCGGCGATCTTGGCGACCGGCGTACCGACCACCTTGGCGACAAAGGGTACCGTGCGCGAGGCGCGGGGGTTGACCTCGAGCACGTAGATCTCGCTGTCCTTGATCGCATATTGGACGTTCATGAGGCCGACCACGTTGAGCCCGAGCGCAAGCTCGCGGGTCTGCCGCTCCAGCTCGGCGATCGTGGCCGCGTCCAGCGAGTAGGGCGGCAGTGAGCAGGCCGAATCGCCGGAGTGAATGCCGGCCTCCTCGATATGCTCCATGATGCCGACCACGAAGGTGTCCTTGCCGTCGCAGAGGCAGTCCACGTCGATCTCGGTCGCATCGGACAGATAGCGGTCGAACAGCAGCGGGTTCTTGCCGAGCACCGTGTTGATCTGGCCGGTCTTGTCGTTTGGATAGCGCGCCTTGACGTCGCCCGGCACCAGCTCGGGCAGCGTGCCGAGCAGGTAGTCGCTGAGCTGATTATCCTCGCGGATGATCTGCATGGCGCGGCCGCCGAGCACATAGGATGGACGCACCACCAGCGGCAGGCCGAGATCGGCGGCAACCAGCCGCGCCTGCTCGACCGAATAGGCGATGCCGTTCTTCGGCTGCTTGAGGTGTAGCTTGTCGAGGATGCGCTTGAAGCGGTCGCGGTCTTCGGCGAGGTCGATCGCCTCCGGCGAGGTGCCGAGGATCGGCACGTCCGCGGCCTCCAGGGCATGGGCGAGCTTGAGCGGGGTCTGGCCGCCGAATTGCACGATCACGCCGTGGAGCGTGCCGTTGCTGCGCTCGGTTGCGATGATCTCCAGCACGTCCTCGGCGGTGAGCGGCTCGAAATAGAGCCGATCGGCGGTGTCATAGTCGGTCGACACCGTCTCCGGGTTGCAGTTGATCATGATGGTCTCATAGCCCACGTCGGCAAGCGCGAAGCAGGCATGACAGCAGCAATAGTCGAATTCGATGCCCTGGCCGATCCGGTTGGGGCCGCCGCCGAGGATGATCACCTTTTTCTTGTCGGACGGCGCGCTCTCATCGGCGAGCTGTCCGGCAAACAACGTCTCGTAGCTGGAATACATATAGGCCGTGGGCGAGGCGAACTCGGCGGCGCAGGTGTCGATGCGCTTATAGGCCGGGCGCACGCCGAGCGCGCGGCGCTTTGCGGCGACGTCGGCCTCCGTCGTGTTGGCGAGCACGGCAAGCCGCGCGTCCGAGAAGCCCATCGCCTTCAGGCTCCGCATGGCCTTCGCATGTGGCGGCAGGCCATGCTGGCGGACCTTGTCCTCCATTTCGACGATGCCGCGCATCTGCGCCAGGAACCAGGGATCGATCTTGCAGGACTTGAAGATGTCGTCGTCCGACCAGCCGAGCCGCATCGCCTGGGCGACCTGGAGAATGCGGTTCGGCGTCGGCGTGCCGAGAGCGGCGCGGATCGCATTCTTGTCGTCGCCGCGGCCGAGCCCCTCGATCTCGATCTCGTCGAGGCCGGTCAGCCCAGTCTCGAGCCCGCGCAGCGCCTTCTGCAGGCTCTCCTGGAAGGTGCGGCCGATCGCCATCACCTCGCCGACCGACTTCATTGATGTGGTCAGCGTGGTCGAGGCGCCCGGGAATTTTTCGAAAGCGAAGCGCGGGATCTTGGTGACGACGTAATCGATCGTCGGCTCGAACGAGGCCGGCGTGGCGCCGCCGGTGATGTCGTTGGCGATCTCGTCCAGGGTGTAGCCGACCGCGAGCTTGGCCGCGACCTTGGCAATCGGAAAGCCGGTGGCCTTGGAGGCGAGCGCGGAGGAGCGCGACACGCGCGGGTTCATCTCGATCACGACCATGCGGCCGTCGGCGGGATTGACGCCGAACTGCACGTTGGAGCCGCCGGTCTCCACCCCGATCTCGCGCAGCACCGCCAGCGAGGCGTCGCGCAGGATCTGATATTCTTTGTCGGTGAGGGTGAGCGCGGGCGCCACAGTGATGGAGTCGCCGGTGTGCACGCCCATCGGATCGAGGTTCTCGATCGAGCAGACGATGATGCAGTTGTCCTTCTTGTCGCGGACCACCTCCATCTCGTACTCCTTCCACCCGAGCACCGATTCCTCGATCAGCACTTCGTTGGTGGGGGAGGCATCCAGCCCGCGCTCGATGATGTCGAGATATTCTTCCTTGTTGTAGGCGATGCCGCCGCCGGTGCCGCCCATGGTGAAGGACGGCCGGATGATCGCCGGCAGGCCGATCTCGGATAGCGCCATCAGCGCCTCGCCGAGTGCATGCTCCTGATAGCGCTTGCGCCGCTCGTTCTCGCCGAGCGTCCATTGCCGGTCGAGCTCGTCGCGTTCGGCACCGGACAGCTTCTCGCGCTCGGTGTAATATTTGTCACGGTACTGCTTCTTCAGCGCCGAGGCATTGGCGAGCCGCGACTTCGGCGTCTGCAGCCCGATCTTTTCCATGGCGTTGCGGAACAGCTGGCGGTCTTCCGCCTTGTCGATTGCATCAGCAGTAGCGCCGATCATCTCGACGTCGAACTTCTCCAGCGTGCCCTGCCGGCGCAGCGACAGCGCGCAGTTCAGCGCGGTCTGCCCGCCCATGGTCGGCAACAGCGCAAAGCCGCCGGGAACGACATTGCGTTCCTTCTCGATGATCCTGGCGACGATCTCCGGCGTGATCGGCTCGATATAGGTCGCATCGGCCAGTTCCGGATCGGTCATGATGGTCGCCGGATTGGAATTGACGAGGACGACGCGATAGCCCTCTTCCTTCAGCGCCTTCACCGCTTGCGTTCCGGAATAGTCGAATTCGCAGGCCTGGCCGATCACGATCGGGCCGGCGCCAATGATCAGGATGGTGGAGATGTCGGTTCGTTTCGGCATTCAATCTCACGGGCAGGAATTCAGGCACAAAAAAAGGGCGCGCGAACCGCGCGTCCCCTTCGGCCAAGGCGCGACCAGTCCTCGCGCGCAAGCGGCTCTTTAGACCAGTTTCCCTAAGCCGAAAAGGGCTTTGAGAGTCCCATCAACGGGCATTTTAGGCAGTTTGGAGCCGTTCCCGCCGCACCAGCAGCAGGAGCACCGCGAGTCCCATGCTGGCGCTGGCGGCGCCGACCCAACCGAGATTGGCCGGACCCAACGTTGACAGCACGATCCCGCCGAGGGCGCCGCCGATCGCGAAGCCGAGATACATGGCGGAGTAATTGAGCGAGAGCGCGATCTGCGCAGCATGCGGTTCGGCCCGAATGATGTTCGTGCTGTGGGCCGGAAAGAAGCCCCATCCGCACGCGGCCCAGCAGATCATTGGCAGCAGGACGAGATAGTGCGTGAAATCCCCGGAATGAGTGGATTTCAGCAGCGCGGAGAGCAGAAACTGGGCCGTCGCCATGCCGGCCAGCGCGATAGCCGAGGTCGGCACCGGGCCGAAATGATCGGCGAGCATGCCACCGGAGATGTTGCCAACCGCCGCCGCCACCCCGAACAGGAACAGGGCGAAACTCACCTCTGCGGCGCCGAAGCCGATGCCGTGCAGCGGCACCGCGAGGTAGGCGAAGACCGACATCGCGCCGATTGCCCACAATGTGGTGGTGACCAGCGCGATCAGGACCCCAGGGTGCCGCGCCACCGCCAGTCGTTCGGAGAGACTGCTCGTGTGCCGAGGCAGATTGCGCGGCAGGCGCAGCACGATACCGGCCAGCGCGAAGACGCCGAGGCCGGCGACCATGAGGAAGGTGGCGCGCCACGAGATCTGGTTGCCGACGACGGTGCCGAGCGGAACGCCGACGACGGTCGCGACCGTCAGCCCGGAGGTGACCAGTGCGACGGCGCGTCCGCGCCGTTCCGGTGGGGCGATCGCCACCGAAACCCCGATCGCGGTGGGGGTGCAGAGCCCGGCGCCCAGCGCCATCAAGACGCGCGAGACCATCAGCAGCGGAAACCCGGGCGCCACGACCGCCAGCAGGTTGCTGGCGATGAAGCAGACGAGTGCCAGGATCAGCACCGTCTTGCGGTCGACATTGTGGAACAGCACGGCCAGCACCGGCGAGCCGATCGCGTAGGCGAGCGAGTAGGCGGTGACCAATTGGCCGGCGGCGGGTGCGGAAATCTGCAGGTCGGCGGCGATCGTCGGCAGCAGGCCGGCGATCACCAGGGCCTCGGTGCCGATCGCAAACGTCGCCAACGCCAGCCAGAGTACGTTCATCGTCATGCCGCCTTTTGTTCAATTTCCATTGAACAATCGTCAGGCCGATACCATTTGTCAATTGGTTCAAAAACTATTGAACATCACTCGGAGCTGCCTATCATCGCGCCATGAGCCGTACCCCTCACCATCCGACCCGCGCAGAGATCGAGCTGCCCGTCCTGCTGGATTGCCTCAGCGATCCGATCCGGCTGGCCATCGTCTACAACCTGGCCAAGCACGAACCGGAGGGAGGCGAGCTTCGCTGTGGCGACTTCAACGCCTTCAGCGGCAAGTCGAATCTGGCCTATCATTTCGCGCGGCTGCGCGAGGCCGGCCTGGTGCAGACACGTCTGGTCGGCACCGCGCGCTATATGAGCTTGCGCCGGGAGGATCTCGACGCCCGCTTCCCCGGTCTGCTCGATGCCGTCATCGCCTCGGCTGCCCGCGATGCCGATCGGTTGCAGATGCGGGAATGCGAGGCGGCGCCAAGCGATTGAGGTTTGGTTCGAAGTTGGCCGGCGGGCCGAGGCCGCGTCAGCGGCGAAGCTGGCTTGCCCAGCCGTAGCTGCGCAGGCAGCGAATACTGGCTCGCCGAGTTGGTGCTGCGCAAGCGGTGAAGGCTGGCTCGCCGAGCCGTAGCTGCGCAAGCAGCGAAGGCTGGAGGCCCGGCCTGGACTTGAACCAGGTTCAAGAGCGTTGCACCGCTCTTCGCGTCGAAGCTTCCGCCACCGGGCCGAGGGTGATCTTACCGCTCACGCTGCCGGGGGCCACCCGATGTTTTGGTTAACCCTAATCCGGTTTCGATCCGTGTCATGTGCTGCCGGTGAGAGCGGGGCGCGCCACGAAGGTCATCCGCCAGGGATTGTGGCCGATGTTCTTTGACGCCCGGACCGCGCTGAAGCCGGCCTTTTTCAGCTTGGTGAGCATCTCGGTCTCGCCATAGCGCTGCAGCCCGATTTTAGTGCGAAGCTGGCGGTAATCCGACAGCGCGGTTGCCATCAGGCCGACCAGGGCGTCCTTGAGGAAGCCGTCGGCGGCGGCAAACCGCAACAGCGCCAGCACGTCGCGGCCCATGCCTACACCTGGACGCAGGATATCGCCCAGCACCAGCCGGCCGGTCGGTTTCAGCAGCCGGCGGATCACCGCGAGCGCCACATCGAGCTCGGCCTGCGTCATGTACTGCGCGACCGAGTTCATCACCACGAGATCGATCGAGGCCTCCGGCATCCGGCGCAGTTCTTCCGGCGAGCGCACCCGGATCTTTGTGTTCGGTGCATAGCGCGCGATCAGTCGTCCGCGCACGCCCGGCGCAGGTTCGGCAAGGATCAGCATGCTGCAGGCGTCGGCGACCTTCGCCGCTGACAGCGCCTCGCCGCAGGAATAGTCCAGAACGACCGCATCAGGCGCGCTGATGTAGCCGATGATGTCGCGCGCGATCACCTGAAAGTGCAGGTCGCGATGCCGCTTGCTCGCGTAAATCGTGTGCGTGGAATCGTAGTAATCGATCCAGTCGTCCATGGTCCGCGAGCTTCAAAATGGAGTTCCGGCTTTGGAACCGGTGAGGCCAGCGAGCGTTAACGGGTCCCGCCTCGACTGTCCATGGCCTGCTTTAACAGGAAGGTGCCACCGTGAGTAAAGCGAAGACTGACAAAACCGATCTCGACACCCCGACCGATCTGGCGCCCGACGCCGTCAACAAGATCTCGGCCGCGCTGAACACGCTGCTGGCAGATGCGTTTGCGCTCTACCTGAAGACGAAGAACTTCCACTGGCACGTCAGCGGCCGCCATTTCCATGACTATCACATCATGCTGGACGAGCAGTCGGACGCGATCTTCGCCACCACTGACCAGCTTGCCGAGCGGGTCCGCAAGCTGGGTGGCACCACGCTGCGCTCGATCAGCCAGGTCTCGAAGCTGCAGACCATCAAGGACAACAACGAGGAGTATGTGCCGCCGCGCGAGATGCTGCGCGAGTTGATGGAGGACAACAAGCACATGGCTGCCGCCATGCGCAAAGCCCACCAGCTCTGTGACGATAATGACGATCCGGCGACGGCGGGCCTGCTGGAGACCTTCATCGATGAGACCGAGCGGCGGACCTGGTTCCTGTTCGAAGCCAGCCGCCAGGAGGGCAGCAACGCGGCCTGATGGGGGTCGGCGGTCGACTGGAGCGGAGTCGCGCTAGCAGCCAACCGATTCTCTTGTGTATGGAAGCGGATGACACCGCCATCTGCCGTGGCGTCGTCCTCGCACGGGTGTTGTCGGGCCGGTTGGCGTCTCCCGGAATGAGCGGGTCAGCTCCCGGGATGATGTCGCAGCCAGTCCAGCAGCCTGCGGAATTCTGCCGACATGGTCGTGTCGGACTGCGAAAGCCTGGTCTCGTGACCGTCATCCTGGACCGTGATCGTGTAGCTCATTTCGTCGCGCGTCTTGTCCGAGCGCGCGGCGGGGGAAGGCGCTGCGATGGCGGCGTCGACAAGGCTCTTGAGTTCGCTCGCCCTGGTCGGATCGAGCGTGGCGGCATCGACGACAACAGGCGGCCGCTGTACGAACAGCCCGGCCGCCTGGCCGCCATGAGACGCGTACGAAACCTTCATGCCATCTACATTCATGATGTAAGAGCCAGCCCTAGCGGCCGACTCTCATACGCTTGATCAATGCGGCCTGCCGCCTCCAAGACTTGCGACCTCCTGTGTCAGCGTCGCGAGCTGGCTCGACAACTCGTCGATCCTGCGCATGATTTCCTGATCTTGGTCGCGCCCGTTGCCCATGGTCAAGGCCGCCTGCTTCTTGATGCGCGTGGCCGTTCCTGCGAGCGCGCGGACGCCGCTGATGCGGATGCCGACCTCCTTCCAGGCTGCCAGCACGGCCTGCTGCTCCGCGCTTTGCTGGCCGTACATCTGACCCGCCTGCAGATAAGTCGTGTCGGCGAACTCCTGGAAGTCCGTCTTGGCGGAGGAGGCCTTCAGCGAGGCGTACCAGATATGCCCGGGCGCCTCCCAGGCGAAGCCGCCGATCCCGATCGCGGTGAGATAGAAGGCCCTGTTCGGGATGCCCGAGTTGATATGAACGCCGCCATTGTCGCCATCGTCGGTGTCAGGCAGGTTGACATATTTGCTCATATTGTCCGGCTGCGGATCGCGCCCGAGCGTCGGATTGTTGTAGGCTTTGCCGGGCGCCTTCATCGAACGCAGCGCATCACCGGACGTCCCGGGCGTGAACACCTCGGCGCCGATCAGCCAGTCGGCCTGCTCGGCCGTCTGCTGGCCGGCCCATTGCTTGACCAGCGAGCCGAACACGTCGGAGATCGACTCGTTCAGGGCGCCGGACTGATTGTGATATTCCAGCCCGGCCGAGAATTCCGTCACCCCGTGGGTCAGTTCGTGGGCGATGACATCGAGCGACTTGGTGAAGTCGGTGAACAGCACGCCATCGCCGTCGCCGAAGATCATCTCGCTACCGTTCCAGAACGCGTTGTTGTAGGCGGAGCCGTAGTGAACATAGCCGTTGAGGCGCATGCCGTTTCCGTCGAGCGAGTCCCGATCGAAAACCTCCTTGTAGAACTGCCGGGTCTTGCCCAATCCATCGAAAGCATCATTGGCAGTCTGGTCGCTGGAGGGTCGGCCGTCTTCGCTGCGCGCCAATGTTGCTGACGGCAATGTGGTGGTGCTGTTGCAGTCGAAAATGGTGCGACGCGCGCCGGACGGCGCCGCTGCAAATCCCATCAGGCTGCGGATGCGACGTTCGCCACGCAGGCTCGCAGTCGTGAGCAGCGTCCTGAGCGCGGCGTCGCGAACTTTTCCATCGGGATTTTCGAGCAATTTCTTGAGGATATGAGGCGGAGTAATGCAATTGATGCAGCGACAGCGGCTGTTCATGACGAGCCTCCACAACACTGGTGAAAGTGGAAATAATCTTGAGCAAATGCAGTGGGAGCGCGAAGCCCCTGAGAAATAGTCTGATCAGATGGGCCGACGTTCACGTCTGATCAGAGGGTGCAATCACAAGCCTGTGTTGTGTGGTATTTCGCAACCTAACGGTGTCGAGGATTCCAGAGATGGAGCAGCGGACCGTCGTTTCCCATCACCGGATCGGTCGGCGGCATCGGCACCTGCGGAATGCTCTTCAATGCCTTGGCGTGGTTCTCCGGCGTCGGCCGCGTGATCTGCATCTTCGGCCCCGGCGGGTAGGCGCCGACGATGCAGAAATCATCGCTCGCCGAAATGCATTGATGGCCGGTGCCGGCGGGGAGGATCGCAACGTCGCCGGGCGCGAGGTCGAAGTCCTTGCCCTTGTCGCCGCCAAAGCGCACCCGCGCCGAGCCGCTGCTGACGCCAAGGGCCTCATGCACCGTGGCGTGATAATGCAGATAGTCGTAGACGCCGTTGCGCCACATGTCGCCCCAGCCATTGGCGCCGAACAGCTTCTCGATCGTCTCCTCGGGGTGGCCGCCTGCGACATCCACCGCGCCCTTGTAGATCAGGAACGGCATCGGATTGTTCGGCACCAAGCCGTCGTCTTTGAACACGATGGCCTGCGGTTCGATCTTCTCCCTGACGGTGGCCATGCGATCCTCCCGGCGATTCTGTGTTGAGCGAATTCAACCGCCGCCGGCGCGACGCGTTCCGGCGGCGCACCGCATGATGCATAAGCAAATGCCCGGGGACGAACCCCGGGCATCGATGTCACGATCGGATCGGCGGGAAGCCTTAAGCGCGTGCGCGCTTGTTCTCCCGCATCAGCTCGGCAAAACGCTGGAACAGATAGTGCGAGTCGCGCGGCCCGGGCGACGCCTCGGGATGATACTGCACCGAGAACACCGGCTTGCCCTCGAGCTGGATGCCGCAATTGGAGCCGTCGAACAGCGAGATATGGGTCTGGGTCGCACCGGCCGGCAATGTCGCCTGATCCACCGCAAAACCGTGGTTCATCGAGGTGATCTCGACCTTGCCGGTGGTCTCGTCCTTGACCGGGTGGTTGGCGCCGTGGTGGCCCTGATGCATCTTCTTGGTCTTGGCGCCGACCGCCAGGCCCAGCATCTGGTGGCCCAGACAAATCCCGAACGTCGGCGTCCCCGACGAAATCACCCGCTGGATGACCGGCACGGCATATTTGCCGGTCGCGGCGGGATCGCCAGGGCCGTTGGAGAGGAACACGCCGTCCGGCTTCATCGCCAGGATGTCCTCCGCCGAGGTGGTGGCGGGAACGACGGTGACCTTGCAGCCGACGCCGGCCAGCAGCCGCAGGATGTTGCGCTTGATGCCGTAATCGATCGCGACCACGTTGAACTCGGGCGCGGACTGGCGGCCGAAGCCTTCATTCCAAACCCAGGGGGTCTCGTCCCAGCTGAAGCGCTGCGCCGAGGTGACCATCGGCACCAGGTCCATGCCCTCCAGGCCCGGCCATTCGCGCGCTTCCTTCTTCAGCGCGTCGAGATCGAATTGGCCGTCCTTGGCGTACGCGATCACCGCGTTTGGCATGCCCTTGGAGCGGATCAGCGCGGTCAGCGCGCGGGTGTCGATGCCGGACAGCCCGATGATGCCGCGCGCGCGCAGCCATTGATCGAGATGGCGGCTGGCACGGTAGTTGGAGGGATCGGTGATCGCGGTGCGCAGGATCACCCCGCGCGCGCCCGGCGTCGCCGCCATGTTCACCGTCTCGATATCCTCGTCGTTGGTGCCGACATTGCCGATATGCGGGAAGGTGAAGGTGATGAGCTGGCCGGCATAGGAGGGATCGGTCAGGATCTCCTCATAGCCGGTCATCGCGGTGTTGAAGCAGACCTCGCCCACGGCGTGGCCCTCGGCGCCGAGGCCATGGCCTTCCAGCACCGTGCCATCGGCGAGCACGAGGAGCGCGGTCGGCTTATGGTCCGGCCAAGCGGCATCATTCTCAATCTGTGTCATGAGGCCTCTACATAGTGGGCCGGCGCGCCGGCGTCAAAGCGGCAGGTGCCTCGTTCCCACGCGTTTTCCGCCGGTTTGACCGGCAAATTGGTATGCCAGGCTCACCCCGGGCTGCGGAACCGAGTTGTTTCGGGGGCGCGAACCGCCTAGATCAGCCCAAACGATTTGAAGAGGGCGATGATCATGCTGCGCGATGACATTAATAATGCGGTCAAGGAGGCCATGAAGGCCAAGGACGAGCGCAAGCTCTCCACGCTGCGCATGGTGAATTCCACCCTCAAGAACGCCGACATCGAGGCGCGCGGCCAGGGCAAGCCGCCGCTAGCCGACCCCGAGATCCTGGCCGTGCTGCAGAAGATGATCAAGCAGCGCCAGGAGGCGGTCGAGCTCTACGACAAAGGCGGCCGTGCCGAGCTCGCCGCCCAGGAGCGCGAGGAGATCGCGATCATCTCGGCCTATCTGCCGAAGCAGATGTCGGAGGATGAGGTGAAGGCGGCCATTTCCGCTGCGGTCGCCGAGACCGGTGCGGCCGGGATCAAGGACATGGGCAAGGTGATCGCCGCGCTGAAGGCCAAATACACCGGCCAGATGGATTTTGCCAAAGCCAGCGGCCTGGTGAAGGCGGCGCTGTCCGCATAGCCACGCATCCGGCGTTCTCAGGGAGAAATTGTCTCCACATCGTCATGCCCGGGCTTGTCCCGGGCATCCACGTCTTTCACACTGCTCTGAAATCAAGAAAGAGACGTGGATGGCCGCGCCGGAGGCGAGCGGAAGCGACGCCGTTCTTCCAAAGGCAGCGCGGCCATGACGGAGGAAGCAGGTGCTTACCGAAACCAACGACTATAACGCGCTCTATCGCGACTTCCGCTGGCAAATCCCGGCGCAGTTCAACATCGCATCCGCGTGCTGCGACCGCCATGCCGACGGCTCAGGTCGCCTGGCGCTGACCGTGGTCGAGGAGGACGGCAGCGCCCGGCGCGTGTCCTTTGATGAGTTGCGCGAATACTCCTGCCGTTTCGCCCATGTGCTGAAGGCCGACGGCCTGGCGCAGGGCGACCGCGTCGCGGTGTTCCTGTCGCAATCCCTGGAATTGCCGATCATCCATCTCGCGGCGTTTCGCGCCGGCCTGGTCTCGGTGCCGCTGTTCACTTTGTTCGGTGAGGACGCGCTGCAATTCCGGCTGCAGAACTCGGGCGCCAAGGTGGTGGTCACCGACGCCGTGGGGTTGACGAAACTCGCTGCAATCCGCGACCGGTTGCCGGAGCTGAAGACGATCTATGTCACCGACGGCGGCGGCACCGGCGCTCGGCCATTCTGGCCGACGCTCGAACGCGCCTCAGATGACTTCCCGACCGTGGCCACATCGTCCGTGGATCCCGCCATCATCATCTACACCTCGGGCACGACAGGAAATCCCAAGGGCGCGCTGCATGCGCATCGCGTGCTGCTGGGACATCTGCCCAATGTCGAGATGGTGCACGATTTCCTGCCCAAGCCCGGCGATGTGATGTGGACGCCGGCCGATTGGGCCTGGATCGGCGGGCTGTTCGATGCGCTGTTTCCGGCCTGGTATCACGGCGTGCCGGTGGTCGGCTATCGCGCCAAGAAGTTCGAGCCCGACGCGGCGATGCGGCTGATGGCCGATCACGCCGTCCGCAACGTCTTCCTGCCGCCGACCGCGCTGAAGCTGATGCGGCAGGCCAATGTCAGGCACGATGGCGTGAAGCTGCGCAGCATCTTGAGCGGCGGCGAGTCGCTTGGCGCCGAGCTGCTCGACTGGGTGCGCGCCACCTTCGGCATCGACGCGCACGAGATCTACGGCCAGACCGAGTGCAATCTCGTCGTCGGCAACAATGCCAGACTGTTTCCGATCCGCCCGGGCTCGATGGGCAAGGCCACGCCCGGCTTCGAGGTGCTGATCGTCAATGACAAGGGCGACGAGCTGCCGCGAGGAATGCGTGGCATCATCGGTGTGCGCCAGCCCAACCCCTGCACCATGATCGAATATTGGCGCAATCCGGACGCCACGCGAAAGAAGTTCGCAGGCGATGTGCTGCTGACCGGCGATCTCGGCACCCAGGATGAGGACGGCTATTTCTGGTATTCGAGCCGCGAGGACGACGTCATCACCTCGGCCGGCTACCGTATCGGTCCGTCAGAGATCGAGGACACGCTGCTCAAGCATCCGGCGGTGGCACTGGCGGCTGTGGTGGGCGTGCCCGACCCGGTCAGGACCGAGGCGGTGAAAGCGTGGATCGTGCTGCGGCCGGGCTTTGCACCGGGCGATGCGCTGGCGCGCGAGATCCAGGATTTCGTCAAGGTGAAGCTCGCCGCTCACGAATATCCGCGCCAGGTTGAGTTCACCGACACCCTGCCGATGACAGCCACCGGCAAGGTGCTGCGGCGGGAGTTACGGGCGCGGGGGTAGGGGACAGATCAGCGCTTGCCTCTTACCTTTTCCCGTATGCGGCAAGGCCGTCGCATATCACAATTGACATTGGGCCTCATGGTTCGAGACTCGCCGCGAGCGGCGCTCCTCACCATGAGGGTCTCAGATTCGCGGCGAAGTCAGCCCTCGTCCTGAGGAGCCCGCCAGAGGCGGGCGTCTCGAAGGACGGCCGCGAAGCAGCTGTCCGCCGAGCCTCGTCTTCATAGTGCTGCCCCCAAGTTCAAATTGAATTTGCACCGCACCCGCTGGTAGCATCCCCCAATAAGAATTTGGGAGGGTAGGCCGATGACAGCATCCGTCTCGGGCAAGGTCGACCCCGTGGTGCGGCGCATCACCACGACCGACATCGCCGAAGCATTGACGCAAGGGTTGCGCGATTTCCAGGCCAAGCCGCTCTATGGCCTCGCCTTCGGCGCGGTCTATGTCCTCGGCGGCATCACCATCCTGATGTGCCTCACGGCCTTCGGCATGGTCTATCTGGCCTATCCGCTCGCCGCAGGCTTTGCGCTGATCGGCCCGTTCGTCGCGATCGGGCTTTATGAAGTCAGCCGCCGCCGCGAGATGAAGGAGCCGATCTCTCTTGCCGCGATCTGGCGCACGATCACCTCGCGCGCCGAGATCGGCTGGATGGCGTTCGTCACCTTGTTTTTCTTCGTGATCTGGATGTACCAGGTCCGGCTCCTGATCGCGCTCCTGCTCGGGCTCAATGCCTCCTTCTCCAGCATGCGCGAATTCCTGACCGTGGTGCTGACAACCAACGAAGGCCTGTTGTTCCTGGCGATCGGAAATCTCGACGGCGCCGCGCTGTCGTTGATCCTGTTCTCGCTGACGGTGGTTTCGTTTCCGCTGCTGCTGGAGCGCGAGGTGGATTTCGTCACCGCCATGGTGACCAGCGTGCGGGCGGTGGTGGCGAGCCCGGGGCCGATGATCGGCTGGGCGGCGATCATCGTGGTGCTTCTGATCGTCTCCGCGCTGCCCTATTTCCTCGGCTTGCTGGTGACGGTGCCCGTCCTCGGCCACACCACCTGGCATCTCTACCGGCGGATCGTCGCCCCGGCTCCAGCCTGAAGAATAAGAGCGCGCCGATCAAAGCAACGACCCCTGCGGCCGATCCTCGACCAACGCGCAATGGTCGAGAGGATTGGACGGGCGCATGATACGGCTCAACGATCAGGCCGGCACGTGAAGTAAGGGCGGGGTACGATGCCAGACAACATCGCTTTGTTCGCCACGATCATCCTGCTGCTTCCGATGTTCTACCTTCTGCTGGCTGCGCCGGCCTTTCTGTTGGTGAGGCTCGACATCGTGCCCGTCACGCGGCTGTTGCGCGGCATGTTCGATTCCTACTTCGTGGCCTTGGCGATTGCCGGCGCCGTCGGCACGATCGCCGTCCTGTTAGATCAACGTCCCATGTTGGCCCTCGGAATCGGTCTGGTCGCCGGTTTTGCGATGGTCTCCCGCAGCTGGTTCTTGCAGCAGATGGACGCGCGGATCAGCGACCGGGATGCCGGCGACGCCAACGCCGTGCGTGGCCTGCGCCGGCTGCATTGGGGCGGCATGCTGAGCAACGCGATCCAGGTCGGCGCTGTCGTCGCCAGCATTCCCTATATCGCTGCCGTGCCGTAGCAGACTCGCCGGCCCGCCCTGCCGGCCGCCTTCGACGCATCGTCCACGTTCTCGCTGTCGCCCCGGCGAAAGCCGGGGCCCATAACCACCGCGGTTAGTCGTTTCGCGGGATGTCAGCTACGACGTTCTTCGCGCCAACTCTGGCCTCGGCGTATGGGTCCCGGCGTTCGCCGGGACGACGGCGGAGTATGTCATGGGACCGCGATCCCCAACGCCTTCAGCGCCGCCAGCATCTTTGCCGGCGGCGCCATCTTCACGACCAGCGGTTGTCCTGTTTCCAGCAAGCTCTTCAGGCTGGACAGGATCGCCGGCCAGCCCTGGCGGCCGCCTTCGAGGATGTCGTCAGGGAGCGGACGCTCATGCGCCTCGATCATGGTGAGCCGAACGGCGTCGCCGATCTGCTCGATCTCATAAGTGACCAGCGTCTGCCCGAGCGCTTCGATCAGCGCGGGCCAGTTGACGTTGAAAGTAACGCTGAGCCGGCGCGGCGGATCGCATTCGATGACCTCGCCGCTGATATGCAGGGCCCCATCCGGCCTCCGCACGATGTAGCTGCCGCCGACCTTCAGATCGACTTCGACCGCATTGCCGAAAAAATATTGCCGGCTGAACTCGGCTGAGGTCAGCGCCTGCCAGACCTTCTCGGGCATCGAGGCGATGTAGATCGTGTAGACCGTTTCGGGCTTGAAGTTGCTGATGTCCATGGTTCAGACTCCTTCGATGCCGAGCGCGGACGTGGGGATCGCGAGCGCCGCGCCGGTTTCCAACAGGCTCTTGAGGCTCGACATGATCGCCGGCCAGCCCTTGGAGACGGCATCCAGCAGTCTTGGCGCACCGGCAAAATCCTCATGGGTCAATATCAGCTTTACCAGCCTGCCATGCTGCTCCAGCATGAAGACGACCTTTGACGGCCGTTCGTTGCGGAAGTCGGTCGTGAGCACGTGCTGAAAAGTATAAGAGAGTCGACGCGGCGGATCGAATTCGAGCACGGTGCCGATGTCGCTCGGCGTCCCGTCCTTGGCCAGCGCGAAAGGCGAGCCAACCTTCCAGTCAGTCTGGAATTCGCCGCCGAACCAATATTGGCGGGCGAATGCGCTGTCGGTCAAAGCCTGCCAGAGCTTCTCGGGCGTCGTCTCGATATAGGTGACATAGACGAATTCGGGCTTACTCATCACGCCTCTCCAATTGCCGTTTCAACTCGCTGAGCGCGGCCAGCTTTCCGCGCTCGAATTTCCTGATCCAGCGCTCGCCGATCTCGTGGATCGGAACCGGATTCAAATAGTGCAGCTTCTCGCGGCCGTGCCTGATCGTCGCGACGAGGTTGGCCGCTTCCAGAATCGCAAGGTGCTTGGTCACGGCCTGCCGCGTCATTGCGAGGCCGTCGCAGAGCTCGGTCAGCGTCTGGCCGTTGCGCGCATGCAGCCGGTCGAGCAGTGCGCGCCGTGATGCGTCCGCCAGCGCCTTGAAGACGTCGTCCATGGTCAAGACATTAGGCAACCGATTGGTTGCATGTCAAGAGCGTGTGTTCGGCGTACGTCTCGGCCGTGTTAGGTTGGAGCCAGCCGGCGATCAGACCGGTGACGAGAAGAAGGGTGGGAGCGAATGCAACGTCGCGTCGGCTTGGCGGTCTTGGTTCTCAGTTTCGTGGCGCCCGTTGCCGCGTCGGCGCAGCAGGTGATCGGAGCCGCGCCTGAGGCTTCGAATATGAGACTGGTCGGTTACAACGATCTGCAGGCGCGCAGCGCCTATCAGCCGACCATCCATCATCAGGGCGACCGCTGGATCGCCTATATCGGCCATCACGGCGGCACCGAGGCCGTTCCCGATCCCGTCAATCCAATGACCGGCAAGGCCGAGCCGAACGGCACCTCGATCGTCGACGTCACCGATCCGGCGCATCCCCGCTATCTGCATCACATCCCGGGGCAGGAGGGCAAATATGAAGGCGGCGGCGCGCAGATGGTGCGCGTCTGTGACGGCAAGACCTTGCCGAAGGGCGATCGCAATGCGGTCTATCTGCTGCGCACCTTGGGCAGCGAGGCGCATGAGATCTGGAACGTCGCCGATCCCGAAAATCCGGTGCTGGTGACGCGGCTCGGCGGGCTGAAGGACACACATAAGAGCTGGTGGGAATGCGACACCGGCATCGCCTTTCTGGTCTCCGGCGCGCCCGACTGGCGGGTGCGCCGCATGACCCAGGTTTACGATCTCTCGGACCCGGCGCATCCGGTCAAGATCCGCGACTTCGGGCTTCCCGGCCAGGAGCCGGGCGCGACCGGCGCCGTGCCGACCGAACTGCACGGGCCGATCTCGCTGGGGCCGCAAGGCAACCGGGTCTATTTCGGTTACGGCACCAACAAGGGCGGCATGTTGCAGATCGTCGATCGCGACAAGCTGCTCAACGGGCCGAAGGAGCCGACGCCGGAGAATTTGCGTTATCCCGAGATCTCGCGCATGCCGATGTCGGCCTTCAACGGCGCACACACCACGTTCCCGATGAAAGGCATGCCGATCGCCGAATTTGCCAAAGACAAGGATGGCGGGACGCGCGATATCGTGATGATCGTCGACGAAGCGATCCAGAACGAATGCGGCGAGCCTCGGCAGATGGTGTGGTTCGCCGACGTCACCACCGAAGCCCGGCCGATGATGATCTCGAGCTATACGGTGCCGGAGGAGAGCGGCCATTTCTGCAGCCGCGGCGGGCGCTTCGGCTCGCATTCCTCGAATGAGAGCATGGCACCGGTCTACTACAAGAAACTCGCCTTCATCGCCTTCTTCAATGCCGGCGTGCGCGCGCTCGACATTCGTGACCCCTATCATCCGCGCGAGGTCGGCTATTTCATTCCACAGATCACCGACAAGACCGACAAGCGCTGCGTCACCATCGAGGGTGAAGAGCGTTGCAAGGTCGCGATCCAGACCAACAATGTCGAGACCGACGATCGCGGCTATATCTATGCGGTCGATCGCGCCAACACCGGCCTGCATATTCTCGAGATGACCGGCGAGGCGCGCGCCATTGCCGGCCTGCCGTGAAATCGCCATGCGACCGCAACCGCTCCTTGTGATCGCACTGCTTGCGCTCAGTGTCGCCTGGGCGGTGCTCGTGTTCGAAATGGTGCAGTCGCGTGCCGCACGGCAGCAGGAGATGGGGACCGGAAGGCTCGGCTGGCGCGAGATCGCCTGGCCATTTCCGCGCGATGGCTGGCCTGCGGGCCGCGCCTTCCGCTGCCAGTCTGCCACCTGCGTCCAGGACAGCGAGATCTATCTTCGCGCCAAGCTCGGGTTCTGCAATTGCGACACCGGCGTCGCCGATGACGACGAAGTCGACCGGGTCGCCGATATCGACCTGATCAATCCGCGCTTCGCGGCACCTGCGCCGGGCCGGGTCGTTCGCGTCGCCGACCTCTCGGGCCGTGCACGCAACTACGATCTCGAGTCCGGCGAGGGCGCGCCGCATAGCGCGATCGGCTATGCGCTGTCACATCGCTGCGACCTGATGGTCGCGGTGATCAAGGGCTCGGCTGCCCAGCCGCTATTGGAACAGGCCGCGCAGCAGTTCCTGGCCTCGCACGAGGTGCAGCGCTGGATGCTGGCGGCGCTGGAAAGCGGGAAGTAGCTGGTTTTCACCTCTCCCCGCCTGCGGGGAGAGGTCGGATTGCATCGTAAGATGCAATCCGGGTGAGGGGGTACAGGTCCAACTACTCGCAGCGATCGTGCGTCTGCCTCTCACCCCAAACCCTCTCAGCGCGGGCGCAGCTCGTCGTGGCCCCGTAAGAACGGAGAGAGGGAGCGCACTTCCGTTCTGGAGTCCGCCGTGCATTAATGTCGACACCGCCACTTCTGTTGAGCCCCCGCCATGTCCCTGCAAGCCTATCTCGCCTTCCTCGCCGCCTGCATCGCTCTTGCCTTGTTGCCGGGTCCCGTCGTCACGCTGGTGATCGCCAACGGCCTGCGCCACGGCACCCGCGCCGCGCTGGTCAATATCGCAGGCGTGCAGACCGGGCTTGCGATTGCGATCGGCGTCGTTGCCGTTGGCCTGACGTCGCTGATGGCAACCATGGGCTATTGGTTCGAGTGGGTGCGGCTGCTCGGCGCGGCCTATCTGGTGTGGCTCGGTATCAAGCTGATCCGCTTTCCGGTCGAGGGCATCGCGGCCAGCGAGGCGCCGCCTCCGCCGCCGCGCGGCGGCTTCTTCCTGCAGGGGCTGGTGGTGCTGCTGTCCAATCCGAAGGTGATGGTGTTCTTCGGCGCCTTCCTGCCGCAGTTCATGGACATGAGCCGCGATCACGTACCGCAGGTCGCGCTGCTCGGCGTCACTTTCATGGTGATCGCGGGCCTCACCGACGGCGCTTATGCGTTGCTCGCGGGCCGCGCGCGCAAACTGTTCTCGGCGCAGCGCACGCGGCTGGTGTCGCGCGTCTCCGGCGGCTTCATGATCGGCGGCGGCGTCTGGCTCGCACTGACGCGGTCGCGGTGAACCATATCCGCCGCGACCGGGATCAAGTGCCCTGGCCTTGGTCGCCGGGCGGCTCCTCAGGCGGTAATTCGACCAGTTTTGGTCTTGGTCGGAATTCCAGGCCCGCGTAGATCTCGCGCAATTCGAGCGTCACGTTCAGCTTGTCGAGCCTGATGGTCGCTTCCAATCCCTTTAGGACCACATCGGTCCAAGCGCGATCCTGATCGCGCGAATACAGATGCACATTGGGACTGTCTGTGTCGACGAACAGGATGTAGTCAACCGATTGCAGCGCTTGGTACTCGGCCAGCTTGACAGTCACGTCGAAACCGCCAGTGGTTGGCGAGAGCACTTCGACGATCAGCGCCGGCCGATCGGCCATCAGCGAGGTGTCATCTGGCTTGCCGCAATCCACGCCCAGGTCCGGCATCCGTCTGGTCGATGCTGACGTCGCGATATAGGTGTCGCCCGTGAACGTCTGGCAGGGGCCATTCCGGATCTGGGAGTGAATTGCAGCCGTCAGGTTCACGACGATGGCGTCGTGCCGTCGCCCTGCGCCGGCCATCATGACGACCTCGCCGTCCACAAGCTCGTAGCGTTCTTCCTGTCCCGTGATCCAGGAAAAGAATTGTTCGGGCGTGATAGTCGCCTGATCGACCTTGATGTTCATCCGCAAACGCCTGTTTGACCCGAACAAGTATAAGTGGCTTGGTCCGCAGGCGAAAGCATGTCACAGGGCCGCACGCAGGGCCCATCATGCGACGGGACCGCGAGCTTGACTCCTAGCTCTGAGGGCTACAGCGCAATCGTGCCTTTCACACAGGTCGTGACGCCGCCGCCGATCCAGATCGTTTCGCCCTCCTGAGCCACGTGCACGCGGCCTGCGCGGCCGAGCGCTGTGCCCTGCGCGGCGACATATTGCCTCGGTGCAATTCCGGCGCCGATCAGCCATTGCGCCAGGCTTGCATTGAGGCTGCCGGTCACCGGATCCTCGCCGCCGCGACCCATGAAGCCGCGGACCTCGAACTGCGCTTCATTGCCGTCAGTTGCGGGAGTCCACGGGCCGACCACACCGAGGGACTGGTTCGGCAGGATGCTCGCATCATGCTTCAGTGCCAACACCTCGCTGCGTGAGCCCATCAGCACCGCGACCCAGCCGGGCCCGTTGTCGACCCATTGCGCGGCCCGAAACGAAGCCTCGGTCACGCCGAGCGCCTGCACGATCCGCGCTTTCAGCTCAGGCTCGACCTCGCCGGAGCGACGCTGCGGCGGCGCCGCGAACGCAAGCCTGGTATTTTCCGTTGCGCCGTCGCGCTTGATCCGCACCAGGCCGGCGCCGCATTCCTGCACGACATGCTCGCCTTTTGGCGTGCCGCCGAGCGCCAGCCAGACGTGGCAGGAGCCGAGCGTCGGATGGCCCGCGAACGGCAGTTCACGCTGCGGCGTGAAGATGCGGACGCGATAGTCGGCGCCTGGTTCGCGCGGCTGCAGCAGAAACGTGGTCTCCGACAGATTGGTCCAGTTGGCGACCCGCTGCATCGTCGCATCGTTGAGACCATCGGCCCCGGCGATCACGGCGAGCGGGTTGCCTTTGAAGGGAGCTGCGGAGAACACGTCGACCTGATGGAATGGCAACGTCGGCATGTGCTGAACTCCTTACGCGCGCCAGAACGGCTTCGCCGCCTCGTGACGCACCGCCTCGGGATCGAGCCCGCAGTCACGCATCTGGTCGGTATCCAGCTTGGTCAATTCGCGTCGCCAGGACCAGCGCTGCAGCCACATCTGCGGACGCTCCAACAGCGTGCCTTCTCCGTGGGCAGTCTGCGTGGTTGCCCAACGCTGCGCCAGGGAATATGCCATGTGTCACCTATTGCTCTTCAAGATCATCATTGTTCGAAGAGCAATCGCGCAGTACAAATCTCGGTGCAATTAAAACATTGCACTCGGAGCAATATAGCATGAATGTTTCCTATACGGCTCTCGTCGATGCCATTGCTGCCGAAATCGCGGCCGGACGGCTCCGGGCCGGCGACCGGCTGCCGCCGCAGCGGCAGTTCGCCTATGAGCGCGGGATTGCGGCGTCCACGGCGGCGCGGGTCTATGCCGAATTGCTGCGCCGGGGCCTTGTCGTCGGCGAGGTCGGCCGCGGCACCTTCGTCGCCGGCCAACCGCAGGCGCCGCTGCCGGCGTTGCGGCTCGAGCCGTTCGATGGCCGCATCGATCTCGAATTCAATTTTCCGACCTTGCCGGACCAGGCCGTGCTGATCGGCAAATCGCTGCAAAGCTGGCAGCGGCCGGAGGTGCTGGCGACGGTGCTGGCGCCGATCACGCAGCGCCGTCTGGTTGAAGCCGGACGCACCAGTGCAAAATTCTTCACCACCGATCGCTGGCGGCCGCGGCCGGAGAATTTCCTGTTCGCCGGCAGCGGCCGGCAGGCGCTGGCTGCAGCGATGTCGGCGCTGGTGCCGGTCGGTGGCCGGCTCGGCGTCGAGGCCGTGACCTATCCGATGGTCAAGGGCATCGCCGCCCGGCTCGGCGTCACCCTGGTGCCGATCGCGATGGACGGTGAGGGCATCCGCGGTGATGCGCTTCTCAAGGCGCACCGGGCGCATGCGCTGAATGCGATCTACATCCAGCCGGTGATGCAGAACCCGCTCGGCCACACCATGAGCGAGACCAGGCGCGAGGAGATCGTGCGCCTGGTGCGCAAGCTCGATCTGACGATCATCGAGGACCTGGTCTACGGCTTCCTGAGCGACGCGCCGCCGATTGCATCGCAGGCCGAGGAGCGGGCGGTGATCGTCGACAGTCTCGCCAAGCGGCTGGCGCCGGGCATCGCCGTCGGCTTCCTCTATGTCCCCTCACAGCTGCGCGAGAAATTCGCCGCGACGGTGCGCACCGGGGCATGGTCGGTGACGTCGCTGGCACTCGCGGCCGGGATGGGACTGCTGGCGGACGGCACCGCCGCCGAGATCACCCGCCGCAAGCGCTCGGACGCGGTCGTGCGCCAAGCGATCGTCACCGAATGTCTCGCCGGCTATCACATCGAGGCCGACCCGCGCTCCTATCACGTCTGGCTCAATCTGCCGGACGGCTGGCGCGCCGAGGCGCTGACGGCGGCCGCCGCCCGCGCCGGCATTGCGATCACGCCGGCCAGCGCCTTTGCCATCGCCCACGGCCACTCGCCGAATGCGGTGCGGCTTGCGCTCGGACTGCCGAGCCATGATGAGCTGCGCACCGCCTTGATGCGCCTCGCCAGCCTTCTGGCGGCACGTCCGGACGAGAGCGACATGACGGAGTAGGGCCTCCGTGCAGGCTCACACCAGGCCCTGCGTCCGCAGCGCCGCTTCGATCTCGCCAAAGATCCGGATCAGCCGCTCAGCCCATTGCTGCTGGCCTTCGGCCTCGGCAATCAGGTCCTGCCTGATCTCGATTCCCGTGCAGATCAGCCCGCGGGCTTCGCCATGGACCGGGATGGTGTAGTCGGTGGCGTCGCTCACGGCATAGGGCTGGTTGTCGCCGACCACGAGTTCGGGCTCCGCGCGCAGCGCCTGCAGGAGCAGCGGCGGCAAGGTGCGGTCGCGCTGGTAGAGCGTGCCGACATGCCACGGCCTGGCGATGCCGGAATAGACCGGCGTGAAGCTGTGCAGCGCGATCAGGATGGTCGGCTTGGCTTGGCGCGTTCGCGCCTCGATCACCGCGTTGATGCGATCGTGATAGGGATTGAAGATGGCGCGGCGTCGCAGCTCGGCCGCTTCATGCGTCAGCCCCTCATTGCCCGGGATCGTGGTGCGCTCGCTGATCATCGGGATCGAGTTCGGCGCCTTCGGCGGCCGGTTGCAGTCGATCACGAGGCGCGAATAGCGTTGCGCGATCAGATGCGCATCGAGCGCCTCCGCTACCGCCTCCGCCACGCCGGCGATGCCGATATCCCAGGCGATGTGGCGTTCGAGCTCGCTCTCGGGCAGGCCGAGATCGCCGAGCACGCGCGGCAGCGCGCGGCCATAGTGATCGCAGGCGAACAGGAATGGCGAGCGTCCGCTCACATGTCGTTCAAGCACGGGCAGGACCTCGTCGGGTCCGAGCAGGACGGGTGTGGCGGCGTTGCCTTGAGCATCCATGACGTGATTCGAGGTCTTCAGGGACGGCAGAATGGTTCTAAAATCGGGCGGAGGAAAGTCCAGCCGCGCGGCGCGGGCGAAGCTCCGCGATTGTTCCCTGGATCGCTTCGCATCGCGCGCGATGACGGCTATAGACGGGGCATGACCTCCGACCTGCTCTTCGTCTACGGCTCCCTGATGCGCGGCTTCGATCATCCGATGGCGCGGCTGCTGGCGGCCAATGCCGACTTTCTCGGCGATGCCTGGTGCCGTGGCCGGCTGTATCTCGCGCAGGATTATCCGGGCCTCGTGATATCAGACGATGCCAACGAGATCGTGCATGGAGAGCTGTATCGCCTGCGCCAGGCTCTCGCGCTGCTGCGCGAGCTCGACATGTATGAGGCCTGCGGCGAGGGCTTTGCCGAGCCGACCGAATATGTCCGGCGGCTGCTCAGGGTGCAGCTGGCCGACGGCAGCGCGTGCGACGCCTGGACTTACCTCTACAACTGGCCGGTCGAGAAGTTGCCGCGGATCAGCACGGGCCGGTTCCTGGAGCGATGACAGCCGGCAACAAAGCCAGACCTGTGAATAGCCCGGACAACGCCGATTCGATTCACTTTTTGTGAACTGCTCCTATATGCCTATGCCCTGACATCGGCCGAAAGGCGCCTTCACCGATATGGCCCGCTTCACGCAGGAATTTCTCGACGAGCTCCGCGCCCGGCTTCCGGTCTCGGACGTGGTCGGCCGCCGCGTCAAGCTGAAGAAGGCGGGGCGCGAATATAAGGGCCTGTCGCCGTTCCAGCAGGAGAAGACGCCGTCCTTCTACGTCAACGACCAGAAGGGCTTTTACCACGACTTCTCCTCCGGCAAGCACGGCAACATCTTCGACTTCGTGATGGCGACCGAGGGCTGCTCGTTCCCGGAGGCCGTGGAGCGACTGGCGGGCCTGGCCGGCCTGGCACTGCCGGTGGCAACGCCCGAGGCTGAGCGGCATGAGCAGCACCGGAAAACGCTCCATGACGTGATGGAGCTCGCGGCGAGATTCTTCGCCGATACGCTGGCGTCACGGCTGGGCGCCAAGGCGCGCGGCTATCTCGCTGATCGCGCGATCCTGCCGCAGACGCAGCTGCAGTTCCGGCTCGGCTATGCGCCGCCCGAGCGCTTCGCGCTGAAGGAATTCCTAGGGTCCCACGGCATTCCGGTCACCGACATGGTCGAGACCGGGCTCCTGATCGGCGGCGACGACATCCCGGTGCCGTATGATCGCTTCCGCGACCGCGTGATGTTTCCGATCACCGACGTCAGGCGCCGCGTCATCGCCTTCGGCGGCCGCGCACTGGAGAAGGACGTTCCGGCCAAATATCTCAACTCGCCGGAGACGCCGCTCTTCCACAAGGGCGACAACCTCTACAACCTCGCCACCGCCCGCCAGGCTACGCACAATGATGCGCCGCTGATCGTCGTGGAAGGCTATGTCGACGTGATCGCGATGGTCACCGCCGGCTTTGCCGGCAGCGTGGCGCCGCTCGGCACCGCGCTGACGGAGAACCAGCTGGCGCTGCTCTGGAAGATGGTCGACGAGCCGATCCTCTGCTTCGACGGCGACCGCGCCGGGCAGAAGGCGGCCTATCGCGCCGCGGACCTGGCGCTGCCGCATCTGAAGCCGGGCAAAAGTCTTCGCTTTGCACTGCTGCCGGAAGGCCAGGACCCCGACGATCTGGTTCGTTCGGGTGGTCGTGCCGCGGTCGAGGAGGTGCTCTCCGTAGCCAAGCCGCTCGCCGAGGTGATCTGGTCGCGCGAGCTCGAGGGCGGCAGCTTCGACACGCCGGAGCGCCGCGCCGCGCTGGAGGCGCGGATCGGGGAACTGACCAACGGCATTCGCGACGAGGTGGTGCGCCGCTACTACCGCCAGGACCTCTCCCAGCGGCTGGCGCGCGCCTTCGCGCCGGAGGGCGGACGCGGCTTCGGCCGCGCCTACGGTGCCGAATCAGGACGCCGTTTTGCCCCACGCGGTCCCGGTTCCGGACGGTCGCCCGGGCGGTTGTCCACAGGGCCCGGCCGCGGCGGCGGCTTATCCACAGGGGCGCTGCTCGGGCGCGGGCCCTACCAGGCGATGAGCCCGCAGCTCGCCGCGAGCCCGCTCATGCTCGGCCAGCGCTCGGCGATCTCGCGCCGCGAGGCGCTGATTTTGCTCTGTCTGGTTAATCATCCCTGGCTGCTGCACGACCATCTGGAGGAGGCCGCGGCGCTGGAACTGCCGCATGCGGAGGCGCACAAGCTGCGCGCCGCCATCATCGCAGCCTTCGCCCATGATCACCACCATTCGCCGGATCCGGAAGAGCAGGCCGAGAAGATGCGCGCCGACTTGGAGAAGGCCGGTTTTTCACAAATCCTACAAAGGGTTGAGCGTGCCATCACCACTGGGGCGGTGTGGGCTGCGAGGCCGGGCGCGGCGCGGGAAGATGTTCTTGCCACCTGGCATCAACTAGTTGCCTTGCATAGGCAGTGGCACACATTATTTAGGGAGCTGAAAGATGCCGAGCTGGCGCTTGGGGACGACCCGAGCGACGCCAATCTGGGCTGGCTGAAGGACGTGAAGGCCAGGATGGCCGAGGTGGACGGAACCGAAGCGCTCATCGAGGGATTCGGGGAATTGTCGGGCCGGCTCAGCCGGAACGTCTAAGCACATTTCGGTCTGACGGCGGGCTCGCGGGTTGCGGGCTCGCAAAAAGACTCGCCAAACCCATGGTTTGGCTCCAAAAACAGGGTTAAGCGAAGTTTAAGGGGTCCGGAGCATTTTCGAAAGAGGGGTCGCTGGGGCCGTCGGAAGCTGCGTCGCGCTGGATGGCGTTGCGGGCGCGTTGTCCGATGGCAAAACCGGTATCGCTTTTGCAGACACGTCGCGTGGCAAAACCGCATCACGTGCAAAAAAGCGTTCGCCGGGCCTCAAAGGGACAAACCGGTGACAGAAATTAGGGGGTGGCGACGTTAAAGTGCGCCGCCCTTTCCGCGTCGAGGACAATAAGTAGATCAGGCGGGTGCCGCAATGCCAAGGTGTGAGATTGCCACAGGCAAAGCGGGCGCGTTTCGGGAGCATTGAATGGCCACGAAGGCAAAGACGCTGCAGGTGAAAGACAAGGAAAAGGACGACAAGGCGGTGGATACGCCTGAGAAGGACGCCACCGATGCGCCTTCCCCGTTGCTCGACCTGTCGGACGCCGCCGTCAAGAAGATGATCAAGCAGGCCAAGAAGCGCGGCTTCGTGACCTTCGATCAGCTCAATGAAGTGCTGCCCTCCGACACCACCTCGCCGGAGCAGATCGAGGACATCATGTCGATGCTCTCCGACATGGGCATCAACGTCACCGAAGCCGAGGACGCCGAGGGCGAGGACGACAAGGACGACGGTGACGACGACGAGAGCAGCGAGCTCGTCGAGATCACGCAGAAGGCCGTCACCGAGGTCAAGAAGTCCGAACCCGGCGAGCGCACCGACGATCCCGTGCGCATGTATCTGCGCGAGATGGGCACCGTCGAGCTGCTCTCGCGCGAGGGCGAAATCGCGATCGCCAAGCGCATCGAGGCTGGCCGCGAGGCGATGATCGCGGGCCTGTGCGAAAGCCCGCTCACCTTCCAGGCCATCATCATCTGGCGTGATGAGCTCAACGAAGGCAAGATCTTCCTCCGCGACATCATCGATCTCGAGGCCACTTATGCCGGTCCCGAGGCCAAGGGCGGGATGAATCCGCAGATCGCGGCGCCCGGCGGCGATGGCGAG
>NZ_CAFK01000034.1 GCF_000239815.1 Bradyrhizobium sp. STM 3843 | reverse complement strand
GCGTTAAACCCATCGCGCAGGGAAGGCCGGGTCGTCTCGGCTGAGCCTGTGGTACCTGCCGCCTGCATTTCTTGCTGCAGGCGGGCCGCGGGCGCCGGCCGGCGCCCGGCCTTCCTTGCGCCCTCTCGATCTCTAGAGGGGCCTATCGTCTTCAACACTCGGGCATAATCTGCCGCGAGACTGCGCGCGCATGTCTTTGTTGCATCGCCTTTGCCGCATCGCACAACATGATGCCGCCAAGCGGTTGTTGACAGCCGGCAAAATCGTTATAAAACATAACTATTCTGAATAGGACACAATAGCGCCCATGGGAAACGCCGACACCGCACCAGCGCACGCCTTCGCGCTGCTTCAGATCGAGCAGCGGGGCGCCGTCCTCACCGTCGGCCTCAACCGACCGGCCAAGCGCAACGCGCTCAACGATGCCATCATCCAGGAGATCGGTGACTGCTTTGCCGGCCTGCCGGATGACGTTCGTGCCGTGGTCATCCATGGCCTCGGCGACAATTTCTCCTCCGGCCTTGATCTCTCAGAATTGCGTGAGCGTGACGCCACCGAGGGTCTGGTGCATTCGCAGACCTGGCATCGCGTGTTCGACCGCATCCAATATTGCCGCGTGCCGGTGGTTGCGGCGCTGAAGGGCGCGGTGATCGGTGGCGGGCTCGAGCTTGCCTGCGCCGCGCATATCCGCGTCGCCGAACCGTCGGCCTATTTCGCGCTGCCGGAAGGCCAGCGCGGCATCTTCGTCGGCGGCGGCGGCTCGGTGCGGTTGCCGCGGCTGATCGGGGTGGCGCGCATGATGGACATGATGCTCACGGGCCGCGTCTATTCCGCCACCGAAGGTTCGGCCTATGGTTTCGCGCAATACCTGGTCGACGCGGACACCGCGCTGGCCAAGGCGCTGGAACTTGCCGAGAAGATTGCGAGCAACGCGCCGCTGACCAATTTCGCCGTGCTGCAGGCCTTGCCGCTGATCGCGGAAGCGAACCCGCAGACCGGCCTGTTGATGGAATCGCTGATGGCCACCGTCGCGCAGAGCGACCAGGAGGCCAAGCGCCGTATCCGCGCCTTTCTCGATCACAAGACCGCAAAGGTGAAACCGACGTGACATGAACGCGCCAATCATAACAAGCACACAGGGAGGAATGAACGAGACGCCGGCGCAAACGCCGGGTGCCCACCCCTTGCGCGCGATCTCGTTCAACGACCCCGCGGTGACCATCGAGCGTCGCGCCGACGGCACCATCTATCTCCGCCCCAAGCAGCCGCTGGCGGACTATCCCCGGCGCATCACCGACCGCCTGCATCATTTCGCCGAGACCGCGCCACAGCGCGTGTTCATGGCCGAACGCGTTGGGCCGACGGGCTGGCGCGAACTGACCTATGCCACGCTGCTGACCGCGAGCCGGCACATTGCATCGGCACTGCTGCAGCGCGGATTGTCGCCGGATCGTCCGGTGATGATCCTGTCGGGCAATTCGATCGACCACGTGCTGGTCGCGTTCGGCGCGCTGTATGCCGGCGTGCCGTTCTGCCCGGTATCCCCTGCCTATTCGCTGGTGTCGCGCGACTACGGCAAGCTGTCCTACCTTATGAAACTGCTGACGCCGGGACTGGTGTTCGTCGACGACGCCGACAAGTTTGCCGATGCGCTCACAGCCAACGTGCCTGAGGGGACGGAGATTGCCGCTTCGTTCGGCGCCGTGCCGGGCCGCACGGTCACGATGCTGGCCGATCTGATCGCGACCCCGCTTCATCCGGGACTTGATGCAGCTCATGACCAGATCGGCCCGGAGACGATCGCGAAATTCCTGCTGACATCGGGCTCGACCGGCAATCCCAAGGCCGTCATCAACACCCAGCGCATGATCTGCGCCAATCAGGTGATGATCCGCGAGACGCTCGCCTTTCTCAAGGACGAGCCGCCGGTCATCATCGACTGGCTGCCGTGGAATCACACTTTCGGCGGCAACCACAATGTCGGGCTCACCCTGTACAACGGCGGCTCGATGTATCTCGACAAGGGCAAGCCGGTGCCGGGCGGCATCGAGGAGACGGTGCGCAATCTCCGCGAGATCTCGCCGACGGTCTACTTCAACGTCCCGAAAGGCTATGAGTCGCTGCTGCCCTATCTGCGGGACGACGCCGCCTTGCGGAAGACATTCTTCGGCCGGCTGCACGCGATGTTCTTCTCCGGTGCGGCGATGGCGCCGCATGTCTGGAGCGAACTCGACGAGCTTTCGGTCTTGGAGACCGGCACGCGCGTGCCGATGCTCACCGGCCTCGGCTCGACTGAGACCGCGCCGTTCTTCATGTCGGTCAATCCGCGCACCAGCCGCTCCGGCCATGTCGGGCTGCCGGTCGCCGGCAACGAGGCCAAGCTCGTGCCCAACAATGGCAAGCTCGAGGTGCGCGCCAAGGGACCGAACGTCACACCGGGCTATTGGCGCCAGCCGGACGTCTCTGCTGCGGCCTTCGACGAGGAAGGCTTCTACAGGATGGGCGATGCGTTGAAGCCGGCCAATCCTGCTGATCTTGATGCCGGCTTCGATTTCGACGGCCGCATCGCCGAGGACTTCAAGCTCGCGAGCGGCACCTGGGTCTCGGTCGGTCCGTTGCGCGCCCGCTTCATCGCGGCCTGCGCGCCCCTGGCGCGCGACGTCGTCATCGCCGGCATCAACCGCGACGAGGTCGCCGCCATCGTGGTGCTCGATCTCGACGGCTGCCGGCTGATCAACGCGACCTTGCCCTATGATGATCTCGCCGCGACCGCGGCCGATCAGTTGGTCCGCGAGGCGTTCCGGGAGCGCTTCTTGAAATTCCTGGCCACTGCGACCGGCTCGTCGACCCGGATCACCCGTGCGGTGCTGTTGGGAACGCCGCTCCTGATCGACAAGGGCGAGGTCACCGACAAGGGCTCGATCAACCAGCGTGCGGTTTTGGAGAACCGGAAAGAGCTGATCGAGCAGCTCTACGCGGCCACGCCGTCGGATGAGATCATCGTGGTCGGCTGAACCGCGCATCAGAAGGAGAACACTCATGTTGTTGAAGGATCAGGCTGCGATCGTCACCGGCGGCGCCTCCGGATTAGGTGCGGCGACTGCCCGCAAGCTCGCCGCGCAAGGCGCCAAGGTCGCCGTGTTCGATCTCAACGCCAAGCTGGCGGAGGAGGTCGCGGCGGAGATCAAGGGCACCGCGGTCGTGTGCGACGTCTCCGACGCCGCGTCCGCCGAGGCCGGCATCGTGCAGGCGGCCAAAGCACATGGACCGGCGCGGGTGCTGGTCAACTGCGCCGGCATCGGCGTGGCCAAGCGCGTGATCGGCCGCGAGGGCCCGATGGCGCTCTCCGATTTCGACAAGGTGATCAAGGTCAACCTGATCGGCTCGTTCAACATGCTGCGGCTTGCGACCGCAGAGATGTCGAAGCGCGAGCCGCAGGCGACCGGCGAGCGCGGCGTCGTCGTCAACACCGCCTCGGTCGCCGCCTATGACGGCCAGATCGGCCAGGCGGCGTACTCGGCGTCGAAGGGCGGCATCGTTGCGATGACCTTGCCGATCGCGCGCGAACTCGCGCAGTTCGGCATCCGCGTGCTGACCATCGCGCCGGGCCTGTTCCTGACGCCGCTCCTCGCCAACCTGCCGCAGGAGGCGCAGGATTCGCTCGCCGCAGCGATTCCATTCCCGCGCCGGCTCGGCGATGCCTCCGAGTTCGCCGCGCTCGCGCTGCACATGGTGGAGAACCCCTATCTGAACGGCGAGGTGGTGCGGCTCGATGCCGCGCTGCGCATGGCGCCGAAGTAGGAGTGATGAGCTCAACTGTTCCCACGCGACTCGCTGCAAACCTCTCCCCGCTTGCGGGGAGAGGTCGGATTGCATCGATAGATGCAATCCGGGTGAGGGGGTACAGGTCTGACCACTCACACCGCTCGTGCGGT
>NZ_CAFK01000035.1 GCF_000239815.1 Bradyrhizobium sp. STM 3843 | reverse complement strand
TGCTCTAGGTGTGAGCTTTCAGGAGGTTGTCCATCCGGTCCTGAACGAGGAAGCTGAAGTTGTCGAAGCTTTAGCCAATCCCCGGAGGACCGAATGGACACCCATAAGAATGCGCCTCTGACGCCGAAAGGTCGAGAGGTCATGGTGCGGAGCGTGATCGAAGGTGGCCTGACGAAGGCTGCAGCCGCACTGCAATTCAATGTTTCGGCGAAGACCGTCACCAAGTGGGTCAAGCGTTTCCACGAGGAAGGCGTGGATGGGTTGCGTGATCGCTCCTCAAGACCCCTTTCATCGCCAAGCCAGACCCTGCCTGCCACATGTGCCGAAGTCGAAGCGTTGCGCCGGCAGCGCCACACAGGCAAACAGATCGCAACCGAGGTCGGCATCTCGCCCGCGACCGTCAGCCGTATCCTGCGGCGGCTGGGATTGAACCGATTGCGCCACCTGGAACCGGCCGAGCCAGTGCGGCGCTATGAGCGTGAACATCCCGGCGAGCTGATCCACCTCGACATCAAAAAGCTCGGCAAGTTCAACCGTGTAGGCCATCGCATCACTGGTGACCGGACTGGACAGAGCAGCCTGCGGGCTCGCGGCGAAGGACCTGGCTGGGAATATGTCCACGTCTGTATCGACGATGCCTCCCGGATTGCCTTCAGCAAGGTGATGAAGAGCGAGCGACAGGGCTGCGCCGTGGCCTTCCTCAAGGCTGCGATCGCCTACTACACAAGCCTCGGCGTCAAGGTCGAGCGGGTAATGACCGACAACGGATCCTGCTACAAATCCTTTGCTTTCCGCAAAGCCTGCAAACGCCTCCGTCTCAAGCACATCCGCACCAAGCCCTATACTCCGAAGACCAACGGCAAGGCCGAGCGCTTTATCCAGACAAGCCTGCGCGAATGGGCCTATGCCCGCGCCTACAACACTTCAAAGGAACGAGCCGCCGAGCTGCCGAGATGGCTGCACCGCTACAATTGGCACCGGCCGCATGGCAGTATCGGCTCAATGCCACCCATCAGCAGACTCGCTCTAACCAGGAACAACCTGTTGAGGCTCCACATCTAG
>NZ_CAFK01000036.1 GCF_000239815.1 Bradyrhizobium sp. STM 3843 | reverse complement strand
GATCCTGAAAAGCCTGCCCACAGGGGAAAAAGTCGGCATTGCGTTCTCGGGCGGCCTCGACACCAGCGCGGCGCTGCTATGGATGAAGCTGAAGGGCGCCCGCGCCTTCGCCTACACCGCCAATCTCGGCCAGCCCGACGAGGCTGACTACGACGAGATTCCGCGCAAGGCGCTCGCCTTCGGCGCCGAGAAGGCCCGGCTGGTGGATTGCCGCACCCAGCTGGTCCATGAGGGCATCGCCGCGATCCAGTCCGGCGCGTTCCATATCTCGACCGGCGGTGCGACCTATTTCAACACCACGCCGCTCGGCCGCGCGGTGACCGGCACCATGCTGGTCGCAGCGATGAAGGAGGACGGCGTCAACATCTGGGGCGACGGCTCGACCTACAAGGGCAATGATATCGAGCGGTTCTACCGTTACGGCCTGCTGACCAATCCGAACTTGAAAATCTACAAGCCTTGGCTCGACCAGGCCTTCATCGACGAGCTCGGCGGCCGCGCCGAGATGTCGGCGTTCCTGACCGCCAACGGCTTCGACTACAAGATGAGCGCCGAGAAGGCCTATTCGACCGACAGCAACCTGCTCGGCGCCACCCACGAGGCCAAGGATCTCGAGAACCTCAATAGCGGCATCCGCATCGTCAACCCGATCATGGGCGCGCCGTTCTGGCGCGACGATTGTGCCGTCAAGGCCGAGACGGTCACCGTGCGGTTCGAGGAGGGCCAGCCGGTCGCGCTGAACGGCCACACCTTCACCGACCCGGTCGCGCTGTTTCTCGAGGCCAATGCCATCGGCGGCTGTCATGGTCTCGGCATGAGCGACCAGATCGAGAACCGGATCATCGAGGCCAAGAGCCGCGGCATCTATGAGGCGCCCGGCATGGCGCTGCTCTACATCGCCTACGAGCGTCTGCTCACCGGCATCCACAACGAAGACACGATCGAGCAATACCGCATCAACGGGCTGCGCCTGGGCCGGCTGCTCTATCAGGGCCGCTGGTTCGATTCCCAGGCGCTGATGCTGCGCGAAACCGCGCAGCGCTGGGTCGCGCGCGCCATCACCGGCGAGGTGACGCTGGAGCTGCGCCGCGGCAACGACTACTCGATCCTGAACACCGAGAGCCCCAACCTCACCTATCAGCCGGAGCGGCTGAGCATGGAGAAGGTCGAGGATGCGGCGTTCACGCCGGCCGACCGCATCGGCCAGCTCACCATGCGCAACCTCGACATCACGGATACCCGCACCAAGCTCAATCTCTACGCGGAAACTGGCCTGATCTCGAACCGGGAGGGCGCCCAGATCTTCCAGCTCGAGAGCGACAAGGACTGAGGCGAATTCGGCAC
>NZ_CAFK01000037.1 GCF_000239815.1 Bradyrhizobium sp. STM 3843 | reverse complement strand
CGGTGAAGCGCGCAGCCTCCTCACTGTCGTCCGGCTTCATTGCGCCGGCAGCAGGTGGCCGCACTGGCGATCTGGCGGAGCGCCAGACCGCTGTCGTCGGCAAGGTCGAGGGCTCGATCGGGACCCAGGCCGCCTCACTCGCCGATGCCGCCGACAAGATCCTGGCGATGCCGCGCGTCGAGCCGGCGCGATTCCAGACGCTGTCGCCGGCCGAAGCGGTGCTGCGCTATGCCGGCGATTTCGTTCCGAGCTGGGCAGGCGCGATCTCGATCGACCTGATGCCGGCCGTCCTGGTCCTGATCCTTTGCGTCGTGCATGCCGCCATCCGCCGCGAAGGACTGCCGGCCGTCAGCGCCTCCAATCTTACGGCCGGTGACCTGGTGGCGGCCCTGCAGGTCGCGCGCGAAGTCGAGGATGCGCGGCGCGCGGCGGATGCGCGCGAGGTCGCATTGGAGCCACGCATGCCGCCGGCGGCTGAGACCGCGCCGCCCCCGACAGCCGCAGAAGAGAACGTCACCTCGTTCTCATCAGCGCGCACTGGGAAGTGACCGATGCGTGCGGCCTTGTCAGAACGGGTGCACGCCTGGCTGGCGGACAAGGCAGATGAGAGCGTCCTGCGCTGGATCTTTCGTTTGGTGTTCGTCGTCACCGTCGCAGTGCTCGGCGCCGATCTGGCCGAACGCGCCGGCTGGCTGGCGATGTCAGATCCATTGTCCCAGACGGAGGTCCAGCAGGACGCGCCGATGACGGACGCACCACCCGGCGCGCCATCGCTCCTTGCGCCGCTGATCAAGCGGCTGATTCCGCTGCCGCAGCCCGATCCTGCGCTGGCGCAGCCGATCAGCTTCGAACTCGGCGGCGGCGGGCGGCTGCTGGCGAGCGGCACCATCACGCCCGGCAGCTCGCAGGCCTTTGCGGCCGAGGTCGAGAAGCATGGCGAATACATCAAGACGGTGGTGTTGAATTCGCCGGGCGGCGCGGTCGCCGATGCATTGGCCATCGGCCGGCTCATCCGCACGCGCAAGTTCGCAACCGAGGTCGAGGCCGGTAAATATTGCGCCTCGTCCTGTCCGCTGGTCTTCGCCGGCGGGATCGAGCGCCGCGCCGGCGAACGTGCCGTGATCGGTGTGCACCAGATTGCGGCGATGCAGCCCGCAAACGTAACGCCGCGCGACGAAATGAGCCTGGGACAAACCATCTCCGCGCGCTGCGAGCGCTATCTGGCCGACATGGGCGTGAAGCTCGACGTCTGGGTGCATGCGATGGAGACGCCGCATGACAGACTGTTCATCTTCAAGCCGGACGAGCTGAAAGGGCTCAATCTGGTCACGTCGGGGCCAGATTCAGCGCCTGAAAAAGCGCGTACTTGATGATTTAGCTGCGTTGCTGCGGGCCAGACGCGGCGGGCGCGGAACCATCATTCGAAGCCGGCGTTGTTGGCCGTCACTGGAGGATTCCGTTATGCAGACCTTCTTGGGGATGATCCTGGGTGCGCTGCTGTTGGGCTTTGGCGTCTACATCTACGATTCCATGCAGACGTCTGATGTCGCCAATGGCCAGGCCGCTCAGGCGCATCGCACGATCGTGAACTGGGACGTCGCGGCTGCGAACTGGCATGCCATCAAAGAGCGCGCGCACGACGACTGGGTTCGCATCTCGTCGAAATAACATTTATTAGATCAAACAAGGCGAAGGCGCCGTCGCACCATGCGACGGCGCCCTTTTCTTGCAGCTCGATCGTCAGTTCGCGGCCTTCGCCTTGCGCGCGTCAGCGATCACCTGCTCGAACTGCGTGATGGTGAGGGCGCCCGGCACCCTGAACTTTCCAACGATGAAGGACGGCGTGCCGCGGAAGCGCAAGCCGCGCGCTTGCGCGTCGTTGCGTGCCAGCATGGCGTCGATCGCCTTGGTGTTGGCAGCCAGATCGCGCTTGGCGCGGTCGACATCGATGCCGGCCTCACCAAGGACCTCGTCGATCCGCGATTCCGTCAGCTTCGAATTGCCGCCGATCAGTGCATCATGCGCCTGCAGATATTTGTCCTGATATTTGCAGGCGAGCGCCATTCGCGCCGCCACCACTGAGCCGGGCCCGAGGATAGGCCATTCCTTCAACACCCAGCGAACCTTGCCATCGTCATGCACAACCTGCTGCAGCTCAGGCTGCAGCTTGCGGCAATACGGGCAGTTGTAGTCGAACCATTCGACGATGGTGATGTCGCCATCGGCGTTGCCGGTCATGGGGGCTTCGGGGTCGCGCAGCACCGAGGCTTCGTCCGGCTCGTCGACCTCCTGCGCACGGGCGATGCGCGGCAGCAGCGGCAGCGCGATGCTACCGGCTGCGAGCAACGCCAGCGTGGTCCGCCGGCTTTGGACAGCGACGATCTGATTGGAAACATGTTTCATGGTCGCCCCCCCCGGCTCATGAGCTCAGAACAAAATATGCAACAGGCTGCGCGTCAGCATATAGAGCGCCACGGCCGTGATCACGACAGAAAAGACGATGTTGAGGGCGCCCCGCCGCTCCGAGAGCCGGCGCGCCGACCATGTCCCCACCAGGCCACCGAGAACACCGCCGGCGATGAACAGCCCGGCGAGGTCCCAGGCGACCAGGCCGGACCAGGCATAGCTCGCCGCGGTGGTCAGGCCGAAGGTGGTCACCGCGACCAGCGAGGAGCTGACCGCATTCATGATCGGCATGCCCGTGGCCGCCATCAGCGCCGGCACGATCAGAAACCCGCCGCCAATGCCGAAGAAGCCAGACAGCGACCCGGTCGCAAGGCCGAAGCCGATCACCGCTGGCAGGTTGGCCATGCTCATCTTGACGTCGGGGACGCCGACCCGCGCGCGCGTCTTCAGCATCAGCATCGCGATGACAAGCATCACCAGCGCAAACAGTGCGAGCAGCTTCTGTCCGTCGACCATCTTGCCGAGCAGGGAGCCAAAGAATGCCCCGATGATGCCGGCCACCGCAAAAACGGCAGCGACCCGCCAGATGACGGTGCCGCCGCGGGCATGGTTGAACAGGTTGATGGCTGCATTGGTCGCAACCGCGATCGCACTGGAGCCGATCGCGATATGCGGCTCCGGCACGCCGACCACATAGACCATCAGCGGCACCGCGAGCACGGACCCGCCGCCGCCGACCAGCCCCAGCGAGAAGCCGACCATGGCGCCGGAGATGAGCCCCAGGATGCCTTGGAGTGTCGAGATCATCGTCGCAGCAGGCACACGTCTCGAAGCGAAAGGCAAGTCTGCATCAGCGCACCAGCAATGTGATTACAAGCGGAACGATAAACGAGGTTACGAGCGCATTCAGGCCCATGGCGATGCCGGAAAAGGTGCCGGCCAGCTGGTCGACCTGGAACGCGCGAGCGGTGCCGATGCCATGCGCGGCAAGGCCCGCCGCGAAACCGCGTGCCCGGAAATCCCTGATGCCGGTCCGGTCCATCAGGGGTGTCACGATGATCGCGCCCATGATGCCGGTCAACACCACGGCCACTGCGGTCAGCGAGGGATCGGCCCGTAGCGATTCGCTGATGCCCATCGCAACGCCGGCCGTCACCGACTTCGGCGCGAGCGACAGCACCACCTCGCGCGGCAGGCCGAAGGCTTCGGCCAGCCACACCACCGAAACGATCGCGGTGACCGAACCCACGGCCAGGGCGGCCAGCATCGGCAGGATCGCCTGCGTGACCAGCCTGCGGTGCTGATAGAGCGGCACGGCGAGCGCGACGGTCGCGGGCCCCAGCAGGAAATGCACGAACTGGGCACCGGCGAAATAGGCCGTATAGGGCGTGCCGGTCAGCAGCAGAAAGGCGCCAATGATCCACATCGCGTGCAGCACGGGATTGGCGAGCGGATGCCGTCGCGTGCGCAGGGAAATCGCGTCCGTGGCGGCGTAGACGACGAGCGTCACCGTCAGCCACAGCAGCGGCGACTGCGATAGATAAACCCAGAGCGAGAATGGATTGGTCGTCATGGCTTGCCTGGGCTCCGCGCCAGCCATCGGCTGATCACGAGGAAGACCGCGACCGTCACCAGCAGCGTGATCACCACCGAGATCAGCAGGACCGCGACGATTGCGAGGCCATGCGCGGCGATGAGATCGAGCTTCTGCACCACGCCGACGCCGGCCGGCACGAACAGCAGCGAGAGGTTGGCGAGCAGCACCCGGCTGACGTCCTCGACGCCGTCCTTCGTTTCATGTTTGGAGAGCGGACCGATCGCGAGCCCGCCGATCCGGTCGCGCAACAGCAAGAGGAGGAGCAGCAGCACCAGCCCGAGCACCGGTCCGGGCAGCGGCAGCGCTGACGCGCGGACCACGACTTCGCCGACCAGTTGGCAAAGCAGAATGAGACTGAGGCTTGCAATCATTGCAGATCGATCGTGGCGGCCGCCGCCAGAGCGGGGCCTCCCAGGAAGCTGGCAGGTCTGCGGCCGGACACGTCCGTATCCGGCCGCCCGTCAATCGGCCGGTCAGGCCGCGCCCTTCAGGCGCTTGGTGCACTCGCTGTAATAGCCGCCGCCCTTCTGGATCCACTTCAGCCCGCCATTGGCGTTGGTGGCCTTGTTGGCATTGTACTGGTCGACGCAGGTGTGCATGCGCGCCTTGCCGGCCGTCTCCTTGGAATATTTCTGGTCGACTGCCGAGGGGAAAACCGCGTTGCCGACTGCGGCAGGAGCGGCCGGGGCCGCCTCCTTGGTCGCTTGCTTCGCCGGCTTGGCCTCGGCTGCCGGCGCAGCCGGAGCGGCGGGCGCTGCCGCCGGCGCCGCGGCGGTCGCGTCAGCGCCGCACTGGGCCTTGCGGAAGTCGTTCCACTTCTGGCCATTGAGCGTGCCGGCGTCCTTGGCCTGCTTATACTTCGCGCTGCATTCCTGCATGGTCAGCGCCTGGGCCGGCGCGACCGCAGCGAAGGCCGCGAAGCCTGACACGGCGGCGATCAATAATTTGGCTTGAAAGGTCATCCTTGGTCTCCCTGAAGGGTATGACAACAAATGAGACGGTAATACTACCGGCAGCGTGCCGAACTGACAAAGCGGTCCGACGCAGTCTTTGCGAAAATATAGTCCGATCGAATCGACATTCCGCAGTGCGCCATTCATGCGCGGTTCAGCATCAAAAGCCGAGCTTTCGGCTTTCGTCACATAGGGGTTTCGACATGACACTGACCGCCCGCCTCGCAGGTGCCGCCCTTGCCACGCTCCTGCTCGCCGCCCCCGCCTTCGCCCAATCCTCGGCTCCCAAGGCCGATGCTCCCGCAGCGGAGAAGGCTGCGCCGGCCGACAAGAAGGCGCGCAGCGCCGCCTCGCTCGAATGCTCCAAGGAAGCCGATGCCAAGGGCCTGCACGGCAAGGAGCGCAAGAAATTCCGCTCCGAGTGCAAGAAGCAGCAGAGCGGGGCCGCGACCGATACGAAGATGAAGTAATCGCTGCCGAGGACAGACAAGCCAGGCGCGCGGGGCCACGAGCCCTGCGCGCCGGTGACCTTCGCCGGCGGTTTTCGCGATCGGCTCTCGCGCCCCCTCCTGCATTGCTGCTCCGCAAGCCGAATGATTGTTCGCTGCAGCGCGATTTGGCATAAGGCGGCGTGCGCCAGATCATCTCCTCCCTCGCTATCGATCTTCCCAGCCGCGCCAAGGCCTTGAGCGCGGTCGAGACGCTCGCCATCGGCACCGCCGGCGGCCTGATCTTTCTCGTCGCCCACCTGCCCGGCGGCCTGATCTCGGGCGCGATGGTCGCGACCGGAATCGCGGCGATCGCCGGGCGGCCGCTGTTAGTGCCGCCGATCATCACCCAGACCTTGCTGCTGTTGCTCGGCATCTCCATCGGCTCGGTTGTGTCGCGCGACCTGATCAACCATGTCAGCGCCTATCCCGTGACCATCGGCCTGCTGGCGCTGGCGACGTTCTGCTCCACCTTCGCCTCCAGCGTGTATCTGCAGCGCATTCACGGCTGGGACCGCACCTCGGCCTTCCTCGCCGGCAGCCCCGGGGCGCTGTCGCAGATCACCATTCTCGCGGTCGAGCGCGGCGCCGACCTGCCGGCGATCGCTGTCGTGCAGACCCTGCGCGTCATCATCCTCACCGCCGCGCTGCCCCTGGTGCTGGCGCTTGCTGGCGTCACCTCTGCCTCCTCCCCGGCCATGACCATGGCGGTCGCCTCGCCGCTCGGGCTTGCCGCCATGCTGGTCGGCTCGCTGGCCGTCTCGCTGCTGCTGCAGCTGATCAAGTTTCCGGCGAGCTGGCTGTTCGGTGCGATGCTCGCGGCCGGCATCCTGCATGGAATCGGCTGGGTCGACGGCGGCCTGCCGCCCTGGATGCGCGGCGTGGCGCTGATCGGGATCGGCGCCCTGATCGGCAGCCGCTTCGCGCGCATGCGGGTCAAGACCCTGGTCGGCCACCTCCACGCGGGCCTCGGCTCATTCGCCGTGGCCGTCCTGATCTCAGCCGTCTTCGTCGTGGTGATCGTGCTGAGCACCCATGTGCGGTTCTCCGACACCATCGTCGCCTTCGCGCCGGGCGCGATGGACGCGATGATGGCGCTGGCGCTGACCCTGCACATCGACCCGATCTTCGTCGGCGCGCACCATCTGTCGCGTTTCGTGTTCGTCACCATCGCCACGCCGGGCATCGTCCATCTGTTCGGACGGCCGCAGGATGACGTGGACGATTAGACGTTTCGGGGCGCCCGGCTGATGCCCCAGGCGGCGATCGCGGCCATCAGCAGCGAGATCAGCACGTTGTATCCGGCGAGCGACAGGCCCAGGAAGCGAAACTGCACCTCGTCGCAGCGCACGACCTTGACCTTGTCGAGCTGCTCCAGCAGGCTTCCGGCGCTGCCGAAATTGCCGACGGGCCCGGTGCATTCGGTCGGCCCCTGCCAAAATCCCCATTCGACGCCGGAATGATAGACGCCGAGCCCGGCATTGCCGAGGGCGGCCAGCGCGATCAGCACAAGTCCTGCCACGAGCAGCGGCCGCGGCGCGCCCCGGCTCGCCGCCAGCGCCAGCAAGAGCCCGAGCGGCACGATCGCGTAATAGGCATAGCGCTGCTTGAGGCAGAGCTCGCAGGGCTGCAGGCCCCAGACCAGCTGCATGTACCAGGCGCCGGCCAGGGTCGCCGCGGCAATGCCGGCGGCCAGCAGCGCCGCCGTGAGCGCCGGATTCATCGTAGTGCCTGCGGAGCGCGCCAGCGCTGAAGTATCGGTGGTCACGTCGCTCTCCCTCGCCTGCATTCGGGCGGTCTGCCTGCCTCTATCCCCGCCGTGCGCCGCTGTCGAGATCGGGAACAATCACGTCCGCGCGGGTTGACCCCGTCTCGCCGCCCGCTATAGTCCGCCCGCTTCGCAAGCCCCGGCCACGGGAGACAAGCGAATGCCCCTGTGGCGGAACTGGTAGACGCGCTCGACTCAAAATCGAGTTCCGCAAGGAGTGCTGGTTCGATTCCGGCCAGGGGCACCAACTAGGCTGCTCAACCTCGCTCTCAAGCGTCCCCACTGACCGCGTGCGCAGCATCGTTGTAGCGTTGAGCTTCGTTGAGGCGAACGCACGGTCGCCCGCCTCAATGCGTTCACATCGCCTTGGCGAGCGCGAACAACCGGAAATCCTCGAGCGCCGCGTGCCGATGCGGGGCGGCTTCGCGCCGGTAGGTCTCGGTGTCGACGATCGAGCGGAAAGTGGCGAAATCGCCGTATTCATTGATCGCCGCTTCGTCCCAGCGTTCGCCTTGCGGGCCGACCAGGCTCGCCAGGACCGGCCCGGAAAACATCCGCACCAGCGGCTTACCGGCCGCGAGACGCCGAAATGCCGGTCTATAGCGTTCATGAAAGGCTTCGCGGCCCGAACAGGGCGCGGCGTCGAAGCCGTCCTCGTAACGCGCATACGGGCGGTAGCGGAGCAGATTGAGCATATAGACCGGCTGGCCGGGGGGAATTGCGCGCTCGGCGGCGTCGAGGGCTTCCAGGGTGATTTCGATGGGGTTCATGGGACTTCCCGCTGTTCCTAGCTGCGCAGATTGCGCGCTGACGCTCCCCATTTGGCCCGTCGGGAACGGCTCTTGTAGCGACCATGCCGCCATGACTATGTGGACTGAATGTCCACAACGACCTTGCCTCCCGACCTCTCGCGTCTCCTCGCCTTCGTTCGCGTCGTCGAGGCGGGCTCCTTCGCCGAAGCCGCGCGGCGAGCGGGGACGACCACCTCGGCGATGTCCAAGGCGGTCGCCCGCCTCGAACAGGCTCGCGGAATGCGGCTCTTGCATCGCTCCACCCATTCGCTGGCGCTGACCGAAGAAGGCGACCGGCTGATGGCGGCAGGACGCACGCTGGCCGAAAGTCTCGCCCGCGTCCAATCCGCGCTCGGTGAAGCCGCGCGCGACGATGGCGGACGGGTGCGCGTGACGGCCCCCGCCTCGTTCGCGCGCGCCTGCATCCTGCCGCGACTGCCCGCGTTCCTGCGGGAGCGACCGGAAATCGAGATCGAGGTCAAATTCCGCAACGAGATTCTCGATCTCGCGGCGGAAGGCGTCGACGTCGCGATCCGCTCAGGACCCCTCGACCGCGTGCCCGGCCATCAGGCGCGGCGGCTTTGCACGTTCTCCTGGATCGCTTGCGCCTCGCCCGCCTATCTGAACGCGCGCGGCGTGCCGGCGACTCCATACGAGCTTTCCGCGCATGACCACGTCGGCTTCCGCAATCCCGCGAACGGCCAAATCCTGACTTGGCGCTTCACCGATCCGCGCGGCAAAAAACCCGTTCGCGTCGCGCCCAAGCCCAAGCACATTTGCGACGACGCGCACGCTTCGGTCGCCTTGATCGCGAATGGATTCGGCATCGGCTGGGGGCCGGCGTGGCTCGTCCACGAAGACCTGCGCACCGGCCGGCTCGTCGAAGTGCTTGCGCCCTGGCGCGCGCCGGCGGAGCCACTATGGATGCTGCGCACCTCCAACCGCCGCCCGCCCCTGCGCACGCAGCGCGTGATGTCGTTCCTCGCCACGCTTCCCGCCGCGTTCAGCAAGGCGGGATGAAGCGTCGGGCGGTCAGCCGGGCTCCGCGATCGGCGCGTAGGACGCGATCAGCTTGGGAAGGAAAATCGGAGGACTTGAGACCGTGTAGTAGATCGATGCCTCCTAGTTCGGATCGAGTCCTGGACGGTTTACGCGTTTCCCTGCGCTCCCGGAACTATTCATCGTTATCTGGAGGGAAAGCAAAGCCGCCTGAAGCCATTCTCTTCGCGCCCTGCTCTGAGCCAAATGGACGTACGAATCCGGCTTCGAACTCGTGGCTCCGACGTGTGGGGCACGACAGGGGCGAAAACCAAGAAGAGGATCAATAATTGATACGCCCTCACCGGGTTATCAGGCTGGCCCGGCTCGATCCCGTTGAACGAGCGATCATGGCCCCCCTACGATATGACAGGGTTAAGTGTGAAGGCGCGCCATTTGCGCCTACGTTCTGTCGGAGTACTGGTAAGCCCCGCTCGGTCAAATCGCTTGGGAAGACGAGCGATACGTCTGCTCGTTGAAACGATAGCGTCGAAACGGACGACAATGCGTAGGTGCCGTGCTTCCATGAGTGCTATCGCGCCAATTCCAACAACCGATGACAGTCGGCCTGCAGCCGCCGTTCATTGAGGTTGGTCACGCAGAGCAGCAGTCCCTGCCGCCGCGGAGGCTGCCTGTACCACGGCGACAAGGGAGCCGGGGCCAGGCCGAACTGTAGGGCGCGCAAAGCTACGTCCACGTCTGATACAAACTCGGGAAGCAAGATCACCACAGCCAGACCGGCGGTTGCCTGCGACTTTATCGAGTCTGATGCCGCCTCTCCCAGATAACGAAGCAGGGCCTCCCGTCGAGCGGCGTAAAGCCGTTTCATGCGGCGCAGATGGCGAATGTAGTGCCCTTCCCGCAGGAATTCCGCCACAGCGCGCTGCACGGCTGCAGCCGGCGCCGGTGCTAGGCAAGCAGCGAGTTCAGCGAACCGACCACTCAGTTCCGGCGGCACGACCATGAAACCCAGGCGCAGCGCCGGGCTGATCGTTTTGCTGAAACTGCCTATGTGCAGCACCCGTCCTCCATGATCGAGCGATGCAAGAGCCGGAGCCGCCCGTCCTTTCAGCTGCAGTTCGCTCAAGTAGTCGTCCTCGATGATCCAGGTGTCGTTGCGCCGAGCCCAGGCGAGCAGCGCAAGCCGCCGCGGCAGCGACATTGGCATCCCGAGCGGCGCCTGCTGGCCTGGTGTCACAACTGCCAATTTCGCTCCAGCGGCGTTCTGGACACCAGCAGCAACATCTAGTCCTTCCGCATCGACCGGGACAGCTGTCACGGCCAAGCCAGCCAGGCCGAGGGCGGTGCGGGTGAGCGGAAAGCCTGGATCCTCGATCCAAGCTCCCATATTTGCAAGCTGAAGCCCTCGGATCGCCAGACCGAGCGCACCGGAGAATCCACCTGTTATGAGCACCTGAGAGGGGGTGCACCGGATGCCGCGGGCGAGCCCCAAGTAAGCCGCGACTTCCTTTCGCAGCTCCGGATCGCCACGCGGATCCGGATACGTCACCGGTGCGGCCGCAGCCCGCCGGGTCTCACGAGAGAGGACGCGCGACCACAGCTTGAATGGGAAGGCGTCTTGAGCGGGAACGCCCATCTGAAATGCCAGTGGTGCCCTTCCGAACTCGTAGAAGAGGTCCGGCAGAAGCGGGGCTTCCGGCGACCAATCAGGTATTGAGGATCTGGACTGCCGCTCGGCCACACGAGTTCCTGCCGCCCCAAGACCAATCGCGAATTGCTCGGCGATGAGACGCTCGTAAGCCACACGGACGGTGCCGCGGGAGACGCCGAGTTGAGCGGCCAGATCCTGCCAGGAGGGCAACCGCGCGCCCGAGGCGAGCCGTCCGTTCTCGATGCCCTCTCGGATCGCCGAATAAATCTGGGCAGCCAGCGGAGTCCTTCTGGCACGATCGAGTTGGATGCGGAGGGCAGCCATCGTGTGATGGTACTGCCAAAATCGGCAGTCTTGGTACTGTTTTATGATCAGGCGCAACGCATCTATTCGCCAGCACCAGCGGCTGGAACGATTCCCGATCCATCGGGCTTCGTGGAACTCGGTCGACGCAGACAGCGCAGATCGCAGACGCGCAGACAAACAGTTCGACAATGGCCGGCATTTGTGGAGTGCCGGCGCGTCCACGCCGCCTGCAACATTTCGAGCAAAGAGACAAATGACCGAGGAGAAAATGATCATGAAGGCAATCGTTGTGACGGATCAGGCCGCAGGAACGGGTGGAATGAAGCTGGCGGAGCGACCGAAGCCGCAGGCGGCGATAAACGACGTTATCGTTCAGGTTCATGCGTCGCGATTTGTCCCGACTGAACTCGAGTGGCCCTCGACCTGGACCGATCGCCTCGGCCAAGACCGAACACCGTCGATCCCCGGCCACGAGCTGGCCGGAGTGGTCACCGCTCTCGGCTACGGCACAACGGGGCTGTCAGTGGGACAGCGCGTGTTCGGCCTCGCCGACTGGTATCGCGACGGCGCCCTGGCGGAGTATGTGGCCATGGAGGCGCGCAACCTCGCGCCGCTCGCGGGCGACGTCGACTTCACGGTGGGCGCGAGCCTGCCGATCTCGGGCCTCACCGCTTGGCAAGGACTGTTCCAGCATGGCCGCCTTCAGGCAGGGCAGAGCGTGCTCGTGCACGGCGCGGCCGGCGCAGTCGGTTCGATGGTGACACAGCTCGCACGAGAGTTCGGCGCCCACGTCATCGGCAGCGGACGCGCCGCCGACCGTCAGACGGTGCTCGACTTAGGCGCCAAGGCGTTCGTCGACCTCGACAACGGCGCCCTGGAAGACGTCGGCGGAGTCGATCTGGTGTTCGACGTCATCGGCGGCGACATCGGGAAGCGGTCCGCACGCCTCGTTCGAGCCGGTGGAGCGTTCGTGTCCATCGTCGGCCCGGCCGAGGCACGGCCCACCGACGGCATCGTAGTCGACTTCGTCGTCGAGTCCGATCGTGCCCAACTGAGTGAGATCGTCCAGCGGGTGCGGGACGGACGACTGCGGACGAACATCGGCCACGTCTCGACCCTCGACGAGGCCGTCGTCGCCTTGAACCCGACCAAGCGACGCAAGGGGATGACGATCATCCGCGTTCGTCCCTGAGCGACGCGCCCCCATTGATGCACGGAGCCGGCCGGCGCTGTCCAGGTCGCCAGGCTGGCGAGGTCCGGGTAGGCCACAGGAGCGGCAGTGAATAGCCCATTCGATCACATCGTCGGCAAGATCAGGTCTCGAAACTCATGGCATTCGTCTAGATGGTTTTCCAACCTGCATCGTTCTTTTATTGACATGTTCACTCGACGCCGACGCGCGCGCCTTGCTCGGCGAATCGCGCTTCGGCTTGTCGCAGACCAATCCGGATCGGCTGACATCACGGCTACCGCTATAGCAGCGACTTTCAAGCGAGATCGTGCAGCCCCCTCCCGAGGGGCGCCGTCAGGCGAAACATCGAGAAGGCCACCTGCAAGCCGGCGCGCTCGGGTGTGCAGGCCATGGGTCCGACGCGGTAGCAGCTTGCCCTCGGGAACGGCGACAACCGCATAAGCGGCCAGACCCGGCCGTCGTGTGAAACCTGTAGGCGAAGCGTCCCGTTCGCAACGGTTGCGCGCACCCAGAAGTCCCTAGGGTCATGCTCATAGGGCGCAGTAGCCCAGTCCGATCGCCCGTCTGTCAGGACGCTGGCGAGCATGGCTCGACCATCTGAGAATTCGATACCGGCCTTGACCCAATGTTGCGCATCGATGCGGACCATGATGCCAGCTTGATCGTACAGCGCCTGAAAATCGCCCTGCACCCGCATCTCGGCCGTAAAAGCATCGGTCGTCGGAAAGCCGAGGAAGTGCCCATTATCGCGGTGGAAGCCGTAGTGGGTTTCCTGCCAGAAATCGGTGGCGCGATCGGTGACGACATGCAGACCGCCGGCAAGCGCAGTCCATTGTTCCGGCTCGTTCAGCCACACTCCGTCACTTCTATCGAAGATTGGATCGTCCACGCTGACCTCGGTTCGGGAGGGCCTGATCTTGCGCGGTCGACGCGCGCGATCAGGCCCCCGATTTGAAGAGTTCTGCTCGAGGCTCGTTAGCCCGAACTCCGCGCCACGTTCAAATAGGCTGAACCGGCTCAGAGCAATCCGTTCTTCTTGAGAATCTCCGGCGCGTTCTCCTTGGTGATCAGCATCGTCGGCAGGGTGATGACCGGTTCAAGTTTCTCGCCCTTCAACAGCTTGGCGGCCTGCCGCAGCCCTTCTGCGCCAGGTGTCGCGTAAAGGAACGTTGCGGTGAGCTGCCCCTTGGAAACCCAGGTGACGCCTTCGTCCGGCAAGCCATCGATGCCGATGATGAACTTGATGTCCTTGTCGCGGCCGGCATCCTTGGCAGCGAGATAGGCGCCATAGGCCATCGGGTCGTTGTGGCCATAGACCAGGTCGATCTTCTCGTTGTTGCGCAGCGCCGTCGTCATGATGTTGTAGGCCTTGTCCTGCTTCCAGTCGCCCGACTGGTTGTTGAGCAGGTACTTGATACCCGGTTCCTTGTCGGTGTGCGCATGGAAGCCGTCGTGCCGATCATGCGCGGGCTGGGTGCCCATGCCGCCCCAGATCTCGACGACATTGCCCGCCGCCTTGCCGGAGCCGCCGAGCAGCTTGACTGCATGTTCACCGGCCGCCTTGCCGATCGCGACGTTATCGCCACCGATGAACTGGGTGATACGCTTGGTGTCGACGTTGCGGTCGAGCACGATGACCGGAATCTTGGCGTCGATCGCCTTCTCCACGACGCCGGTCAGGCCCGCCGATTCCTTCGGCGAGATCAGGAGCACGTTGACCTGCTGCACGATGAGGTTCTCGCAGTCGGCGACCTGCTTTTCGGTCTTGTCCTGGCCGTCGGTGATGATGAGGTCGATATCCGGATGGTTCTTCGCCTCGGCCTGGATGTCCTTGTTGAACTGCACGCGCCACGGCTCGAGTGTCGTGCATTGGCTGAAGCCGACTCTCGACTTGCCGGCGGCTTTCGCCGGAGTCCAGCCGACCGGCAGGTAGATCGTCATCGCGGCGCCGGCCGCGGTGGTCGACAATTTTAGGAATTCACGACGCTTCATCGAGATCCTCCCTTGCGAATTGCGCCTTTGCGGCGTTTTGCAGCCGATGGGGCTCGGCTGTTTGCGGATCGGCTCGCGCTTGGCCTGAATGGCTGAACCGCCATCGCGCAATGAGCTGGCCGAGATTCTGCTCCTGCACCAGCACGGTGCACACGATGATCAACCCCTTCATCAGGAGCTGGACGTTAGAGTCGATGTTCTGAAGCTGGAGGATATCGGAAAGCAGGCCGAAGATCAGCACGCCTACAAAGGTGCCGGCGAGACCGCCGCGTCCACCCATCAAGCTGGTGCCGCCAATCACGACTGCCGCGATCGCGTCAAGCTCCAGCCCCGCGCCCGCATCGGGCTTGCCCTGTCGATACTGCGCCACGAACAGGACACCCGCGATTCCGGCGAGCAGGCCGGACAACAGATAGGTCGTGAGCTGCACCCGCGCGACCTTGATGCCCGAAAGCTTCGCGGCCTCAACGTTGCCTCCGATCGCGTAGGCGTAACGACCGAAGGTCGTGAACCGCAGGACGGCGCCGAAGAGGCAGATGGCGGCAAGGAAGAAGACGCTCGGTACCGGCAGCACACCCCACAACATCGAACGCAACAGCTCGAACGCCTCGGTCGCATTGGTGCCGGTGTAGACCGGCACTACGGCGTTGTCAGAACCCGCTGTCAATCGCGCGATGCCCAGCGCGCTGACCATCATCGCGAGCGTCGCGATGAACGGCTGCAACCGTCCGGTGACGATCAGGACGCCATTGAGCGCTCCGAGCAGCAACGCAAGACACGACGCCACGAGCAGCACACCGAGAACACCGAATTTGGTCGGTACCTGATTCATCACCCACCAGCCGACCGCGACTGCGGTGACGAGGCCGAGCAAGCCCGGAAGGCCCAGGCCTTGCCACCGCGAAAGCGCGACCTCACGGCGCCGTCCGGCGCTGACGTCGCGCCCCCGGGCGAGCCCCGCGACCACGAAGCGCGCAGCCAGTGCCACGGCAGCGCCGCTGACGACGATCGCGGCCGGCACTCCCATGATGGTCGCCGAGGTCCAGCCCGGCTTGGTAAGCAGCATGGCGCAGATCACTGTCGAGAAGCCCATCACGGAGCCGACCGACAGGTCGATCCCGCCGAGCAGGATGACCATGGTCATGCCCGTCGCGACCAGCCCGGTGATCGAGACCTGGCGCAGCACGTCGGTGAGGTTGCCGTAGGACAGGAAAATGTTGTGGCCGGACGAGGTCTGCGGCGAGGTGAGAGCGCCGATCAGACAGATCAACACCAATCCCCAATAGAGCTTTGTTCGGGAGAGAAGGCGGAGCAGCGCTTTCATGATGCGGCTTCCTGCGACCACGCGGCCATGCCCGGCGCTGCAAGACGCATCACGGTCTCCTGAGTCGCGTTCTCGCGCGCGAGGATCCCGGTCTGCCGTCCCTCGCACATGACGAGTATCCGATCGGACAACAGCAGGAGCTCCGGCATTTCCGAGGTCACCACGATGATGCCGAGCCCTTGCGCGGCGAGATCGAAGATCAGCCGATAGATCTCCTGCTTGGCACCGATGTCGATGCCGCGGGTCGGCTCATCGAGCAGCAGGATGCGAGGATCGGTCGCGAGCCACTTGCCGATCACGACCTTCTGCTGATTGCCGCCGGAGAGCGCGGCCGCTTCCTGGCCAACACCGGTGCAGCGGATCGAGAGCCGCCTGATCATGTCGATGGCGAGAGCGCGTTCGCCGGCGAATGAACGCAGGCCAAATCGCGAGAGCGCGCCGATCGAAGGCAGGGCGACATTATCGCAAATCGACGCCGTCAGGTGCAGGCCACGCTCCTTGCGGTCCTCGCTGACCAGCGCAACGCCAAGCTGATAGGCATCGGCCGGTGAGTTGATCTCGACGACCGAACCATCGATCGCAACGGTGCCGTCACGCCAACCCTTCGCCACGCCGAAGATCGATTCCAGGATCTCCGTCCGGCCGGAACCGAGCAGCCCGCCAATGCCGAGGATTTCGCCAGTTTTCAACTCGAAAGTGACGCCGTGCAGCGTCCGTCGCCACCCGTGCGGACCGAGCGTATCCAGCGTCAGGTTCCGGACCGAGAGGACATCCGCGCCGTCCTGCGCCGTCATGCCACGCTCGTTCGCGATCACCTCGCGTCCGACCATCGCCGAAATGATCGCCCTGCGCGAGAGTTCGCCGATCGGCGCGGTCATCACTCGCCGGCCGTCGCGCAGCACGGTGACGCGGTCCGCAAGCTCCAAGACCTCCTCGATGCGGTGCGAGGTATAGATGATCGCTACGCCCTCGCTTGCGAGCTGGCGTACGATCTTGAACAGCGTGTCGCATTCCGAGGAGGACAAGGCCGAGGTCGGCTCGTCCATGATCAGAATGCGGGCATTGAGCGACAGCGCCTTGGCGATCTCGACGAGCTGCTGCTCGCCGACGCGCAAGCCGGCAATCCTGGTTTCGGACGCAATGGACACGCCAAGCCGCGCAAGCAGGCGTTCCGCCGCACGAACCAAGCGGCGCCTGTCGATCAGCACACCACCGATCAGCGGCTCGCGGCCAAGGAAGATATTCTCCGCCACGCTCAGCTCGGGGACGAGATTGAGCTCCTGGTGGATAATGGCCACGCCGGCGTTTTCGGCATCACGCACGTCGCTGAACGACACCGTGCGGCCCGCGATCCGGATGTCGCCGTCGTAGCTCGTGTGCACGCCGGCGAGGATCTTCATCAAGGTGCTCTTTCCGGCTCCGTTCTCGCCCATCAACGCGTGCACTTCGCCGTGGCGCAGATCGAAATCGACGCGATGAAGGGCTTGGACACCCGCGAAGGATTTGGAGATTTGCTCTGTGCACAGCACGTCGTGGCCGCACGGCCCCCCGGCGCGAGCGCCAAGCTCGACCACGCGAGACGAGACGCTCCCTCCTTCGGCGCCGAGCGCGGCCAAGGGTGCCTCCATGGAATTATTTCCTCCCGGCCGTCTCTGGAAGACGATCCGAGGCGCAGGTGTTCATTGCTTCTTTAACTGATATGCTAGTTATGTCAGTTGGCGCTCGTCAAGTCTTTTGGCTGCGCGGCTGGCGACCATGGCGTCGGAACGTGTAGATCGCTCCGGGGGAACACAGCATGCATTCGGTCGGCGGGGTCAACGGCGGCACGGGAACAGTGCGAGGGCGCAGAGCGGGCGGATCGAAGGTCGATCAGGCCTATCTCGCGCTGAAACGGGCGATCGTGTCGGGGGCGCTCGCGCCCGAGACGCCGATCGACAAGAACGAGTGGTGCGCGGCGTTCGAAGTGTCGAAACTGTCGATCACGACAGCCATCAATCGGCTCGCCTTCGAAGGTCTTGTCCTGGTCGAGCCGCAGAGTGGCTCCTACGTCGCGAAGATTCACCTCGAGGACGTCCGGCAGTGGATGCTGATGCGCCGCGCGTTGGAGGTGGAGGTGGTCGGCGTCTGCGCCGCAAGCATGTCGGATGATGCGATCGCGGCGCTTGGTCAGAATCTCGCCTATCAGAAGGCAGCCATCGCGAGCGGGGATCTCGAAGGGTTCCACGAACTCGACACCAGATTTCATCACCAGATGACCGAGAGCCTCAGTCTCGCGCGCGTCGGCGAAGTGCTCGATCCGATCCGAACCCATCTCGAGCGCGTTCGCCGCACCCTGCTCCCCGAGCCCGGACGGCCTGAAGGAACGTACCGCGAGCACGAGGCAATCTACCGCGCGATCGCCGGGCGCGCCCCAGATCAGGCAAAGCTCGCGATGGCCAACCATCTCGACCGCGTCGCGCGCGAGCTACAGACATTTGTGGCGAAACATCCACTGTTCTTTGACGAATGAATGTGGTGCGGCGGGGTCGAATACATATCGCGACCGCCGTGGCTTGGGCGACTAGCGTCGCTTTCCTTGGGCGGTTTCTGGATCAGCCTGCCCTCGCGAATCTCGTGCGTGGTGACGGTCTGCTTCAATGCGATGGCTGGACCAAATGCTGCATTGCCTGCATCATGGGAACGGTTCGAATGCGGTGATGTTACCCTCGGCCCCGAAACTGAGACCTGTCATGGCAACGATCACGGCCGGAGATCTCGAGATTTCATACAACGAGCAGAGATCGGTAGGCCGCTCCGTCGCTCCACGGATGGCCTGATGATTTGTCCACCTGGAATGGCATCGCACCCGACCTTGCTGCCGCGGGCTGGGGGGGCATGGTGCCTTCCTTGAGAGGATTCGGCGAGACGCTCTTTACGTCTGATAAGGCTTACGTCTGATAAGGCGCTAAGAACGGGCAATACGGGCGTCCTCGCATTGGATGCGACAGCCTTCATGGATGCGCTCGATATCTCGCACTTTTCGGTTGCGGGACATGACTTGCTGCTTTCTGAGCTACTCCCATTTCCTCGGATTTGGGCTCTCGAAATCGTCCATCGCGAAGCTCCCTGTCGTGTTCGTGATGGCTCACGAGACGAAGAGTTTCGACGATGGACGATTTCCGCGAATGTCAGGCTTTTGCTGCCTCCCCGGCAGAACCTAGGATCTTGGTAGCCAGGCCGCTGTGCTATCAAGTACGGACTACTTGGCGACACAGGTGTCGATGTTCTTGGTCGTGCAAACGTCGAGGCCCGTATAGGTTGGATCGGCGGGCGCAGCCTTGCCGTCCTTGATGTCCTTCAGCGCGAACATAGTCTTATAGCCCATCTCGAACGGACGCTGTCCAACCTGGCCGAGCGAAAGCCCTTCCTTCATCTGATCGATCTGAACCGGCAGCGTATCGGCAACCACCAACGCGAGTTCTTTCTTGGCGATCTTGTCCTTAAACGGCGCGACCGCGGCGCGATTGGCGTCCGGCAGGAATTGCGGGAAGCCGCCCGTCGGGGTGAACGCGTCCAGGTTCGGGTTCTTTGCCATGGTGTCCTGGAATTGCTGCACCGACAGCGGGAAATCGTCGTTGGTGTAGAGCGGGCAGCCGTCGATCTCCTTCCAGCCGTTCTGCCCAGTCAGCCGTTCCCCGGGCGATTGAGCAGACTCCTTGCCGGCCAGCGTGTCACGGATACCCTTCATGCGCTCGTTGTGGTTGGCTGCGGCGGCGCCGCCGGACTGGATGCAGATTGTGCCGCCTTTCGGCTTGATGGTCTGCACGATCTTGGCGATATTGACGCCGATCTCGTAGTTATGGGTCCCAATATAGGCAAGGCGCAGGTCCTTGTTCTCGGGCAGCAGGTCGGAGTCCCATGTCAGCACGGGAATGCCCGCTGCCTTAGCATTCTGCAGCGCAACGGCCATCGCAGCCGCGTTGGATGGTGACACCGCAATGCCGTCCACCTTCTTCGCGACGAGGTCTTGCACGATCTGCACCTGCTCCTCGCCGCCGCCATGCTCGCCGGGGCCAATATACATGCATTGGAAGGCTCCCTTGGACTCGGCTTCTGCCTTCTTGCAGCCGTCGCGCGCCTGGTCGAAGAACGGGTTGTTCATGTTCTTGGGAACGAGCGCAAAAGTGAACTTCTGCTGCGCGCAGGCCTGTCCTCCCATCAGCGCGGAAAATGCGACGGCAGCCATCAGTAGATGTTTATGCACGTGTCTCCTCCCTGTTTGTTGACTCCAACTTTCCGACTCTGTTGTCGCCGGCCTCCTAAACCCGCTTCCAGACAATCCACTCGCGGATCGTAGCAACAAGCGACGTTCCGCTCGTCTGCATGCCGAGCAGCACGGCAATGACGATGAACATGCCGACAAAGGCGCCCTGCCAATTTGAATCGATGCCAGCCATGAGAAGCGCGTTGCGGATCACCTCGAGGAAGGCTGAGCCGATCACGGCACCGAATGCGGTTCCGTAGCCGCCCATCAGGTTGGCGCCACCGATGACGGTGCCCGCGATAACTCGAAGCTCGTAGCCGGTCCCCATCGCGTTGATAGCCGAGCCGCTGTAGCCGAGGAGCAGCAGCGAGGCGATCGAAGCCGTCAAAGCCGAAAAGACGTACGCCTGGAACTTGATCCAGTCGACCGACACGCCGGTCAGGCGCGCAGCGTTCTCGTTGGAGCCGATCGCATAGAGATGGCGCGCCCAGGCCGTGAAGATGAAGATGGCACCGAGAATGAGAGCGAGGATCACCATCACCCAAAAATGGGAGGAGAACTCCGGCATCCAGCGCGGCGCCCAGCCGGTCGGCGGATGCAACGGCCATTTCGCCTGACCGATTGCCCTGACGATCGGCGCGTCCGGGCCAAATTGGTACAGCATCTGGTTGCCAGAAAGCACGACGGCGAGCGAGCGCGCGATCGAGAGCATGCCAAGCGTCACGACGAACGATGGCATGCCAATATAGGCGACGAAGAAGCCGTTGAAGGCTCCACATGCCAGGCCCGCCAAAAGCCCGGCTGCGAAGGCGACATACCAGGAATGGTGCCAGGTCAGCAGCAACCCGGTGACAATGGCAACGAGCCCCATCACCGAACCGACGGACAGATCGATTCCCCCGGTGATGATGACCACGGTCATGCCGAGGCTCATGATCGCAAGCGGAGCAAAGTTGCGCGTTATGTTCGTTACGTTATCGGCTGTGCCAAAGGTCGGCTCCAGCCAGGTCATGAAGACCACCAGAGCAAACAGCGCGGCGGCCACCCAGAATGCCTGACTGGTCATCACGCGATGGAGGGCGCTCTGCTCGCGGATGTTGACGATATCGCTGATTGCCGCGTGGGTCTCTTCGGTCGCTTGAATTGCACTAAGCTTCACGGATCGCTCCCGTAATCAGCCCGGTGATCTGCTCCGGCGAGGTCTTGGCTGTTTCCTTGTCGGCCACCTTCGAGCCACGCCGGAGCACGACGATACGATCGCAGACGGTGAACACATCGGGCATGCGGTGGCTGATCAGCATCACCGACACGCCGCTCGATTTCAGCCGCCGGATGAGTTCGAGCACCTCAGCGACCTGTCGCACCGAAATGGCCGCGGTCGGCTCGTCCATCAGGACGAGCTTGGCATTGGACAGCCGAGCCCGGGCAATTGCAACAGCCTGCCGCTGCCCCCCTGACATCTTCTTCACGAGATCCCGGGGCCGGGTTTCCGATTTGAGCTCGTCGAACAGCTCGCCGGCGCGCCTGATCATCGACTGCTTGTCGAGGATGCGGAGCGGCCAGAATCCTTTTTTTATTTCGCGCCCGAGGAAGACGTTTTCCGCGGCGGTGAGATTATCGGCCAGCGCGAGTTCCTGGTAGACGACCTCGATGCCCTCCGCCCGCGCCTCGATCGGCCTGTGGAAATGGCATGCCTTGCCATCGACGACGATGGCGCCCTCGCTCGGCGGAAAGTTTCCGGCAATCAGTTTCACCATGGTCGATTTGCCGGCGCCGTTGTCGCCCATCAGCCCGACCACCTCACCTGCATCGACCGAAAAACTGACGTCGTGCAGTGCCCGAATGGCACCAAAGCTCTTCGAGATACTTCGCACGTCAAGCAAAGCCACGCGTCCCTCCATCGTGCGGTGGCAGCTCTATCCGGCTGCTTCACCTCCTCGATCTATGCAATCAATATTGCACAAACGCCAATGTCGCAACATCTACTTCATGCAATCTAGGATCGCCTTGGCAGCGCAATTGCTCAGAGCAGCGTTTCCGGTTGCGGTGACGTATCGTAGGCGCCCCAGATACTTTGGTCGAAGTTGATCGTGGCTCCCGTCATCATTCCGGATTCATCGCAGGACAAGAACGCAACGGCGCGCGCAACCTCGACCGGATCGAGCAATCGGCCGAAGGGTTGCCGCGCGGCGGCTTCCTCGAGCCAGTCCGCAGTGCGGCCGTGATAGACCTGCTGGGTGTTGTATTCGCCTTCCGAGGCCATCCAGCCGATATTGAGACCATTCACTCGGATGCGGTTGCGTAGCAGCGCATGAGCCGTGTTTCGCGTCAGCGTGTCGAGCGCGCCTTTCGATGCGCAATATGCTGCGATGAAGGATTGGCCCCCCATCGCCGACATCGATGAGATGTTGACGATCGTGCCCTGCACCTTGTCGCGGCGCATGAGCTTGACCGTGTCCTGCATCAAAAAGAAGGGTGCACGGGTATTGATTGCGAAGATCCTGTCGAACAGTTCGGGGCTCGTGTCGATGATCGTGCCGCGGCTCGTGTCACCCGCGGCGTTCACCAGGGCATCGACGTGCCCGAACGCCCTGTCCGCCTCGGCCACGACTCGGGCGCAATCCTCCGTTTTCGCGAGGTCAGCACGCACAAAGACGACCGCTGCGCCTGTGGCTGCGGCGATCGCATCTGCTTTCGCGCGGCCCTTCGCCTCGTCACGACCGCACGTGACGATGCCCTTGGCGCCACGCTCGGCGAAGAGTTTAGCAATGGCGGCACCGAGCCCCTGCGTGCCGCCCGTAACGATCGCGATCTTTCCATGCATCGAAGTCATTTTGAGTTCTCCAACGCCCGGCAGGAGCGCTGTTTAGCTTGCCGCATCGCTGCTCGATGCCTGGAAGCACGCCCCATTTGGCATCATGCGATATCGCGAACCTCGACCTTCTTGCCGGTCTTGGCGGACTCGATCGCAGCCTCCGCGAGCACGAGCGCACGGTAACCGTCGTCGAAAGTCGCCTGGATCGGCCGCCCGTCGCGAACGGCGGCAATGAAAGCGGCGATCTCGGCCTGATAGGCCTCGGCGTAACGTTCGATGAAGAAGTTGAGGTAGGGCTCGGCCGCATCAGTCGTGGTCGAGCCGTAAAACTTCAGCTCGTGCTTCTTCTTGTTATCGGAGATGACCATCCCCTCGCTGCCAAACAGCTCGATCCGCTGATCATAGCCGAACGTTGCGCGTCGCGAGTTATTGATATGGCACAGCTTCCCATCGGCAGTGCGCATGATCACCATGATTGAGTCGAAGTCGCCAAAATCAGAGCCTGTGGCAGGGTCGACAAGTGCACTGCCGGTGGCGAAGACCTCGGTCGGCTCGTCGTTCAACATGAAACGCGCCACGTCGAAATCATGGATCGTCATGTCGCGGAAGATGCCGCCCGATACCGCAACGTAATTTCGGGGTGGCATCCCGGGATCCCGCGACGTGATGACGACCTGCTCGAGTTTCCCGATTTTGCCCGCGGCACAGGCCTCGCGCGCGGCGCGGTGCCCGGGATCGAAGCGGCGATTGAAGCCAATCTGAATTGGTACGTTGCAGCCTTCAATGGCCTTGCGGCATGCGCGTACCCGATCCAGATTGAGATCAATCGGCTTCTCGCACAAGATCGCCTTGCCGGCCTTTGCCGCGAGCTCGATCAGATCGGCATGCGTGGGAGTCGACGTCGCGATCAGAACCGCGTCGGCCTTCTCGATCGCATCTCCTGCACTGGCTGCGACCCTGCAGCCATTTGCACTGGCGACCGCCTCGGCAGCAGATGTGTTCGGATCGAATACCGTCTCCAGGCGGGCTCCTTCCGCACCGGCGAGATTGCGTGCGTGCAAGACGCCGATGCGCCCGCACCCGAGCAATGCGAATTTGATCGCCACCATTTCCTCCCGCCGACAAATGTTCGATTTTATTGCAAGAATTATTGCAAATATGCAAAAATGTCAATAATTGTTCACCAGCACAATCGACGATTCTGCTGCGTATCAGGAGAGTGAGGCTAGAGCGCGTCGATCTCCTTTGTCTTTGGCCTGTCCGGCCTGACGAGAGCAAAGCTGTCAGCATCCGCGCACGATGAAACAATGACGAGAGCACCTTGAATGCAGGACGTGACGACACCGGAAGACTACGAGGAATTGATCCGTGTCATCCACGACCGCTATGATGACATGAGCAAATCCTATCAGAAGATAGCGGTTTATCTGACCCAGAACCCAAACGATGTCGCAGTCCTGTCGGTCAACGCCATCGCCGATCGCTGCGGCATCCATGCATCGAGTTTCGTGCGCTTCGCCCAGTCACTTGGCTATGAGGGTTTCAAGGAGCTTCAGGCGTTGTTTCAACGGCGCCTGTCGACTGCTGCTCCCGGTTTCGAGGCGCGCATCAAAGCACTGGAAATCGAGTTGGGCGCCCGCGCCGATCGCAGCGAGGTCGGTTTCCTCCGCGACCTGGTCGTCCGCGACATCGCCTCCCTTCAGGACATGCTCGCGGACATTTCCCCGAAAGCTCTCGCGGACGCGGTGAGCCTCCTTGAGAAAGCCGATTCCGTTTTTCTGATCGGCCAACTGCGTTCGGCGCCCGTCGTTGAATTCCTTCGCTACATATTGACCATGCTGGGCAAACGCTGCGTGCTGCTCGATGCAGGCGGCGGACTCGCGACACACATCGCGCGCACGATCCGCAAGAAGGACGTGCTTCTGGCGGTGTCGTTCCGCTTCTACGCAAACGAGGTCGTCAACGTGGTCGAGGAGGCCGGTCGCAACGGGATTCCGATCATTGGGATATCGGACAGCACACTATCTCCGTTGGCCAAGAGTGCCCGCGTGCTGTTCGCAGTTCCAGAACACGAATATACGTTTTCGCGTTCACTCGCCGCTCCGATGTGCCTCGCCCAGGCTTTGACAGTCGCGCTGGCGGCGAGACTACAGAAAAACGATGTCAATCCGCGGATTCCCACGGTTACTAGTCAGTAGAACAACGCGAGCATGCGCGCCAAGGCCCCGCCAGGTTTGTAGCGCCTCAGAACACCAGTCGTCGATCGGTTACAGGGGTCACTCGCACCATGTCGGGTGTTGGATGGCGGGCACGAGGAAGCGATGTGATGGTTTGCGGTTGTCCGGTCAGAGCGGCCGTTTCAATTGCAACCAATGCGCGCAAATCGGCCAACCCTTCCTCGCCATCGGCCTCGGGCGGCGTTCCGGCCTTAATGCAATCCGAAAAGTAATCTACCTGTGCGCCAAAATGGTCGATTTGCCGAAACTGGGTTTCGCGGATCTCGCCATCGCGGCGCAGGCGCAGTTTTGTCGCGGTCTCGAACCTGAAGCCGGGGTCGAGTTCAAGGTCTCCCGCCGTTCCGACAACCCGATAGTTGTCGACGTCGGCCGCCCCGAAGCTGGCAACGAATTGCGCCAAACCGCCCGAAGGGAACCGCAGCAAGGCCGCGAGCGATGCATCCACCTCGCGAAAGCGCGGGTCATCGCTTGGTCGGTGCACCATCGCCATGGCCTCGATCGGTTCTTCAGCAAAGATGTGGCGAGCCGCGTTGACGCAATAGACACCGATGTCCTGGAGCGGTCCCCCCCAACTTGCGGCCTTCAGTCTGTGATTGCCTTGCGCGGCCTGAAAACTGAAGTCCGATTGAAAGAAGAGCGGCCGGCCAATGGCGCCGTTGCGGATATGTTCGAGGACCGCCACGGTTCCGGGCTCGTTGTGGAGCCTGTACGCCGTCATCAGAAACACGCCGGCTTCGCGCGCCGCGGCGATCATGGCCAGCGCATCTTGTTCGTTGGTGGCTAACGGCTTCTCGACCAGGATGTGCTTGCCGGCGCGAGCCGCCCGAATAGCGTAGTCCGCGTGCAGGTGGTTGGGCAGAGCAATGTACACCGCATCGACGTCAGAGCCCCTCAAAAGGGCATCGTATCCATCGTAGCCGACGATCTGGCCAATCCCATGGAAATCCGCCAACCGCGCGGCCTTGTCCCGGTCGCCGGTCACGATCGCGGTGACCTTCGAATTTGTCGACTGTCCGACTCCCGGCAGAAAGGCTTGTTGCGAGATCCAGCCTGCACCAACGACCGCATACTTGATCATCATTTCCTCTCCCAGGACTAGCGTTCTCTCGCGCAAGAGGCTGATCGCATCCCGCCCAGCCCTCGCTCGCTCTGTCAGTCATACAACGACGGACGCGGCCCATATTTCAGGCGAGCCACACCATTTCCGGCAAGCGCCTCTGCGATTTGCTCCGCGATGGCCGAGGCGAGATAGCCGTCCCACGCGCTCGCTCCGACAGATACTCCAGCTTTCACGGCGCTGATCCACTCGGCCATTTGCCTGCGATATGCCTCTTCGAACCTCGGCACCCAATTGTCCGGATACGAATGACGAGCTGCTCCGTCTCTGTTCAACAGCGTCAGCGACGCCGGAGCCAGCGACACTGTGCCTTGCCGACCGACCAGTTCGACATGCACATGGTAGCCGTAACCAGCATTCACGAACACCTCGGTCGAAACGATCTCGTCTTTGTCGGTTTTCATCGTGATCATGAGGGGTTCGCCGCCGGACCCCGCTTCCACATGCGCCGAAATCATCTCCGATCCCAGAAGCCAACGGCTGGCATCGATCTCGTGGACGAACGAATTGGTGACGGCCATCGGACCGGTGAACCACTCCGGGGCGCGGACGTTTCGGTGCACGTTGTGCAGCAACACCGGTTCGCCCAAGCCGCCGGTGTCCTTGACGCGCTTGATCTCCCGATAGCCTGGATCGAAGCGGCGCATATAGCCGACCTGGATGAGCCTGCGACCGAAAGCGACTTCCGCCTGCACGACGTCGAGGGCATCCGCTGCTGAGGATGCCAAGGGCTTTTCGCAGAGAACGGGCTTCCCCGCCGCGATGCAGGCGCGTGTCAGGGAGGCATGTGTCGCATCGGGAGATGCAATCACGATCGCGTCGATCCGATCCGACCCGATCAGCGAATGAGGGTCCGAAAAAACGGTTGCTCCAGAAGCAACGGCCTCCGCCCGAGCCGCGTCGGCATCAAAAATCCCCACGAGATGAGCACCCGGAGTCTCGTGCCGGAGTATCCGGGCGTGCTCCGCGCCCATAACACCTGTTCCGATGATTCCTATCCCGACGCTCATTTCACCTCCATCGCCAGGCTCGCCAACATAACCCGCCAAGCCAGTGCAAGACCTGCGTGCTTCTTCGAGCACGACGATATCGGAGCCCTGCGGTTCATTGCACGACTTCATATCCAGCCGAGGCCATCAAGCGCATCAGTTCCGCATGACCTTTCTTGGCCATCTCGAGCGGCGGACTGACCTTCGGGTCCTGTTCCGCTTCGACGACAAACCACCCCTCGTAACCGTAGGACGCGAGGCGCGCGATGATCGCAGCGAAGTCGAGCGAGCCGTCGCCCGGCACCGTGAACGCCCCTTTCACCACTGCATCGAGGAAGCTCTCCCGCTTCCAGTCGAGCTTCTCGATGACGCTGCTGCGGATATCTTTGGTGTGCACATGGCTGATGCGGGAATGATGTTTGTCGATGACACGCAAGACGTCACCGCCGGCAAAAGCCATGTGGCCAGCATCGAACAACAGCGGTAGCGCCTCACCCGAATTCGCCATGAGCAGGTCGAGCTCGGCTTCGGTCTCGATCGCCGCAGCCATGTGGTGATGATAGGCGATCGGCATTCCCTGCCCGGCGCACCACTCCGCGAAAGCCGTCATCTTGCGTCCATACGCCCTGATCTCCTCCTCCGAGAGCCTGGGTTTGGTATCGAGCGGCGCAGAGCGAATACCCTGGATGGAACGAGCGGTTTCGCCGTAGATGATGCAGGGCGCCTTCGCCGCGATGAAGAACTCCATCTGGGCGCGAATGCGATCTTTTTCCCGCTCGATGTCGCCGTCGAGCAGAAGGCCGGAGAACCAGCCGCCGCATACGGAAATGCCAAATCGGGCGAGCAACGGCCCGAGTTCCTCCATGTTCATGGGGAACCGTCGTCCGGTTTCCATCCCCGTGAAACCAGCGACGCTCGCTTGGCGCAAACACTCCTCCAGACTCACGTCATCGGACAATTCGGCCAGATCGTCGTTCCACCAGGCAATGGGGGCAATTCCAAGTTTCACTTTCATGGCTGTCACACTCCGATGCGCTGCTTCGCGCGGATCTCGTCCTGCTGCTTGCGCGCGCTTCGAACCGTCTCGCGCGAGGATACTTCTGGCACGCCCACGTCCCAGTCGGCGTCGCCAGGAACCCATGAATACGCGTCTGATGCGATCGAAAGCACGGTGGTGCGGTCGTTGCCTTTGGCCCATTCGAGCGCGGCGACAAGGTCGGCGAGGCTCTCGCACCGCCGTGCAGCAGCCCCCATGGACTCGGCGTGCTTGGCAAAATCAACGTGAGGAGGATTGTCGCGATTCTGAACGCGACAATCGGTCAATAAGTTATTGAACCCTGGCACGCCTTTGAATTGCTGCAACCGGTTGATCACCGCGAACCCGCCATTGTCACAGACCACGACAATCATCTTGTGGCCACTCAGAACTGTCGAGTAGATGTCTGAGTTCATCATCAGATACGTGCCGTCTCCAACCATCACGATCGGCGTGCCACCCAGCCCGCCGGGACCAGAATTGGCCATCGCGTGACCCCAGCCGGCTGCGATCTCGTAGCCCATGCAGGAAAAGCCGAACTCGAGGTCAAAGGTGTTCGGTGCCTTGACGCGCCAGCCTTTTGCTACTTCGCCAGGCAGGCCGCCGGCGGCGGAAATCAGCGTGTCTCTCTCGCCCGCGGAGGCGTTCACAGCCTGGACCACTTGCGCGTAGGTCGGAACCGGTGCGTTATTCGGAGCCTGCAACGACTCCAGCAAAGCATCCCATTCCCTGAAGAGCATCTGAGCACGCGCCATGTGAGCGGGATCGACGCGCCACGCGCCGAGCTCGGCATCCAGCTCCGTAACCGTCTCCCGCGCGTCGCCGACCACCGCCAGCGCACGATGCTTTACCGCATCGTACCTGGCGGCGTTGATCGAGACGAAGCGCGCGTTCGCGCCGAAAGCAGTCCATGATCCCGTCGTGAAATCCTGGAGACGTGTCCCCACCGCAAGGATCACATCGGCTTCGGCTGCGAGCGCGTTCGCCGAGGTTGAGCCGATAACTCCGATCGGTCCCGCATGGGCCGGGTGATAGTGGGTGACGGCGCCCTTCCCTGCGACCGTCTCGACAATAGGAATTCCATGCTTGACCGCAAACTCCGCGACGACATGTCCTGCCAGCGAGTAGCGCACGCCGCCGCCGGAGATGAGGAGCGGCTTCTTCGCGGTCTTGAGCAGTGCGGCGGCTTCCGCGAGTTTATGGCGGTCGGGACGCGGACGTGAGATGGTCCAGGTTCGAGCCTCGAAGAAGACCTCGGGGTAGTCAAAAGCCACCTCCTGGGTGTCCTGCGGCAGCGCGAGGAAGGCCGGGCCACAGTCGGCCGGATCGAGCATCGCTGCCGCCGCCTGCGGGAGCGACGAAATGATCTGCGCCGGATGGGTGATGCGATCCCAGTAGCGTGTGACCGCCTTGAACGCGTCGTTCACAGTGACGGTCGGATCGCCAAAATGCTCGACCTGCTGGAGAACCGGATCTGGCAAGCGGTTGGTGAACGTATCGCCGGAGATGAGAAGAACCGGCAAGCGGTTTGCATGAGCCGTTCCCGCCGCCGTCACCATGTTCAGCGCCCCAGGGCCGATCGACGACGTAGCTATCATGATTTGCCGCCGGAGCTTGGCCTTGGCGAAACCAACGGCCGCCAATGCCATCGACTGTTCGTTCTGCCCGCGCCAGGTCGGTAGACGATCCTGCACAGTTTCCAGAGCCTCGGACAGGCACGTCACGTTGCCATGACCAAAAATGCCGAAGACACCGGCGAACAGGGGGACGCGAACGCCTTCGATTTCAGTGAACTGTTGAGTAAGCCATCGCACCAAGGCCTGGGCCATGGTGAGTCGGATTGTGGCTCCGGTCATGTGGTCTCCTCCCTCGACGGTTTGTGGCCAACATAACCTCTTGCATTGAATATTGACAATATACTTTCTCCGCAACAATTATTGCCAATAGCGACGGCGACATCCATAACTCTTCCGACCGGGCGTTGCGGCGATCGACGACAAATCTCTTCGTCAGAACGTGTTCGGGTTTCTCGCCGGTCACTGAACTGCGACCTCATCGTGAACAAGGATTCCGACATGACCAAACGGAAGCTTCGCATCGGCCTCATCGGCAGCGGCTTCATGGGGAAGGCTCACGTTTTCGGTTACTCAATTGCGATGCGCGTCTTTGACCTTCCCTTCGATCTGGAACTGCATACGATCGCGGACATCACCGACGAGGCGGCCGCGAAAGCCGCCTCCTCCCTGGGCTTCGCGCGCTCAACTTCAGATTGGCGTTCGCTCGTGACGAGTCCCGACATCGACGTCGTCAACATCACCACGCCCAACACGCTTCACAGGGACATGGCCTTGGCGGCAATTGCCGGGGGTAAACATGTCTATTGTGAAAAGCCGCTGGCGCCGCTTGCGACAGACGCCCGGGAAATGGCGGAGGCCGCCGAAGCGGCGGGAGTAAAGACGCAAGTCGGCTTCAACTATCTCTGCAACCCCATGCTGGGCTTCGCGCGCGACATGATCGCGGCCGGAGAACTCGGCGAGATACGCGGCTACCGCGGTGTCCACGCCGAGGACTACATGGCAGACAGCGCCGGACCCTTCACCTTTCGGCACGACCCGGCGGGCGGCGGCGCGCTGGCCGATATTGGTAGCCACGCCTTGGCGACCGCAGAATTCCTGTTGAGTCCAGCCGCGGGACCGATCACCCAAGTGATGGGCGATTGCGTGACGATGATCAAGGAACGTCCGGACGGCAAGGGCGGACGGAGGCGCGTCGAAGTCGACGATGTCGGCCGGGCTTTCCTCCGTTTCGCCAACGGCGCCTCCGGCTCGATCGAGGGGAATTGGATTGCGACCGGGCGGAAGATGCAGCACGACTTCGAGGTCTATGGAAGCAAAGGCGCTCTTGCCTTCAGCCAGGAACGATTCAACGAGCTGCACTTCTTCTCGACCGACGATCACCCTGGCCGTCAGGGATTCCGCCGGATCGAGGCAGGCCCGGACCATCGGCCATATGGCCTGTTCTGCGTTGCGCCTGGCCACCAGCTTGGTTTCAACGACCTGAAGGCGATCGAAGCAGCAGCGTACCTAGACGCCATCGCTGGACATCGATCGGAGCCATACAATTTCCGCGCTGGCCTGCGCATCCAAATGCTCGTAGAGGCCATTCACGCCTCAAGTCGCGCCGGAACGTGGAAGGACGTTGGTTGAGTGTGCGTTGCGCTGCTTCGGAGCTTTCTCGACACTCTCGACAGGACGATCCGGCGCGACGAGTTCGTAATCTGAGGATGCGATAGACACAAACGAACCTTTCATCAAGGCCGGGACCTTGCCGTCGGCATACAAGCCAGGCACAAGATTTTACATAGATGCGTCACAAGATGGCGAACCTGCTACTCTCGTCCACACGAACTGCAGCAGCGCTCACTGCGAGACGCGTCGGCAACTACTTGATCGCCATTCAGTCATGGTGGCTAGCGCACCGGTGTTCTTGGTTGATTGATTGCCAGCGCGAATTGCTTGGACTCCAGATCGAGTCTGGAAGCCGCTCAACGGCAATCGTTCGCATTTCATGCGTAACTCACTCATGACGATTTGAAACTGAGGTGTAGCGAATGGCCCCTATCTCGTTTTTATCGCTGCGGATCCCAACTCGTGGTGCCAAAAGCCTTACGATAGCGGCGAACAGATCGGAAACGGACCTTTCGGCCCGCCGCGCTCTACGAACACCTCGAAGACCTATCTGGATTAGTCCGTTTTGCCAAACTGGTCAGATCAACAGACAGCCATGATGCACTTCGCCGACGCGTTCGACTGGCATTCTTTCCAACGCATCATCCCGAATGACGTTCGCGATTACCCAAAATGCCGCGCCGTTATGCCGCGGGGCAACCCTGGTAGCGAGTTCACACGCGAGCCGCTCGACGATGAACTTGCCTACGCAGCATGGATCCCGAATGGTGGCAACTTTGGTTGGCTGGCCGACGTGTTCACCAGAGACGCTGGAGCGATCTGCACACCAGCCTGCTTGAGCACAGCGAGTCGCCCGCCCTGTGGCTCAGGCTCACGCGTTAATGCCTGTTCCCTGGAGATGATAGATGTCATACTTGGTCTGTTTCGGCGACACGAAGCGACGGTGTCTTCCCTGCCGCTGCAGCGTACTGCTGCGGGGGCCTGCTCTAGTGGCAACCATCGTCATACTGCTGACGCCTGCTGCATGGAGCCAAGCCCGCTCAGAGTTCAGACCAGCAGCAGAACCTGTGCTTGTCATCAACAACGGAGCGAACGAGCAGCGCTTTACGGCCGCCCAATTGCTAAACAGGCCCGACACCGTAATGTTGAGCGCAACGGGTGACATCTATCATCACACCGTCGTCTATCGCGCCGTGCCGTTTTTGGCCCTCTTGAGCAACAGCGTTGATCCGAAATTCGATACCGTCGAAATGGAGGCACGAGACGGCTTCGTCAGCCAAATTCCGTTTACGCTGATCAAGCGCGGCGCAATCGGGGGATCCGCCGCTTATATTGCCGTCGAAGATCCTGCGCATCCCTGGCCGCCACTGCCGCAGAAAACAGAGACGGCTGGTCCCTTTTACCTTATCTGGGACAATCCGGAGACATCAGAAATCGCACGCGAGCAATGGCCCTATCAGTTGACCCGCGTGACCCTCGTCGAGAGCCCGGTCCACCGCTGGCCTCAGATCGCGGTGCCCCCGACGACGGCAGCCGACGCTCCAGCTCGACGCGGGCAAGACGTTTTTGTTGCGCAATGTCTGCCGTGTCATCGGTTGAATGGAGGCGGCGCGAGCGATACCGGCCCCGACTTCGGACGCCCGATGTTTCCGACACAATACCTGACCGATGCCGGATTGCGCGCCATCATCCGAGATCCGAAGGCAGTCCGCACCTGGCCAGCTCAACAGATGATCGGCTTCAGCAAACGTAACGTCTCAGACGCGGACCTCGATGCGCTGGTCGCCTATTTGCACACCATGGCGACGACCTCAGGGGAATGCCTCCGTCAAGCAAACGATTCGTCGTGCACACGAAAGTGATTTGATCTCGATAGCGCGCTACGGAAGGATTCCAGTGCGCGGGTTTCCTGGATGCCTTGACGAACATGATAGCTGAGGGCATTGGGCTGCTGATCATCGACAGCCGGCGGTCGATCCATACTGTGCAGGCCGGCATTGGCCTGATCTTTTTTGTTCACCGCGGCTGATCGGGATTTCGCGAGAGCGCAAGGCTTGATGCGGCTGGTTGCCTCATTCCCACGGCGATGACAAGCTAGCTTCAGGTGCTGACGCATCCGATTTCGCTCGCCTACTCCTGGTCGGCGCCGTCCGCCGCGCTTCGTGGAACTACTCGTTTGTCCAGATGACAGGTATGCACAACCGCGCTCCGTGCAATTTGGATACGTCCGCCCCATGAAACGTGCCATTTTTCCCCCAATCGTAACCACGTGGAGCGCTACGGTCGCATGAACTTCGTTGAGTATCCAATTGACGTCGGCGCAAAAGCCTCAGCGGAGGAGGAGACTGGCATTTTAAGATGTTTTCGTTCACCACCGCCCCTTTCCGATATTCTCGAGGCAATCTGGGATTGCGATATTCCGAATGCGAGATTCGCAAAATCGCTTACAATCAAGTGCGCCCCCGGCACCTCTCTTCAGCTAATTGGTCAATATCGACGACCGGCCGAGATACATCAACGCGCCAAGATTCTGCCAGCGAAGTGCGCGACCCACATTCAATCGCATGCCGTCACCTTGCGCCCCACCGGAGGGCTTGGCGTTATCATCGTTTCTCTTAGGTCCGACGCGGCGAGCCGCATAGTCCAAGCTCCGATCAGGGAGCTCGCAAACGCCGATCTTCATCTGAGCGATTTGTTCAGGGCCTGGGAAGTGGCAATGTGCGATGAAATGCTCGCGACGGCGCAGACGAGCGAAGAGCGCGTTGCCGGTGTCCAGGCATTCCTGCTTCAACACCTTCGCCCCCATACAGATAGCCTCGCTAACCGCGCGGCTTGCTATCTCAGGAGAAACCCAACAATACAGATGAGTTCACTTGCAGCGAGGCTTGGCACCAGTTCACGCAACCTTTCGCGTGCCTTCAGTGCTGCTTTTGGCCTGAGTCCGAAGCGGTTTGCGCGGTTGGCTCGTTTCCAGAAGATCCTCGCAGAACGCCGCCGCAGCCGATCCTGGGCGCAGACCGCCTACGCCTGTGGTTTAACCGATCAGGCGCACCTTATCGACGAATTCCACGACCTGGTAGGCGAAGCGCCGACAGATTTTTTTGCTCACGAGCTTAGCGTCGGCGCCAGCGGTATGGACGAAGCCAACCTCATTATTCAGCGCGCCGCGCCCGTTGCCCGGCCGATCACAGTTCCTTGAAGCCCATGTCCGAAACGGCCAAGATCGAATTCGATGATTCCACCTAACTGCTGCCGGAATTGAAGCCCAACCAACATCTTTCGAGAGTCCCCACGACGGTCTCGAACGCCACGACGACTGCGTCGAACGAACGTGTCGTGCTGTAGACGAGGTGATTAACCGATAGCTGCGTTATCATCTTTTCTCCTTAGGGCTCGGATCTCAGGCTGTTCCGCGACGTTCCGCACTGGTGCTTTTAGCGAGCCGGTCCCTCCGATTGCTATTCGGTCTGCTACTTCTCGCTCGAAGGCATAACGGGCTTCCGAGCCAAGTAGTGCCGAGCGTAGCGACGACGCAGCTCCATTTTCTGCACCTTACCCGTGGCACGATAGACGAGCGCTTCGACGAAAATGATGTCATCGGGAAGCCACCATTTCGCAATCTTGCCTTGGAGAAAAGCGTATATAGACGCTGCCGTGGCGGGGTTGGATGCAGCGGGGGACGATCAGAAGCAGCGGTCGCTCTTCCCATTGCGGGTGAGGAATTCCGATCAACGCAGCATCTGCAACGCCGGGGCAGCTAACCGTGAGATTCTCTACATCAATGGAACTGATCCATTCACCACCAGACTTGATCACGTCCTTGGCTCGGTCCGTCAGACGAATGTGATGGTCGTCGTCCATGACGGCCAGATCCCCAGTGTTGAACCATCCGTCTTCCAACAATGGACTTCGTCGCGGAAATAGCCGCTCGTAACCCAGGGACCCCGGACCATGAGCCGCCCGACCGACACGCCGTCTCGTGGCAATTCGTTTCCATTCCCGTCCGCAATCTTGATACCCAGCCAACGATTCCCAAAGCGGCCGCGCACGAAGTCACCGGCGGTGATATAGTTGTGCTTGTGACAGACATGCCAGAGACGCGGGAACACCAGGAAGAAGATTGGATAGGCGACTATCGTAAACGGAACCGCGAACAAAGCGATGGCCCCGGCGCCAAAGGCGAGCGAGGGAACGGCAATGAAAGTGTAGGCGGTGTAGATATCACCGCCTATGAGAAACCAGGTGATGACCGCACCGAAACGTCGGCCGCCGAGCCCCCATTCATGCAGTAAGTCGAGATCGCCTTTTCGCCACCTGGCCGCAGCAAAGCCTAACCAAGTGACTAAGCCAAATAACAATGCGAAGACGCTGAGAGCAATCCAGTTGACTTCCGACACAACGGTTTCCTGCTGGTTCTAATGAGGGCTCCGGGTTCAGCCGTGCCAGACCGCTACTCGTCAGTCGCAAAGTGGACGATCGCGGTGAGAACAGCGCCGATGACCACCCAAGACAGCTGATACCAATAGAAGAACGGCGTGCCGATCAAAGCGGGCTCCGCCCTGTTGTAGAAGGGCGGCCAGAGGACCGCGATAAATTGAACGAGCAAGAGCAGGTGCCACCAGCTCCACTCTTGCCGCTTTTTGCGCAATCCAGCCATCGTGCCTCCTGGGGGCGGATCCAATCGGCTGCGTAACCGGCTGGATTCAAAAACCTACCGGAGATTCAACGCCTATGCTCCTTGAGCCAGCTCGCCTCTTCCTCAGGTGTGGTTCCGGGCAGTATCAGACCGAATTCCATTCCGTGGCCCGGCGGAATCTCCGCGACAATGATGGCGAGAGCATCACTTGAAATGCCGCCGATCGATCCGAAAATTGACCAGCGTGCAGTATGGTAAAGTTGGCGTCAGAGCGCGCGCTGAGCCACGGCCACAGGACGCGCCCGACGACTCGGCGCGTCCCAGGTACTAACGGGCCTGGTGGTCCAGCGACATCCGAGCCTGAACGCGAAGAAGCAACGCAAGGGGGGGTCATCGTGAGGGTTTCCGCGCGTTTTCGATGTTACGTTCGCAACGATCCCGCTGCCTTGGCAACTCCCTTACCGGACAGGAGGATTGGTATTGCTCCAGGTCGGCACCGCGTTTGTCACGCCAACCGACGGCCAATAATAGGAGCCCACTGAGGGGGCGGTGACAGTTCCGATCGATGTTCCGGATGTCCCATAGGTCCTGGGTTGCGGTGCCGACAATCCCTGGGTCCGATGGAATTGCACGGTCGAGACGTAATGCCTGAGGTGCCTGGACCTCTTCGCTTCAGCGGAAAATGGTGGAAGCGCCAGCCCCGCGGTCACGAACGCGGCAATCAATAATCTCGTTGTCATTATGGCGAATCCTTTCTCACGTAGTTGGTGGCCAACGCGCGTTCTTCACGACTTGATGTTCTAAACCCGGTAGAGCACACGTAATGTTGTTGAAGCGTAACAATCTCAGCGGCTGAATGAAGCGAAGCGGGCAAACGCGAACGCCCCGCGAGCCTCAACACCCCCGGCAGATCGATCCCTCCAGCATCTTTTGCAGTCGCGCATCTTCCTGATCGATTGCGGCATCGGTCCCGAGTGCCGGACCTTTCATGGTATGCCCGCCTACGCCGGAGGACGGCAGCGCCGTGCCGAGTGAATTCGTTCCTGGCGTCGCGGCGCTCGTACCGAGTGCGCCACCACCCATCGACATGTGCGGCCCTATTGATCCCATGCCGCCGCGGGCAGAGGCGGCGGTAGCAGAAAGGACGAAACAAAGGGTGAAGCAAGAAAGGAACAACAGCCTCATGATTCATGCTCCAGGTCGTTCCAGTGATCTGGATTTGAATCTAGGCACTAAGCGCGCGTATGCCGCGCACATTCGCGAGAGCAATCATAACAGAGAAGGGAGGTTCCGAAGCAGATGACCCGACACTGCGCGACCACCGCGGCCGCAAGGCGAGATCCGGACTTGCACGCTGCCAGAACTCCGAGCTCGTCCATCGCCCCTTGCCGGGCGCGATCAGTGCCGCTGATGGTGCCCAGCCGCGGCTCGTGACGAACCCGCCGCCGATAATCGTCGCGGATGCTGCGCGTCACTCCCGACAGGACTGCCAGAATCGGGACGCCGAACGGCCAGACGCGCGATCCGTTGAGAACGCGCACGATCGCCTCATGCAGCACGTGGGCTCAGCCGAGCCCTGCCGGCAGCCCGCGACTCCATATTTTAGGTAAGGCCTTCCATTTGAGCCAAGACGTTCAGCCGTACCAGATCAGTCTCGGACAGCCCTCAATCGAGGCTGGCGGCGGTGCGACCAGCCGGCGTCATCCGTCCTGCTACCAAGCAACCGCGGCTATGTCGCCTGCGCGAAAAATATCATCCGGAGCAGATGCGTGTAGTCGGATTCGAACACCATGATCGCGACGAATACCAGCAGCACCGTCGGTGGCAGCAGGATCGCGTAGGCCAAAGCGAGCCGCTCCCAGGCCATGTGCATGAAGACCGCGACGATCAGGCCAGCCTTCAACACCATGAACAGCAGGATCAGTGACCATCTGAGATGACCCTGGAGGCCGAAATAGTCGACAAGGTACGAGCAGGTGCTGAGGACGAACAACCATCCCCAGACCACGAGATAAAGCTTGATCGGATGCTGCTGGCCCTCTGCATGCGCGGCTCCTGATGCGACCGCATGATGCCCGTGATCCTGCAGCGAATGTTGCTGCGCTTCCGGATGTACCGCGATGTTTGTCATGCTGCGACCTCACCAGAGATAGAAAAGCGCAAAGATGAACACCCACACCAGATCGACGAAGTGCCAGTAGAGGCCGGTGATTTCGACGATCTCGTAATGCCCCTTCCGGCTGGTGAAAAAGCCGCGCCTTCCGACATCGAAGTCCCCTCGCAGAACCTTTCGCGCGATGGCGATCAGGAAGATCACGCCGATCGTCACGTGCGTGCCATGGAAGCCCGTGATCATGAAGAAGCTCGAACCAAACTGCGCCGCCCCCCAGGGGTTGCCCCACGGCCGGACGCCTTCCATGATCAGCTTGGTCCATTCGAAAGCTTGCATTCCGACGAACGTTGCGCCGAATGCCGCCGTGACAAACATCAAGGCTGCAGTCTTCACGCGATCGCGGCGATAGCCGAAGTTGACGGCCATCGCCATGGTGCCGCTGCTGCTGATCAGGATGAAGGTCATGATGGCGATGAGGATGAGCGGAATTTCCCTGCCTCCGATCCTCAGCGCAAAGACCTCGCTGGGATTGGGCCACGGCACCGTCGTGGACATTCGCGCCGTCATGTACGACAGCAGAAAACAACTGAAAATGAAGGTGTCGCTGAGGAGGAAGATCCACATCATGGCCTTCCCCCAGGACACGTTCTTGAAGGCGCGCTGATCCGAGGACCAGTCGGCGACGATGCCTTGCAAGCCTCCAGCCCGCGCCGGCGGTTCCAGGTTGTTGATCAGCGCCGTTTCTGCCATCTCGTCCTTGCCCTTTCGAGATCACGATCCGATTAGACGGAATTGGATCGTGACCTCATCTCTTTGTTTGAGCATGATCTCCGCGCAATCCGCCTTCGGCGTTTGTCGCGAGGGAAAACCGGTTTCCACTTTTCCGGATCATTCTCTAGCTCAGCAACTGGCTGCAAATCTCCACGACATTGTCTGTCCAGCCCGTCAGCAGGCCGAGCAGAACCAGCCAGACCAGCAGCAGGAAGTGCCAGTAGATGGCGCAGAGCTCGACGCTCAGGCGCACCTGCGCCACCGGCGCGCCAAGCCACACCTTGGCAGTCGTCCTGCCGAGGGCGACCAGGCCGCCCATCAAATGCAACCCGTGCACAGCCGTGATCAGGTAGAAGAACGAGTTGGCTGGATTGGACGCGAGGAAATACCCCGCAGCGCTCAGCTGGCGCCACGCCAGGAGCTGCCCAATCAGGAAAGTAATGGCGGATGCACCGCCTGCGCATAGACCGAAGATGACGCCGCCAATGTCGTCCCGGCGCGCCGCCATGTATGTCCATTGCAGCGCCACACTGCTCAGGACCAGGACGGCCGTGTTGAACCACAGCAGCCTCGGCATCGGCAGCGCCCGCCAGTCCGCCATGGTCATGCGCATCGAGTAAGCGCTGATGAAGAGTGCGAACAACGAACCGACGACCGCGAGAAAGACGCCCAATCCGATCTTCGCGGCGGGCGGCGATGCAGTGCCTGCCTCGCGAAGATCGACCATCACTCCTTGCTCCAGCCATGGCTTGGCTGTCAGCCGCTGTTGCGAGAGCCACCACCCCGCGATAGCCGCCAATCCAGCCATGAACAGGATAATGGCGCTCACGGGTGGGCCCCCCGCGCCGACCATCCGGCCGGCGGCTCATTTTGCGGCACGAAATCCTGAGGCGCGCCGGGGACGCTGTAGTCGTAGGCCCAGCGATAGACAATCGGGAGCTCCTTGCCCCAGTTGCCGTGCGCCGGCGGCGTTTCGGGAGTTTGCCATTCCAGCGACGCGGCTCCCCAAGGATTGCCGCCTGCCTCTTTGCCCTTGAACAGGCTCCAAACCAGATTGAACAGGAACACGAGCTGGGCAAAGCCGACGATCAGGGCCGCCACGCTCATGAACGCATTGAGGTCATGCGCCGACGCCGGAACGAAGGCTGTTTCGCCGATGTCATGATAGCGGCGGGGCATACCCAAGAGGCCCAGATAGTGCATGGGGAAGAAAATCGCATAGGCCCCGAGGAACGAGACCCAGAAGTGGAATCGTCCAAGCGCCTCATTGAGCATCCGTCCGGTGACTTTCGGATACCAATGATAGATGCCGCCGAATACGGCCATGATCGGCGCAATACCCATCACCATGTGAAAATGGGCGACAACGAACATCGTGTCGGACAACGGAACGTCCACGACCACGTTGCCAAGAAACAGGCCGGTGAGGCCGCCGTTCACGAAGGTGATGATGAACGCCAGCGCGAACAGCATCGGGATGGTGAGATGAATGTCACCACGCCAAAGGGTCAGCACCCAGTTGTAGACCTTGATCGCGGTCGGGATAGCGATGATGAGCGTGGTCGTGGCGAAGAAGAACCCGAAATACGGGTTCATGCCGCTCACATACATGTGGTGCGCCCACACCACGAAGCTGAGGGCACCGATCCCAACGATGGCCCACACCATCATGCGATAGCCGAAGATGTTCTTTCGGGCGTGGACGCTGATCAGATCGGAAATGATGCCGAAGGCCGGCAAGGCAACGATGTAGACTTCGGGATGGCCGAAAAACCAGAAGAGGTGCTGGAACAGGATCGGGCTGCCGCCGCTATACTGCTTCAGCTCGCCCATCTCAACCAGCGTCGGCATGAAGAAGCTGGTTTCCAAAAGACGGTCCAGCAGCAGCATGACCGAGGCGACGAACAGCGCCGGGAAGGCCAGCAGCGCCATGACCGTGGCCGTGAAGATCCCCCACACCGTCAAAGGCATGCGCATCAGCGTCATGCCGCGCGTGCGACCCTGCAGCACCGTCACCACGTAGTTCAGGCCGCCCATGGTGAAGCCGATGATAAACAGGATCAGGGAAGCCAGCATGAGAATGATACCCCAATCCTGCCCGGGGGTACCGGAAAGAATCGCCTGTGGCGGGTACAGCGTCCAGCCGGCGCCGGTGGGCCCGCCGGGCATGAAGAAGGTCGAGACCAGCACCAGGACGGCAAGCAAGTAGATCCAGTAGCTCAGCATGTTCACATAGGGGAACACCATGTCGCGGGCGCCGACCATCAGCGGGATCAGGTAGTTGCCGAAACCTCCCAGAAACAGCGCGGTGAGAAGATAGACCACCATGATCATGCCGTGCATGGTGATAAACTGAAGATACTGGTTCGCATCGATGAATGAAAACGTGCCGGGGAATCCGAGTTGCAGCCGCATCAGCCAGGACAGCACCAGCGCGACCATTCCGATCGCCATCGCCGTGATCGAGTACTGCACAGCGATAACCTTGGCGTCCTGAGAAAAGACGTATCTCGTCCACCAGCTTCGCGGATGATAAAGCTCGACCTCACCCACTTCAGCAGGTGGGATGCCTGCGACGGTGTCCAACGGGATATCGACCATGGGAATAACCTCCTTGGTCCTCTCTTTGGCAAAGAGTCCGCCTGACGATGACAGGCGTCTCCTCGTCGATCTTCACTCGCTCTCAGTTTTATAAGCGGCTTTCGCGACGTTGCCCCGCCCCGACAACTCGGCGAACGTCCGCTGCTTCTCAAGCCAGGCGTGATAGTCTTTCTCTTCCTCGACGATGACCTTGCTCCGCATTTGCGCATGGGCAACCCCGCAGAGCTCAGCGCAGAGCACATCGAACGTTCCGGCGCGCGTGGGCGTGAACCAGTAGTAGGTCACTGAGCCCGGTATCATGTCCATCTTTGCTCGGAACTCGGGCACATAGAAATCATGCAGGACGTCGATCGAGCGAAGCAGCACCTTCACCGGTTTCCCGACCGGAAGGTGCAAGTCATCGTTTTGAACGACAATGTCGTCTTGTCCGTTTGGATCGTCAGGACGCAATCCCATCGGATTTTCGGGACTGATGAGGCGAGCATCCGATGTCCCGAGCCGACCGTCCTTGCCGGGCAGCCGATAGCTCCATTGCCACTGCTGTCCCATGACCTCGATTTCGGTCGCGCCGGCCGGAACCGTAACGAACTGGTGCCAGACAACGAGCCCGGGTGCCAACATGGCGGCAACGCCGACCGCTGTCGCGACGGTGAGCCAGGATTCGAGCTTCTTGTTTTCGGGATTGTATTCGGCCCTCTGTCCCTCCTTGTGACGAAAGCGGAACACACAATAGGCCGTGAACAAGACGACCGCGGAGAACACCGCTCCGGTGATCCAGAACGTCAGGGTGATGGTGTCGTCGATGTAGCCCCAGTTTGAGGCAAGCGGCGTCCACCACCACGGGCTCAAGAGGTGAAACAGCACCGAGGCAACTGCAATCAGCAGCAATATGATTGCGACAGCCATTCCCGATCCTCCTTGCCATTCGAGGCTAGGGGATGAACGACGGGCGGAGCTCATGTTGGAGCGATGGCGTCATTCACCATCGCAGCGCTTTTGCCTCGCCCATTCTGTCGGTCGCGACCTTCGAACGTGACACAGATCAAACGTCAGGACCGCAATCTAACCGCACTCTCTTCACAGCTGGGGGCATTCAGTTGTTTGATGATGATATCCGCCGCGCCCGGCGTCAATAGAGTCGATATGGAACAGTGCTTCCAGGCGCGGGCGGCCCGAACGTATAGCCTGCAGGAGAACGCCCATCGCGCGTCGATCATTCGACGACGCGACGCAGCAATCGATTGTGCGGATGCACAAATACTCTCGATCGCAAGTGTCAGCTTTGCTTCTGCCGGGCATCGCGCTAACCTTTCTTACCGGTCGCGACAGTGTCGCCCGACAAAGCCTCTTTTCGTTGACCTTGGTTTGCCGGGCTCGATCGCGATTTTCGCGCACGAGACGGATGCGCGTGTTCTCGCGAGCGCTCCGTTCCCTGCAACCACCGGCAAGGAGGCCGGAGCCATGGCCACAGTATTCGCAAGACCGAAACTGCAGTTCTTTGGCGTCTCTACCACCTACGTCGTTCGCAAGATCACCCTCTCCGATCTTGGCGACGCGTTGCGCCTGGGCTGGGAAGACTTCAAGGCCGTTCCGACTCACGCCATCGTCCTGTGCGTGATCTATCCCGTGCTCGGACTTGTCCTGTTCCGACTGGTCCTTGGCCACTCGGTGCTGCCGTTGCTCTTTCCGCTTGCCGCCGGTTTCACCCTGATCGGCCCGTTCGCCGCCCTCGGCCTCTACGAGCTGAGCCGCCGTCGTGAGCGCGGCGAAGAAGCAGCCGCCTGGGATGCCATGCGCGTACTGCGCGCACCGTCCTTTGGCGCCATCTTCGAGCTTGGCGTCCTCCTTCTCGTTCTGTTCGGCGTCTGGATCGTCGCCGCGGACGCGATCTACATCTCGATCTTCGGCTATGCTCCCGCCGCGAGCATCCCTGATTTCGCGCAGCGCATACTGACGACATCTCAAGGCTGGTCGCTCATCATCATAGGCTGCGGCATCGGCTTGCTGTTTGCCGTGATCGCCCTGTGCGTCAGCGTCGTCTCGTTTCCGCTGATGCTCGACCGGCACGCGACCGCCATCGACGCGATCCGCACCTCGATGCGGGCCGTGATGATCAATCCCATCGAGATGGGTGTGTGGGGGCTGATCGTTGCCGCATTGCTGGCAGCGGGTTCACTGCCGTTCTTCGTCGGTCTCGCCGTCGTTCTGCCAGTGCTCGGTCATGCCACATGGCATCTTTACCGGAAGGTCATCAGACCTGACCCGAATCCCGCGGAAGAACAGCCCGGCCCACCGATAGGTCACCGCTATGCGGCGGATTTCCCGGTCTCACTGTTCCCGTGGAGCCGCGAGCGCTAGTTTGGTGATCAGTCGCCGCGGCGACGGTTTCCCGCATCTTGGGCGGGATCGAATTATGCTGACCAAGAGCACACCTGTTTCGATCTGAAGCCGGCCATCTTGGCGCTTCCAAGAGGGTTGGCTCGTCGTCGCGCCTCGCCACGACCGTTATCCGCCATCAGTGCCGCTGATGGTGCGAAGGTCGCCGCTGCGCCCCAGCCGGCCGCAGCCCGGCTCCGGGCTCGTCCAATCCCTCCATCGCACCGCCACCCTTATCCGCTCGCGCGGCCTTGATGAGCAGCTTGATCTCGTGGGCCGTAACGGACATCGCCCGCCCGTGCAGCTGCCGTATCTCCTCATCGGTCGCGGCGATGATGTCCTCGCTCAGGGCTTCGAGCAGGCGCGCGAGCTCGAGGCGTGGGTGCCAGCGTGTCATGGCGCGCTCCGGTGTCGTTGATGGCGCAGCAGCGTGCGCCGCATTCGCCGCCGCGCGGTGTCATAGTCAAGGGCCGAGATATCATAGGCGCTGCAGATGTCCTTGGCCTTAAGCCCGTTGGCCATGCCGTCGATGATCTTCAGCGCAACCGAATCGCCCGCAAACAGCCGGAACACCTCGGCCAACCCTGCGACCGCGACAGCCACCCGCTCAGGATCTGCCAATTCATCGACCGGCTCGGCTGCCGGGCCACCCTGGCTATGGTCGTCGCGGCTGACGAGCAGCCTCTGCTCGTGACGAACCCGCCGCCAATAGTCGTCGCAGATGCTGCGCATCACCCCCGACAGGAACGCCAGGATTGGAACGCCGAGCGGCCAGACGCGCGATCCGTCGAGAACGCGCACGATCGCCTCATGCAGCACGTCGGCCCAGCCGAGCCCTGCCGGCAGCCCGCGGCTCCACAATTGCGCCAAGGCCTTCAGCCGCACCAGATCGGTCTCGGACAGCGCCTCGATCGCCGACGCGGCGTCGGCCGCGGTGCGCCCCACCGCGGCGGCAGCTCCAGACATATCCGTCGATCGTTCCATGACCTCTAGTATGCGGCCCAGTCGGCACCGCGCGGACAGCGTTCCGAAAAACATTTCGACCTGTCCGCAACCGTCGGTCCGGGGCCGCATCAACTCCGTCAGCAACAGGAGAGAGAGCCATGGACGAGATTTCGGCGGCGCGCCGCTGGTATGCCGAAGATCTGCGCCGCAAGACGCCGGTGCTACGCAACCTGCATGTGATCGATGCCTTCGCCGCTGTCCCGCGCGAGCCGTTCGTCGGCCCCGGGCCCTGGCGTATCATCCCGCAGCCCTATCAGGAGCCGTTCCTGACCTCGGACAGCGACCCGCTCTGGCTCTATCACGACGTCTTGGTGGCGATCGACGCCAGCCGCAATCTCAACAATGGCATGCCCAGCTTCTGGGCGCGCAATTTCGAGCAGATGGACATCGCGCGCGGCGCGCGCGTGCTGCAGGTCGGCGCCGGCACCGGCTATTACTCGGCGGTGCTCGCCGAGATCGTCGGACCCGGCGGTCACGTCACGGCGGTCGAGATCGACCCGGCGCTGGCGGTGCAGGCCAAGGCCAATCTTGCGCCCTGGCCACAGGTCGAGTTCGTTTCCGGCGATGGCCGCGCGATCGATGCCGACGCGTTCGATGCCGTGATCGTCTTCGCCGGCTGCACCCACCCGGCACCGCAATGGCTCGATGGGCTGATCGAAGGCGGACGGCTGCTGATGCCACTGACCACGGACTCCTGGTCGGGCTTTCTGCTGAGGGTGATCCGACAGGGCACATGCTTTGCGGCGTCATCGATCGGTGGCGTCAGCATCTATCCCTGCGTCGACGGACGTGACCAGGAGGGAGCAGAACGGTTGAAGGCCGCGCTCGCAGGCATCGGGACAGGCAAAGTCCCGATCCGCGCATTGCACCTGGGCGATCCACCTCCCGCCGATGCCGAAAGAGTCTGGTATCACGGGCCGAGGTTTTGGCTGGAGCGCGAGACAGCGGTGGCGGACGCGGCGTGTGGCCCGTGATTGACGCGTTGTGCTCGATGCCCTTGTGGAACATGGCTCCCGCACAATCGCCTTAAAGGACGATGGAATTTGCTGCGTCGCACATATGCGACGCGCGCAACTCCATCTCCTTACGCCCGCGCCTTCCGCAGCGCCGCCTCCAGCCGCTCCTTCTCCCGTCGCCAGCGCTCGGCCTCGGCGTCCGCACGTTCGTCGATGGCCGCGCGCTCGGCGTCGATCGCCCCTGCTCTCGCCTCGTGCTCGCGCCGTGCCTTGTCAAGCGCAGCTTCCGCCTTCGCGACCGCCGCCTCGCGGCGCGCACGCAGCTTGGCCAGCGCGGCCTCTTCCTTCTTACGCCTGAGAGCGTCGCGCTGCTTTTGCGCCCGCGCGAATGCCAGCGCGGCCTTGCTGTCGGCAGCGTCGTCAGTCTTTCGAGACGGTTGTCGTTGAGACGCGCGGTGAGATGTCCGCGACCGGCCAGGCTCCGGGCCGGGCAAAGTCGTCGGCAGGCCGGCATGCTCCGCGAAGGGTTCGTTGCTGCCGACGGGCCGCCTCAGCACGATGCCGGGCTGTGCCATCGTTGCAGCGACGATGTCGGGATCGTCGGTTTCCCGGGCGGCACCTTGATGGAAGAGATTGCTGCTGGCGCCCCACGCCTCCAAGGCGGCCTTCATGGACGGCGCGGCGACCGCCAGATCGAAGAAGCCGAGCGAGGTTTGAAAGGTCTTGAGCTTTCTTGCAGGTCTTCCTGCGGGTTTGCTTGCAGGTTTCTTTGGCATGCCGCCCGTGCGGAGTGAGTTGGCGGGTACTTATAACACGGACACGCGAGGCCGCCGGGCGAGAGGCTCTCGCCGATGCCAACTGAGCTCAACTAGGCGCGAGGAAAGCCCCGGATGGCAGAGGCTCTCCCGCGCTGCACGAAGCTCTCTTGGGCGCTTACTTGGACGCTTACTTGGACATGCCTTTCGACATGCTGCCGGCCTGGTTGGTTCCCGGGCCGACATTGCCCTGGCTCGACGGATTCGCACTGCTGCCGGAGCGCGTGTTGGCGCCCGTCGTCGTCTCAGACGAGGTCGACGAATGATGCTTGGTCTTGTGCTTCGCCTCAGCGGCGAACGGCGCCGCGGCTAGGGTGGTGGCAACGAACAAGGCAATTGCGAGCTGGGTCTTCTTCATGGACGGGGTCTCCATTCCTGTTGAACTCACGCACGCCCAACCCGCCCGCGGGGCGAGAGTTCCCCGCCGGCCGATTAAGCCTTGTTGAGCTCCTGTTGAAGACGCAGCTATTGTGTTGCGATGCATTCAGTTTCAGGCCGATACCGGCACGGACGCCGGCTCCGGCTCTGTCTTCGGGAATGGTCTGAACGTCATCGCGATCAGGAAGGCGCCAAGTCCCATCAGCCAGGAACCGATATAGAGCCAAGCGTAGCTGGCAAACGTGTCGTAGATCAGCCCGCCGGCGAGCGGGCCCGTCGCCATGCCGAGGCTGCCGGCCATCGCGGTTCCACCTATGACCGTGCCCATCATGCGCAGCGGAAAGTTCTCCCGCGCAATCGCCGCGTAGAGCGGCATGGTGCCGGCATAGATGAAGCCGAACACCGCGGCGACGGAATAGAACGCCGCGAGCTCGCGCACGAACACGTAGGCCAGCGCGCCGAACGCCTGTGCGAGCAGGCCGAGCACCAGCACGCGCTTGGCGCCGAAGCGGTCGCCGAGCAGGCCGAACGCGATCCGGCCGCCCATGCCCGCCAACCCCTCAACGCTGTAGATCGTCACTGCCGCGATCAGCGGAATGCCGCAGCTCACCGCATAGCTCACGGTATGGATGATCGGGCCCGAATGCGTGGCGCAGCAGAAGAAGTTGGTGGCGAGCAGGATCATGAACTGCGGCGAGCGCACCGCCTGGGACAGCGTCATCTCGGATTGCGCGGCGTCAGGCCCGGACGAGGCGGCTGCGGCGCGCTCCGCCGCCGGCGCACGGCGCACCAGGAGCGACACCGGGATCATGATGGCGGCGACCACGGCGGCAATGATCTGCATCGAGGTCCGCCAGTCGTGGTGCGAGACCAGCCAGGCTGCGAGCGGCGACATCGTCATCGGCGCCATGCCCATGCCGGCCGAAACCAGCGAGACGGCAAGGCTGCGATGGGTCTCGAACCAGCCGGTGACGGTCGCCATCATCGGCGCGAAGATCGCCGCCGTCGCGCCGCCGACCATGAGGCCGAACAGCAATTGAAACGTGATCAGCGAGGACGCCAGGCTGGCCAGCGCCAGGCTCGCCGCGAGCAGGACCGAGCCGGTCAGCACCACCGGAAGCGGCCCGATGCGGTCGGAGAGCGTGCCCCACGCCATGCTGGTGAACGCCATAGCCAGGAAGCCGATGGTCATCGCGCTCGACACTCCGGCGACCGACCAGCCGGTCTCGGCGGCGATCGGCTTGAGGAACACCGGCAGCGAGAACATGCCCCCGATCGCGACGCAGCCCAACAGGCCGCCGGCCGCGACGATCACCCAGCGATAACGCGATGTGCTCATTCTTCGTCTCCGTTCCCATACCCGTATGGCTGGAAGACGAACCGGAGGCGGCCGCGACGACACGGCCGCTCAGTTTTTTCGTCGCGGGTTCCGGAGAAGCCGTCGCGAAGGCGTGTCGGAACGCGCGTTCAGGCCGGCGTCATCCCGTGCTGGCGCTTGGTCTCCGCGGTCTCCTCCGAGGCGAGAAAAGCGATGAAGGCACGCGCGGCCTCTGGCTGGGTCGCCGCCTTGCAGAGGCCCGCGGCGAACACCGTGCCGGGCTGCAGCGACGCGGGCAGCAGGCCGACGACGTCGATTCCCGGCGCCCCCATCATCTCGCTGAGCTGCTGGAAGCCGAGCTCGACTTCGCCATCGGCAAGCAGTCTGGCCACGGGGATGCCGGGCTTGGCCTGCACGATGCGGTCCTTGACCGCGTCCTCCAGGCCCCAGTCGCGCGCGAGCTTCAGCACATGGGTGCCGCTCGGGCCGGTGGAGATGCCGATACTACGGGCACTCGCCATCGCGGCGCGCACGCCGGCCTCATCGAGCTTCGGCCGCGGCTGGCCGGCGCGCACCGCCAGCGCCATCGGCGACTCCGCCATGTTGACGATGCTGCCGGCGACCAGGAAGCCGTCGGCTTCGAGCTTCGCCAGCGCGTCGGAGGCGAGCACGGCGACATCGAACGCTTCGCCGGCGCGGATGCGCTTGGCGGCATCGACGCCGCCGACGGATTCGATTGCGACCGTCTCGCCGGTCGCCTCTTCATGGGCAGCCGCAAGCTCGGCCAGGATCTGCCGCGTCGCCATGGAGGAAATGCCGGTCACGCTCATCGATCACTCCGTTGAAAACCGTTTGCCGACGCCGGCTCACGCCTTGTGGGCACGCTTGTCGACATCCTTCTGCACGTCCTTGGGCACGTTGCGCTCGAGATCCTCGAGCCACGCCGTCGCATTGCCATCGGAGGGCGCGCGCCAGTCGCCGCGCGGCGACAGCGAACCGCCCGCCACCACCTTCGGGCCGTTCGGCATCGCCGATCGCTTGAACTGGCTGAAGGCGAAGAAGCGCCGCAGGAATACTTCCAGCCAATGCCTGATGTCGGCGAGCGCGTAGGCGCGTCGCTTGTTGGCCGGAAATCCCGGCGGCCAGTCGCCGGCCTCGGCATCCTTCCAGGCGTGATGCGCCATGAACGCGATCTTCGACGGGCGAAAGCCGTAACGCAGCGTGTAGAACAGGTTGAAGTCCTGCAGCTCATAGGGGCCGATCGCGGCCTCCGTGCTCTGCGGCGTCTCGCCTTCGGCCACCGGCACCAGCTCCGGCGAGATCTCGGCGGCCAGCACCTGCTCCAACGTCTTGCCGACCTCGTCGGAGAACTGTCTTGTCGCAACCACCCAACGGATCAGATGCTGGATCAAGGTCTTCGGCACGCCGGAATTGACGTTGTAATGCGACATCTGATCCCCGACACCATAGGTGCACCAGCCGAGCGCAAGCTCGGAGAGATCGCCGGTGCCGAGCACGATGCCGCCGCGATCATTGGCGATGCGGAACAGATAGTCGGTGCGCAGGCCCGCCTGCACATTCTCGAAGGTAACGTCGTAGACCGCCTCGCCGCGCCCGAACGGATGGCCGATATCCTTGAGCATCTGCGTCGCCGCGGGGCGGATATCGAGTTCGGCTGCGTTGACCTCAAGCGACCGCATCAAGGCGTGGGCGTAGGATTTGCTCGCGCTGCCTGAGGCAAAGCCCGGCAGGTTATAGGCGAGAATGTTCGACCGCGGCAGGCCGAGCAGGTCCATCGCCTTTGCCGCGACGATCAGCGCATGCGTCGAATCGAGCCCGCCCGAGACGCCGATCACGATGCGCTTGGTGCCGGTGGCACGCAGCCGCTGTGTCAACCCCGCGACCTGGATGTTGTAGGCCTCGTAGCAATCCTGATCGAGCCGCGCACGCTCGCTCGGCACGAACGGAAAGCGCTCGAGCTTGCGGACGAAGCCGATGTCATCAGCGGGCGGCTGCAGCTCGAAGCCGATGCGACGATAGCCGGCGCCATCCTTGCCACCATGCTTGGCCTGCACACGGGCATTGTCGTCGAACGTGCCCATCAGCGCCCGTTCCTGGCGCAACAGATCGAGATCGACGTCCGCAAAGATAGTCTGTCCGCTCTGGCGGAAGCGCTCGCTCTCGGCCAGCAGCACGCCATTCTCGAAGATCGAGGTCTGGCCGTCCCAGGCGAGATCGGTGGTGGATTCGCCGACACCGGCGGCAGCATAGATGTAGGCGGCAAGACAGCGCGCCGAGGTCGACTGGCACAACAGCGAGCGCGAGCTGGCGCGGCCAACGGTGATCGGGCTGCCCGAGAGATTGGCGAGCACGGTGGCGCCGGCAAGCGCCAGCTCCGAGGCCGGCGTGACCGGGATCCACATGTCCTCGCAGATCTCGACGCCGATGACGAAACCGGCGACGTCAGCCGCCGCGAACAGGAGATCGGTGCCGAACGGCGCCATGGTCTCCGCGACCTCGATTATCTCGTCCCGAACGCCGGCGCCGGAGGCAAAGTGGCGGCCTTCGTAGAACTCGCGATAGGTCGGCAGATAGATCTTCGGCACCACGCCGAGAACCTCGCCGCGATGGATGACGACCGCGCAATTGTAGATGCGGTTGCCGAAACGCAGCGGCGCGCCGACGATCAGCACCGGCATCAGTTCGCGCGAACCTTGCACGATCGTAGCCAGCGCGCGCTGGACCGCATCCAAGAGCGGATCTTGGTTAACGAGGTCCTCGATCGCATAGCCGGACACGCAGAGCTCCGGGAACACGGCGACCGAGGCTGCTTCGGCATGGCAGCCCTGCGCCGCCTCCAGGATCGCCGCCGCATTGGCCGAAGGGTCGGCAACGCGCGAGGCAGTCACGCAGGCCGCAACCCGGGCAAAACCGTGCCGGTAGATCGATTGGAAGCTCATCGTATGCGCCATCTCCTCATCGTCCTTTATATGACATGGCGCATCGGAAGGACCAGAGCAAGCCGCGCCCGGCGCAGGGCTGAGAGCCCTCAGGCGCCGCAGCATAGGTGGTTTGCCGGTGATGCCGCCACTATACCAAAGGAAAGGCGAAGCCTTGCCCGGGCTCGGTTAAACTTGCGCGACGGCAGCACCAGAGCGCGCGGAGTTTCGCATGATTGTCACGGACAACGCCGGCCCGACCAGGCCCTTCTTTCGGTCACACGTATCGCAGGCATGGCTGGCGGTCGTGCTGATGCTCGGCGGGTGGCTGGTGAGCACATTCGCTTTCGCCGCAGATGCCCCCGCGCCCTCGCCCGAGAAGCTCGAGCGGATCACGCAGTTCTTCGACAACGAGGTGACAAGCGGTCGGCTGCCCGGCGCGGTGGTGCTGATCCAGCAGCACGGCAAGCCGGTCTATCTGAAATGCTTCGGCGTGCGCGACGTCAAGACCGGCGTGCCGATGACCCCTGATACGATCTTCGCGCTGCACTCGATGACCAAGCCGATCACGAGTCTCGCCGCGATGATGCTGATCGACCAGGGCCGGCTGGCGCTGTCCGATCCGGTCGCCAAATACATTCCGGCCTTTGCCGATACGAAGGTCGGCCTCGAGACGCCAGGTATGGACGGCTCCCGCGTGCTCAAGCTGGTGCCACCGGTGCGACCGGTCACCATCATGGACCTGCTGCGCCACACCTCCGGCATTACCTATGAGTATATCGGCGGCGCGCTGATCGAGCACGCCTACATGGCCGCGCACCTGTTCGGCGGCCGTTTCGACAATGCCGAATTCGCCGATCGTATCGCCGCGCTGCCGCTGGCCCGCCAGCCGGGCACCTTGTGGCGCTACGGCCATTCGACCGACGTGCTCGGGCGCGTGATCGAGATCGTGTCCGGCCAGTCGCTTTATCAGTTCGAGAAGCAGCAGATCCTGGATCCCTTAGGGATGACCAGCACCAAATTCCTGCTGACCACCCCGGAGGAGCGCGCGCGCATGGCCGAGCCGCTGCCGGGCGATCCGATCCTGGTCGCGGCCGAGCGGGGCCGCCGCTCCCACCCCGAATGGGAATCCGGCGGCGGCGGCCTGGTCTCGACTGCCACCGACTATGCGCGCTTCGCGCAGATGCTGCTCAATGGCGGCGAGTTCGACGGCAAACGCTATCTCAGTCCGGCTGCGTTCAAGGACATGACGACGGACCATATTGGCCCTGGCTCAGGCGTCGAACGCGACTTCTTCTATTTCCCCGGCGACGGTTTCGGCTATGGCTACGGGCTCGCGGTGCGGGTCGAGCCGGGCGACGCCAAGCCGCCGGCGCCGGGCTCGATCGGCGAATTGAAATGGGACTCCGGCAGCGGCACCTATTTCGGCGTCGATCCCAAGCTCGACATGGTCTACATCCTGATGGAGCAGACCCAGAACGAGCGCGGCCGCATCACGCCGGCCTTCAAGAAGCTGGTGTATGACGCGTTCGCCACGCCCAATTGATGGCCCCATGAACCTCTTCGTCATCGGCTTCGGCTACACCGCCGGCCGCTTCGTCCATCTTTACGGCGATCGCTTCGCGCACATTTCCGGCACGGTGCGCACGGCCGAGAAGCGCGCGCAGCTTGCGCCGCTCGACATCGACCTGTTCGACGGCACGACAGCCGCTGCCGATGCGATCGCCAACGCCGCGCGTGCCGACGTCATTCTGATTTCCGTCCCGCCCGGCTCCGGCGACGATCCGGTGCTCGGCGCGTTCGGTGACGCCATCGCCACGGGCCATGCGCGGCGCGTCGTCTATCTTTCCACCATCGGCGTCTATGGCGACCATCAGGGCGGATGGATCGACGAGGATACGCCACTCGCGCCGGGGCACGATCGGGTCAAGGCGCGGGTGCAGGTCGAAACGCAATGGCGCGCGCGGCTCGGCGACCGCCTCGCCGTGCTCAGGCTCGGTGGTATCTACGGACCAGGCCGCAATGCGCTGGTCGAGTTGCAGCAGGGACGCGCGCGGCGCATCATCAGGCCGGGCCAGGTGTTCAACCGCATCCATGTCGACGACGCGGCCGCCGCCATCATGGGTGCGATCGCACGTGCGCACGGCGGCGCCTGGAACATCTGCGACGACGAGCCGGCGCCGCCGCAGGACGTGATCGCCTATGCTGCATCGCTGATGGGCGTGGCAGCGCCGCCCGAACAGCCGTTCGAGACGGCGGAACTGTCGCCGATGGCCCGAAGCTTCTATGCCAGCAACCGGCGCGTCCGGAATATCCGGGCCAAGTCCGATCTCGCGCTGACATTCAGCTATCCGGATTATCGCGCCGGCCTCGACGCCTTGTGGGCCGCCGGCGAAGGCCGCGCCTGAGCCGCGAGCCGGCGCTTATCCTACGAGGATTTCTCAACCTTGCCGACGCCGGCTAACGCGTGAGCGAGCCCGCGCGCGAACAATTGCAACGCGGCCTCTTCAGCGGGAGGCTGGTCAGGCGCGTCGCGCCGCGCCAACGATCCGTCGATGCGCAGCATGGCGAGCCCATGGGCAAGGCCCCAAGCGGCCACCGCGGCGTGCTCGATCGCCGCGGCGTCACGCGTTGAAGGGAAGTCCCCCGCAAGCGCGGCCCGGATCGGCGCAAAGCTCGCATGCTTGGCCTCGGAGACATGCGGATAAGCATGCCAATCGGCCACGCCGACGCCGAACATCAGCCGATAGAGCTGCGGATGGTCCGCGGCAAAGCCGATATAGTCCAGGCCAAGCGCGATCATGCGCGCCTCTCCGGCGTGCGCGTGCGCGGCCGTCTCGGCCTGCGAGGTCGCGAGCGCGCGGAATCCCGCCTCGGCAACGGTGGCCAGCAGATCCTCCTTGCCGGAGAAATGATTATAAGGCGCCGACTGCGACACGCCTGCGGTGCGCGCCACCGCGCGAAACGACAGCGCCTCGGCCCCCTCCCGCTCCAACAGCTCGGTCGCTGCCGCAATCAGCGCGCGCCTGAGATCGCCGTGATGATAGGGACGCGGCTCCTGCACTGGACGTTTTCGGGCGCTTTTTCCGCGGCTCAGCTTTGTCATCGCATTCCAATGTTGACAGTGATCATATTTTCCATAGAGTGATGTTATCAGCGTTCATATTGCGGACAAGTGCCGCTGACAGGGAGTGCACAGCCATGGACGAGCAAGGGACCGCTCCAATACCGTCCCGCCGCAAGGCGCTGACGTTGGCCGGTTTCGCCGGCGGGATCGCGCTCGGTGCTGCGGGCGGCGTGGCCCTGGCGCAGGCCAGCCATTCGCCTGCGCCCACCATCGTCGAGGCGCCCAAGCGCTTCGCGGGAAAGGTCGTGCTGATCACCGGGGCCACCTCGGGCATCGGCCGGGCCGCCGCGATTGCCTTGCGCGCCAAGGCGCCGCGGTCGCCTTCTGCGGTCGTCGCGAGACGCTGGGGCGCGAGGTCGAAGCCCAGATCAGGGAGGCGGGCGGGCGCGCGCACTACATCCGCGCCGACGTGCGCGAGGAGGTCCAGGTCGCCGACTTCGTCCGTGAGGCCGTCGATACCTTCCAAGGCTTGGACATCGCGCTCAACAATGCCGGCATCACGCTCGAGAAGCCGCTGCACGAGTTTGTTGCGGCGGAGTGGAACGACATCGTTGAGACCAACCTGCGCGGCGTGTTCTTCGCGATGAAGTATCAAATCCCGGAGATGCTCAAGCGCGGCGGCGGCACCATCCTCGTCACGTCGTCGTCGAATGAGCACCGCACCAGCGCCCGCCGCAGCGTCTATACCGCGACCAAATCCGGCCTGATCGGCCTGGTCCGGTCGGCCGCGCTCGACTATGCGGACAAGGGTATCCGCATCAATGCGATCGTGCCGGGCACCACCGACACCGCGCTGGTCCGCCGCGTCGGCGGCACCGAGGCGATGCCGGATGCGATGTGGGAGATCGCCGCCGCCCAATGGGCGCGCAGCAACCTGCCGGGGATCAAGCGCATGGCCAAACCGGAAGAGATCGCGGAATTTGCGGTCGCGATGGCCGCGCCGGAGCTGACCTATATGACCGGCTCCGCGCTGGTCGCGGACGGCGGCTCGGGCTCCGGTTAGGCAAGCGCATTTCCTGATCAAGCGTATCGCAGACTTGCTCGGCGGACTCGGTGTGCTCCCTCTCCCCGTTCTTACGGGGCCGCGACGAGCTTCGCTCGCGCTGAGAGGTTGGGGTGAGGGGCAGGCGCACGATCGGTGCGAGTTGTCGGACCTGTACCCCCTCACCCGGATTGCATCTGACGATGCAATCCGACCTCTCCCCGCAAGCGGGGAGAGGTAAGGGCGTGCGCGGCGAGAAAATTCGTACACGCCCTAGTTAGTTGCGGCCCGGGCTCCGGTTAGTGAGTGCCTTTTGACCTCCGAAATTCGCAGGCGAATACGCCGCGATTTTCGGCATCGGCGCACAAGGCCCTGTCGCTCCTGCACGCTTGACCCACGTCAATTGCGACGCAAGACACAGTGATAGTGTTCTTGCATTCGGCGCGACGCGGGGTCCAAAGGGGGCTTCAGACTCCTCGCGCTTCGTTCGCGGCCGCGCATCATAGATCACAGGAGCTCGCCATGAGCGACCGCCGTTCGAGTTTCGATGTCACCGATCCCGCCGTTTTCTTCCGCCTCATGCTGGGCGCGCTCTACCTTCCGCACATCGCGTTCAAGCTGATGGACCTCAACGGCGCGCAGGCCTTCTTTGGCAAAGCGGGCTTTCATCCGGCGCTGTTCTTCGTCGTGCTTGCGCTGGTGATGGAGAGCGTCTCCGCGATCGGCCTGATCTTCAATCTTTACCTGAAATATACCGGGCTGATCTCGGCTGGCGTGATCGCGGTTGCGACCTATGCGGTGATCGCCACCAAGGGCCCGGGCTGGCTCTGGAATCTCGGCGGTGTCGAATACCTCGTCCTATGGTGCAGCGGCTCCTTCGTTCTCGCCCTGAATGCCTGGCGCAAGGAAGTCGCACAATATGGGCGCGTCTTCCTGCTGCAACCGGCCTGAGCGAGCTCACCGCAGGTCTGCAACGAACAAAGGCCGCGCAATGCGCGGCCTTTGCAGTTTCCGATAGCTCGGTTCGATCGAACCGACGCTCAATCCGCCAGGTATTTCTTCATGTCCTCCCGCAGGCCGTCACGCAGGTCGGGACGCGCCATGGCGAAGGCGATGTTGGCGCGGAGGAAGCCCGATTTGGAGCCGCAATCGTGCCGCTCGCCCTCGAACTCCACGCCGTAGAATTTTTGCGTCTTGGACAGGCCGATCATCGCATCGGTGAGCTGGATCTCGCCGCCTGCGCCGCGCTCCTGCGTCGCCAGGATCTTGAAGATCTCGGGCTGCAGGATGTAGCGGCCCGTGATGGAGAAGTTCGAGGGCGCCGTGCCCTTGGCCGGCTTCTCCACCATGCCGTCAACCTCGAACATCTTGCCGTCGCGTTTGCCGACGCCGCAGATGCCGTATTGATGGGTCTGGTCGGCAGGGACCTCCTGCACCGCCAGCACGTTTGCCTTCTCCGGCAGCTCGCTGGCAGCGGCAATCATCTGGGCGAGGCAGCCCGGTTTGTTCAGCACCAGCTCGTCCGGCAGCACCACCGCGAACGGCTCGTCGCCGACGATGTCGCGGGCGCACCACACGGCGTGACCGAGCCCAAGCGGCGACTGCTGACGGGTGAAGCTGACGGCGCCGGCCTCCGGCTGATCGCGCGCCAGGATTTCCATCTCGGTCTTCTTGCCGCGCGCGGCAAGCGTCGCATCGAGCTCGTACATGCGATCGAAATGATCCTCGATTGCGGTCTTGTTGCGCCCGGTCACGAAGACGAAGTGCTCGATGCCGGCCTCCTTGGCCTCGTCGAACACATATTGGATCAGCGGCCTGTCGACGATGGTCAACATCTCTTTCGGCATGGCCTTGGTAGCGGGCAGCACGCGGGTGCCGAGGCCGGCGACCGGAAAAACGGCTTTGCGGATTTTCATGGGATGGGACTAGACCTTGCAAAGATATGAATGCGAAATGGATCGCATCCTGGTAGCGGGTTTTGCAGCCGAGAACAAAGGCAGATGTTGGCCGGCGGTTCCATGAACGCCAGGATGTGGCCGGAAAATTCGCCTACGGCTGAAACCGGAAGTTCCTTAATCTGCTGGTAACCCAGGCAGGGCCTCCTGGATGCCTGATTTGTGAGGCAGCGAGCTAACTATGGAAAGACGAACCGAACCATCCGCGATTCTGCTCGCCGGCGCGCTTGCATGCGCCGTCACGGTCGCCTGCTTAGGTCCGGTTCGGGCCCAGTCGAGCGGCGGTCCGTTGAACTTCCTCGACAATCTCTTCACCGGCACTTTCGCCAAGGGGAACGCGACCAATTCGCAGGCCCCGCAGCCAGCACCGAACGGTGGGCCAGTACCCTGGAGCGGTGAGGACGGCGCCTCCGGCCATCCGCTGATGACGGCCAGCGCGATTCGCGAGGCGGCCGCCAATTTCGACAATTGCATCGCGGGCATGTGGCCGGATGCCGCACGGCGCGGCATCTCGCAGGACAGCTTTCAGCGCTTCACCACGGGGCTGTCGCCCGACCTGCGCATCATGGACCTGTTGGACGCGCAGCCGGAGTTCACCAAGTCGATCTGGGACTATCTCGACATCCTGGTGAACGACAACCGGCTCGCCAAGGGCCGCGAAGTGCTCACGACCTACAAGGCGCAGTTCGATGCGACCGAGCGGGCTTACGGTGTCGACCGCTATATCATCGCCGCAATCTGGGGCATCGAATCGAACTACTCCACCCAGATCGGCGACCGCAACGTGCTGCAGTCGACCGCGACGCTCGCCTGCATCGGCCGCCGTCAAGCCTATTTCAAGGACGAGTTCCTGTCGGCGCTGGAGATTCTCCACCACGGCGACTTGAAGCCCGAGCAGATGCGCGGCTCATGGGCCGGCGCCTTCGGCCCGACCCAGTTCATGCCGACCGCATTCAAGCGCTACGCGGTCGATGCCGACGGCGACGGCCGCCGCGACGTGGTCGACAATGCCGCCGACCTGATCGCCTCCACCGCCAACAACCTCAAAAAGGACGGCTGGCAGGCCGGCCAGAGCTGGGGCTACGAGGTGGTGGTGCCGCAGGGCTTCAATTACATGCTGGCCGATCGCGCCAAGGTGATGAGCCTGGCGCAATGGGAGCAGATCGGCGTCAAGCGGCCCAATGGGCAGACTTTCCCGCGCCCGACCGAGAAGGCCTATCTGCTGGCGCCGGCCGGCGCCCAAGGGCCGGGTTTCCTGATGATGCAGAACTTCCGCGTCATCATGAAATACAATCCAGCCGAGGCCTACGCACTCGCCATCGGTCATTTCGCCGACCGGCTGCGCGGCGGCCAGCCGTTCGTGCAGGCCTGGCCGCGGGACGAGCGCACTTTGTCGCGGGCCGAGCGGCTGGAACTGCAGCAGCTGCTGGTCCAGCGCGGATTCTACCAAGGTACGCCAGACGGCCAGTTCGGCGGCCAGACCCGGGAGGCGTTGCGGAACTTCCAGGCCTCGATCGGCGCCCCGGCCGATGGGTTTGCCTCCGCCGAGGTATTGGAGCGCCTGCGGGGGCGTTAACGTTGATCCTAACCGGATCTTACCTCCGGCGAGCGGGAACAAGACCGGCTGCGAATGCCCGTTTGCGGCCTGATTTAGCTGCCATTATATGGTGACGAGCGATTTCGCCGCGTGATCGGGCCGCATGTCCAAGCTGAAGTCCCTTCTGAAGGTCTTGAACGAGCCCGGCCTCCTGGTCGTGCTCGCGGTGGCGATCGCGATGCTGGTCGGTATTGCCGGGCCCGCCTCCGCACAGTTCTTCAATTTCAATCCGTTCGGCTCGCCGCCGCCTCAGCGCCAGGCGCCGCGCGGTGGTGGCTGGTTCGGCGGCGACTTCTTCTCGCCGTTCCGAGAGCCGCAGCAGCCCAAGAAGGTCTACCAGGATTTCTCGAAGGCGCCGCCGCCGGAGAAGCGCGACAATGCGCCTGAGCGTTACGTGTTGGTGCTCGGCGACAGCATGGCCGACTGGCTCGCCTACGGGCTGGAAGATGCCTATGCGGAGCAGCCCGACATGGGCGTCACGCGCAGGATCAAGACCACTTCGGGCCTGATCAAATACCAGCCGAAGGGGGATCCCGCGGACTGGGCCGCGGCCGCCAAGGGAATTCTCCCGGGCGAGCGAGCGGATGCCATCGTCATCATGCTCGGCTTGAACGACCGCATGTCGCTCCGCGAGCCGGTGATCGAGAAAACCGACAAGCCCGACGACAAGAAGCCGGCCGACAAAGCCAAGAAGGATGCCAAGACGAAAGGGCCGGACGGCAAGCCGGATCAAAAGGCCGATGCCGCAGCCAAGCCCGACGACAAGCAAGTCGACAGCGATCTGCCGCAGGATGATGCCGAAAGTGGCGACGCGGCCGCCGCGGCGCCCGAGAAAGCCGCCCGCTCGCCCAACGGCGTGTACGATTTCCGCGACGATCGCTGGGTCGAGCTCTACGCCAAGAAGATCGAGGAGATGATCGCGATCGCCAAGTCCAAGGGGGTTCCGGTGATCTGGGTGGGACTGCCCGCGATCCGCGGCACCAAGGGCACGTCCGATATGCTGTTCCTGGATTCGCTGTATCGCGACGTCGCAGGGAAGGCCGGCATCACCTATGTCGATATCTGGGACGGCTTCGTCGACGAAGCAGGCCGCTTCCTGCAGAAGGGTCCTGACTTCGAGGGCCAGATCCGTCAGCTGCGCACCTATGACGGCGTCTATTTCACCAAGGCTGGCGCACGGAAGCTCGCGCATTACGTCGAGCGCGAGATCACGCGCGTGCTCGCCGCCCGCTCGGCGCCGATCGAGTTGCCGAGCGAGCCGGCGACGCCGGACGCCAATGCGGTGCCGGGCCAGCCGGCACCGCGACCGATCGCGGGTCCCATCGTGCCGCTGGTCGCCTCCTCGGTCGGGACCGACCAACTGCTCGGCGGGGCCGGCAGCCGCCCAGCGGCGGTCGATGCG
>NZ_CAFK01000038.1 GCF_000239815.1 Bradyrhizobium sp. STM 3843 | reverse complement strand
CGCATCCGCGAAAGTCGGACGCGCCATGAAGAAGCGGAAGGCCGGGACGTTGAAGAGCGGCCGTTCGGGGCGCAAGGTCAAGAGCCGCAAACAGGCGATCGCGATCGGTCTGTCGGAAGCGCGCCGGGCGGGACAGAAGGTGCCGAAAAAGAAGAGCGCCCGGGCGTCGTCGAAGAAATCCGCAAAGAAGTCCAGCAAGAAGTCGACGAAGAAGCGGGCTTCGAAGAAGAGCTGAGCTACCGCACCGTTATGGCCGGGCGAGGTCCCGGCCATCCACCGTCATTGCGAGGGGCCAAGCGACCAAGCAACCCGGATCTTCCCGTAACCTCATTGGCTTACTTCCGCCGTCGCCCCTCGGGCCGTGGCCGACACGGCGTTCCAATGACGGAATTTCAGGGGCTTTCAGCGGTGTCGATGACACTACCCCGCCTTCCGCTGTCGCGCCGCCGAACGGTGCGTCTTCTTGGCGGAGCGGCGCTGGGCGCGAGGCCGGCGAGCCGACGCGCGCGAGGGCTTCGTGGTCCGCTTGGCCTTCAGGCTCTGCTTGAGCGCATCCATCAGGTTGATCACGTTGCTCGGCCGCTCCTCGGGCTCGGGCAGCTTGACCGGCTTGCCGGCGGCCTTGCGCTTCACCAAGGTCTTCAGCGCAGTGTCGTATTCGTCCTTGAAGGTCGCGGGATCGAAATGCGCCGCCTTCGTCTGAAGGATATGGCCCGCGAGCTCGACCATGTCCTTGGTGATCTTGGGTGCCTTGATGTCGTCGAAGAACTCGCTCTCGTCGCGCAGCTCATACGGAAAGCGCAGCGTGGTGCCGAGCATGCCCTTGCCGAGCGGCTCGATCGCAATGATGTGCTCGCGATGGGTCAGCACGATGCGCGCCAGCGCGACGCGGTCCTGATCCTTCATGGCATCCCTGATTACGGCGAAAGCGTCGAGCGCGGCCTTGCCGTCCGGCGCGATGTAATACGGATGGTTCAGGTAGCGTTGATCGATCTCGTCGCGGGGCACGAAGCTGTCGATATCGATGGTATGGTTGCTCTCGATCTGGACAGCCTCGAGCTCCTCCGGCTCGATCTCGACATATTGCCCGTTGGACAGCTCGTAGCCGCGCCCCTTCTGCTCGCCCTCGACGATGTCGCCGGTCTCAGAGTCAACCATCTGCTGCTTGAGCCGGTTGCCGGTCTCGCGATTGATCAGGTGGAAGCGGGTTTTCTCGGTGGACGTCGCAGCCGGATAGAGCACGACCGGGCAGCTGACCAGCGACAGCTTGAGTGTCCCTTTCCAATAGGCACGCGGCGCCATCCCTTGAACTCCGGCTGTTTGGCATGAAGGTCTGGGAACCCCAACTGATCTCAGGGGTTTTGGTTCCGGGTGGCGGCCCGGACGTGTTAGGCTGGCGCCGCTTGGCTTCAGTGGGATCAAGGTCGTGGCGCTGAAAAAGCTTTCCACTTACCGCAAAAAGCGGGATTTCGACAAGACCGCGGAGCCTTCGGGCGACGCCAAGGTCGCGGCAGCCGAGCGGCCGCGCTTCGTGATCCAGAAGCACGATGCGACGCGCCTGCACTACGATCTCCGGCTCGAATTTGGCGGCGTGTTCAAGTCCTGGGCCGTGACCAAGGGCCCCTCGCTCGACCCGCATGACAAACGGCTTGCGGTAGAGGTCGAGGATCACCCGCTCGACTACGGCGACTTCGAAGGCACGATTCCGGAAGGCGAGTATGGCGGCGGCACCGTGATGCTGTGGGACCGCGGCTATTGGGACAGCGACGATCCCGAGCGCGGTTTCAAGAAAGGCGATCTGAAGTTCACGCTTCAAGGTAAGAAGCTGCACGGCAGCTGGGTTTTGGTGCGGATGCGCCATGATCGCACCGGCGGCAAGCGCACCAACTGGCTGCTGATCAAGCATCGCGACGAATTCGCGCGCGAGGGTGAGGCCAACGATATCCTGGCGCAGGACAAATCTGTTGCCTCGGGTCGTACGGTGGAGCAGATCGCGGCTGGCAAGGGCAGGGCACCCAAGCCGTTCATGCTGGCCAAGACGAACGCGGCGAGCGCGGATGCCGTCTGGCACTCCAACCGCGGCGAAGCGCATGAGGCACGGTCGCGCAAGTCGGCTGCGACCAAACCGGCGGCCCAAAAAAGTGTGGAGCCGAAGAAAGTGTCGGCGATGCCGGACTTCGTTGCGCCCGAACTCTGCACCTCGGTCGAGCGTCCGCCGGGAGGCGACGGCTGGGGCCACGAGATCAAGTTTGACGGTTATCGCGTGCAGATCAGGGTTGAGGGCGACGAAGCGACCCTGAAGACGCGCAAGGGGCTGGACTGGACTGCGAAGTTCGGTGCCATCGCGGAGGAAGCGGCAAAGCTGCCGGATGCGATCATCGACGGTGAGGTCGTTGCCCTGGACGCGGAAGGCAATCCGAATTTCTCGGCGCTGCAGGCCGCGCTCTCCGAGGGCAAAACGGATGAGCTGATCTACTTCGCGTTTGACCTGCTGTTTGCTGAAGGGCTCGACCTGCGTCGGCTGCCGTTGCGCGAGCGCAAGGCGCGCCTGCAGAAATTGTTGAAGGCGAATATCAAGGGCAGGAATCCGCACATCCGCTATGTCGAGCACTTCGAGAGCGACGGCGAGACCGTGCTGGAGTCTGCGCGCAAGCTGAAGCTGGAAGGGATCGTCTCGAAGCGGCTTGATACGTCTTATCATTCCGGCCGGAGCGAGAGCTGGACCAAGGCGAAGACGCGACCGGGCCATGAGGTGGTGATCGGTGGCTGGAAGACGACGAACGGCAAGTTCCGCTCGCTGATGGTCGGCGTCAACAAGGACGATCACCTCGCCTACGTCGGAGTCGTCGGTACCGGCTTCGGCCAGGACAAGGTCAAGCAGATCATGCCGGCGCTGGAAGCGGCGGCCTCCAACAAGAGCCCGTTCAGCGGCGAGAATGCCCCGCGCAAGACACGCGACATCCATTGGCTCAAGCCTGACCTGGTGGCGGAGATCGAGTTTGCCGGATGGACCGACGGCGGCAATGTACGGCAGGCCTCGTTCAAGGGCTTGCGCCAGGACAAGCCGGCGAAGGAGGTCGTTGCCGATGCGCCGGTGATGACCAAGATCACGCAGCCGGTCGCACGTGCAGCCGCGACCGCGACGAGCGCCGGCACCGCCATATTCAAAGCGCCGTCGAAGCCGAAGCGCGAGGCCGAGGTGATGGGCGTTCTCATCTCGAAGCCCGACAAGGCGCTATGGCCGGATGGCGGCGATGGCGCTCCGGTCACCAAGCTCGAGCTGGCGCGCTATTTCGAAACGGTCGGCGAATGGATGATCGGTCACCTCAAGGGCCGCCCGTGCTCGATCGTGCGTGCGCCTGACGGCATCGACGGTGAGAAGTTCTTCCAACGCCACGGCATGCAGGGCACGTCGGAGCTGCTCGAGCTTGCCAAGGTGTCGGGTGATCGCAAGCCGTATCTGGAGATCGATCGCGTGGAAGGATTGGCGGCGGTGGCGCAGGTTGCCGCCGTCGAGCTGCATCCCTGGAACTGCGCGCCGTACGCCTATGATGTGCCGGGACGGCTGGTGTTCGATCTCGATCCGGCGCCGAACGTTGCCTTCGAGGAGGTGATTGGGGCGGCGAAGGAGATGAGGGAGCGGCTCAACAGCGTCGGGCTCGAAAGCTTCTGCAAGACCACCGGCGGCAAAGGCCTGCATGTGGTCACGCCCTTGCGTCATGGCGCGCGCGACAAGGTGACGTGGCCGGAAGCCAAAGCGTTCGCGCAGGGCATCTGCCAGTGGATGGCCAATGACAGCCCGGACCAGTATCTGCTCAACATGTCGAAGCGGCTGCGCAAGGGAAAGATCTTCCTCGACTATCTGCGCAACGACCGGATGTCGACGGCGGTGGCTGTGTTGTCGCCGCGCGCGCGCGAGGGCGCCACCATCTCGATGCCGCTGACCTGGGCGCAGGTGAAGAACGGGCTTGATCCGAAGCGCTATACGATCCGCACGGTGCCGGCGCTGCTTGCCAGGACAAAAGCGTGGGAGGGATATGACGAGGCCGAAGGCTCGATCAAGGCGGCGATCAAGCAACTGTCGGGGAAGCTATGAGCTCGCGAAGGCGCTCGTACTGAAGGCGAATCACTTGCGTTTCGCTGCTCAGGACGAGACCGAACAGGAACCGGGCATGGCTTTGCCATGCCCGCCCCGGTCGGTGATCAATGATGCGTTCGGATCAGATGCGTCCGAGCAGGACCAGGATCAGAATGATCACGATGATCAGCCCGAGACCGCCGCCACCATAGTAACCGGTGCCGTAGAACGGACCGCCGCCGATCCCGGAAAAGCCGCCGAGCAGCGCGATCACGAGAATGATCAGGATGATTGTTCCGATTGACATGATAGTCCCTCCTCCAGCCCGCATGGGGTGACGTTGCACTTGCGTTCGCCGAGGAAACTGGCGGGAACTTCGAAAGTTCCGGAACGAGGGCAGGGAAAATGCGTGCTGTGTCTTTGCAGCCGCAGGTGGCGTAACTACATCTAAGCGATTGGCAGGAAGGAGATTTCCGATGTCTGCGCCACTCGTCATCTCGATTCCGCATCGTCTCGGCAAGGATGAGGCGGTGCGCCGTCTGCAGAACGGGCTCACGCGGGCCGCCGCCAGCGTGCCGGTGCTGAAAGTCGACGAGGAACGCTGGGATGGCGACCAGATGTTCTTTCGTGTCCGCGCGCTTGGTCAGGCCGCGTCGGGCCACATCGACGTCGCCGACGACTATGTCCGCGTGGAAGTCGTTCTGCCCTGGTTGCTGCAGCGCTTTGCGGAAGCTGCACAGGCCGCCATTCGCAGCCGCGGGCAGCTGCTGTTGTCGAAGAAGAGCTAACCGGTGGAAGCATCCGCCTGCGCAGCTGCCGGCTTCTGAAATGGATGCACGGCGCGGTCTGCCCGAGCGCCGATCACAGCCGCCGGCAGATGGCTGAATAGGGAGGACACCGGCAGCTCGCTCACGTTGTCCCCGTCCGCGATTCTGTAGCCTTCAAGGCGCACGGCGGCATCGAAGGCATCTCGGCCCGGCCAAGCGCGGCCACTGTCGGTGAACGGCGCAAACGCGCGGGCGACAATCGTGATTGCGGCATCACGTCCGCGCCGCCGCGCAAAGGCGATGATGTGCTCGCGGTGTGGTCCGCTGACCTCCAACGGCTCGTAGCTGCCTTCCGTGAACACCAGCGCCAGCTCACTTCGCAATTTCAGCAAGCGCCGCGTCCAGGCAAGCTTGATCCGCCCATCCGGCCAATGTTGCGCCAAGCTCGCCCAGTCCGGGTCCTCGACCTCGCGCAATGCCGCCTCGCGCGCCGCAAAATCGACCGGGCGCCGATTGTCAGGATCGACCATCGAGAGATCCCAGAACTCGGTGCCTTGATAGAAATCGGGCACGCCCGGCATCGTCGCTTTCAACGTGATCTGGCTCAGCGAATTCAGCGCGCCCAACAGCGCAATACGCTTCGCCAATGTTTCCAGCGACTGCAGGAATTCCGGTGACCGCCCCCGATCGAGGATGCGCTCGATGAAGAGGCGCAAGCCTTTTTCATACGCCTCATTGGGATTGAGCCAGGATGTCTCCTGCTTGCCTTCGCGCGCAGCCTTCAACGCATAGGCCTGCAGCCGCTCCGGCAAGGTGTCGTCAGCTCCATGCACGGGCCAGATTCCGATCAAGGTCTGGTACAGCATGTATTCGAAAGCCGCCGACGGCGCGCGCATGTTGCCTTCGGTCACCACGTTCGGCGCGTTCAGCAGCTTCCAGCGCGCGACCGTCGAGGTCCAGTCGTTGGGCAGTTCGGTCAGCGCCATCAAGCGTGTGCGGGCGTCTTCGCCGCGCTTGGTGTCGTGTGTCGCGGTGGCAGTCAGGCCGTGCGGCCAATCCCTGGCACGCTGCCGCATCAATGCGTGGAAATCAGCAATCGACAGGCCCTGCGCAGCCGGATCGCCGCCGACCTCATTCAGCGCCAAAAGCCGATGGTAGCGGTAAAAGGCGGTATCCTCCAGCGACTTTGCCATCATCGGGCCGGTGAACTGCTGCACCTTCAGGGCGAACCGCCGAACGCGCGGCGCGCTGTGTGTCGCATGGCGATCGCCCTTGACGAGATCCATCGTGAGCGCGTCGCGCAGGAAATCGAAGATCGAGCCGTCGGACGCGAACCATTCGGCGCGCGCCCGTTCGATCGCGCGATCGATCAGGGCGCGATCCGCCGCGGTCGGGCCAGCGCCTGTGAGATAGGTGCGATAGACCGGGAAATGGAGCACGTAGAGTTCGAGCGCCTGGCGCAAACTGTCTTCCGAATAGTCGCGCGTCGAATAGTGCCCGTTGGCAATGCGCGCGAGCAGGCGCGTAAGCACGGTGAATTCACTCGTCAGCAGGGTTTCCAGCACACGTCGTTTGGCCGCTTTGAGCAGTGGCTCCAGCCGCGGCGAGATGTTGCTGATCTGGCGCCAGATCTCGTCGAGCGGCTCAAGGCCTTTGCGATCGATCAGCACCTGGGTGATGACATTCATCCACTCGTAGCCGGTGGTGCCGTGCACGCCGGCGAAGTGCGGCAGCTTCTCGTGCTCGCAGACGATCTTCTCGATCACGACGTAGAACGGCTGTGCGGCCGGTCCGCGCGCGTCGCGGATCAATCGGCGCAGCCGCTGGAAATATTGTGCGGGGTCGCGCAGACCATCGATATGGTCGAGCCGCAGGCCCTGCAACTGGCCGTCGGCGATCAGCTTTCTCACCAGCCGATGGATCGCCTCGAACGTGCCGGCGTCCTCGACGCGCAGGCCGGCAAGCGTATTGACGTCGAAGAAGCGGCGATAGTTGATATCGCTGGAGGCGAGCCGCCAATGCCCGAGCTTGTAGTGCTGCCGCTCCAGGAGATGATGCAGGGCCAGCGTCTGTGCCGGGCGGTCAGGGCCGGCGCGATAGGCGGCAAGCCCTTGTCCGATGAGGTCGGCTGCGCCTGGGATGTCCTTCAGCTCCGCCTTGAAGGCGGGCGCCTCCTTGCGGTTGGGGTGTCGCAGGCCGCGATAGCGCGAGGCGAGCTCCAGGATCTTTTCGCCGGCCTCGCTCTGTTCGGCGCCGGCGTCCTTGACGATCACCCGGAGGATCTCGCCATAGCGCTCCGGCGCGATCGGCAGCCGGTGCTCGAAGTACCAGCAGGAGAAGCTGCCTTCATTGGCGTCATAGCGCAGCTCGATCTCGCCGCGTTCCAGGGCCTCGCCGTAGAACGAGCCAAGGATGGGCAGCAGCACGCCGCCGCGCGCCCGGTAGGGGAGTTGGTCCCAGTCGATGTCGAACGAGTCCGCATGCGGTGATGCCTGGCCCCATTCGAGCACGTCGAGCCACCAGGGATTGTCGTCGTAGTGAACGCCCACATGGTTCGGCACGAAGTCGAGGATCAGCCCGAGGTCGTTGTCCTTCAGTGCGGCAGCGAGCCGAGCAAAACCTTCTTCGCCGCCCAGCTCGGGATTGAACTTGGTATGGTCGGTGATGTCGTAGCCGTGCGTCGAGCCCTTGCGCGCCTTCATGAACGGCGAGGCATAGAGATGGCTGATGCCAAGCGCCTTCAAATAAGGCACGACGCGCGTAGCGGCGTCGAAGTTGAAATCTGCGGTGAGTTGCAGGCGATAGGTGGCGAGCGGGATGGCCGGAGGCATGTTACCCTCCGATGCTCCAGAACACGGACCAGGGTAGCAGGCGATCGGCGGGCGTCCCGCCCCAGATCAGCGTGCCGGGGAATTCCGACGAAGGACCTGCGATCTCCTTGCCCGAGACATTGGCGAGCAGTCGCAATTTGGTGCCGTCGCCCATCAGCCAATAGGCGGTGAGGCGCCCATCGTCGGTCACGTGAGCTTCGCCGAAGCGCGCGCCGGGAAGCCGTGGCGCGATCTCCTTGTGACGCAGCCTGAGCAGGTCTTGCACCAGCGCCAGGCGTTCCTTGCCCGGGCTCGTGTTGCGCGCCTCCCAATCGATAACAGCGGACTTGAACGTCTCGATGTCCAGGGGATCGGGGACCTCATCGCCGTATTTGGCGTAGGCCCACGCATATTCGGTGCGGCGGCCCTTGCGCACGGCATGTGCAAGGTCGCCGTTGAAATCGCAGAAGAACGGGAACGGCCGCGTCGAGCCCCATTCCTCGCCCATGAACAGCATCGGCACGGTCGGCGCGAGCAGGGTGACGGCCAGCGCGGCCTGGATGCCCTCGGCGGGTGCCAGAGCCTCCAACCGGTCGCCAAACACCCGGTTGCCGATCTGGTCATGGTTCTGCAGGAAGTTGACGAAGGCGCCCGGTGCCAGATGCCCGCTCGGCTCGCCGCGTGGACTGCCGCCCCAGAACGCGGCCGGCTCGCCCTGGTAGACGAAGCCGGAGCCGAGCGTCCGGGCCAGACCACCGCGCGGCGAGTCCTGATAGTCGCCGTAATAGCCGGCGTCCTCGTCGGTCAGCATCACGTGCCAGACGTGGTGATAATCGTCGTTCCACTGCGCCCGGAACTTGCCGCGCGGAGGATCTTCATCCGAATCCAACATGCTGGCGAGGTTGTCGCCGTTCTCCAGCACCAGGTGGATATGGCGTCCTGTCTCCTCCGCGAGCTTGCCGGCCGCTGCACTCAGCTCATGCAGCATCGGCACTTCCCCTGGCGGCGTCAGAATGTGGTTGATGGCATCGAACCTCAGGCCATCGAACCTGTAATCAGCCAGCCAATGCAGCGCGTTCTCGATTGCGTAGGCGCGCACCTCGGGCAGGCCATAGTCGATGGCGCTGCCCCAGGGCGTGTGCGCGTCGGTGAAGAAGGTCGGCGCGTAGCGGCCGATATAATTCCCCTCGGGGCCGAAATGGTTGTAGACGACGTCGAGGAACACCATGAGCCCGCGCAGATGCGCTTCGTCGATCAGCGTGCGCAGATCGTCGGGGCGGCCGTACGCACTGTCCGGCGCATAGAGCAGCACGCCGTCATAGCCCCAGTTGCGGGTCCCTGCGAAATCCGCCAGCGGCATCAGTTCGAGCGCCGTGATGCCGGTCTCGACCAGATGATCGAGCTTGCCGATCATCGCGTGGTAGCTGCCCTCAGCCGTGAACGTGCCGACATGGCTTTCCAGGAATACCGCATCCTGCCAGGGGCGGCCACGCCAGTCCTTGGCGCGCCAGGCGAAGCTGGCGTGATCGATGACCTCGCTCGGACCAAAGACGTCCTCGGGTTGAAAATCAGAGCCGGGATCGGGCACGTCGAGTTCGCCGTCGATGCGGAATTTGTAGCGCGTCCCCGCGCCGACACCGGGGACGTCGAGCCCATACCAGCCGTGTTCGCTCGGCTGCATCGGCCGCGGCGTGTCGAGCACGAGGTCGACGCGCTTGGCACCCGGAGCCCATAGGCGGAACGAGACGCCATCCTTGGTCAGACGAGGACCAAACTGACGCGGCCTCATGACAGGCCTGCGAAGGCCAGCACGGAGCGGGGCGGCGCCACGAGTTCGGCGCCGGAAGCGAAGTCAGCCGGCGTCTGCTTGGCTTCCGTCGTATCGAGAACCTGTTGCCACGTCTTGTATTCGGCGAGCTTGGGCAAATTGAATCCGATCTCTTCGGGGGCCGCGTTCAGGACGATAAAGATCGGCAACTGCTCCGGTTCCACCGGACCGAGCACATAGGCGAGAAATCGCCCATCGGGAAACGTCCAGTCCTCCTGCGTCATCTCCTGTGCCGACGGCGTAAGCCAGAGCACGCCGAAACTGCCGTCGGGGCGCCGGCCATCGAGCCAGCGGCGGGCGCGAATCTGACCGAACCTGCGGCGCAGCTCGGTCATGTGGGCGATGAAGTCGACGAGATCGTCGCCTTCGCGTCCCATTCTGCCCCAATCGACCCAGCCGACCTCGTTGTCCTGGCAATAGGCATTGTTGTTGCCGTTCTGCGAATTGCCGACCTCGTCGCCGGCGAGCAGAAGCGGCAGACCTTGCGCGAGGAACAGACAGGCGAGCTGGTTCTTGCGCAGCTGCCGGCGCAAGGCGTTGATCGCGGGATCGTCGGTCGGTCCCTCGACGCCGCAATTGTTGCTGTGATTGTCGTTGGAGCCGTCGCGGTTGTCCTCGCCATTGGCCTCGTTGTGCTTCGAATTGTAGCTGAAGAGGTCGGCGAGCGTGAAACCGTCATGGACGGTGACGTGGTTGACACTGGCGCGCTGCGTGCGCCCGTCATGATTGAACAGATCGGACGAGCCGGTCATCCGGCTCGAGACTTCCCCGATCAGGCTGCCCTGGCCGCTCCAATAGCGGCGCATGGCGCTACGATAGCGGTCGTTCCATTCCGACCATTGCGATGGAAACGCACCGACCTGATAACCACCGAGACCGACGTCCCAGGGCTCGGCCACGAGCTTCACGCCGGCCAGGATCGGGTCCTGCCGGATCGCGGTGAGGAAGGCGCTAGCGCGATCATAGCCATGCGGGCCACGCGCCAAGGTGGTGGCGAGGTCGAAGCGGAAGCCATCGACATGGCAGACTTCGACCCAGTAGCGCAGCGAGTCCATCACCATCTGCAGCACGCGCGGATGGGTGAGATTGACCGACGAGCCGCAGCCGGTGAAGTCGTCGTAGTAACGCGGATTGTCGGGCTTCAGCCAGTAGTAGGAGGCGTTGTCGATGCCGCGGTAACACAAGGTCGGGCCGAGATGGTTGCCCTCGGCAGTGTGGTTGTAGACGACGTCGAGCATCACCTCGATGCCGGCATCGTGCAGCCGGGCGACCATGGTCCTGAACGCATCAAGCGGATTGTCCTGGGCGTAGCGCGGCTCGGGCGCGAAGTAGGAGATCGTGTTGTAGCCCCAATAGTTCACGAGCTTCTTCTCGACCAGCATGCGATCGTCGATGAAGGCGTGGATCGGCAGCAGTTCGATGGTGGTGACGCCAAGCCGCTTCAGGTGCTTGATCATGGCGGGCGAGGACAGTCCGCCATAGGTGCCGCGCAGGTTCGGCGCCACGTCCTCGCGCTTGATGGTCAGCCCTTTGACATGGGCCTCGTAAATGATGGTGTCTTCCCAGGGGATGGAGGGACGCATCTCGCGGCGTCCCCAATTGAAGGTCTCGTCGACGACGACGGCCTTCGGCATACCGCGCGCATTGTCGCGCCGGTCGAAGGAGAGATCCTCGCGCGGGCTTCCGGCGCGATAGGCGAAATGCGCATCGCTCCAGACCAGGCGGCCGGCGAGCCGCTTGGCGTAGGGATCGAGCAGCAGCTTGTTCGGATTGAACCGATGGCCGCGCTCCGGCTCATAGGGGCCATAGACGCGATAGCCGTAGAGCTGCCCCGGCGAGATGTCGTTGAGATAGCCGTGCCAGACATCCTCGGTCCGTTCCGGCAGATCGATCCGCTCGATCTCGCGCCGGCCCTGGCTGTCGAACAGACACAGCTCGACCTTCTCCGCGTGGGCCGAAAACAATGCAAAATTAGTCCCGCGCCCGTCCCAGCTTGCACCGAGACGGGTGGGCGTTCCGGCCGACAGCCGCATCGAGTCAGCCTTCCGGGACGAGAAATACCGCTGCCAGGGGAGGGAGGATGAGGTTGAGCTCGTTTTGACCTTCAGAGGCATGGACCTCGCCGATATTGCCGACATTGCTGCCGCCGTAATGAACGGAATCTGAATTGAAAACTTCCCGCCATGCGCCGCCGAAGGGTACCCGAACCTTATAGTTGTAATACACGTTAGGCGAAAAATTCACGACGACCACGCAGCGGGTGCGCGCATCACGGCCCTTGCGCAGCCAGGCGAACACGTTGCGATCGGCGTCGTCGGTGATGAGCCATTCGAAGCCGTCGGGCTCGCAATCGCGCTCATGCAGCGCCGGCTGGTTGCGATAGAGCAGGTTGAGATCGCGGATCAGCGCCTGGATGCCGGCATATTTCGGCTGGCTGAGCAGGTGCCAGTCGAGCGAGTGATCATGATCCCATTCGCGCTCCTGGGCGAGTTCGCAGCCCATGAACAGGAGCTTCTTGCCGGGATGGCCGAACATGAAGCTGTAATAGGTGCGCAGATTGGCAAAGCGCTGCCAGTCGTCGCCCGGCATCCGGCCCAGGATCGAGCGCTTGCCGTGCACGACCTCGTCATGGGAGAGCGGCAGGATGAAGTTCTCGGAGAAAGCATAGTGCAGGCCGAACAGGATCTCACCGTGATGATATTTGCGGTGGATCGGATCCTTGCTGATGTAGCGCAAGGTGTCGTGCATCCAGCCCATGTTCCACTTGTAGCCGAAGCCGAGCCCGCCGAATTCGACCGGGCGCGAGACTTGCGGCCAGGCCGTGGATTCCTCGGCGGCCGTGGTCGCTTGCGGGAAATTGCGGAAGACTTCGGTGTTCACGCGGCGCAGGAATTCGATCGCTTCGAGATTTTCCCGCCCGCCATATTTGTTGGGAATCCAGCCGCCCGACGGACGGCTGTAATCGAGATACAGCATCGAAGCGACGGCATCGACCCGCAGCCCGTCGATCGCATAGCGCTCCAGCCAGAACAGCGCGTTCGACCGCAGGAAATTGGAAACTTCGGTGCGGCCGTAATTGTAGATCAGCGTGCCCCAGTCGAGGTGGCGGCCCTGCATCGGATTGGCATGCTCATAGAGCGCGGTGCCGTCGAAATGGCCGAGCCCATGCGGATCGTCCGGGAAATGGCCGGGCACCCAGTCGAGCCAGACGCCGATGCCCTCGCGATGGCAGGCGTCCACCAGCGCACAGAAATCCTCCGGTGAGCCGAACCGGCTGGTCGGCGCGAACAGGCCGGTCGGCTGATAGCCCCAGGAGCCGTCGAACGGGTGCTCGCTGACTGGCAAGAACTCGATGTGGGTGAAGCCCATGTCGCGCGCATAGGCGGGCAGCTGCTCGGCGAGCTCGCGATAGCTCAGCCATTGATTGCCATCCCGGCGTCGCCAGGAGCCGAGATGGACCTCGTAGATCGAGATCGGCTTGTCGAGCGCATTGATGCCGGATGGCGCTGGCTGCGGGCGGGGCAGCCGGGTTTCGTCCATGACGATGGAGGCGGTCTTCGGACGCAGCTCGGCCGCGAAGGCCATCGGATCGGACTTGAGCGGCAGGTGTTCGCCTTGCGGGCCGATAATATCGAATTTGTAGTGGTCCCCGGCCTTGGCGCGCGGGATGAACAGCTCCCAATAGCCATTGCCGCGCACCCGCATCGGATGGCGCCGCGCATTCCAGAAATTGAAATCCCCGACCAGGCTGACGCGTCGCGCATTGGGCGCGAGCACGACGAAGCCGACGCCGTCGACGCCGTCGAGCACCATCGGATGTGCCCCGAGCTTGTCGTAGAACCGCTGGTGCGTGCCTTCCCCGAGCAGGTGCAGGTCGAAATCGCTCAGGATCGGCGGGAAGCGATAGGGATCCTCGAGATCGACCACATGCTCGCCGAAATGGGTCCGCAGCCGATAGCGCTGCGCTCCGCCCGCCAGCGTTCCGGTGAACAGGCCGGCATCGTGGATGCGCGAAAGCGGCGCGAGCTCGCCATGCTCGCCGACCACTTCGACGCGCGAGGCCTCGGGCAGAAAGGCGCGGACGACCGTCTTGTCGTCGACGTGGTGCAAACCGAGATAGCGAAACGGGTCGGCATGCCGACCCTCAATGATCGCAAACGCCTCGGGAGAAAGTTGGGTCATGAGGACTCGCTGACTGACAAAGACATAACGCGAAGCAGGTTACTCAACGCGATGCGTAACCGCTCCGGCCGGCGCGCCAGATCATAGTCGAGTTCGGCGATGGCTGCTTCCAGCATGAAAAAGTTCAACATCGCCTCGACCGCATGCCGGTCAGCCGGCCAGAGGCGCTGATTCGCCTTGATCTCGCGATATCCGGTCAGAAACGCGGCGACAGCGTGATCGCGCCACCCCATGAGCGCGGTGCTGAGCTTGCCATGCTCGTCGGAGGCGGTCCTCAAGGCGCGCTCAAGCGCCGCGCGCACCGAGCAGTCGATCGAGCGGACGAAGCCCGCGACATCGCGCGCCGGCGGCACCTTGCGGCGGCGCTCGACGAGCGGCAATTCTTCGTCGCCATCGAAGTCGACGATGAAGATGTCGTCCTTCACGATCAATATCTGCCGCAGGTCGAAGTCGCCATGCCCGCGGATCTTGAGGCCATCAAGATCCTGCGGCCTCAGGGTGCTGAGCTGTTCGGAAAGGTCCGCCTGCCTTGCGAGGACCTGATCGACCAGCACCCGCTCGGCGTCCTTGGTGCGATCACGGCGCTCGCTCAGCGTCGCGAACACGCGGGCCGCCTGGGCGCGGATGGCATCGACCCAATGGTCGACGTCGTCGGCACTGATCGGCTCGGGTGCGAAATCGGCGAGGTCGGATCGCGATGCAAGGGCCGCGTGCAATTCGCCGACGCGGCGGCCGGCCTGCGTCATGTAGCGGAGATAGGGCGGCTGCTCCTGGCTCGAGCGCGGATCGTCGTTCGTCACGCGGACGCGCTGCTCGTCGACGAAGCGATCGAGATAGGCGGCGCTGACCGTCCAGCCATCACCCTGATTCTCGACAAAACCGTGCACGGTCGCAACGGCCTGGTGTTCACCCTCGTGGATCAGTTCGACGCTGCCGAGCAGCGGCGGCACGTTGGGAAAGGCCACGATCTCGGTCAGGAAGCGGCCGGTCTCGATCTCGGGATGCGCTCCAGCCTCGAGCTGGCGATAGATCTTGACGAAGAACGCATTGTCCACCACCGCCTTGCTGCTGCAGCGGTCGGTCTCGACGATTTTGACCTGGTCCGTTTCGCGGATCGGCTCGGCGGGAAACCTCGCGGTCGGGCGGAATTCCAGCCGCAGGCCGTTTTCCTCCACGGTCAGCGACTGCCGCAGATTGCGCAGCAGCAGCGCGAGGAAGATCGGGCTGGTCGCGACGTCGAGCAGCGTGCCTTCGCGCGCGCCCTGGCGCACGGCCGCGAAGGCTTGCGGGTTGTAGCGCTCCCGGTCGAAGCGCACCCATTCGATCTGCATCGGCAGCAGATAGCGAAGCGGCTCCGGCCGCTCGCCGGACTTGAAGAAGATCAGCCAGGGCCGGTTGTCGCCGATGTCGCAGAAGGGAATCGCCGCAGTCAGCGTCGGATGGATCGCCTCCTGCTGGCGGACCGGATACCAGCGGGTGCGGGTGAGGAAGCCGGGCAGCACATCGCGCTCGAACACGCTGCGGGTGCGTGCCAGCGACACCCAAGTCGAGCCGAGCGGCACCACCAGCGTTTCGAATTCGGGCACTACGCGCTGGACGACCGGCTCGGACTTCTCGCGCTCTTTGAGCTGGAACCAATAGAAGCTGTAGGGTCCCAGCGTGATCATGTAGGGCAGCTCGCCGATCGCGGGAAAACGCGTGCGGCCCAGCATTTCGATCGGGATGCGGTCCTTGAAGGCGGAGAGGTCGAGCTCGGTCGCCTGCGCCGAGCGCGACAGGTTGGCGACGCAGAGGATCACCTCGTCCTTGTACTGCCGGACATAGGCCAGCACCGCCCGGTTCGTCGGCCGGATGAAGCTCATGGTGCCGCGGCCGAAGGCCAGCGTCGTCTTGCGCACCGAGATCAGTTTCTTGTTGGCGTTCAAGAGCGACGACAGGCTGCGCGACTGGGCCTCGACATTAACGGCCTCATAGCCATAGACCGGGTCCATGATCATCGGGGCGTAGAGCCGGGCCGGATCAGCGCGGGAGAAGCCGCCATTGCGGTCCGGCGTCCATTGCATCGGGGTGCGCACGCCATTGCGGTCGCCGAGATAGATGTTGTCGCCCATGCCGATCTCGTCGCCGTAATAGATGATCGGCGTCCCCGGGAACGACATCAGGAGCGAATTCATCAGCTCGATCTTGCGCCGGTCATTATCCATCAAGGGAGCAAGACGTCGGCGGATGCCGAGATTGATCCGCGCGCGCGGATCATTGGCATAGGTCGACCACAGATAATCGCGCTCGACATCGGTCACCATCTCCAAGGTCAGCTCGTCATGGTTGCGCAGGAACAGCGCCCATTGGCAGTTGGTCGGAATGTCCGGGGTCTGGCGCAGGATGTCGGTGATCGGAAAGCGGTCCTCCTGGGCGATCGCCATATAGATGCGCGGCATCAGCGGGAAATGATAAGCCATGTGGCATTCGTCGCCCTGGCCGAAATATTCCTGCACATCCTCCGGCCACTGATTGGCCTCGGCGAGCAGCAGCTTGCCTTGGGCGTAATTGTCGAGTTCGACCCTGAGGCGCTTGATGATGGCATGCGTCTCGGGAAGGTTCTCGTTGTTGGTGCCGTCGCGCTCGCAGAGATAGGGGATGGCGTCGAGCCGGAAGCCGTCGACGCCAGCGTCCAGCCAACGCTTCATCACCTGGATGATGGCGTTGACCACGCGCGGATTGTCGAAATTGAGGTCCGGCTGGTGCGAGAAGAACCGGTGCCAATAGAACTGGCCGGCCTCCGGGTCCCAGGTCCAGTTCGATTTTTCGGTGTCCGTGAAGATGATGCGCGTGCCCAGATATTTCTGGTCGGTGTCGCTCCAGACATACCAGTTGCGGGCGCTGGAGCCCGGCGGGCTGCGGCGGGCGCGCTTGAACCAGTGGTGCTGGTCGGAGGTGTGGTTGACGACGAGCTCGGTGATGACCCGCAGGCCCCGGCGCTTCGCCTCCTGGATGAAGCGCTTGAAATCCTTCATGGTCCCGAAATCGGGATTGATGGTGCCGTAGTCGGCGATGTCGTAACCGTCATCGCGGCCGGGCGACGGATAGAACGGCAGGAGCCAGAGCGTCGTGACGCCGAGGTCCTGCAGATAATCCAGTTTCTCGGTCAGCCCGACGAAATCGCCGATGCCGTCATTGTTGCTGTCGGCAAAGGCTTTGACGTGAAGCTGATAGATGATGGCATCCTTGTACCAGAGGCCGTCGCCATGGAGATCGGTGACGAGGTCGGTCGCATCCAGGGATGACAACAGGTTCATGAGGCCCTCACGCTTCTCAGCAGCGGACGAATTGGCGGAGAGAGAGGTAGGTGGGTTCGATCCGCTGCACGCGGCTCTCCCGACAAGAGGGCAAAATAGGGGAAAACGAGCCGCGAATGGAGCCGCTCGCGACGGTTTGAGTGAATTTGTTCACGGTGATGCCATTGACAAGAAACTGACGTCCCGTTTCGTTGCCGAAACGAGACGCCGACCCTATACAAAGCCGCGCACCCAAGCTTGGTTCCCTCGGGAACACAAGCCCGGGCGATGCGTTAGGCGAGACTATCCTCTTGTGGTCCCACAACAATTCCGTGACGTCTGACCCCGTTGCGGGGAAACGCGTGCCGAATGGATCTCTTCAGCCAAGCCCACAGCCTCGGAATCATGACCGAATTCTTCGATGGTCAGGGCCGCCGCCATGTCACCGAGGAAGCGGCGCTGAAGATTATCGTCGAATCCTTTCCGCAGCCGACACCGCACCGGCTGCTCGACGGCACCGTGGTGATCCGGACCGGTCAGCCGGCGCGCAGCCGGCTCGGGGATGCCGCCAAGCTGCCGGTCAGCTGGACGATCAGACGCGGCGACGAGGCGGTGGCTGTCGGCAAGGCCGAGGAGCCGATGATCGAGTGGCCGGACGATCTGCCGGTCGGGTCCTATCGGCTGCAGCTCATCGATGCATCATTATGTCGTGAGGAGCTGCCGCTGATCGTCGCGCCGCCAAAGGCATTTGGCGGCGAGTTCGATCGGGGCTGGCTGCTTGCTGTGCAGCTTTATGGAATCCGCTCCGGCCGCAATTGGGGAATGGGCGACTTCACCGATCTTGCCGATCTGATCGAGCTCGGTGCAGAGCTCGGTGCCGACGGTGTCGGGCTCAACCCACTGCATGCATTGTTCGACGACCGGCCCGGCGACTTCAGTCCGTATGCCCCGAACAGCCGGCTGTTTCTCAATGCGCTCTACATCGATGTCGAGCAGGCGCCGGGATTTCAGGGCGGGATCGATGCCAGTGCGCTCGAATCCGTCAGGCAGACCGAGCAGGTGAATTACAAGGCCGTCGCCGCCTTGAAGTGGCCGGCGCTGCGCGCTGCCTTCGCGGCCTTCAGTGCCGGAGCAGATGCTGCACATGCAGCGGAGTTCGTGGCCTATCGCGCCGAACGCGGCGAGCTTCTGGAGCGCTTCTGCTGCTTCGAGGTCTTGCGCCATCGGTTCAAGCAGCCGTGGTGGGAGTGGCCGGAAGAATGGCGGCAGCCTGACGCGGCGCGATGCCGCAAACTGCTGCTGGGATCGGCCCGGAAGGAAGCGGACTTCGTCGCTTATGTGCAATGGCTGGCCGAGCGCCAGCTGCGCGCCTGCAAGGAGCTTGGCCATCGGCTCGGTATGAAGGTCGGGCTCTATCTCGACGTGGCCGTCGGCGTGCAATCCGATGGCTTCGATGCCTGGAACGAGCAGGGCGCGATCTCGCGGAGCCTGTCGGTCGGCGCGCCGCCGGACCCGCTGAATACGCTCGGACAGAACTGGGGGCTGGCCGGTTTCAACGCGCCGGGACTCGAGCTCAGGTCGTTCGAGCCGTTCAGGGAGATGATCCGCGCTTCGATGCGTCATGCCGGCGCGATCCGGCTCGATCATGTGCTCGGATTGAAACGGCTCTATCTGGTGCCGCACGGTTTCCCGGCGCGGCAGGGCGCCTACGTGCAGATGCCGTTCGATGCGCTGCTCGCGGCCACGGCGCTGGAAAGCGTCGCCAATGCCTGCGTGGTGATCGGCGAGGATCTCGGCACCGTGCCGCCCGGCTTTCGTGAGCAGATGGCCGACTGGGGCATCTGGTCCTACAAGGTAATGATCTTCGAGCGCGAGGACAACGGTCACTTCCGCGATCTCGACTACTACCAGCCGAATGCGCTGGTCACCCTCAACACGCACGATCTCTCGACCTATGCCGGCTGGCGCTCGTTCGGCGATCTCAACACCAAGCGTGCGCTCGGGATCGATCCGGGCGAGACCGACGAGGAACGGTGGCGCGCGCTCGGCATGCTGGACGAGGTGCTGCGGCACAATGGCATCGGTCAGAACGATGTCCACTCGGCGATCGGCTTCCTGTCCCGGACGCGATGCCGCCTGCTCGCCGTCTCGCTCGAGGATCTGCTCGGCGTGGTCGATCAGCCCAATATTCCCGGGACCATCGACGAGCATCCGAACTGGCGGCAGAAAGTTCCGATCGCGCTGGAAGACATCGCCGGCGCCGTCGATGTCGCGGCGCTGAAGGCGGGCACAGCGGAGCGCGTCAGCGCGGCAGGGATGAAACAATAAGGTTGCGGAGCGGGGCACTCTGACATGGGGGCGTTTGGCATCAGAGGGTGGAATGTCCTGCAGGATCGAAGACTATGCCCTGATCGGCGATTGTGAGACAGCGGCTCTCGTCAGTCACAACGGCTCGATCGACTGGCTGTGCTGGCCGGATTTCGCTTCCGACGCCTGCTTTGCGGCGCTGCTCGGCGACCACAATCATGGTCGCTGGCTGATCGCGCCGAAGAGCGGGATCAAGAGCAGCTCGCGCCGCTACCGCGGCAACACGCTCATCCTCGAGACGCGGTTCGAGACCGACGAGGGCGCCGTCGAGTTGATCGACTTCATGCCCCCGCGCGGCCACGCCTCGGATGTGGTCCGGATGGTCCGCGGTCTCAGCGGCAGCGTCGCGATGCGGATGGACATGATCATCCGCTTCGGCTTCGGCGTCGATATTCCCTGGGTGAAACGGTCGGAGGACCGAACCGCGCTGCTTGCGATCTGCGGGCAGGACATGGCGGTGCTGCGCACGCCGGTCGAGACTCGCGGCGAGAACATGACCACTGTTGCTGAGTTCACCATCAAGGCCGGTGAGACCGTGCCTTTCGTGCTCACCTACGCGCCCTCGCATCTGCCGGTGCCGCGGGCGATCGATCCTGATCGCGCGCTGGCTGATACAGAAGGGTTTTGGCGCGACTGGTCCGGCCGCTGCACCTATCAAGGTGAGAACTATGACCTGGTGATGCGCTCGCTGATCACGCTCAAGGCGCTGACCTTTGCGCCGACTGGCGGCATCGTTGCCGCGCCAACGACATCGCTGCCGGAGAAGCTGGGCGGCTGGCGGAATTGGGATTATCGCTTCTGCTGGCTGCGCGACGCGACCTTCACGCTGCTCGCGCTGATGAACTCCGGCTACACCGAGGAGGCGCTGGCCTGGCATGATTGGCTGCTGCGCGCCGCGGCCGGTGCGCCCGCCCATATGCAGATCATGTACGGCATCATGGGGCAGCGGCGGCTGACAGAATGGCAGGCGGAATGGCTGCCGGGCTATGAAGGGTCGCAGCCGGTCCGGATCGGCAACGCTGCGCATGCGCAATTGCAGCTCGATGTGTTCGGCGAATTGATCGACGCCTTCCACCAGGCGCGGATGGCCGAGCTCAAGCTCTACGACGGCACCTGGTCGCTCGAATGCGCCGTGCTCGATCATCTCACCGATGTCTGGGACCAGCCCGATCATGGCATCTGGGAGCGCCGCGGCGAGGGCCGCCATTATGTGTTTTCCAAGGTGATGACCTGGGTGGCGTTCGACCGTGCAATCAAGAGCGCCGAAAAATTCGGTCTCAAGGCGCCGCTCGAGCGCTGGTACCGCCTGCGCGAGACGATCCACAAGGACGTGTGCGCGAAGGGCTTCGACGCCGCGCTGAACACCTTCGTCGAATCCTATGGCTCGAAACTGCTCGATGCGAGCCTGTTGCTGCTACCCACCGTCGGCTTCCTGCCCTGCTCGGACCCGCGCATCCGCGGCACCATCGAGGCGATCGAGCAGCATTTGATCCGCGACGGCTTCGTGCTTCGCCATGACCCGCGCGAGCGTCGGCCCGACGAGCAGGAGCCGATCGAGGGCGCGTTTCTCGCCTGCACGCTATGGCTCGCTGATGCCCATGTGCTTGCGGGCAACCTCGACAAGGCCGATGTGCTGTTCAGGCGCGTGGTCGAGATCGCCAATGATGTCGGGCTGCTGGCCGAGGAATACGACACCCAGGCACGGCGCCAGACCGGAAATTTCCCGCAAGCCCTCACGCACATCGCGCTGGTCACGACTGCGCACAATCTGAGTGCCGCGAAGGCCACGAGCAAGAAGCCGGCGATGCAGCGATCGGAGTCGTGAGAGCCGTCGGGTATCTCCGCAGCAGTCAACCCTTCGCATTCTGGCTCAGGATCGCGTCGATCGCATTCGCAAAGCCCTCGTCCTCATTTGAGGTCGTGACCTCCTTCGCATAGCCCTTGACCTCGTCGCTGGCATTGCCCATCGCAATCGAGAGCCCGCTGACCTTGAACATCGCGACGTCGTTGTGCATGTCGCCGATGGTGGCAACCGCCGCCAGCGGAATCCCGAGCCGTTTCGCCGTGGCGGTGACGAACGTGCCCTTGTCGCGGCCCGGCGGGGTGATGTCGAGATAATAGCTTTGCGAGCGCACGGCGAGCGCCTGGTCGCCCAGCGCCTCGCGCATTGCGCCCTCGCAGCGGACCAGAAGCTCGAAATCACGGCTCGAACCGACGATCTTGCAGGCGTTCGAGAGATAGGGTGAGAAATCCTCGATGATGGTCGGATCGGCGCGGATCGCGCGCTTCTCGTTCGGCACGTAGTCGCCATCAGGATTGCGCGTGAGCCAGGTATCATTGGTGAACAGCCAGATGTCGACCCCGAACTGGTTGAGTACCTCGAGTGCGCGTTGTGCCGCGCGCGTCGGGATCAGGGTCTGCTCGACCGGCGTCATATCGGGATCGACGATCGAGCTGCCGTTGAAGGGACCGACCGGAAGGCTGATCTGCAGTGGCTCGACCAGGAAGCGCATGCCGATCGCGGGCCGGCTGGAGGTGATGGTGAAGGCGGTGCCGGCCTCGTGCAGGCGCCGCGCCGCGTCACGCGCGCGATCGGTCAGGGTTTTGTCGCGCGTGAGCAAGGTCCCGTCGACGTCGGAGACAACGAGCGCGATAGGGGGCATCAGGAGCTCCTGTTGGCTGCGCGGCTCGCATCGATGTCGAGCTTTTCGATTCCGAGCTTTTGCAAGATGCGATCCACGATCACATCGACCGGCGCATCGATCGAAACCGTGACAGGATGCTCCTCATCGGCGGGTGGTTCCAAAGTCGCAAACTGGCTGGCAAGCAGGCCCGGGGGCATGAAATGTCCCTTGCGATGACCGATCCGATCCGCGATCAGCGCCTCGGTGCCCTTCAGGTAGACCATGCGGATGTCGTCGCGCCCGTGCACGAGGATGTCGCGATAGGCCTTCTTGAGGGCCGAGCAGGCGATGATGACATGCTCGCCGGCCGCGCGGCAGCGCTCGATCTCGGCTGCAATCGCCTGCAGCCAGGGCCAGCGATCGGCGTCGGTCAGTGGATGACCGGCGCTCATCTTGGCGACGTTGGCGGCGGGATGGAAGCTGTCGCCATCCTCGTAGCGCCAGCCGAGACGGGCGCTCAGCGCCTCGCCGATCGTGCTTTTTCCTGAGCCGGACACGCCCATGATCACCAGTGCAGAGGGCAGGTCAGACGTCAGGTTGTTCACTCAAATTCTCCGGCGTTGCCGCCGAATCAACCAGGAAGACGGTCTCCTGATCCGAATGGGCGCGATTGGCCGGCAGATTCTCTCCCGACAGCACCCGCGTCAAGATCGGGCGCTTGTCCGCCCCCGCCACTTCGAACAGCATTTTGCGGCAGGAGCCCAGTGCAGGCAGGGTCAGCGTCACCCGGGGCACGAAGGGCGCGACATTGGCCTGGTCGACGCAGACGACCCAGCGGTCGTGCACATCGAGCGCCGGTGAGCCCGGAAACAGCGACGCGGTATGGCCGTCCGGCCCAATGCCGAGCAGCACCAGATCGAACAGGGGCCGCGCCGGATCGAGGCGATCAGCTCCATAGAAATCCTGCAGCGTGCGCTGGTAGGCGCTGGCGCTCTGGTGGACATCCGCCATGTCGGTCGGAATCGCATGGACGTTTGCCGCCGGCGCACAGGCATCCAGAAAGGCGTCGCGGGCCATCGTCATATTGTGCAGTGCATCGCCGGGCGCGACGAACCGCTCGTCGCCGATGAACCAGTGCACGCGGTCCCACGGCACGCGGCTCCGATAGGAGGCAGTCGCCAGCAGCTGGTAGAGCTGCTTGGGGCTGGAGCCGCCGGAGAGGCAGATCGCGACACGTCTCGGATTGGCGTCGACCTGCGTCAGCAGCTGCTCGGCGGCCGCCTTGGCCATCGCCTCCTTGTCGGCGACCCGAATCAGCCGGCGGCGTCCTGAGCCTGACATCGTCAATCGAGCTTTCGCCAGCTGCGGCCATCGCGTGTCAGCAGCTCAGCCGCAGCGGTCGGCCCGTCGCTGCCGGCCGTGTAGGTCTGCAGGCCGTGATGGCCGGCCTTCTTCCAGGCCTCGATGAAGGGCTGCACCGCTTTCCAGCCGGCCTCGACGCTGTCGGCGCGCTGGAACAGCATGTTGTCACCGATCATGCAGTCATAGATCAGCGTCTCATAACCGGTCGCCGGCTCGGCCTGGAAATAGTCCTTGTAGTTGAACTTCATCTGCACGCCGTCGGTGCGGACAGTCGGGCCCGGCACCTTGGTGTTGAACTGCAGGGTGATGCCCTGGGTCGGCTCGATCCCCATGACGAGATAGTTCTCGGCGAGCGTCTCGACCGGCGTGCAGCTGAACATCGCAAACGGCGCCTGGCGGAACTTGATCGCGACCTCGGTCCGCTTCAGGCCCAGCGCCTTGCCGGTGCGCAGGTAGAACGGCACGCCAGCCCAGCGCCAATTGTCGATGGTGAGCTTCAGCGCCGCATAGGTCTCGGTCGTGCTCTCCGGATTGACGTCCCGCGTGCTGCGATAATCCGGAAGTCCGCTATCACCGATGCGCCCGGCGGTGTATTGCCCGCGCACCGAATTGTGCAGCGCCTCGGCTTCGCTCTGGATCTGGATCGCGGACAGCACCTCGGCCTTTTCCGAACGCACGGTGTGCGCGTCGAATCGTGCCGGGGGCTCCATGGCGACGAGCGACAACAGCTGGAACAGATGGTTCGGCACCATGTCGCGCAACGCGCCGGTTGCGTCATAGAAGCTGCCGCGCGTGCCGACGCCGAGCTTCTCCTCCACCGTGATCTGGACGTGGTCAATATGGTGGCGATTCCAGATCGGCTCGAACATGCCGTTGGCGAAGCGCAGCACCAGGATGTTCTGCACCGTCTCCTTGCCGAGGTAATGATCGATCCGGTAGATCTGATGCTCGGTGACGAGCTTCAGGAGTTCGTCGTTCAGCGCCTTGGCCGAGGCGAGATCGGTGCCGAACGGTTTCTCCACCACGAGCCGCCGCCATGCGCCGCCGTCTTCGCGGAGCAGGCCGACGCGGCCGAGCTGGCGGGCGATCGGGGCAAATGCGGTCGGCGGCGTCGCCAGATAGAACAGCCGATTGCCGCCGGTCTCGCGGTTGGCTTCCAGCTTTTCCAACCGCGACTTCAACTGATCGAAGCTATCCGGCTCCTTCGGATCGGCCTCGATCGCGGTGACGCACTGGAGCAGCCGCTTCGCGATCTCGTCCTCGACCGGACGGGTCGCGAATTTGCGCAAACCTTCCATCAGGTTCTCGCGCAGCTTCTCGCTCGGCATGCCGCCGCGGGCGACGCCGACGATGCAGAAGCGCTCCGGCAGCAGATTGGCGGCGGCGAGATTGTACAGCGAGGGCATCACCAGACGGTGCGTGAGATCGCCGGTGACGCCGAAAATCACGAAGGCGCAGGAGTCCGGCTTTTGATACTCATATGATCCGTTCGCCATCGCTCATGCCTTCGGCTTGACCATCTCGGGTGCAGCTTGACGCGCGGGATCGGCATGCTGCTCGGGCTCCTTATGGCCGCCAAAACCTTCCCGCATCGCCGAGAGAATCTTCTCGGCGAAGGTGTGTTCCTGGCGCGAGCGGAAGCGGGCGAACAGCGCGGCGGTCAGCACTTCCGCCGGCACCGCCTCGTCGATCGCGGCGTTCACCGTCCAGCGGCCTTCGCCGGAATCCTCGACGAAGCCGGAATATTTCTCGAGGCTCGGCTGCTTAGCGAGCGCGATCGCGGTGAGGTCGAGCAGCCAGGACGGGATCACACTGCCTCTGCGCCAGACCTCGGCGATATCAGCGAGATCGAAATCGAAGCGGTGATCCGCGGGCAGCGCCTCGCTGCTGGCATTCTTGAGGATGTCGAAACCTTCAGCATAGGCCTGCATCAAGCCGTATTCGATGCCGTTATGGATCATCTTGACGAAATGGCCGGCGCCGACCGGGCCGGCATGAAGGTAGCCCCGTTCAACGCGCGCGTCGCGGTTCTCGCGGCCGGGCGTGCGCGGGATCTCGCCCTCACCGGGTGCAAGCGCGGCGAAGATCGGATCGAGTCGATCGACCACCGCCTTGTCGCCGCCGATCATCATGCAATAGCCGCGGTCAAGCCCCCAGACTCCGCCGGAGGTGCCGACATCGACGTAATGCATCCCGCGCTCTTTCAACGCCTTGCCGCGGCGGACGTCGTCCTGCCAGAAGCTGTTGCCGCCGTCGATGATGACGTCGTCGGACTCCATCAGCTTGGTCAGCTGCTCGATCGTGGCTTCGGTGATCTTGCCGGCCGGCAGCATCACCCAGACGGTGCGGGGCTTGTCGAGCTTGGCGACGAATTCCTCCAACCCCCCGGCGCCGATCGAACCGTCGGCGGCGAGCGCTGCGACGGCTTTCGGATCGCGGTCGTAGACCACGGTGGAATGTCCCGCGCGCATCAGGCGGCGGACGATGTTGCCGCCCATCCGCCCGAGACCAATCATGCCAAGCTGCATGTACAAACTTCCCTTTTGCCTAGAGCATGATCCGGAAAAGTGCGAAGCGGCTTTTCCCTGGCGACAAACGCGGAACGCGTTGGCGCGGAGATCATGCTCAAACAACAACCTAAAGCGCGATGACGATTCATCCCAATCTCATCACGCTTTAGTTCAGCGCGTCGGTAATCGCGGCATCCAGCATCTTCAGCCCCGATTTCAAATTGCCCTTCAGATGCACCCGCAGCGCGCGCCGGCCGCGCTCGGTCAGCACGTCGAAATCGCCGCGGGCCTGGGCGGCCTTGACCACGCCAAAACTGGCTTTCCAGCCGGGGATCGGCAGATCCTTGTCGTCATCTGCCGTGATCTGCAGGAACACGCCGCTGTCGGGCCCGCCCTTGTAGGCCTGGCCGGTCGAGTGCAGGAAGCGCGGGCCGAATTCGGCGCAGGTCGCGACATGCTTGGCATCGCGCAATTTGAGCCGCATGGTCTGCAGCGCGTCGATGTTGCCTTCATTGCGTTCGATATAACCGAGCAGTGCGACATAGTCGCCCTTGCCGGCGCGGGACAGATGCGCCTTGAGCCAGGAGGCGAGGGTCCCGTCGGCGCCATGCTCGCGCAGAGCGTCAGCGTTGTGCGGGTCGGTGTAGAGCTCGCAGCCCTTCACCGTGATCACCGGCTCTTCCTCAGGCAGCGCACCGGTCCTGTCGAAGGCGGCGGTGAGCTCGCGCGTCTTGATCTTGGCAGCCTCGACATCCGGCTGGTCGAACGGGTTGATGCCGAGCACGCTGCCTGCAACCGCGGTCGCCATCTCGAAGCGGAAAAACTCCTGGCCGATATGGTCGATCGACTTCATCACGATGCGCGCCACCGGATGGCCCGCCTGTTCCAGCGCCGTCAGCATCTCCTCGTGCGCGTCGTCCTCTTCACCTTCGGTGCGGATATCGATGAAGAAGCGATCGTTGCCGTAAAGCGCGGGCTCGCCGAGCGGCTCGCCATCGATCGGGATCAGACCCTTGCCTTCCTTGCCGGTGGATTCGGCGATCAGCTGCTCGGCCCAGGCGCCGAAATCCGCGACCTTGGGCGAGGAGAACAGCGTGACCTTGTCGCGGCCCTCGAGGCCGGCGAGCCCGATCGCAAGCCCGAGCTGCACGCCCGGGTTCTCGTGCGGCGGCACGTCGGGGCCGCAGGAGCGGACCATCGACAGCGCATGCGTGATCAGCTTGCGGACATCGATGCCAGCCGTCGCCGCCGGCACCAGGCCGAACGGCGACAACACCGAGTAGCGGCCGCCGATGCTCGGCTCGCCATAGAAGATGCGGGCAAAGCCCTGGGCCTTGGCCGCCTTTTCCAGCGATGAGCCGGGATCGGTCACGGCGATGAAGCGGTGGCCGGCCTTGGCGGCGCCGATCGCTTCGGAGACGCGGGCAAAGAAATAGTCCTTCATCGCATTCGGCTCGGTGGTGCCGCCGGATTTCGAGGAGACGATGAAGACGGTCTTTGCGATGTCGATCGCCTTCTCCATCGCGCGCACCTGCGCCGGATCGGTCGAATCGAGCACATGCAGCTTCGGAAAGCCTGATTTTTTCGGGAAGGTCTGGGCCAGAACCTCGGGGCCGAGGCTCGAGCCGCCCATGCCGAGCACGACGGCGTCGGAGAACTTCTGCCCCTTCACACGCGCTGCATAGTCCTCGTAGTCGGCGAGATTGGCCTTGGCCACACTGGTCAGCCAGCCCAGCCATTTATGCTCGTCGTGGCCGGTCCAGATCGAGGAGTCCTTGCGCCAGAGGCGGCGGATCTTGGCGTCGGTCCGCCATTCATCCGTGGCCTTTTCGATCTTCTTGCCAAGTTCTGCTGTCGCTGCGACCGTCTGCTTGCCGACCTCGAGGCCGAGCACGGTGGCGCGCTTGTATGCGACCGCCCCATAGAGCTTGTCGGCGGCATCGGCAAACTGCTTGACGCCGTCCACCACCAGATCGGCCGTGATCTGGTCGAGCGATATGCCGGACCTTTCCAGCTCATCGAGCGCAGCTTCGGCGTCCTCGACGTTCTCTTCCAGGCTGTCGCGCACCTTGCCATGGTCGCGGAAGGCATCGAGCGTTGCCGGCGGCACCGTGTTCACGGTGTTCGGTCCGATCAGCTCTTCGACATAGAGGACATCGCTGTAGTCTTTGTTCTTCGTGCCGGTCGAGGCCCACAGCAGCCGCTGCGGCTTGGCGCCCTTGGCCGCCAATGCCTCCCAACGCTCGCCTGCGAACAGCCGCTTGTAGTCCTGATAGGCCATCTTGGCGTTGGCGATGGCGATCTTGCCCTTTAGCGCGGCGAGCCGCTCCTTCTCGGTCGGATCGTTGGCCTGGGCGATCTTCTGGTCCAGCTGCTTGTCGACCATGGTATCGATGCGGCTGACGAAGAACGATGCGACGCTCGCGACATGCGACGGATCGCCGCCATCGGCAACATAGGCCTCGAGACCGGCCAGATAGGCTTCCGCGACCTGACGGTACACCTCTTGCGAAAACAGCAGCGTGATGTTGACGCTGATGCCCTTCGAGATCAGGTGCTGGATCGCCGGCAGACCGGCATCGGTGGCCGGCACCTTGATCATCAAATTCCGGCGGTCGACGGCCTTCCAGAGATGCTCCGCCTCGGTGATCGTGCCCTTGGTCTCCATCGCGAGATAAGGCGAGACTTCGAGGCTGACGAAACCGTCATTGCCGTCGAACTGGTCGTAGACCGGGCGCAGCACGTCCGCAGCATGCTGGATATCTTCGACCGCGAGCGCTTCGAACAGGGCCGCCACCGGGCGGTCGCCGCTCTTCAGCGCCTTGCCGATCGGCGCGTCATATTCGTCCGAGCTGCCGATCGCCTTCTCGAAGATCGACGGGTTGGACGTCACCCCCTTGACGCCGTCCTGGTCGATCAGCCGCTTGAGATCACCCTTGCCGATGAAGCCGCGGGCGAGGAAATCCAGCCAGACCGCCTGGCCATGCTGTTCGAGTGCTTTGACGGGATTCATGATGCCTATCTATGTGCGCTGGCTTGCTTTTTCGGGTTCCAGGTTGGGCAGGGTGCCAGACCGGTAAGACCCCAATATGAACGACTATGCGCCACCACCCTGGATAACGCCATTCATATCGGTTTGATCCCTGTGAAAAGCCGGCCGCCACCCATGCACGGTTCGCGGGCCCCGCGCGTCGGCGCTTGCGCCTCACGGTCTGATGTACAGATAGCCTTTCGACTGCAGTTCGGCGATGCGGACCACGCCGCCTTTCTCGGCCTCGACGAAGCCGGGCAGCAGGTCCGACAGACCGATGTTCTGCGCCTTCATCGTGTTGCCGCAGGCGGCGAGGTCGAGTCCCATTTTGGAAAACTGGCCGACGCGGCGGCCGACATCGTGAGCCGCTCCGGACGCCACGAAAGCGCGCAAGGCGGGGCCGTGCACGACGAGCGCAATGGTGACGTGATCGGGGCCACCGACGCCGTCATAATGGTTCTGGATGTTGCCGAGAACGAAGGACACCTTTTCGATCTCGTTCAGGTGATAAACCACCTTCAGCCTGTCGTCAGCAGCCGCGGCGGTTGCTGCCGTCGCACGCGAAGCCACGAAAATGCCGCCAACGGCAGACAGCGCGCCGCGGATTAAATTGCGCCGATGCATGGTCACTCTCCTTGCAATGCCAAAAACAACATCACATCTTTTGTCTTGAGATGATGTTATTTGTGCCTGAGAGCTGCAAGCTCCTTGCGATCGGTGACGAGGCCTGCGCAATCGTTGGGGTCGGTGCGGTCGAGCCGAAAGATCTTGTCGTCGCTGCCGGCGACCAGCGCATCGCTCGCCTCACTATCGGGCTTGGCAATGTCGGGCTTAGCAGTGTCGGGTTTGTTGTCTCGCTGCCACATCGTGATGCGTGCGAGCCGCACGATCGCCGACTTGTCGTCTTTCGACAGCGCGACCTCGATGCCGCCGCCTTCGCAATCGACGGGGCAGCTGTAGCGGATCTCATGGTGCGTCTCCTCGGCGAGCGCATGATCGCACGCGCCGCTGGAATCGAAGTCGCCGGGACGGTCACGATCATTGATGCCAAGGCGGAACGAATAGGTGAGCGCGCTGTCGCGGTCCGCAATCTCGGCTGTCATCAAGAGCTGCATCGCCGCGACCTTCTGCTTCGGATGGCGCGCGAGATGATCGGCATCGTGGTGCCGCGTGAAACAGGCATATGCTTTTCGTCCCGGCGGCTTCGCAAAGACGCGGGCGTCGAAAGCGTCGGCTTGGCTCTTGCTGATCGTCGCGTCGGCGCGAGCCGGGCTTGCAAGATGGGTTTGGCTCACCGCGGCGATAAAGGCGAGCGTGTGCGCGAATTGCAGCTTCATCCTGATCTTCCGGAATCTGATCTTCCGCAACATGCGTCTGCCGCGCGCTGGCAGTCTCACGCCACGCGATGGCAGATTCGTTCCAAATCTTCGTCGCTTCCGGGAAGATCTGCGTTCACCGCCGGTTCACGTCTCGATGGGACACTGATTCGCTCCGCAAAAACGCGGAGTTTGCGTGGCTTCACAATGTCTTGTGCGGCGCAGGAAGAGCCCGGTGCCGGAGTATTGCGGATGTTGCGAAGCAGAGACAATGGTTTACAAATGACGGCTACGGCCCGATTTTGCCGAACTATTGAGCGAACTGCTTGTTGATAGGGCAGGTGCTGCTTGCGCTTTGCGTTGCGGAAGAGGGTCAAGAGGGTGCCCAATAGGGGCTGGCGCGCTTCACACTGAGTCGGTGTCGAGATCAGGAGGAACGTAGTCTGGTCTCGCCTCGTTGCAGCAGTGCAGCGGAACCTACGTGGAGAGGGATCATGTACAACGATTCGTTGTTCAACGCGTTCGCGAGGTCGTTCGAGGCTAGAAGCCAGACCGACATGTCGATGGCGGAATATCTTGAATCGTGTCGCACCGACCCGATGCGATATGCGAATGCCGCTGAACGACTACTAGCTGCGATTGGTGAGCCTCAGATGATCGACACGGCCAAGGACCCACGCCTTGGCCGTATCTTTTTGAACCGGACGATTCGGGCGTATCCGGCGTTCTCCGGCTTCTACGGAATGGAAGATACGATCGAACGTATCGTGGGATTCTTCCGCCACGCCGCGCAGGGCTTGGAAGAGCGCAAGCAGATCCTCTATCTGCTCGGACCGGTCGGTGGCGGCAAGTCGTCGCTCGCCGAGCGGCTGAAGCAGCTGATGGAGGTGCATCCGATCTACGTGCTCAAAGCCGGCGACGAGTTGAGCCCGGTGTTCGAATCGCCGCTCGGGCTGTTCGATCCCGACACGCTCGGGCCGATGCTGGAGGAGAAGTACGGCATTCCGCGGCGCCGGCTCACCGGGCTGATGAGCCCGTGGTGCTACAAGCGGCTGGAAGCGTTCGGTGGCGACATCTCTCAGTTCCGCGTCGCCAAGATCCAACCGTCCCGGCTGCGCCAGATCGGGATCGCCAAGACCGAGCCCGGCGATGAGAACAATCAGGACATCTCTTCGCTGGTCGGCAAGGTCGATATTCGCAAGCTCGAGACTTACGCTCAGAACGATCCGGACGCTTACAGCTATTCCGGCGGACTGAACCGTGCCAACCAGGGCATCCTCGAATTCGTCGAGATGTTCAAGGCGCCCATCAAGATGCTCCACCCGCTGCTGACCGCGACGCAGGAAGGCAACTATATCGGCACCGAGAATATCGGTGCGATCCCGTTCAGCGGTGTCATCCTGGCCCACTCCAATGAGGCGGAGTGGCAGAGCTTCAAGACCAACAAGAACAACGAGGCGTTCATCGACCGCATCTGCGTGATCAAGGTCCCGTACTGCCTGCGCGTCACCGAAGAGCGCAAGATCTACGAGAAGCTGATCTCCGGCTCCGAACTCGCCGCCGCTCCTTGCGCGCCGGCGACGCTGGACACGCTGGCCCGCTTCTCGGTGATGTCGCGCCTGCGCAAGCACGAGAACTCGACGCTCTACGCCAAGATGCGGATCTATGACGGCGAGAGCCTGAAGGAATCGGATCCGAAAGCGCGCAGCGTGCAGGAATATCGTGACGCCGCCGGAGTCGATGAAGGCATGGACGGCGTCTCCACCCGTTTCGCCTTCAAAGTTCTTGCTGCGACCTACAACCACGATACGGCCGAAGTATCGGCCGACGCCGTGCACCTGATGTATGTGCTGGAGCAGTCGATCCGTCGCGAGCAGCTGCCGGAGGAACTCGAGAAGCGCTATCTCGAATTCATCAAGGCCGATCTCGCGCCGCGCTACGCCGAGTTCATCGGCCACGAGATCCAGAAGGCCTATCTGGAATCCTACTCCGATTACGGCCAGAACCTGTTCGACCGCTACGTCGATTATGCAGACGCCTGGATCGAGGATCAGGACTTCAAGGATCCCGATACGGGACAGTTGCTCAATCGCGAGCTGCTGAACCAGGAACTGACCAAGATCGAAAAGCCGGCCGGGATCGCCAACCCGAAGGACTTCCGCAACGAGGTTGTCAAGTTCTCTTTGCGCTCGCGGGCCCAGAACGGCGGCAAAAATCCTGGCTGGACCAGCTACGAAAAGATCCGCGAAGTCATCGAAAAGCGGATATTCTCCCAGGTCGAGGATCTTCTGCCGGTCATCTCCTTCGGGACCAAGAAAGATGGCGAGACCGAGAAGAAGCATGACGACTTCGTCGCGCGCATGGTCGAGCGCGGCTACACCGAGCGGCAGGTGCGCCGCCTGGTCGAATGGTATATGCGCGTGAAGCAGGCCGGCTGAGGAGGGTTCCGGCGCCCAACATTTCGCTTCCCGTCTGGGAGGCATCTGAGCGAATGTTGGCGTCAGGGAATGCTCGTCAAGGGAACGCTCGTGAAGCTAATGTCGCTGGTGCAGCTTTGGATTTGGCGTCTGCACCACGATATCGCGGCAGGAGCGAGTATGAGGGTGAGTAGACGGCAAATCCGCTGCACCAGGAGGTGTATGGAAAGGTGGTCATGCACATCATTGATCGGCGCCTGAATCCCGGCGGCAAAAGTCTGGAGAATCGTCAGCGATTTTTGCGCAGGGCCAAGGCGCTGGTGCAGGGCGCGGTCAAGAAGACGTCGCAGGACCGCGACATCCGGGACGTGCTTGAGGGCGGGGAGGTGAGTATCCCGCTCGACGGCATGGACGAGCCGCGCCTTCGCAAGGAAGGGGGCACCCGTGACATGGTGCTGCCCGGCAACAAGAAGTTCGTCGAGGGCGATATCCTGCCGCGGTCCGGCGAAGGCAGCGGCCGGAAATCGGCCCCCGGACAGGGCGACAGCGAGGACGCCTTCCGCTTCGTGCTGACCAAGGAGGAGTTCGTCAACCTCTTCCTCGACGACCTCGAGCTGCCCGACCTCGCCAAGCGCAAATTTGCCGAGGCCGAGAGCGAGGGGCTGCAGCGCGCCGGCTACGCGACCTCCGGCTCGCCGGCCAATATCTCGATCAGCCGCACGGTGACCCGCGCGCTCGCCCGTCGCGTCGCGCTGCGGCGGCCGCGGCCGCAGGAGATTGCGGAGCTCGAGGCCGAACTCGAGGAGGAGACCGACGAGGGGCGCCGTGCGGAGCTTCTGGCCAAGATCGAGGCTCTGAAAGCCAAAGCCAAGCGCATCCCTTTCATTGATCCGATCGATATCCGCTATCGCCGCTTCGAGACGGTGCCGAAGCCGATCGCGCAAGCCGTGATGTTCTGCCTGATGGACGTCTCGGGCTCGATGTCCGAGCACATGAAGGACCTCGCCAAGCGGTTCTACATGCTGCTCTACGTGTTCCTGACCCGGCGCTATCGGCACGTCGAGATCGTCTTCATCCGCCACACCGATCGCGCCGAGGAGGTCGACGAGCAGACCTTCTTCTACGGCCCGGCCTCCGGCGGCACCCTGGTGTCGAGCGCGCTGCAATGCATGCACGACATCGTCCGGTCGCGTTTCAGCCCGTCCGACTGGAACATCTACGCTGCGCAGGCCTCGGACGGCGACAATGCGACCTCCGACTCCGAAAATGTCGCCCGCATCCTGACCAGCAACATCCTGCCGGTGTCGCAGTTCTTCGCCTATCTCGAGGTCGGCGAGTCCGGCACCTACTCTTTTGAAATGCCGGATTCGGCGCTTTGGTCGCTCTATGAGCGGCTGCGCGCCGGGGGGGCGCCGCTGTCGATGCGCAAGGTGCGCGATCGCAGCGAGATCTTCCCGGTCTTCCATGACCTGTTCCAGCGGCGCAAGACCCAGGAGAGGGCCGCCTCATGAGCGAGCTTCTGTTCGAAGGCGCGGACTGGAATTTCTCGACCCTGCAGCGCATCCACGATACCTGCGAGACTATTGCGCGCGGCGAACTCGGGCTCGACACCTATGCCAACCAGATCGAGGTGATTACCGCCGAGCAGATGCTCGACGCCTATTCCTCGGTCGGCATGCCGCTGTTCTACAAGCATTGGTCGTTCGGCAAGCACTTCGCCTTCCATGAAGCCTCCTATCGCAAGGGGCTCATGGGTCTCGCCTATGAGATCGTGATCAACTCCTCGCCCTGCATCTCCTATCTGATGGAGGAGAACACGGCGACGATGCAGACGCTCGTGATCGCGCATGCGGCATTCGGGCACAACCACTTCTTCAAGAACAACTACCTGTTCAAGCAGTGGACCGATGCCGACGGCATTCTCGACTATCTCGAATTCGCCCGTGGCTATGTCGTGCAATGCGAGGAGCGGCACGGCCGCGTCGCGGTGGAGCATACGCTGGACGCCGCGCATGCGTTGATGTCGCATGGTGTCGACCGCTATCCCGGCAAGAAGAAGCTCGATCTGCGCGAGGAAGAGAAGCGTGCCGGCAAACGCCGGCTTTACGAAGAGGCCGCGTTCAACGATCTCTGGCGCACCGTGCCGAGCGGGCCCACCAAGACCAGGGCTGTGCTCAATGTCGAGCGGCGACGCGTGCTGCTCGGCCTGCCGCAGGAAAACCTGCTCTATTTCCTCGAGAAGACCGCGCCGCGGCTCGCACCATGGCAGCGCGAGCTGATTCGCATCGTGCGCCATATCGCGCAGTACTTCTATCCGCAGGGCCAGACCAAGGTCATGAACGAAGGCACGGCGACCTACGTGCACTATCGGATCATGAACCGGCTGCACCAGGAGGGACGGCTGACGGACGGCAACTTCCTCGAATTCCTGCAGTCGCACACCAACGTGGTGTTCCAGCCGGAGTTCGACGATCCGCGCTTCTCCGGCTTCAACCCTTACGCGCTCGGCTTCGCCATGATGCAGGACATCGAGCGCATCGTGACCGAGCCGACCGCTGAGGACCGCGAGTGGTTCCCGGATATCGCCGGCAGCGGCGATGCGATGGCCGTGCTGCGCGACGTCTGGGCCAACTACCGCGACGAAAGCTTCGTCAGCCAGTTCTTGAGCCCGCATCTGATGCGGCGGCTGCGCCTATTCCATCTGCATGACGACCCGGCCGAGCGCGCCGGCATCCGCGTCGATGCGATCCACGACGAGCGCGGCTACCGCCGCATTCGCCGCGAACTCTCCAGGCAGTACGATGTCGGCTATATCGATCCCAACATCGAGGTGATCGATGTCGACCTCGCCGGCGACCGCCGGCTGATGCTGCGTCATACGGTGGTCAAGGGCGCCCAGCTCAACGAGACCGACGCCAAACGCGTCCTCCAGCATCTCGCTGATCTCTGGACCTACGACGTCTCACTGACCGAAGTCGACGCGGCTACCGACAAGGTGCTCAAGGAGTACGTGCTCAATCCGCGGATACAACCGGCGGCCGCCTGACGCGGCGGCCGCTCTGTGAAGCTGCCAAATAGTAGGTCGGAAATCCGAAAGGTGGGCAAAGCGAAGCGTGCCCACCAAGGTCCGCGCAGGCTTGCAGATGGTGGGCACGGCGCTTCGCGCCTTTGCCCGCCCCACGGACAGTAGCATATGGCCGCCGTCCATCGCGACTGGACGAACTAGATTTCGGCAAACACCTCCAATAAGTTTCCGTCCGGATCGCGGAAGAACTGCGTGCGGTGGCCGAACGGTTGGTCGGTCGGCGGCTCGACGAGCGCGATACCTTTCGCCACGAGCTCCTCTGCGCATTGGTCCACGTCGGCCGGAGATACCTTGAAGGCAAGCTGCAGCGAAGCGCTGCCCTCAGGCGTCGGCCTGTCTCCAGCGACTCGGCTCGGCCGTGCCAGCACCAGCGTGTTTGGCCCGATCCGATATTCGATCCAGTTCGATGACAGTTCTCGCGAGAGTGGGAAGTGAAGGACGTCTTCGTAAAACCTGCGCATGGCCACCATGTCGCGGAGCAGAATGACCGTATAGTCGATCGCGCCAATGGCCCCGAAAGCGGAGAGAAACGGTCTGCCGGGCATGTACTGGTCCTGCCGTTATCTTCAGGTTTCTCAGGCAGCTTTGCAGGTAGAACCCGCCGTCGCAAGTTCGCTATGTTGGCAAGCTAGGAAGGAGCAAGCAGGCTGACGGTCTGACCTCCCCGGCGGACCGTGAAAAGAAGTGCAAACCTTGGGCAGGGACGGTGTGACTGAACCGAATGATGATGCGCCCACCCCTGGGCCGCGGGATCGTTTCATTCCCTTACGGAAGTCGGACATTCTCGACGGGCTGATTACCCATTTCACCCTGGACGATGCCTTGGCGCGCGAGCTTCGGCAATTCGCTCACATCCTGGGTGCGATCCTGCATCAGCAATATTTCGACGAGCTCGACCGGTTGCGCCAGACCTATTTCTATTTCGATCCGGAAATTGGTCGGGCCGCGCATCTGTCGGCCGACGCGCTCGATGCCGCTTACCGCGGTTTGAGCGATGAGTTCGTGCGCGTTCTCACCGAGGCCAATTTCGTCGAGATCAAGCACGAGGAGATCCTGCGCGCCTTCACCGAGCACGCGCTGGTGCGGGTCAAGATCAAGGCGCCGCTGACCGATTATCGGGATGTCCGGATGTTCCGGCGTGGACATCATCGGGAGACCATCTCGATTCCGGCTCTGTTCGGCTTGCGCCGGCGTTCCCTCGAGATCGAGGTCTATGACGACGTCGTGCTGATGGTTGCGACCAGGCCTGATGTCGCCGGTGCGGAGCCGCGCCGGTCATTGTTGAGCGCGCGCGGCAGCGCCAGCAAGGTCCGCGGCGGCGCCGTGCTGTTCAAGTATTTCCGCCACATCCCGCGCTGGGACCTCGAGGCCCTGTTTCCGAACGTCCGCGTGGTGATGGGGATTCGCCAACAGCTGACCCTTGGCGTGCCGGCGCTGGTCGGCGGGGTACCGATCCTGCTCAAGCTGGCCTCGACCCTGACGGTGCTGTTCGTCGTGGCCGGCTTTTATCTCGGGCTGAGCGGCACGCTGCATGACAACGACACCCAGCAGGCGCTCGCCGCGCTCAGCGGCCTGTTCGCGCTGGGTGCCTTCATCCTGAGGCAATGGGGCAATTTCCATCGCCAGTCGCTGATCCACCAGAAGCAGCTCACCGACAACATCTATTACCGCAACGTCAACAACAACTCCGGCATTTTCAACTATCTCATCGGCGAGGCGGAGGAGCAGGACTGGAAGGAGGCGCTGCTCGCCTATTGCGGGCTCGTCTCTGCGCCGGGGGAACTCACGCATGACGCACTCCGCACGCGCATCGAGGACCTGTTGCTGCAGCGGTTCAGCCTCAGCCTGACGTTCAACGTCGATGCCGCGCTGGCGAAGCTGCGAGAGCTGCGGCTCTTGACCGAAACCGCCGACGCGGTTTCCGTGATCGCGCTCCCGGATGCCATCGCGCAGCTCGAGCGCCTCTGGGGTCGACTTCTGCCTTCCTCGTCCTGAGGCTCTTGTGTTTGGCTGTCTGCGCCGGGTCCGTGTCCCCAGCCGCGGATGTCGGACGTTCCAGCCCGTCCGAATCAAATGACGTTTCAGAGGTAACGAATCTCCTTGCATCGTATTGACGCGGTAGCAACGAGACAGCAGGCTCCTGTGCGATCACTGCAGACGTGTGGCGCAAGCGGAGAGTCGCCCCCAAGCTTATGGGAGGAAAGTGAAGGACCGTCGCATCGACGCCCAGCGGGAGCATGACGGGTTCCGGCATCACGAGTGCTCCACGCTTCATGAAGGGAGTAGCGAATATGGATTTCACGACCGTTCACAACGGCGACATCGCACTCAACGTCGCGATCGAGGGCAAAGGGCCGTTGATCCTGTGCGTTCATGGTTGGCCTGAGCTCTGGTATTCCTGGCGGCATCAGATTCGCCACTTCTCCGAACGTGGCTATATGGTCGCCGCGATGGACGTGCGGGGCTATGGCAACAGCTCGCGGCCGGAGCCCGTCGAAGCCTACACCATGCGCAATCTCGCGAGCGACGTGGCGGCGGTGGCCAATCACTTCGGTGGCGGCAAAGCGATTCTATTGGGCCATGACTGGGGAGCGCCGATCGTCTGGACCTCGGCGCTACTCCATCCCGGCATCGTCACGGCCGTCATCGGGTTGAGTGTGCCCTTTACGCCGATTGGCGACCTGTCGTTTGTCGACATAGCGACGAAAATCTACGCCGGCCGCTTCTTCTACCAGAGCTATTTTCAAGCCGAGGGCGTGGCAGAGGCTGAGTTGGAGGCTGACATTCCAGCGTCGCTGCGGAAGATCTATTTCGCCGCCTCCGGCGATGCGCGCCCCGAGATCTGGTTCGCAGACAAGCCGGCCGATGCCAAATTTTTCGATGGCATGATCGACCCTCAACCCTTTCCGGCCTGGATGAGCACCGCCGATCTCGATGTCTATGTCAGTGCGTTCCGCAAGACCGGCTTTCGAGGGCCTTTGAACCGCTATCGCGCCCAGCGCTTGGATCCCGGCCAGCTCACTGCCATCAAGGGAAAGCCGGTCACGCAGCCGTCGTACTTCATTGCAGGCGAGCGCGACATTGTCCGGCGTATCATCCCCGGTTCGGACCGCTATGCGGACCCCGGCGCTGCCTGCACCGATTTCCGCGGATCGGTGATCATCCCGAAGGTCGGTCACTGGGTCCAGCAGGAAGCGCCCGCGGAGACGAATGCCGCCATCGAGGAATTCCTCAGCGGGCTTTGACCTCCGGCAGCGTAAGCTGATCAAGCGGACCTGGCGCACCCGTCCTGCGCGAGCTTGCCTCGACGCTCATGGTGCTGGGCGTCGTCGCGGGCTTCTATCTCAGCCCCGCCGACATGATGTCCGCGCCTATCATCTGGCGGTCGCGCTCCGCGTCGTCAGCGCTGTCGCCGCTTCCCGGATGTTGGCGAGAACGCATTCGCGTATGCCGGCGACTATGTCCGTGGTCGCAATTCGATGTCACGCGTAACGCATTTCCCGCGGTTGGCAGTCCAATTGTAGCGATGCGGCGACAATCTCCTCCGTCAGATCGATACGGAAGCTCGGCGTGAGCCGATCTTGCGTGCCGACGTTCACGGTAGGAGAATCTGATGAAAGTTCTCATTGCTTCGACGCCTGCGACGGGCCATCTCAATCCGCTGCTTGCAATCACGCATGGCCTTATCGAGGACGGGCATGACGTGTCGATTCTGACCGCAAGCAAGCTTCGCGAGCGAGTCGAGGCGGGCGGCGCGACGTTCAGGGCTTTGCCCGGCAACGCCGACATCGATCCGAATGACCTTCACGCCATCGCGCCGGAGCTCAAGGAGATGGAGCCCGGTCCGGAGTGGCTGAGCGTGGCCGTGCAGCGGCTATTCGTCGATCGCATTCCGGCGCAGCACGAGGGATTGCAGCGGGCGCTGCGCGAGTATCGGCCTGACGTGATCGTCGGCGACGACATGATCTTCGGCGTGTTGCCGATGCTGCTCGGTCCGCGCGCAAATCGCCCGCCCGTGGTGCTCTGTGGAACGTCGATCCTGCATTCGCCCCGTGATGATGGCGCGCCGCATTTTCTCGGGCTGCCGCATGCCACGACGCAGGCCGAGCGCGATCGCTATGCGCTCATTGCCAGGGATTACGATCGGATCGTCAACGAGCCGTGCGGCCGTCGGCTGAACGAGATCCTGGCGAAACTGGGCGTCGGCCCACTCGAGATGGTGATGTTCGATTCGGTCTCGGTGCTCGCCGACGCCTACCTGCAATTGACGGTGCCGAGCTTCGAGTTTCCACGCAAGCTGCCGCCGACCGTTCATTTCGTCGGCCGGCCGCCGATCGTCCCCAACCAGGCGCCGCTCCCGCCCTGGGCAGACGACCTCGACGGCTCGCGCAAGGTCGTCCTGGTGACGCAGGGGACGGTGGCCAATCACGATTTCGGACTTCTGGTCGCGCCGACGCTCGCGGCGCTTGCGGATGAAAAGGATCTGCTGGTGATGGTGACCACCGGCGGCCGGCCGATCGACACGATTCCGGGCGTGATCCCGTCCAACGCGCGTGTCTCCCGCTATCTGCCATTCGAGTGGGCGCTCGCGAAAGCAGACGTGTTCGTCACCAATGGCGGCTATGGCAGCGTCAACCAGGCGATGAGCTACGGGCTTCCGATCGTCAGTGCAGGTCTGACCGAAGACAAGGCGGACGTGAACATGCGGATCGGCTGGTCCGGCGTCGGCATCAATCTCGCGACCAACCAGCCTACCCAGCAGGCCGTGCGCGAGGCGGTTCGGGCCGTGCTGGATCAGCCGAACCATCGCGCCCGCGCCAAGAAGATGGCCCGCGAGTTCGCGAAGTACGATACGCGCTCCGAAATCCTGCGCATCATCAATCAGGTCGTCGACGAGCAGACGACGCCTGAGATCCCGGCAAGGCGGTCGGCTGGTTAGTCTTGCTGCGTCACAACCGCCGTCATTCCGGGGCAGCCCGTCAGGGCTGAGCCCGGAATCTCGAGATTCCGGGTTCGATGCTGTCGCATCGCCCCGGAATGACGGTCAAGCAGGCCATGTCTCGCGCTTGTGACGCAATAGGAGTAGCCGGCCGATCAGCGCAGGCTGGCGTTGATCTTGTCGAGCGCAGTGGAGCCGGGACACAGGTCCGCGGCTTCGAGCCGGTTCAGCGGCTGCTCCACCGTATTGAGGTGGCTGTGCAGGTCCTCTGAGTCCGGATCGACATAGAGCAGGCCGGTGACGATCTGCCCCTGGGCGGCGTGCTTCTGTAGGAAGGTCATGGCGCCGAGCCGGTCATGCGGATCGTAATCGGCGTCGATCTTGCGCAGCGCGAGGCGGGAGCCGTCGTGCTGCTCGACGATCTGCACCGTGCCGGGTGCGTAGTCGACCGTGATCGGATCGCGCCCGGTGAATACGTCCAGCCGGTTCACGGCATCATTGTGCTCGCGCACATAGTCGTAGCTCTTGGTCGAACCGGCGTGATTGTTGAAGGCGATGCAGGGGCTGACGACATCGATGAACGCCGCGCCCTTGTGCTGGATCGCGCCGGCAATGATCGGCACCAGCTGCTTCTTGTCGCCGGAGAAGGAGCGGGCGACATAGGTCGCCCCCAACTGCAGCGCGATGCCGACCAGGTCGATGGCGTTGTCGGTGTTGGTGATGCCCTTCTTCGACTTCGAGCCGCGATCCGCGGTCGCCGAGAACTGGCCCTTGGTCAGGCCGTAGACGCCGTTATTCTCGACGACGTAGGTCATGTTGACGCCGCGCCGGATCGCGTGCGCGAACTGGCCGAAGCCGATCGAGGCGGAGTCGCCGTCGCCGGAAACGCCGAGGTAGATCAGCTCGCGATTGGCCAGATTGGCGCCGGTCAGCACCGACGGCATGCGGCCATGCACCGAGTTGAAGCCGTGCGAATTGCCGAGGAAGTAGTCCGGGGTCTTCGACGAGCAGCCGATGCCGGAGATCTTGGCCACCCGATGCGGCTCGATCGACAGCTCGAAGCAGGCCTCGATGATCGAGGCGGTGATCGAGTCGTGGCCGCAACCGGCGCACAGCGTCGAGATCTTGCCCTCGTAGTCGCGATGCGTGAAGCCAAGCGCGTTGGTCTTGATGCCGGGATGATGGAATTTCGGTTTAGCGATGTAGGTCATGACACGGCCTTGCGCAGCGGTGTGACTTTGAGGTGATCCTGGTGATCGCCGATCGCGTCCGCAATGAAGCGCGCGGTGATCGGCGTGCCGTCGTAATGCAGGATCGGGACCAGCCGGACCGGATCGATGCCGTTCTCGTTGACGATCAGCTGGCGTAGCTGCGCGTCGCGGTTCTGCTCGACCACATAGACGAAGTCGTGCTCGGCGAGGAAGCTCGCCACGCTCGAATGGAACGGGAAGGCGCGAATGCGCAGCCGATCGAGCAGGTGGCCGCGGGCTTCGAGAAGCTCGATCGCCTCGTCCATCGCCGGCGCCGTCGAACCGAAATAGATCACGCCATAGCGGGTCGGCTTGGCGGCGTTGGCCTGCAGCGGCCGCGGCACCAGATCCTGGGCGGTTTCGAATTTGCGGATCAGCCGTTGCATGTTGTCGGCGTAGACGGCGCCTTCCTCGGAATATCTGGCGTAGCGGTCGCGCGAGGTGCCGCGGGTGAAGTAGGAGCCCTTGGTCGGGTGCGTGCCGGGATAGGTCCGATACGGGATGCCGTCGCCGTCGACGTCGAGATAACGGCCGAAATCGCGGCCCTCGTCCAGCATCTCGGCGGTCATGATCTTGCCGCGGTCATACTGCCGCGCATCGTCCCATTTCAGCGGCCGGCACAGCCGCTGGTTCATGCCGATGTCGAGATCGAGCATGAGGAAGATCACGGTCTGCAGCCGCTCGGCGAGATCGAAGGCGGTTGCCGCGAACTCGAAGGCTTCGGCCGGATCTTCCGGGAATAGCAGGACATGCTTGGTGTCGCCATGCGAGGCATAGGCGCAGGCGATGACGTCGCATTGCTGGGTGCGGGTCGGCATGCCCGTCGACGGGCCGGCACGCTGCACATTCATGATCACGGCCGGGATCTCGGCGAAATAAGACAGTCCGATGAACTCGGTCATCAGGGAAATGCCCGGGCCGGAGGTCGTGGTGAAGGCGCGCGCGCCGTTCCAGGAGGCGCCGATCACGACGCCGATCGACGCCAATTCGTCTTCGGTCTGCACGATGGCATATCTGGCCTTGCCCGTTTTGGGATCGTGCCGCAGCTTCTTGCAGTGATTGCCGAAGGCCTCCGCCAGCGAGGAGGACGGTGTGATCGGGTACCACGCGCAGACGGTGGCCCCGCCATAGACCGCGCCGAGCGCGGCTGCGTTGTTGCCTTCGATGAAGATGCGGTCGCCGACCTTGTCGGCTTTCCTGATGCGCAGGCCGATCGGGCATTTCAGGTTCTGCAGCGCCCAGTCGCGTCCGAGATGCAGCGCATGCACGTTCGAGGACAGGAGCTTCTCCTTGCCCTTGTATTGCTCGCCGATCAGCTGCTCGATCAGCTTGGGGTCCATGTCGAGCAGCGCGCAGAGCGCGCCGAGATAGATGATGTTCTTGAACAACTGCCGCTGGCGCGGATCGGTGTAGGTCGAGTTGGTGATCGCGGTCAGCGGCACGCCGATGACGGTGATGTCGCCGCGGAATTTCGTCGACGGCATCGGCTTGGTGGAATCGTAGAACAGATAGCCGCCCGGCACGATGCCGGCGACGTCCTTGTCCCAGGTCTGCGGATTCATCGCGACCATCAGGTCGGTGCCGCCACCACGGGCGCCGAGATGGCCGGCCTCGGTGACCCGGACCTCGTACCAGGTCGGCAGCCCCTGGATGTTGGACGGGAAGATGTTGCGCGGGCTGACCGGCACGCCATGGCGCAGCACGGCGCGGGCGAACAGCTCGTTGGCGCTTGCCGACCCCGAGCCGTTGACGTTGGCGAAGCGAACGACGAAGTCGTTTACGCTGCTGAGCGGCGCTTGCTGGGGCATGCGTTACCTGCGTGAGTCATCTCGATGAAATATTTCTGCATGTCCCACGCACCGGTGGGGCAGCGTTCGGCGCACAGGCCGCAATGGAGACAGACGTCCTCGTCCTTCACCATCACGCGGCCGGTCTTCAGATCGCTCGACACGTAGAGGCTCTGGTCCGGATGTGGTGACGGCGCCTTCAGCCGCTGCCGGATATCGGCCTCCTCGCCGTTCTGCGTGAAGGTGATGCAGTCCATCGGACAGATGTCGACGCAGGCATCACACTCGATGCAGAGCGTGTTCGAGAACACCGTCTGCACGTCGCAGTTCAGGCAGCGATGCGCCTCGCCGAGCGCAAGCTTGACGTCGTAGCCCAGCTCGACCTCGGCGCGGATATCCTTGAGCGCCACCACCTTGTCGCGATGCGGGACCTTGTAGCGCTGGTCGGGCGAGATGTCGTTGTCATAGCTCCATTCGTGGATGCCCATCTTCTGCGAGGTGACGTGCACCTCGGGCAATGGCCGCTCGGCGATGTCCTCGCCGGAGAGCATGCGATGGATGGACAGCGCAGCGTCATGTCCATGCGCGACCGCCCAGATGATGTTCTTCGGGCCGAATGCAGCGTCTCCGCCGAAGAACACCTTCGGGTTGGTCGAGGCGAACGTCTTGGGATCGACCACCGGCATGTGCCATTTGTCGAATTCGATGCCGCAATCCGGCTCGATCCACGGGAATGCGTTCTCCTGGCCGACCGCGACCAGCACGTCGTCGCATGCAAACGTCTGGTCCGGCTCGCCTGAAGGCACCAGGTTGCGGCGACCCTTGGCGTCATATTCGGCGCGGACCTTCTGGAAGGTCACGCCGGTGAGCTTGCCATTGTCATGATTGAACGCGACAGGCACCAGATAATTGAGGATCGGGATATCCTCATGCATGGCGTCGTCCTTCTCCCAGGGAGACGCCTTCATCTCCTCGAAGCCGGAGCGCACGATCACTTTGACGTCGGTGCCGCCGAGCCGGCGCGCGGTGCGGCAGCAATCCATCGCGGTGTTGCCGCCGCCGAGCACGATCACGCGTTTGCCGATCTTGTCGGTATGGCCGAACGAGACGCTGGCGAGCCATTCGATGCCAATATGAACGTTGGCGGCGGCTTCCTTCCGCCCGGGAACATCGAGCTCGCGGCCGCGCGGCGCACCGGAGCCGATGAAAACAGCGTCATACTTGTCCGCAAGCAGTTCCTTCAGGCTGTCGATGCGGTGGCCGCCTTTGAACTCGACGCCGAGCTTCAGGATGTAGTCCGTCTCTTCGTCGACAACGCTGTCGGGCAGACGGAATTTCGGGATCTGCGAGCGCATCATGCCGCCGGGCTGGGGGTCGGCATCGAACACCGTGCACTGATAGCCGAGCGGGGCGAGATCGCGCGCCACCGTCAGCGAGGCGGGCCCGCCACCGACCAGCGCGATGCGCTTGCCGTTTTTCGGCACGGGTCGCGGCATGCGCTGCTTCACGTCGTCCTTGAAGTCGGCGGCGACGCGCTTCAAGCGGCAGATCGCCACCGGACTGTCCTCGACGCGGCCGCGCCGGCACGCCGGCTCGCATGGACGGTCGCAGGTGCGCCCGAGAATGCCCGGAAACACATTCGATTTCCAATTGATCATGTAGGCATCGCTGTAGCGACCCTCGGCGATCAGTCGGATATATTCCGGGACGGGGGTGTGTGCGGGACAGGCCCATTGGCAATCGACCACTTTGTGAAAGTAGTCGGGGGCCGAAATATCAGTCGGTTTCATTCCTACCCTGTCCGCGCGATGAACCACGAGCGCGCGGCCTTCCTGACCTGAGGGTGACTAGCTGTTGAGCTCAGACGGATCGCAGGCCGTGACCTGCTTTTCCGGTCGTCATGCTCTCGCTGCCGCCCTTCTGTTTTTGAAATGGCTCAATATGATTGTCCTATTAGACTAGAGCCATTCCAAGGCGGGCACAAAGGCAAATTTGCGCAAACAGGCATGCTGCGGCGCTCGTGCTGCGCCGCACTTGTGCCGCTCTGCCGCCACGTCTCTCTGCACGATATGCCGCACCGCAGCGAACACTGCGCTGCTATCGGCTTGACGTCATTGATCCATCACAACGCGAAATCAGCTTTGCGTGATGTCGGCGCGGCTCAAGTCCCACATCAGGCGGTAAATCCCGACCGAAATCTGGGTCGCCAATGGTCCGTCGATGGCGGCAAAGCGCGTCGTCATCAGCGTGGCGATGGCATGGCTCTCGGTGCCGTCGATCAGGACGAACCAGTCGACGCCGCGTGCGGTGATGGGCAGTTCGGCTGTCGGTCCGGAAAGCGCAGCGTCGCCTTCCAAGAGGTGCATCGAGATGATGCCGTCGAGATCGGCCGGATCGAGCTCGACCTGCAAGGCGCGTCGCAAAGCCTCGTCCTGTCCTGCCTTCGGGCGCAGCCGGATCACGCCGAGCACAGCGCCGCGGCCGGTGCCTTTGGAGATCGTGATCCGCGCCACGGATCGGATCATGTTCTTGAATTGCGCCATCGTCGCCTTCGACCATTCGGTCGGGGCGCCGAGCCGTGCGCGATAGGCTGCGCTGTCGAGAACCTCGATCGTCTCCGTCGAATAGAGGCAGAGATATTTCGGGCTGGCCTGCTCGGCGACATAGCGGCGCGCCTCGATGAAGCCGTCGATCGCGACCCGCTCTTCCAGATGCTCGCGGTCGTACCAGCGGTTGAAATCGGCTTCGTCCGACGCGTTGATGTCCATCGACGTCAGCAGCATGCCTTTTCCGGCGATGGGCATTTGGAGGTTTCCTTTGGCGGTTCGCTCCTCATGGTGAGGAGCGCCTTCAGGCGCGTCTCGAACCATGAGGCCCGGCTATATCGGGGCCTCATCCTTCGAGACGCCATGCTGCGCATGGCTCCTCAGGATGAGGAGATGAAGGCAGGTGTTTAAGGCGCCGTCGCGCGCGACGCCATATCCGCGATCGCTTTCATCACGGCATCGCGGATGCCGGGATCATAAAGATTGTGACCTGCGGCTTCGACGACACGGATTTCGGCCTCGCGCCAGGTTTGCGCGAGCGCGGCCGAGGTGGCGGGCGGGCAGAGCAGGTCGAAGCGCCCCTGCACGATGATGCCGGGGATGCCGGCGAGCCGGCCGGCCTCGCGCAGCAATTGCTCCGGCGCCATGAAGCAATCGTTGTGGAAGTAATGCGCCTCCATGAACGGGGTCGCCGGAAGCGGCCCGCCGGCTTGCAGCGCGGCCTTGTCCAGCCCGACGCGGGACGGCCTCACTTCCGAGAGCGCGCGCTCGGTGTCGTGCCAGGCGCGCGCGGCCGGCCCGTGGATCGCAGGATCCGGATCGAGGATACGCCGCCAATAGGCAGCACAGGGCGAACCGCGCTCGGCCTCGGGAAGCACGTCGAGGAAGTCGCGATGGAGCGCGGGATGGAACCGCGCCAGCGTGTCGTCGAATGCAGTCTCGACCTCGGCGCGGGTGCCGAGAAAGGTTGCGCGCAGCACTAGGCCGGCAACGTGGGTCGGATGCGCCTGCGCATAGGCCAGCGCCAGGGTCGCGCCCCAGGAGCCGCCGACCACGATCCAGCGCGCAAAACCGAACTTTTCCCGGATCAGCTCCATGTCGGCGATCAGGTCGGGCAGGGTGTTGCTCTCACGGCTGCGCGCCGGCCGGCTGCGCCCGGCGCCACGCTGATCGAACAGCACGGCATGGAAGCGCTCGGGATCGAACAGCCGCCGATGATCCGGCTGGCAGCCGGAGCCGGGGCCGCCGTGCAGATAGACCGCGGGAATGCCGCCGTCGCGGCCGATGCTCTCGACATAGATTTCGTGGCCGCCGGAGACGCCGAGCCATTCCGAAGTCAGTGGAGCGAATGGATCGGCGCGCCGCGCCGAAGGCTTGCCTGCTTCGGCGTCAGGCATTGTGGTCGCGCTCGGCCGCCTCGCCGTCCTGAGCACCGCCTTCCCAGCTGCCGCCGGCGAAGTTGCGATACAGGAAGCGGTCCTGGCCGGACGCCGCGTCGGCCTCCGCCTGCTTGAAGATGCGCTCATGCAGCGGCGAAAGAGTGCAGGCCGGGTCGGTGTTGCCGGCGTCCCCGGTCAGCGCAAAGGCCTGGCAGCGGCAGCCGCCGAAATCGACCTCGCGGAATTCGCAGGATTTGCACGGCTCCTTCATCCAGCCGGTGCCGCGATAGCGGTTGAAGGCTTCCGAGTTCTGCCAGATCCAGGCGATCGAATGATTCGAGCGCACCGACTCGAATTCGAGGCCCGTGATGCTCTCGGCGGCATGGCAGGGCAGGATCTTGCCGGATGGCGAGATGTTGAAGAATTGCCGGCCCCAGCCGCCCATGCACTTCTTCGGCCGCAGCGCGTAGTAGTCCGGCACCACATAGTCGATGGTGAGGGTGCCCTTGAGCCGTTCGCGGGCCTCGGCGACCAGGCGATCGGTCTCCTCGAGCTGAGCGTAGGTCGGCATCAGGCTGGCGCGGTTCTTCAAGGCCCAGCCGTAATATTGCACGTTCGCAACCTCGAGCCTGTCGGCGTCGAGATCGACCGCCATCTGGATCATCTCCGGGAGCTGATGCAGGTTCTGCCGGTGCATCACCGCATTCACGGTGAGCGGCAGATCGAGCTCACGCGTCCAGCGGGCCACTTCGAGCTTCTTGGCGTGACCGCCGCGATGGCCGCCGACGCGGTCGGCAAGCTCGGCCTCGGTGGCCTGGAAACTGATCTGGACGTGGCAGAGCCCGGCATCCGCCAAGGCTTGGAGACGCTCGCGCGTCAACAGCACGGCCGATGTGATCAGGTTGGTGTAGAGCCCGACATCATTGGCATGCTGTACCAGCTCGACCAGGTCCTTGCGTGCGGTGGGCTCGCCGCCGGAAAAATGCACCTGCAGCACGCCGATCTCGGCGAGCTCGGACAGCACCTTCTTCCATTCCGCGGTGGTGAGCTCCTGGCCGGCGCGGTCGAGCTCCAGCGGATTGGAGCAATAGGGGCATTGCAGCGGGCAGCGATGGGTCAGCTCGGCCAGCACGGCAAGCGGAATGCCATAGGTCTCGGCGACCGAGCCACGGCGCTCGAGGACGGCCAACCCGTCATTGCCGTCGGCCTGCGGCTTTGTGTCGGTGAGTTCGGTCATGAGGTCTTCTCCCGAACCTCGGTCAGAAATCCCTTGTCGGCGAGGTCCTGCAACATGGCGACCACATCGGTCGCGATGGTGTCGCGCGGGGCGGCATATTTGGCGGCGAGTTCGTCCACGATTCCGGCGACGTCGCGCACGCCGTCGCAAAGCTGGAGCACCTCGACTGCGATCTCGTCCGGTGCGAGCACGCGTTCGGGCGCGAGGATCACCCACACCTGCCGCGTCTCGTCATACCTCAGCTTGGTATGCCGCGGCAGCGCCACGCGGCTGGTTTCGGCGACTTGGATGTGACGCTGGGCCATGGTGGTGTCCTAACGACGGCTCTGATCGGGCGACGCAGTCGCCGCGTACTCAGTGAGCTCCCCTCC